>NZ_JBEUWT010000010.1:0-3360 GCF_045517775.1 Microbacterium deferens
CGATTCGGTCGAACAGGGCACTGACTTACGCGAGGACATAAGAAGCCTTTCCGCACTCAGCGCAATCCATCCACTCGCTGTCCGCCACACCCCACACGTCGCATGCTGCGCCGCAGTGAGTGCACGTCCATGTGGTCTCGATGAAGGTGGTCGCGATGCGGTCGGGCAACGGGCCGCGATCGGGCGCGCTGAAGTCGTGATGAGGTCCGCCGTTTTGCCAACCAGTGTGTGCGGCTTCGGGCGATCCACACCTCACGCACTTATCCGCGGCGGGGGCGAGAAGTTCGTCATCAGGCATCTTTCGCCCCATACGTGTGGTCCGTGGGCGCGCTGCGAAGGTTCACGGCGATGCCGTTCCGCCCAAGGATGGCGACGAATTGCCGAGCGTCCTCAATGCCTTCTATGCGAATCTCCGGGAAGCTGTCGACTCCGAGTTGCACAAGCGTGGCGGACATCACACCGATCCTTTCTGGTCGAGAGCGTCTCGCAGTACTTCGATGAGCGCCTCCGCTTCCTCGGCAGTGACGTCGAAGCTCGTGACGTACATTCCCCGTTCGATGTCAACCTTGATCCGGTCGCGGTACGGCTTCGTCGTGATCGTGAAGTCGATGGCGGACATCACTCACCCGCCGTTGTGGTGACGGGCGCGCCGTCCGCAGTACAGCGGATCATGAGGTCGAGATACTCCCACCCTCGCGAGCGCCCAGTGCGGGTATCGCGCAAGCGGCCTTCGAGGAAGCGGTGCTTGCGCGTCTCGAGCACCTGGTACACGATCGCTCCCTTGGCGGAGCGGACCAGAGTGCCCGGCTCCACGGTTTCGTCGTTCCGGATCTTCGCTACTTTGGTCATTCTGATCCTCCTAAAGGGCTGTTCTGTTGGATGGTGGGTCGGTTCTTCCGCCGGTTGTGCGCGAATGCCGACGACCCCGTGATCGCCGAGCGTTTACGCGCGGTGAACAAGATGCCCCCGCACCGAGGACCGGCTGCGCATCGAAGCGGGTCTATGTCAGTGGTGGTGTTGAACATCACCTCAAGGAACGGCATGGCTGGTTCCTCCGTTCGCGAGCTCGAGCAGCACGTCTGCGTGGCATGGCTGGTCGAGCGGGCAGAAGCACATGAGGTTCTTGCCGCCGAGATCATGGCGCAGCTTCGCGAGCGTCTCGTCGTCGTACTCGAACGACCCCATCGGCCCGACGTGCATCTCGAACAGTTCGACCACGTGCTCACGCGCAGATCGTTCGGTGTCGTGCAGGCCGAGCAGGTGGTCAACGGTGGGCGACCGAACCTGCCACGGGAAGTCGGTGAGCCCCGAAGGCGTGATGCGGAATGGGTTACCCCAGCGAGATGGTCGAGCGACGCTGACCGTGTTCTCCGGCTTCCTCCACCCCCCGGTGCGGCGTTGCTGGATGCGTTCAGGCAACTTCCGCCTCCTCGACCTCAAGCCACTCGCGGATCGCGCCGCCGACGAGCGATGCGACGCTGTCGGTGATGTCACGCCCGTTTGCGTCGACTGCGGCCATGACCCGGATCTCGCCGTCTGCTTCGCCTTGGTCGGCGTACTCGCCCCATGCGACGACGTAGTGAGGCGGGGTCGATACCATCACGCCCATGCCGGCTTCCTGCTCGGCTCCGGGCACTTCCTTCACGATGACGTTGCTCACTTTTGGTCTCCTTCGTCGATGGGTTGAACGATGATGATTCGCTTCTTCAGGACGTCGTGCAGGTAGTCCATGTCGGCGTCGCTGATGAACTCCGCCAGAGCGACGAACGTGCCGCCTTGCCGGATACCCAGGTAGGGCTTCTTGCGTGTGGGCACGTGAGAGACGGTGAGCTTTACGCCGTCTCCAAGGTCGAGTTCGAAGCCCATCAGTCCGCCTCCCTGACCTCTGGAATCGGAGTCTGTGCGTCGGCCGCTTCCCACTTGTCGAGGATCGAGCGGAACAGCACACGCTCCTCGCCGCGCTCTGGATGTGTTGCGGTCCACCACAAGGCTTGAGCGTCGTGGAAGTGAATCTGGGTGTCGGGGTGCACTGCGGTCTCGTCTGTTTCCCAGAGGACGACGTGCTCTCCGTCGCTGACGGACCACTGGTAGTCGATGAATGCGTCCGGATCGCAGAACGGGCATGGCACGTCTTTTGGCCGGAAGTCGTCGTCGGCATCGCAGAGACCCCAACCGGGCTCGACGCCAGTCCAGTCCAGTACGGAGGCGCATACCGTGTCGGGGTAGCGTGCGCCGAAGGCAGACCACGTGAGGTGTCCGGGGCATGCTTCTGCGCCCGGCAGCGTCACCGTTGCTACAGAGCAGAAGAACTGTGCGGCACTCATGACGCTGCCCACTGACGTTCAGCGACAGCCCGCGCCCGGCTCATCGCCTCAGCGAACTCGCGCTGCTCAAGCTCCAGCTCTCGGTCGACCTGCCTTTCGCGCAGGTCGGTTATGTTGTCCGTCACGACTCCTCCTTCGGAAGATGCCGCTCGACGTGCGCGCGGTGTTCGAGGTCGGCTTCGAGCCCATCAAGGTCTAGACCAATCAGTGCTCCGCATGAGCAGCGCGACTCGGTGTAGAACCGTTTGATTCGAGTAATGACTTCAGAGTGGTCGTTCATGCCGCTTCTTCCCTTCGCAGGTGGTCGACGAGCTGCCGGCCGAGGTGTTCGGTGTATGAGGGTGGGATGGCTTCGACGAAACCGTGCCGATCCATCCATCCGATGCCCATCGCGTTGGGCCACTCGTGCTGCCCACCGGCATTGCCGTAGACCTGCACAACGGTGGATAGCCGCTTCTCACCCTTGGGACGCCAGCCTGTCCAGTACCGCGGCTCGGTGAATGCCCCATGCGCGCAAGGAACCCCGGTCAATGTCACGTTTGACTCAAACAGGCGGTGTCTCCTGAGAGGACGCCCTAGGCCCGTCCCACAGATGCGAACGGGATCGATCATGTGCGTCTTCGCGGCCTCGACGTTCTCAATCACGTACGGCAATCCCGAGTCGATCAACAGGTCGCGTGTCGGGCCGATGAGATTCGGGTAGTCGTAGTCGCGGCCAAGCGCCTTGTTGACAGCCCCGAGGTTGAGGAAAGACTGACACGGCGGAGAGGCAACGACAGCCGCGAAGTCCGCTAGGCCAAGCCACTCAGATTCCCCGGTTTTCGCGTCGAGGAACTCAAGCACTCCGCCACGGTTCAGGATCGTCATCGCTTCCAGAGCGTCCATCTGGCAGAAGGCCCATGGGTACCGCGGCTGCGGATCGATGTCGACACCGTAGGGAGAGAACCCCGCCTTGTTGTAGCCACCAGAAGCACCGCCCTGGCAGCAGAACAGATCGAGAATACGGGGGGAGCCTGCTCCCATACAGAAGGTTTGG
>NZ_JBEUWT010000011.1:0-640 GCF_045517775.1 Microbacterium deferens
CGCATCCTGCGAATGGCGAGCGGTGTTCCACTCGTGCAGCAGCTGCGTCGGATGGTCGCCGAACCGGTCCCAGCAATGCTGCACCCAGCCATAGGCGGGGTCGGTCAGGTACTCCAGGAACAGTCGCAGTGCGTTCTGATAGCCCAGAACGGTGGAGTGCGAGGCGCCGCGCAGTGCGCGCAGCTCGAGGAAGAACTCGTCCACCATCGGCGTGGACCACGACCACGGATAGCTCTCCGCGAACAGCCGGAACCGGGTCACGATCGTGCGGCGCTTGTCCACCGTCGACGCCGACAGATTGCGGGCGATCTGCTGCGCCGCCCAGCCGTCCAGCATCGCCAGCCACACACCTTCCTCGGCGTTGAACAGCGGGATCGCGGCCCGCAGATGCACGGGAACCGCACCCGGGACCACAGGAGGAGGAGTTCGCATATTACGCGAAACATTCGCAGAAACCGCGAACGCCTGTCAAGTACGCCGAACAACACCCAGGTCAGCGACACTTTCAAGCCCGAGCCAGAGCCGTCCACAGCGACTGAACGCTGCGAGAGTAGCCACCGACGAGTGGGCTCGTTCGGCGCCAAACAACGGAGGTCGAGGGGAGCGGCCAATTCGCATCAGACGCGAAGATGTCGTCTTC
>NZ_JBEUWT010000001.1:0-564607 GCF_045517775.1 Microbacterium deferens
GAGGGAGCCAAGTCCCGCGCATTCGCCGGTCAGGAATCCGCCGGGACAGCACTCCGATGAAACGCGCCCGCTGCACCAGCGCGCGGTTCGCGTCAGAGACCCTCCCCGTCGCGGGCGTCTCGAACCACGCCGAGGATGGCCGGGACGAGGCTCGGCCACGTGCGCGGCGGCGGTGGTGCGTGGCCGACGTCGGTCAGCACGATCAGCGGCGCGTCGATCGCCTCGGCTAGAGCTTCGCCGTGCGCGAGCGGACAGGTCGAATCAGCCGACCCGTGCACGACGACGGACGGCAGCGAGGTCAAAGCGGACCCATCGACGTCGCCCGCCACGGTCGTCGACATGAGCACGAGGCCGACGACGCGATCAGGATGCTGCGCGGCGAGGCGCTGCGCGACGACGCCGCCCGACGACACCCCGAGTACGACGACGTGGGCGGCGCCGAAGGCATCCGCGGCCGCGAGTGCATCGTCTGCGCGATCGGCGTCCGGGGACGCGTGTCCACCGCTGAGCGCAGTCGCCGGCTCCCCCGTGTCGCGCGGATCGAACCGCACCACTCGCACCCCGGCATCCACCAGCTCCGCGCAGAAGGCGTCCGGCCACCAGTGGCTCGCACGGCGAGAGCCGCCCAGGAGCACGACGGCCGGATCCGCGGTCGGCTCCCCCGCGGCCTGCGCCGTGATCGTTGCTCCCCTGACCGCGACGCTCCGGGTCGACCAGGCGACGGGAAAGTCGTATCCGGTCATCCCCACACGCTACTCGGCGTCGCGCACACGCCCTCACTCGCGTCCGCGCGAGAACTGAGGGCGTTCGCCGTCGACCGGGAAAGCTGACGCCTGACCGAACCCGTTGCGACAGGATGGACCGATGGCGACCGTCCCCGCTCCCCTCGTGCCCATCGTCCTTCGGATGCTGCGTGCGAACCGCACCTTCGTCACCGCCGACGGAGCGAGACGACGCGTGCGGGAGCGCGAGCTGCGGCCCTCCGCGTACGGGCCTCCCCCGCGCTTGCGCGCCGACCTGCGGGTCGAGGTCGAGCATGTCGACTGGCCGGTCTACACGGTCGCCCCGCGCGACCGCGAGCCGTCCGGCGGCGTGGTCTACGTGCACGGCGGCGGGTGGGTCAACGAGATCGTCGCACAGCACTGGCAGCTCATCGCCCAGCTTGCGGCGGAGTCGGGCGTCGCCGTCACTGTTCCCATCTACCCGCTCGTCCCCTTCGGGACGGCCTCGACCGCTCATGACGGCGTGGTCGCCCTCGTGCAACGGAGCGTCTCGCGGTACGGAACGACGATGCTCGCCGGCGATTCCGCTGGCGGGCAGATCGCGCTGTCGGCGGCGCAGACGCTGCGCGACGCGGGCGTCGCGGTGGCCGGCAGCATCCTGATCTCCCCCGCGCTCGACCTCACCTGGAGCAACCCCCGCATCCCCGAGGTGCAGCCGAGCGACCCGTGGCTGGCGACGCCGGGCGGACGAGTGCTCGCCGACCTCTGGCGCGGCGACCGGGCGCTGACCGACCCGGTGGTGAGTCCGCTCTTCGGAGAGATGAGGGGGCTCGCCCCGATCACGCTGTTCACCGGCACGCGCGACGTGCTCAATCCCGACGCGCATCTGCTGGTGGATGCCGCGACCGCGGCCGGCGTCGACATCGATCTGCACGAGGCGCAGGGCCACGTGCACGTCTATCCCCTGCTGCCCACGAGGCTCGGTGTCCAGGTCCGCGCGAAGATCATCGATGTCGTCCGCCGAGCGGTGGCGCAGCGCGGCAGTCAGCCGACATAGCGTCGGCAAGCCGCCGCGCGCGGTCCAGGATCGGTGCCTACGCCTCTCCCCGAGACCGACCCGCGGAAGTCGGGTCTGGCCGGGGCGCGGCGTCCTGCTTCGCCGGGTGCTGCCCCGCGACACCGAGAAAGCGCACGAAGAGCGAGATCCACCCGAATGTCAGCACGAAGACCACGGTCTCGACGCCGGTGAGCGAGAACGAACCGGTGGCGAAGGCCAGACCGGATGCGACGACCGCGGCGAGGATCGTCCACGACCAGGCGAAGTAGCTGCGCGGCATCCCGCGGAGCAGCCACGGCCCGGCGATCAGCGTCCCGAGGAACATCGCCGCCAGCGCGAGCGCCGAGATGTCGTGCCACAGGCGGTTCACGTCGACGGCCACGATGCCGACGCCGGCGAAGGCCGCGCCCATCACGACGAAGAGCGTGGAGACGATCCGCGGCGAGCGGGGTGAGGCGAGCACGCCGCCCGAGACCAGTGCCGTCATGTCGTGGGCGATGTACACCGCGAACGTGGTCACGAGAAAGCCGCCGACTCCGACGTGGCGCGTCGGGAAGCGACGGCAACCGCGACCGGAGCGACCTTCGGCCGGACCCCTTAGAGAGTCTCGTCGGAACGCGTGGTCTGGCGGGTGACGCGCTCCCCCGCTGTGGGATCGACGGCGGTGCGGGTGACGGTATCCGTCTGACGGCGACGCACCATGAGGATGATACCGATGAGGAAGACGAGCGCGCCGGCACCCATGAGGATGTAGCCGATCATGTCGAGGTTGACTCCCGGCACGTCGACGTTGACGGCGAACGCGAGGATGGCGCCGATGACAAACAGCGCGATTCCGGCTCCGATGCTCATGACAGCTCTCCTCTCGAGGCGGCACGTGCCGCACTCCGACACGATGACAGGGTGGAGGCCGTAGCGCTGAGGGCTTGACACGGGCCGGATGCTGCGGATCCACCCGTGGGCCCACGGGGCAGACATCGCAATCGGCCGATACATCGCGCCTGGCGGGTTGTCTCAGCCGATAGGGATGTCTTACGTTCTTCGAGCGCCTCGCGGCGGCTCCGTGTCGGAGGTTCGCTCTACCCTGGCGACCATGACCTGGATCGTCTACAACACCGCCACCACTCTGAACGGGTTCCTCGCCGATGACGCCGACTCGCTCGGCTGGCTGTTCGCCGTGCCGGGAGCCCCCGAGGCCGCCGACGACTTCGCGGGATTCCTCGCCGGGGTCGGGGCCTTCGTCATGGGAGCGACGACATACGAATGGGTGTGGGCGAACGACGAGGCGGAGAACCCGGGCTCGTGGGCGGCGACGTACGGATCGCTTCCGTGCTTCGTGGTGACCCATCGTCAGTTCCGCACCCCGGAGGGCGCCGACGTCACCTTCGTGCACGGACCCGTGGCCGAGTGGGTCGAGGCAGTCGTCGCCGCGGCCGCGGGGAAAGACGTCTGGATCGTCGGCGGCGGCGACCTCGTCGGTCAGTTCGCCGATGTCGACCGTCTTGACGAGGTGCGCGTCTCGGTCGCCCCGGTCGTATTGCCGTCGGGGAGGCCGCTGCTCCCCCGACGCCTCGAGGCCGACCGGCTCCGTCTCGAGCAGGTGCGTCAGCGGGGGCAGTTCGCCGAGCTCGTGTACCGGGTCAACCCGCGGGGGTGAGTTCGACCCAGTCGGCGAACTTGGCCTGACGGCCATCGCCCGACGACCGCCCGGTCAGTCGTCGTCGCACCCACGGGGCCACGTGCTCGCGGTAGTACGCGGCGCCGCGCGGCACCACCACCCCGTCGCGGGTGGGAAGCGACCACCACTCGGCCGGAGGGGTGTAGCCGAGCGCATCGATGACGCGGGCGGCGACACGGTGGTGGCCTCGCTCGTTCATGTGCAGCCGATCGGGCGACCAATACGACTCCTGCGACAACTCCCTATCTGGCCAGTTGAGAGCCCGGACGATGTCCGATCGGTCCGACACGCGCGCGAGCACCGCGTCCGACAGCAGGTCGCCACGGCGCTGGACGACCCGGCCGAGAGGCAGATGGAACGACGGGTTCGCCCCGGAGAGAAAGATGAGCTGCACGCCGGCCTCGTCGCACCGGTCTCTGACGCGCGAGAACAGGTCGGCGATGCGCTCCATGTCGGCCCGCGGCCGGAGCATGTCGTTGCCGCCGCCGTTGAACGACAGGTGGGTCGGTCCGAGGGCGAGTGCGGGCTCCAGCTGCTCTTCGACGATCGGCCTGGCAAGTTTGCCGCGGATCGCGAGGTTGGCGTACGAGATCGGCTCCCCCGCCGCATCCGCCCACCCCTGAGCCGCGAGATCGGCCCACCCGCGGACGGTGCCGTCGGGGAGCTCGTCGCCCACGCCCTCGGTGAAGGAGTCGCCGATGGCGACGAAGCGAACGGATGCCACGTGTTCAGCCTAGGCGCGTCAGCGGTCGTCGAGTGCGCGGCCACGGTGGTCTGCGACGCCGAACGATGCCACCACCGCCACCGCGAAGAATGCGGCGAAGACCACGAAGAGGAGCGGCGCGCCACCCCAGGCGAGAAGCGGGGGCACCGACAGGGGCGCGAGGATCGACGCGATCCTCCCGATGCCGGCGGCCCAGCCCGATCCGGTGGCGCGCAGTGAGGTGGGATACGTCTCGGGAGAGACGGCATAGAGCGCTCCCCAGGCACCCAGGTTGAAGAACGACAGGGCCATGCCCGCGGCGATCACCGAGACCTCGCCGGTCGCGGTCCCGAACAGCACGGCCGACACGGCGGAGCCGGCGAGGAAGACAGCGAGCGTCGCGCGGCGCCCCCACACCTCGATCAGCCAGGCGGCCACGGCATAACCGGGCAGCTGGGCGAGCGTGATGATGAGCGTGAACCCGAACGACCTCACCAGGTCGTAGCCCTGCGACACCAGGATGGTGGGAATCCAGATGAACGCGCCGTAGTACGAGAAGTTCACGCAGAACCAGAGCACCCACAGACTCGCGGTGCGCAGCCGGAACTCCGGGGTCCACAGCGCCGCCAGACGTCCCCCGGCGTCTTTCGCCGCGGCGGGCGTCGTGTCGGACAGCGGCGGTGCGGACGGCAGGCGACCGGCAGACCGCTGCAGATCGGCCACGATGGCCGCCGCTTCCGTCGCCCGCCCGCGGCGGGCCAGCCACCGCGGTGACTCGGGAAGGCCCCAGCGCACGATCAGGGCGTAGACGGCCGGGATCGCGCCCAGCGCGAAGGCCCAGCGCCACCCGTCGGGTGACGTGGGGATGACGAAGAAGCCGATCAGCGCGGCGGCGGTCCATCCCACGGCCCAGAACGCCTCGAGGATGACGATGACACGTCCGCGGATGCGGGCGGGAGCGAACTCGCTGACGTAGGTGGAGGCGACCGGCAGCTCGGCGCCGAGGCCCAGGCCGACGAAGAATCGCAGCACCAGCAGAGCGACGAGCCCGCCGACCAACGCGCTGGCCCCGGTTGCGACGCCGTAGACGACGAGTGTGAGAGCGAACACCTGACGCCGACCGAAGCGGTCGGCTAAGAGACCTCCCACGCTCGCGCCGATGGCCATGCCGACGAAACCGATCGACGCGATCCACGCCGTCTCCCCCGGCTGCAGGCTCCACTGCACCGCGAGGGTGGCGATGATGAACGAGATGAGCCCGACGTCCATCGCGTCGAGGGCCCAACCGAGACCCGATCCGGTGAGGATCTTCAGGTGCCGACGGGTGAAAGGAAGGTCGTCGAGCTGCTCCGAGATGGTCGCAGCGGTGGACGGCGGGGCGTCGCTCATGGAAACAGCGTAAGAGTCGTCGGGCTCAGTCGGACGCCAGCATGTCGCGAACGAGCGGGAGCACCCGGGTGCCGTAGAGCTCGATGCTCGACATGAGCTTGGAGTGGGCGAGCGATCCGCTCGCGAACTTCATCTGGAACCGCGATGCGCCGATCGTTCGGACCGTGTCTGCGATCTTGCGCGCGACGGTCTCGGGCGATCCGACGTACAGGGCCCCCTCCGGGCCGACATCGTGCTGGAAGCGGAGCCGGTTGTACGTCGGCCACCCGCGCTCGGCGCCGATGACGTTGTTCAGCTCGGCGACGCCCTCGTACGCTTCATCCCAGGCCTGCTGGTCGGTCTCGGCGGTGTGGCCCGGTGAGTGGATAGAGATCGGAAGGGTGGGCCGCTCGAACGACTCCAGAGAGCGTCGGTAGAGGTCGGCGAAGGGCGCGAACCGGTGGGACGGGCCGCCGATGATCGCCAGCACCAACCCGAAGCCGTAACGCGCTGCTCGGACGACCGACTCGGGCGAACCGCCGACCCCGACCCAGGCGGTGAGCCCGTTCTCGGTCTTCGGGTACACGTCGGCTGCGTCGAGCGGCGCACGCGTCGTTCCCGACCACGTCAGCGGCTTCTCATGCAGGAGCTGCGAGAACAGGTCGAGCTTCTCCTCGAAGAGCACTTCGTAGTCGCGCAGGTCGTACCCGAAGAGCGGGAACGACTCGATGAACGAGCCCCGGCCGAGGATGACCTCGGCGCGACCGTTCGAGACGGCATCGAGCGTGGCGAACCGCTCGTACACGCGCACCGGGTCGTCCGACGACAGCACGGTCACCGCGGTGCCGAGGTGGATCGACGTCGTCCGGGCAGCGGCCGCCGCCAGAACGATCTCGGGGCTCGTCACCGCGAAGTCCTTGCGGTGGTGCTCCCCCACGCCGAAGAACGACAGTCCCACCTGGTCGGCGAGCACCGCCTGCTCGACGACGTTCCGAATCGTCTGCGCGTCGCTCTGAAGAGCCCCGTCGTCACCCCGCGAGATGTCGCCGAACGTATCGAGCCCGAGTTGCACTGCGTCCATGCCAAGCCTCTTTTCTATTCGCCTGAATGAACCTATCGTGCCCGCGGGCTATTCCCGCTCCGCGTCAGTTCTTGAGCGCGCTACGGAGGGTGTCGAGTCCGACGCCTCCGATGTCGAGCGCGCGCTTGTGGAAGTCCTTGATGTCGAAGGCGTCCCCGCGCCGGTCGCGGTCTTCGTCACGTGCCTGCTCCCAGATGCGCTGCCCGACCTTGTACGACGGCGCCTGGCCCGGCCATCCGAGATAGCGATTGACCTCGAACTGCACGAACTCGTCGGACATGTTGACGTTGCGCCGCATGAAATCGAGCGCGTAGTCGTGGTCCCACACGCCGTCGCCCGACAGGCGCGGCTTCTCGAGGTGTACGCCGATGTCGAGAACGACACGCGCTGCCCGCATGCGCTGTCCGTCGAGCATGCCGAGTCGGTCGGCGGGGTCGTCGAGGAACCCGAGCTGCTCCATGAGCCTCTCGGCGTACAGCGCCCACCCTTCGGCGTGACCCGACGTGCCGGCCAGGAGTCGGCGCCAGGAGTTCAGCTGCGCACGGTTGTAGACCGCCTGCGCGATCTGCAGGTGGTGTCCGGGAACGCCCTCGTGGTACACGGTCGTGAGCTCGCGCCACGTGTCGAAGTCGTTGACCCCCTCGGGGACCGACCACCACATGCGCCCCGGACGCGAGAAGTCGTCGGTCGGGCCGGTGTAGTAGATGCCGCCCTCGCGCGTCGGGGCGATCATGCATTCCAGTCGACGGATGGGCTCGGGGATGTCGAAGTGGGTCGCGCCCAGTTCGGCGACGGCGCGGTCGCTCGTCTCCTGCATCCACTTCTGCAGCTCTTCGGTGCCGTGGAGCTTGCGCGCCGGGTCGTTCTCGAGGAACGCCACGGCCTCCTCGACGGTGGCGCCGGGGAGGATCTCGTTCGCGATGGACTCCTGCTCGGCGACCATGCGGGCGAGTTCTTCAACGCCCCACTCGTAGGTCTCGTCGAGGTCGATCGTGGCGCCGAGGAAGCGACGGGAGTGCAGCGGGTACACCTCGCGCCCGACGGCGTCCTTCTCGGTCGCGACGGGGGCGAGTTCGGCGGTGAGGAAGCGGCCCAGCGCGTCGTAGGCGACACGCGCCGCATTCGCGCTGTCGGCGAGCTCCCGGGCGAGCGAGGCCGGGAGCTGCCCGGACTCGGGGGCGGCGTCACCGGCGAACTCGGTGAAGAAGCCGGTGTCGGAGGTGTAGCGGGCGATCTGCGTCGCCACCTCGACGACCTGGCGCCGGGCGGGCACCACGCCCTGCGCGATGCCCTCCTTGAGCGTCTCGACGTAGCCTTCGATCGCCGACGGCAGCGCTCGCATGCGCGTGGCCACCACCGACCAGTCGTCGACGGTCGCCGTCGGCATGAGGTCGAACACCTGACGGATGTCTTGCGCGGGAGAGGCGATGACGTTCAGGTCGCGCAGGTGCCACTGCGCGTCGTCGAGTTCGACGTCGAGCTTCAGCTCGCGCAGCAGGTCTTCCTGGGTGACCGCGTCGATCGCGTCGACGGGCTGAGCGCTCTCGAGCTTCGAGATCGTGTCGCGGACGGCACCGATGTACTGTGCGTGGCCGTCGGGCGAGTAGTCGCCGTAACGGTCGTTGAACTCGGATCGGCCGATGTACGTCGCGGTCGTGGGCGAGATCTCGGCCAGAGTGTCGACCCAGGCGTCTGCGATCGCGTCGATCGGTGTGGAGGTACGAGGAGCGTCGGTCATCATTCGAGCCTAGTGACCTGCCTCGTCCCAATCACCCCCGCGCCCGATCTGTACGTCGAGCGGCACGGAGAGCGTCGCGGCGTCGCCCATGCGGGCGCGGACGATCTCTTCTGTCTGCTGCCACTCCCCCGCGGCCACTTCGACCACGAGCTCGTCGTGGATCTGGAGCAGCACGCGGGAACGCATACCGGCGGCGACCAGATCGTCGTGGATGTGGAAGAGCGCGATCTTCATGATGTCGGCGGCGCTCCCCTGGATGGGGGCGTTGAGGGCCGCGCGTTCGGCGTTCTCGCGGAGCACCCGGTTGGGACTCGTCAGGTCGGGGAACGGGCGGCGCCGGCCGAAGATCGTCTCGGTGTACCCGTCGATGCGGGCCTGCTCCACCGAGGAGCGGAGGTAGTCGCGCACGGCACCGAACCTCGCGAAGTACTCCATCATGAGCTGTTTCGCCTCGCTCTGCTCGATGCGCAGCTGCTTCGAGAGTCCGAACGCCGACAGCCCGTAGACGAGCCCGTACGACATCGCCTTGACCTTCGTTCGCATCGGTGCGGTCACCTCTTCGGGCGTCACGCCGAAGACCCGTGCGCCGACGAAACGGTGGAGGTCCTCGCCCGAGTTGAACGCCTCGATGAGGCCGGGGTCGCCCGACAGGTGCGCCATGATCCGCATCTCGATCTGCGAGTAGTCGGCGGTGAGAAGGGTCTCGTACCCCTCGCCGACCTCGAACGCGGCACGGATGCGGCGGCTCTCCTCATTGCGGATCGGGATGTTCTGAAGGTTCGGGTCGGTGCTCGACAGGCGCCCGGTCTGGCTGCCGGTCTGCACGTAGGTGGTGTGGATGCGACCGCCGTCGTCGATCGCGACGTCGAGGGAGTCGATGATCTGCCGCAGCTTCGTGGCTTCGCGGTGCTGGAGGAGCAGATCGAGGAACGCATGCGGATGGGAGTCCTGCAGGTCGGCCAGCACCGCGGCATCCGTCGAGTAACCCGTCTTCGTCTTGCGGGTCTTCGGGAGTTGCAGCTCTTCGAACAGAACCTCCTGCAGTTGCTTCGGCGAGCCGAGGTTCACCTCGTGCCCGATCGCCGCATAGGCCTGCTCGGCGAGGCGGTCGGCGCGCGACCCCAACTCGGCGGAGAACGACGAGAGCTTGTCGTGCGACACCGCGACGCCGGCCAGCTCCATGGCCGCGAGCGTGCGAAGGGTGGGCAGCTCGATGGTGTCGAACACCTGCCGCACGCTGTCGGGCAGTTCGGCGGCCAGCGCTTCGGCGACCCGGAGCGTGAACCACGAGACCTGCCCGGGCGTTGCGCCCTCGGTCTCGGGTACGAGCTGGGTCGGGTCTGCCTCGGGAAGCTTCTCGCCGAGGTAGCGGTCGACGAGGTCGGCGAGCGTTTTATCGGGGAAGCTCGGGCGCCGCAGCCAACCGGCGAGGACGACGTCGAAGACGAGCCCGCCGACGTCGAGACCGGCTCGCGCGAGGGCCTTCACCTGGGGCTTGGCGTCGGCGAAGACCTTCGGCGAGGAGGAGGCGAGCCAGGGTGCGATGGCCGTCGACAGCTCGGGGGTCCACTCCCCCTCGGCCGCAGCATCCGTCGTCGCGAGTCCGAGGCGCGTCGGCTGCCCGCCGGCGACGACCACGGTGACCGCGACCTGTCCCTCGGCAGACCCGGCCCAGGCGGCCAGTGCCGCGGCGTCGAGCTCGGGCGAGGCGGGTGCCTCGGCGGTGGGCGCGTCGGCGCTGCTTCCCGACGACTGGTCTACCCCCGCCGCCTCGAACACGCGTGGCAACAGGGTGCGGAACTCGAGTCGCGCGAAGATGTCGCGGACGGCCTGGGCATCGATGGGCCGTACGGCGAGATCGGCGGGAGCCAGGGGAAGCTCGACGTCGGTGAGGAGACGGTTCAGGCGCCGGTTGCGCCGCACGTCGTCGAGGTGCTCGCGCAGGTTGTTGCCGACGACGCCCGTCACCTTGTCGGCGTTCTCGAGCAGCGCGTCGAGCGAGCCGTACTGGGTCAGCCACTTCACGGCGGTCTTCTCGCCGACCTTGGGCACGCCCGGCAGGTTGTCGCTCGTCTCGCCGACGAGAGCGGCGATCTCGGGGTACTGGGCCGGTGGCAGTCCATACTTCTCGACGACGGCAGTCGGGTCGTAGCGCTTCAACTGCGAGACGCCCTGAACGTTCGGATAGAGCAGGGTGACGTCGTCGGTGACGAGCTGGATGGTGTCGCGATCGCCCGAGCAGACCAGCACGTGGAAGCCCTCGGCGGCGCCCTGCGTCGCGAGCGTGGCGAGGATGTCGTCGGCCTCGAAGTCTTCTTTCTGGATGACGGGGATGCTCATCGCCGCCAGACAGTCTTGGAGGATCGGGATCTGCCCCTTGAACTCGGACGGCGTCTCGGAGCGGTTGGCCTTGTACTCGGTGTACTCGCGGGTGCGGAACGACTGCCGGGAGGTGTCGAAGGCCACAGCGAGATGCGTGGGCTGCTCGGCCTTGATCAGGTTCACGAGCATCGACAGGAATCCGTAGATGCCGTTCGTGTGCTGGCCGTCCTTCGTCGAGAAATTGTCGACGGGGAGGGCGTAGAACGCCCGATATGCCAACGAATGGCCGTCGACGACGAGAAGGGTAGGCTTTCCGGAGTCCGTCACTCGTCAATGCTAACGAGGCCCGACGACACTCATCCGTCACCGAGCGAAGGCGACCATGACCGAGACCGTTTCCGACTCCTCCGCCGGTCTCGAATGGGTGCGGGGGCGCGGAATGGGCTCCCTCGCCGAGAAGATGGGCTTCGAGTGGGTCGAGTTCACGGTGGAACGAGCGGTCGCCACCATGCCCGTCGAGGGCAATACCCAGCCGGTCGGCCTGCTCCACGGGGGCGCGTACGTCGTGCTCGGCGAGTCGCTGGGGTCGATGGCCGCGAACCTCTACGCCGGTCCGGGCAGGCTCGCTGTCGGCGTGGACATCAACGCCACCCACACGCGATCAGCCACCTCGGGCATCGTGACGGGAGTGTGCACGCCGATCCACCTCGGTCGTTCGATCACGGTCCACGAGATCGTCTTGACCGACGAGCAGGGACGACGCTGCTCGACGGTCCGCATCACGAACCACATCAAGGACGCACCGCAGAAATGAAGAACGGATGCTGGGTCTCAGCATCCGTTCTTGTGAGGCTCTGGCGAGGCCGCGCTACTTCTTCGGCGCGAGCTGCTCGATGATGGCCTTGGCCACGTCCTGCATCGTGAGGCGTCGGTCCATGGACGCCTTCTGGATCCAGCGGAACGCCTCGGGCTCGGTGAGGCCCATCTTCTCGTTCAGCAGACCCTTGGCGCGGTCGACGAGCTTGCGCGTCTCGAAGCGCTCGACCATGTCGGCGACCTCGGCCTCGAGCGTGATGATCTGGTCGTAGCGGGCCAGGGCGATCTCGATCGCCGGGAGCAGATCGTTGGGCGTGAAGGGCTTCACGACGTAGGCGAGGGCACCCGCCTCGCTGGCACGCTCGACGAGCTCCTTCTGGCTGAACGCCGTCAACAGCACCACCGGGGCGATGTGGTTCTTGCTCAGCCGCTCCGCGGCACTGATGCCGTCGAGCTGCGGCATCTTGACGTCCATGATGACGAGGTCGGGGCGAAGTTCGGTGGCGAGCTGCACCGCGGTCTCGCCGTCGCCCGCCTCGCCGACGACGTCGAAGCCGTTGTCACGCAGGATCTCGACGATGTCGAGGCGGATGAGCGACTCATCCTCCGCGACCACGACACGGCGGGGGGCGGATGCCACGGGCGCGGTGCCCGGATCTAGGTCAGTCACGTATTCATCCTAAGACAGGGGGTCGGCATACCCGCCGATACCCGGGGTGGGGGAAAGGAGCCAGGAACCGAATTCACGGATGATGGACTTCTCACTGGAGTGCCGGTGGTGGGATTCGAACCCACACGCCCTTTCGGACAGAGCATTTTGAGTGCCCCGCGTCTGCCGTTCCGCCACACCGGCGAGCACTTCAGCATCCGAACCATATCGCACGGGCGTCCGAGAACCCCGGACGCCCGTGCGAAGGATCAGGCTTCGCGCTGGTAGATGGGCGCTGCGCCGTGGACGGCGTCGCCGATCTTGTGTACGCGCAGGTCGTTGGTCGACCCCGCGATTCCGGGAGGGGAACCGGAGATGACGATGACCTTGTCGCCGACCTTCGCGAGGTCGTTGGACAGGAAGTAGTCGTCGACCTGCAGGAACATCATGTCGGTGTGCTCGACGTGCTCGACCAGGGTCGATCGCACGCCCCAGGTGAGGGCGAGACGACGACGGATGCCCGGCTCGGGCGTGAACGCGATCATCGGGATGGGAGAGCGCAGGCGCGACATACGGCGCGCGGAGTCGCCCGACTCGGTGAAGATGCAGAGGTACTTCGCTTCGACGAACTCGGCGACCTCGATCGCGGCGAGCGTGATGGCCCCGCCCTGGGTGCGCGGCTTGGTCGTCAGACGCGCGATGCGGTCCAGACCATGCTCTTCGGTGGAGGCGACGATCCGAGCCATCGTCTCGACGACGCCGACCGGATACTGTCCGACGCTGGTCTCGCCCGAGAGCATGACGGCGTCGGCACCGTCGAGGACGGCGTTGGCGACGTCGCTGGTCTCGGCGCGGGTGGGCACGGGGTTCGTGATCATCGACTCGAGCATCTGCGTCGCGACGATGACGGGCTTCGCCATGCGGCGGGCAAGCTCCACCGCGCGCTTCTGAACGATCGGCACCGCTTCGAGCGGCAGCTCGACGCCGAGGTCGCCGCGGGCGACCATGATGCCGTCGAACGCGTCGATGATGGCCTCGAGGTTGTCGACCGCCTGCGGCTTCTCGATCTTGGCGATGACGGGAACCGTGCGGTTCTCTTCGGCCATGATCACGTGAACGCGCTCGATGTCGGACGCATCCCGGACGAACGAGAGCGCGATGAGGTCGGCGCCGGTACGCAGACCCCAGCGGAGGTCGTCCTCGTCCTTCTCCGACAGCGCGGGCACGTTGACGGCCACGCCCGGAAGGTTGATGCCCTTGTTGTTCGAGACCGGTCCGCCGACGATGACCTCGGTCGTCACGGTCACGCCGTCGGTCTCGATGACCTGGACGCGCACCTTGCCGTCATCGATCAGGAGGTAGTCGCCGGGCTTCACGTCCTGCGGCAAGCCCTTGAAGGTCGTCGACACGATCTCCTTGGTGCCGGCGATGTCTTCGACGGTGATCTTGAAGATGTCACCGGCGGCGAGCTCGTGCGGGCCGTCGGAGAAGCGACCGAGGCGGATCTTCGGCCCCTGCAGGTCGACGAGGATCGCGACCGGCTTGCCGGCGTCGTCGGCAGCCCGACGCACATTCGCGTAGTTGCCCTCGTGCACGGAGTAGTCGCCGTGGCTGAGGTTCAGACGGGCGACGTCGACACCCGCGTCGATGATCGCGCGAACGCTCTCATAGGTCGATGTGGCGGGTCCTAGCGTTGCGACGATCTTGGCGCGTCTCATCGGTATTTTTCTCCGAAAGATGGGGGTCGGGTGGAAGGCCTCGGCCAGCCTACGCGGGCAGAAGGCCGATCGCGACATCGGACGGACGCACCGGGGCGGGAAGCTCGGTGGAACCCATCAGGAACCGGTCGACCTCGGCGGCCGCGGCGCGCCCCTCGGCGATGGCCCACACGATGAGCGACTGTCCCCGACCGGCATCGCCGGCGACGAAGACGCCCGGTGCCGTGGTCGCGTAGGTCGAGTCGCGCTCGACGGCTCCGCGTCCGGTGAACTGCGCACCGAGCTGGTCTTCGAGCTGCGTGCGCTCGGGACCGGTGAAGCCCATCGCGATGAGGATGAGGTCGGCGGGGATCTCTCGCTCGGTGCCGCTCTTGGGGATGCGGCGGCCGTCGACGTACTCGGTCTCGGCCACGCGGAGCGCGCGCACCTCGCCCGAGGCGTTGCCGAGGAACTCGACGGTCGAGGCGAGGAACATCCGCTCACCGCCCTCCTCGTGCGCGGAGGTCATCTCGAACAGCGTCGGCGTCATGGGCCAGGGATGCGTCTCGGGGCGCTCCTCGGGGGGCTGCTTGCCGATCGCGAGGTTGGTGACGCTGAGTGCGCCTTGGCGGTGGGCGGTGCCGATGCAGTCGGCGCCGGTGTCGCCGCCGCCGATGACGACGACGTGCTTGCCCTCCGCCGAGATCTGGTGCGGCACCTGGTCGCCCGCGACGGCCTTGTTCGACTCGACGAGGTACTCCATGGCGAAGTGGACGCCGTCGAGGTCGCGTCCGGGGATCGGCAGGTCGCGCGGCAGGGTGGCACCCGTTGCCACCACGACGGCGTCGTAGCGGGCGCGCAGGGCGTCCCAGGTGATGTCCTTGCCGATCTCGACGCCCGCGCGGAAGCGGGTGCCCTCGTCCTGCATCTGGCGCAGGCGCCCCTCGAGGTGGCGCTTCTCCATCTTGAAGTCGGGGATGCCGTAGCGCAGCAGGCCGCCGATGCGGTCGTCGCGCTCGTAGACCGCCACGGTGTGGCCCGCACGGGTGAGCTGCTGTGCGGCGGCGAGTCCGGCGGGACCGGAGCCGACGACGGCCACCGTCTTGCCGGTCAGGCGTCCCGGGGGCTCGGGCTCGACCCAGCCGTTCGAGAACGCCTCGTCGATGATCGAGACCTCGATCTGCTTGATCGTCACGGCCGGCTGGTTGATGCCCAGCACGCACGAGCTCTCGCACGGGGCGGGGCACAGGCGTCCGGTGAACTCGGGGAAGTTGTTGGTCGCGTGCAGGCGTTCGATCGCCGAGCGGCCCTCCCCCCGCCACGTGAGGTCGTTCCACTCCGGGATGAGGTTGCCCAGCGGGCAGCCCTTGTGGCAGAACGGGATGCCGCAGTCCATGCAGCGGCCCGCCTGACGCCGGAGCACGGCGGAATCGCCCGGCTCGTAGACCTCTTTGTAGTCCATGATGCGCACGGGAATGGGGCGCCGAGCGGGCACCTCACGGTCCGTGACCTTCAGAAAACCTTTCGGGTCAGCCACCCGTCACCTCCAGAATGCGGCTCCAGACCACGTCTCCGTCGGGGTCGAGCCCCTCGTCGACGGCGGTCTGACGCGTCTGCAGCACCGCGGCGTAGTCGCGCGGCACCACACGGACGAAATTGGCGAGCTCTGCCTCGAAGTCGTCGAGCAGCTCGCCCGCGAGGGTCGAACCCGTTTCAGCTCGGTGCTGCTCGAGCAGGTCGCGCAGCATCTCGGCGTCGCCCGAACCGAGGGGTCCGAGTTCGAGCTCGCCGGAGGCGAGAGCCTCGCGGTTCACGAGGGCCTCGTCGAGCTTGTAGATGTAGGCCGTTCCGCCCGACATGCCTGCGCCGAGGTTTCGGCCGGTCGCGCCGAGGATCACGGCCAAACCGCCCGTCATGTACTCGAGCGCGTGGTCGCCCACGCCCTCGACGACGGCCGTGGCGCCGGAGTTGCGGACGAAGAACCGCTCCCCCACCACGCCGTTGAGGAACATCCACCCCTGCGTCGCGCCGTACCCGATGACGTTGCCGGCGATGACATTCTCGGATGCGGCGAACGCCGAATCGCGCGGCGGCCGGATCACGATCTGCCCGCCCGAGAGCCCCTTGCCGACGTAGTCGTTCGAGTCGCCCTCGAGGCGGAGCGTGATGCCGGAGGGCATGAACGCTCCGAACGACTGGCCCGCGGAGCCGGTGAGGCGCACCTCGATGGATCCGGAGGGCAGCCCGTTCTCGCCGTGGGCGCGCGTGACCCGGTGGCCCAGCATGGTTCCGACGGCTCGCTCGGTATTGCGGATCGGCAGGTCGATCTCGACGTGACCGCCGTGGGCGATCACGTCCTGCGCGCGCTCGATGAGCTGCACGTCGAAGTGTTCCTCCAGCTCGTGGTTCTGCTCCCGGCCGTGGCGGCGGGGAACGTCGTCCGCGAAGCGGGGGCCCTCGAGGATCGGCGCGAGGTCGAGACCGCTCGCCTTCCAGTGGTCGAGGGCGCCGTTGACGTCGAGGAGCTCGGCGTGGCCGATGGCCTCGTCGAGCGAGCGGAATCCGAGCTCGGCGAGGTACTCGCGCACCTCCTCGGCGATGAACTCCATGAAGTTCACGACGAACTCCGGCTTACCGGTGAAGCGCGACCGCAGAACGGGATTCTGCGTGGCGACGCCGACCGGGCAGGTGTCGAGGTGGCAGACGCGCATCATGATGCAGCCAGAGACGACGAGCGGGGCGGTCGCGAACCCGAACTCCTCGGCGCCGAGGAGGGCGCCGACGATCACGTCACGACCGGTCTTGAGCTGACCGTCGACCTGGACGACCACGCGGTCACGCATGCCGTTGAGCATGAGCGTCTGCTGCGTCTCGGCCAGACCCAGCTCCCAGGGCGTGCCGGCGTGCTTGAGCGAGTTCAGCGGGCTCGCGCCCGTGCCGCCGTCCTGGCCCGAGACGAGGATCACGTCGCTGAGCGCCTTGGCGACGCCCGCGGCGACCGCACCGATGCCCGACTGGCTGACGAGCTTCGTGTGGATACGCGCCTCGGGGTTGGCCCGTTTCAGGTCGAAGATGAGCTGCTTGAGGTCTTCGATCGAGTAGATGTCGTGGTGCGGAGGGGGCGAGATGAGCCCGACGCCCGCGGTCGCGTGACGCGTGCGCGCCACCCAGGGGTAGACCTTCGTCGGGGGCAGCTGACCGCCCTCGCCGGGCTTCGCGCCCTGGGCGAGCTTGATCTGGATGTCCTCGGCCTGGGTGAGATACAGGCTGGTCACACCGAATCGGCCCGAGGCGACCTGCTTGATGGCGCTGCGGCGAACCGGGTCGAGCAGGCGGTCGACGTCTTCGCCGCCCTCTCCGGTGTTGGACTTCGCGCCGATGCTGTTCATCGCCACGGCGAGGGTCTCGTGCGCCTCCTGGGAGATCGAGCCGTAGCTCATCGCTCCGGTGGAGAAGCGCTTCACGATCGCCGACACCGGTTCGACCTGGTCGAGCGGCACGGGAGGGCGCACCCCCTGACGGAGCCCGAACATGCCGCGCAGCGTCTTCAGCTCCTGGGCCTGGTCGTCGATGAGCTTGGTGTACTCGCGGAAGATGTCGTAGCGCCGCTCGCGCGTGGCGTGCTGCAGACGGAAGACCGTGTCGGGGTTGAACAGGTGCGGCTCGCCGTCACGCCGCCACTGGTACTCGCCGCCGGTCCACAGACGCTCGTGCGCGCGCACGGCGGCGTCCTCGGGGTAGGCGTAGGCGTGACGCGCGGCGTTCTCGGCCGCGATGACGTCGATGCCGATTCCGCCGAGCTTCGTCTCGGTGCCCGTGAAGTAGGCGTCGACGAGCTCCTGCGACAGACCGATCGCCTCGAAGACCTGCGCTCCCGCGTAGGAGGACACCGTCGAGATGCCCATCTTCGACATGATCTTCAGCACGCCCTTGCCGAGGCCGTAGATCAGGTTCTTGACGGCCTTCTGCGGGGTGACGTCGGTGATGCGGCCGGCGCGCACGAGGTACTCGACGGTCTCCATCGCGAGGTACGGGTTGACCGCGGAGGCGCCGTAGCCGATGAGCGTCGCGACGTGATGCACCTCGCGGACGTCGCCCGCCTCGACGACGAGGCCCACCTTCATGCGGGTCTCGTTGCGGATGAGGTGGTGATGCACGGCCGCGAGCATGAGCAGCGACGGGATCGGCGCGAGGTCTTTGTTCGAGTCGCGGTCGCTGAGCACGATGAACTCGGCGCCGTCCTCGATCGCGTGGTCGACCTCGCGGCACATCTGCGCGAGGCGCTTCTGCATGCCCTTGTGGCCGGCCTCGACGCGGTAGAGGCCGCGGATCGTCACCGAGGAGCGCCCGGGAAGGGCGGTGTCGATGTGCTGGATCTTCGCGAGCTCGTCGTTGTCGATCACCGGGAAGTCGAGCGTCACGGTGCGGGTGTGGTCGGCGCCCCACTGCAGGAGGTTGCGCTCGGGGCCCAACCCGAGTGCGAGCGAGGTGACGACCTCTTCGCGGATCGAGTCCAGCGGCGGGTTCGTGACCTGCGCGAACTGCTGCGTGAAGTAGTCGAAGAGAAGACGGGGTCGCTCGCTGAGTACTGCGACGGGGGTGTCACTGCCCATCGCGCCGAGCGGCTCGGCGCCCTTCTGACCCATCGGGGTCAGGAGGATGCGCACTTCCTCCTCGGTGTACCCGAAGGTGCGCTGACGACGGGTGATCGAGGCGATCGGGTGCACGATGTGCTCGCGCTCGGGCAGCTCCGACAGGCGCACGCGCCCGGCGTCGAGCCACTCCTGCCACGGCTCCTGTGCGGCGAGCTGCGCCTTGATCTCCGAGTCGTCGACGATGCGACCCTGCGCGGTGTCGACCAGGAACATGCGTCCGGGGCGCAGGCGGCCGCGGCTCTTGATGCGCTCGGGTGCGAAGTCGAGCACGCCCGTCTCGCTGCCGATCACGACGAGACCGTCGGTCGTCTCGGTCCAGCGACCGGGGCGCAGGCCGTTGCGGTCGAGCGTGGCTCCGACGAGCGTGCCGTCGGTGAAGATCAGCGCGGCCGGGCCGTCCCAGGGCTCCATCTGCATCGAGTGGTAGTCGTAGAAGGCGCGCAGGTCGGGCGCGATGGTCGCCTGCTTCTCGTACGCCTCGGGGACCATCATCATGACCGCGTGCGGAAGGCTGCGACCGGTGAGGGTGAGCAGCTCGAGCACCTCGTCGAACGAGGCGGAGTCGCTGGCGCCGTCGGTGCAGATGGGCAGGAGAGGCCGGATGTCGCCGAGCAGCTCCGACTCGAGCTGCGACTGACGCGCGCGCATCCAGTTGCGGTTGCCCTTGACGGTGTTGATCTCGCCGTTGTGGGCGAGCATGCGCAGCGGCTGAGCGAGCGGCCACGACGGGAAGGTGTTGGTCGAGTACCGCGAGTGGACGACGGCGAGCTCCGATACGAACCGCTCGTCCTGGAGGTCGGGGTAGAACGGCTCGAGCTGCAGCGTCGTGACCATGCCCTTGTAACCGAGGGTGCGGCTGGACAGCGACACGAAGTAGGCGCTGAGCTCGATGGTCGCGCGCTTGCGCAGCCGGTAGACCCGACGGTCGAGCTCGATGCCCGACAGGGCCGCGGCGTCGCCGACGGCGGGGCGGGAGACGAACAGCTGCTCGAAGGCCGGGCGTGCCTCGTAGGCGAGCTTGCCGAGGTGCTCGTCATCGGTGGGCACGTCGCGCCACCCGAGCACGACGAGGTTCTCTGCCGCTGCGATTCGTTCGATACCCGCCTTCATCTCGGCGCGGGCCTCGGACTCGATCGGCAGGAAGATCATGCCGGCCGCGTACTCCCCCATCGGAGGCAGCTCGAAGTCGACGACGGCACGCAGGAAGGCGTCCGGCATCTGCGTCAGGATGCCCGCCCCGTCGCCGGTGCCGGCGTCGGAGCCGATCGCACCGCGGTGCTCGAGATTGCGCAGCGCCGTCAGCGCCAGCTCGACGATGTCGTGGCCGGCTTCGCCGCGGAGCGTCGCGACCATGGCCAGACCGCACGCGTCTTTCTCGAAGGCTGGGTTGTACATCCCCTGCTTTGCGGGGAACGCGCCGCCGACGGCGGCGGCGGAACGGGAGCTCGAAGGCATACCTGCCGTCCTCACGTTGATTCTCAGGATGGGACGACGTCGGCCCTGGAAGGATTTATTTCGTGACGGAGGTGCTTGTGGCGCTGCCGACGGATGATGTTGTCGCGGGCGGCTCGCTCACGTCGACGAAGTCGTGGGGTTCAGGCGATTGTACAGCCCTTGCACCCTTGGCCTCGCGACCCGGCACGTACGGCGACGGTTCGTAGCCGGGGTGGCGACGCTTCTGCACGATCATGATGACCAGACCGACGACGACGCCCAGGAGGGCTGCCGCCACGTTCGTGCGGAGGCCGAGGATGATCTCGCTGGGGTCGATGCGGATCGTCTCCCAGATCGCGCGTCCTGTGCCGTACCAGATCAGGTAGAGCCCGAACACGCGCCCCCACTGCAGGTGGAAGGCTCGTGCGGCGAGGATGATGACGAGCGCGCCGAAGAGATTCCACAGCACCTCGTAGAGGAATGTGGGGTGGAAGAGGGTGTCGGGCTGCAAACCCGGCGGGAACGCCGGGTTGTCGCTGTCGATCTCGAGGCCCCACGGCAGATCGGTCGGCAGACCGAAGAGCTCCTGGTTGAACCAGTTGCCGAAACGGCCGAGCGCCTGCGCGATGATGAGGCCCGGCGCGAGGGCGTCGGCGAAGGTCCAGAAGCGGATCCCCGTCCACCGGCAGCCCAGATACGCCCCGACCGCGCCGCCGATGAGCGCACCGAAGATGGCGATGCCGCCCTCCCAGATCGCCCAGACGGAGCCCGGCATGAACGGATTCCACGTGTTGATGCCCTCGCCGAAGTAATCGCCGGGGTGCGTGAGCACGTGGTAGATCCGAGCGCCGATGATTCCGAGCGGCACCGCCAGCAGGCAGATGTCGATCACGACCCAGGGCTCGGCACCGCGCTTGGTGAGGCGGTAGTTCGTCAGCAACACCGCGGCCACGATCCCCGCGATGATGCACAGGGCGTAGAAGTGGATCGGCACGGGTCCGATGAAGAACCGGTTGATCTCCGGACTCGGGATGCTGGCGAGCACGCTGATAGGCGCGCTCGTAGGAACGAACGTCATGAGCAGAAGTCTAGAGTCGATCGGCGGTGCCCGCAGACAGGGCCCTCGCGGTCTCGGCGAGCCCGTCGACGCCGCCGTCGCGCAACGCTCTGACCAGCGCGGTGCCGACGATCGCGCCGTCGGCGTACTCGAGAACGCCCTCGATCTGGTCGGCGGTCGAGATGCCGATGCCGACGCAGGCGCGCTCGGCGCCGTGCTCACGCAGGCGCGCCACGAGAGTGCGCGCGGCGGCGTCCAGCTCGGTGCGCTCGCCCGTGATGCCCATGGTCGAGACCGTGTAGACGAAGCCGGTCGACGACCGCGCGATGAGCGCGAGGCGCTCCTCGGTCGAGGTGGGAGCAGCCAGGAATACGCGGTCGAGTCCGGTGCGCTCGCTCGCGGCGATCCACTCCTCGGCCACGTCGGGGGTGATGTCGGGGGTGATGAGACCCGCGCCCCCGGCAGCCAGGAGGTCGTCGGCGAAGCGATCGACTCCGTACTGCAGGACGGGATTCCAGTACGTCATTACGAGCACCGGCACCTCGACGCGACGCGTGACCTCGCGAATGACGGTGAACAGATCGCTCAGACGGAAGCCGGCGGCCAGGGCCACCTGGGTGGCCTCCTGAATGATCGGGCCGTCCATCACCGGGTCGCTGTAAGGCGGCCCGATCTCGAGGATGTCCGCGCCGTTCTCGGCGAGAGCCACCGCGGCGTCGATGCTGGTCTGGATGTCGGGGAAACCGGCCGGCAGGTAGGCGACGAATGCGCCGCGCCCGGCTGCGTGCGCGGCGTCGATCGCCGCGGCGACGCGAGAGGTCACAGCTCGATCCCCTCTCCCTTGGCGTCGTCCTCCGCCTCGGGCACGACGACCGGAGCGTTCTCGGCGTCGTACAGCTCGAAGTAGCGGGCGGCGGTGTCCATGTCCTTGTCGCCACGGCCCGACAGGCAGATCGCGATCACGGCGTCGGAGCCGAGCTCCTGGCCGATGCGGAGGGCCCCCGCGAGGGCGTGCGCCGACTCGATGGCGGGGATGATGCCCTCCGTCTTTGACAGCAGGCGCAGAGCCTGCATCGCCTCGTCGTCGGTCGCGGGGATGTACTCGGCGCGCCCGATCGACGACAACCACGCGTGCTCGGGGCCGACCCCCGGGTAGTCGAGGCCGGCGGAGATCGAGTGCGATTCGACGGTCTGGCCGTCCTCGTCCTGGAGCACGAACGTCTTCGCGCCGTGCAGCACGCCCGGGCGGCCGCGTTCGATGGATGCGGCGTGGCGGGGCGTGTCGACACCGTCGCCCGCCGCCTCCACGCCGTACAGGCGCACGGCATCGTCGTCGAGGAAGGCGTCGAACATGCCGATCGCGTTCGAGCCGCCTCCGACGCAGGCGAAGACCGCATCGGGGAGGCGTCCGAGCTCGTCGAGGAACTGCGCGCGCGCCTCCTCGCCGATGACCTTCTGGAAGTCGCGCACCATGGCCGGGAACGGGTGCGGACCCGCCGCCGTCCCGAAGATGTAGTTCGTCGTCTCGACGCTCGACACCCAGTCGCGGTAGGCCTCGTTGATGGCGTCCTTCAGCGTGCGCGATCCGGTCGTCACGGGGACGACCTCGGCGCCGAGTAGGCGCATGCGCGCGACGTTCAGGGCCTGCCGCTCGGTGTCGACCTCGCCCATGTAGATGGTGCAGTCGAAGCCGAACAGGGCCGCCGCCGTGGCCGTCGCGACGCCGTGCTGGCCGGCGCCCGTCTCGGCGATGACGCGGGTCTTGCCGAGGCGCTTGGTGAGCAGGGCCTGCCCGAGCACGTTGTTGATCTTGTGGGAACCGGTGTGGTTGAGGTCTTCGCGCTTGAGGAAGACCCGCCCGCCGCCGGCGTGCTCGGCGAAACGCGGAACCTCGGTGAGTACGGAGGGTCGACCGGCGTACGAGCGCAGCAGCTCACGCAGCTCGTCGAGGAAGGCCGGGTCGACGATCGCGGTCTCGTAGACCGCCGTCAGCTCGTCGATCGCGGCGATGAGCGACTCGGGCATGTATCGCCCGCCGAAGTCGCCGAAATATGGACCGTTCTCGGTGCGAAGACTCATGCGGATACTCCTCGGGTGTCGCCGACCTCAAGGAATCGGCGAAGGGTGGCGACGGGGTCGCCGGTGACGAGCGCCTCGCCGACGAGAACGGCATCGGCGCCGGCGGCGCGGTAGTGCGCGACGTCGGCGGGCGCGAGCACCGCCGACTCGGCGATCTTGACGGCGTTGTCGGGGATGCCGTCGACGAGGCGGCCGAACAGATCGCGGTCGAGCTCGAACGTGGAGAGGTCTCGGGCGTTGACACCGATGAGGCGCGCCCCGATATCGGCGGCTCGGGCGACCTCATCGGCGGAATGGGCCTCGACCAGAGCCGTCATCCCGAGCTGGTTCGTCAACTCGAACAGCTCGGCGAGCGTCGGCTGGTCGAGCGCGGCGACGATGAGCAGCACGAGGTCTGCCCCGGAGGCTCGGGCCTCGAGCACCTGGTAGGGCGTCGCCAGGAAGTCCTTGCGGAGCACGGGGATGCCGACCGAACCCTTGACCGCTTCGAGATCGGCGAGCGATCCCTTGAAGCGACGGCCCTCGGTGAGCACAGAGATGACCGACGCTCCGCCGGTCTCGTACAGGTTCGCCTGGTGGGCGGGATCGGGGATCGCCGCGAGGTCGCCGCGAGACGGGCTCGCGCGCTTGACCTCGGCAATGATCTTGACGCGGTCGCTCGGCGCGAGCGCCGCCAGCACGTCGAGGGCCGGGGCGCGGTCGGCGGCGGCGCGCTCCACCTCGGCGAGCGGCGTCTCAGCTTCTCGTGCCTGCGAGTCCTCCACCGCGCCGGCCGTGAGGTCGGCGAGCATGCTCAATGGTCTTTGACCGTGACCTTGGAACCGCCGACGCCGTAGCCTGCCCGCTTGAGCACGGCACCGACGAGGAGGCCCACCAGTACGAGCCCGACCGACGCCCACACGAGCCACGGCTGATCGAAGTAGAACGCGGCGGTGCCGATGGAGAATCCGATCAGCATGATCGTGATGGCGGTCCAGGCTGCCGGCGAGTGTCCGTGGCCGGGGTCGCCGAGGGGGTTGCTCATGGGGCTCCTTGGTGGTGTCGGCGCGATCGTGCGCGCTGAGGTGAAGTCTACCGGTGCCGCTCTCAGGCGGTGGGATCGTCGCCACGAGACAGGTCGTCCCACGAGTCGATCGCGTCGTGCGGCCGCGAGCCGTCGCCACCGGCCGCCGCGGACGCGGTCTGGTAACGGCGGTCGGCGCTCCCGCGCCACCGCCGTGCGGTGACGAGGGTGAAGACGCCGGCCAGAACGAGCACGACCTGAGCGACGAGCGTGACGCCCGGCCACGGGGTCGCCGTGATCGACGAGACGAGCGCGGCGACAGCATCCGTTCCTCCGATGCCCGTCGCATCGGTCACCGCGCCGGCGAACGACGACACGGGTGCCGCGACGGCGATCTGCGCGGTGAGCACCCCGAGGATCGCGCCGATGGCGATGCTGAGCAGGCCGAAGAGGTAGCGCAGCACGATGCCGGTGATCGAGATCGCGGCGCCCAGTGCGAGGGCTGCGAGGCTGAGCGGGGTCAGGATCGGCAGCGCGTCGGCACCCGCCACGAGGAGCGGTTCCGAGGCGCCGTCGGCCAGGACGACGGAGATCCACGTCTGGGTGGAGCCGATCACCCCGATCGCGCCGGCCACGAGCATGCTGAGGACGGTCAGCAGGCGCGCGCGGCGGATCATGAAGCCCCTTCGACCGCGGGGGCGAGATCGTCGGCGTCGAAGCACGTCCGCGTGCCCGTGTGGCACGCGGCTCCGACCTGGTCGACCTCGATGAGGATCGCGTCGCCGTCGCAGTCCAGACGTGCGCCGCGCACATGCTGGACGTGTCCGGACGTGTCACCCTTGCGCCAGTACTCGCCGCGCGAGCGCGACCAGAAGGTGACGCGTCCTTCGGTGAGGGTGCGGCGCAGTGCCTCCGCGTTCATCCAGGCCAGCATGAGCACCTCGCGGGTGTCCCACTGCTGAATGATCGCCGGGGCGAGCCCGTCGGCGTTGAAGACGACCCTGCCGAGGCGTTCGTCGATCGTGTCGGTCATGTGCGGATCTCGATCCCGTCTGCCACCAGCGCGGCCTTGACGTCACCGACGGTGAGCGCGCCGGAGTGGAAGACGGATGCGGCGAGCACCGCGTCGGCTCCGGCGTGGATGGCGGGGGCGAAGTCGTCGACCGATCCCGCTCCGCCCGATGCGATCACCGGGACGCTGGAGATCTCGCGCATGAGCGAGGTCAGCTCGAGATCGAAGCCCGCTTTCGTGCCGTCGGCGTCGATCGAGTTGACCAGCAGCTCCCCCGCGCCGCGCTCGATGGCCTCCCTCGCCCATTCGAGGGCGTCGAGCGTCGTCTCGGTGCGGCCGCCGTGCGTGGTCACCACGAATCCCGACGGGGTGGATGCCGCGCGCTTCACGTCGAGCGAAAGCACCAGCACCTGCGAGCCGAAGCGGTCGGCGATCTCGTCGAGGAGCTCGGGACGGGCGATCGCGGCGGAGTTCACCCCGATCTTGTCCGCGCCCACGCCGAGGAGCCTCGCGACGTCCTCGTCCGAACGCACGCCACCGCCCACCGTCAGCGGGATGAAGACCTCTTCTGCGGTGCGCCGCACGACGTCGTACGTCGTCGAGCGCTCATCGACCGTCGCGGTCACATCGAGGAAGGTGATCTCGTCGGCGCCCTGCGCGAAGTAGAGGCGGGCGAGCTCGACCGGGTCGCCCATGTCGCGCAGATCGAGGAAGTTGACGCCCTTGACCACCCGGCCGCCGGCGACGTCGAGGCACGGGATGACACGGCGCGCGAGCGACACGTCAGAGCCTCGCGGCGTGGATCTCGGTCACGAGGATCGCGCGGGCACCCATCGCGTACAGCGCGTCCATGACCTGGTTGACGCCCTTGCGGGGGCTCATCACGCGGACGGCGACCCACTCGGGGTCGCGCAGGGGCGAGATGGTCGGCGACTCGATGCCGGGGGCGATCGCGACCGCCTCGTCGACCAGCCGCGCGGGCAGGTCGTAGTCGATCAGCACGTACCGGCGGGCGACCATGACGCCCTTGAGGCGGCGCAGGAGCGTCTGCGTGCCCTCGGCCTCGACCGGGCCCGAGACGAGCACGGCGTCGGATTCGAGGATCACCGGGCCGAAGATCTCGAGACCTGCTTGGCGGAGGGTCGTGCCGGTGGAGACGACGTCGGCGACGGCGTCGGCCACCCCCAGCTGCACGGCCGACTCGACGGCCCCGTCGAGCGGAACGAGGTCGACCGCGATCCCGCGCTCGTCGAGGAAGCCGTCGACCAGGCCCGGGTAGGCGGTCGCCACGCGCAGCCCCTCGAGCTCGGAGATGTCGGAGAACCGACCAGGGCGCGCGGCGAAGCGGAACGTGGACCCACCGAAGCCGAGGGCTTCGATTTCACGCGCGCCGGGCATGCGGGCGTCCAGGAGCAGATCGCGCCCGGTGATACCGACGTCGAGTGCACCGGAGCCCACGTAGGTCGCGATGTCTTTGGGCCGCAGGTAGAAGAACTCGACGTCGTTGGTCGGGTCGATGGTGTGCAGGTCTTTCGGGTCGCGGCGGCCGGTATAACCGGCCTCGGCGAGCATCGCGGCGGAGGTCTCGGAGAGGGAGCCCTTGTTCGGCACGGCGATTCGCAGCATGGCGGAGACTTTCGGGTCGAGGGGGTGGGGCGAACGCGGAACGCTCAAAGATGTCGGTAGACGTCTTCGAGGGTCAGCCCCTTCGCGACCATCATCACCTGCAGGTGGTACAGCAGCTGCGAGATCTCCTCGGCGGCGGCCTCGGAGGATTCGTACTCGGCGGCCATCCAGACTTCGGCGGCCTCCTCGACGATCTTCTTGCCGATCGCGTGGACCCCCGCGTCGAGCTGGGCGATCGTGCCGGAGCCGGCGGGGCGTTCGATCGCCTTCGCACTGAGCTCGGCGAACAGGGCGTCGAACGTCTTCACTCTGCCAGGGTATCGAACCGCGCGGCCCGTCGGCGTCGCACCGACGCCACGGGCGGCGGTTCAGTGGGCGGCGATGCTGAGAAGGATGATCACGATGCCCAGAAGCATCGTCGTGAGCACGCCCGCGATCCGCCACGGCCACCGGCTGCCGTTGCGTCGGGCGTTGAGGTATCCGATCGCGCCGAGCATCAGGATGCCGCTGAACAGCGCGGCGAAGTAGGCGATCCATTCGTCGACGCCGAGGCCCGCGGTCATCAGCAGCACGACGGGGATGAGCATCGCCAGAGCCATGCCCGAAGAGTGCCGCACCCCGTCGCGGATCGCTCTGCGCAGCGGCGGCGCGGGCTGCGTGGCGCGACTGGCGACGACCGCGGCGTAGATGTGGGCGAGCCAGAAGACGGCCACCGTGCCCAGCACGAAGACGATGACGTCGTCGTCGGTGTCGGCATCGATCTCACCGGCGATGAGCGCGGTCACCAGCACGATTCCATAGACCCCGTGCTCCCCGCTGTACGCGCCGAGCAGGCGTCGAGCGTGATGCGCTCCGGTCTGGCGGATGCCGCGCGGCTGCTCGGGCCCCGCGGGTGCGTCGTCTGTCTCGCTCATCGTCTCCTCGGTGATGGTCGGTCAGTGTCGGTGTGCGCGCGAGGCCATGGCGCGGAGGCTGCGGATCGCCGCATCCGGGTCGTCGGAGCCGAAGACGGCCGATCCGGCGACGAACGTGTCGGCGCCCGCCTCTGCGGCCTGGGCGATCGTCGAGGCCGAGATGCCACCGTCGACCTGCAGCCAGACGGCGGAGCCGCGGCGCCGGGCCTCGTCCGACAGGGCGCGGAGCTTCGGCATCGTGTCGGGCATGAACGACTGCCCGCCGAAACCGGGCTCGACCGTCATGACGAGGATCTGGTCGAACTCGTCGAGGACGTCGTAGAGGCCGTCGACGGGCGTCGAGGGCTTCACGGCGACCCCCGCGCGGGCTCCGATCTCTCGCAGTCGCCGGGCGAGGGCGACGGGTTCGGCTGCTGCCTCGAGGTGGAAGGTGACGGAGGCGGCACCCAGCTCGGCGTATTCGGGAGCCCATCGCTCCGGCGCGTCGATCATGAGATGGACGTCGAGCGGTACCGGGCTCGTCTCCTGGATGCGTCCGACCATCTGCGGCCCGAACGTGAGATTGGGGACGAAGTGGTTGTCCATCACGTCGACGTGCACGAAGTCGGCGCCGTCGATGCGGGCGAGCTCGGCCTGCATGTTGACGAAATCGGCGGCGAGGATGCTGGGGTTGACGCGGAATCCGGTGGGGTCTGACACCGCACCATTATGTCGCCCGCGTCGGAAGCGACGTCAGCGCTTGCGAAGGAGGGCGATCGACATCGCGTCGGTGCCGTGGCGGTGGGGCCACAGCTGTGCGCGTCCCGAGCCGTCCTCCTGCGCCGGGAGATCGATCGGGGTCCGCGAGACGCGGCCCACCACCTCGCGGGCGTCGAGCTCCTCGACGGTGTCGCCGAGCTCCCGACGCACCTCGGCGACGACGCCCGCCGTCTCTGCGAGGTGCGGCGAACAGGTCACGTAGGCGACGATCCCGCCGGGCTTCACGGCGGTGAACGCCGCCAAGACGAGCTCGCGCTGCAGATCGGCGAGGGCCGGGACGTCGGTCGGAGCCTTCCGCCATCGCGCTTCAGGACGCCGGCGCAACGCGCCGATCCCGGTGCACGGGGCGTCGACGAGCACGCGGTCGTAGGCGTCGGGTGTGCGCGCGGCCCGGGTGCGCCCGTCTTCCTCGGTCACCTCGACCTCGAGGGGCACGCCGGAGACGGCACGGCGGACGAGTCCCGCGCGCGCCGGGATGATCTCGTTCGCGTCGAGCGTCGCACCGTTCGCGAGGGCCTCGGCCGCGAGCAGAGCGGTCTTACCGCCAGGACCGGCGCACAGATCGAGCCAGCGTTCGCCGGGACGCACGGGTTCGGCGCGGGTGAGCGCGTACGCGGCCAGCTGCGAACCCTCGTCCTGCACGCGCACGCGGCCGCCCGACTCGCGCACGAGTCGCTCGGGGTCGCCCCCGCCCAGGATGAAGCCGTCGGGCGAGTAGGGCGTGGCCCGTGCGCCCTCCGGGCGCTCCGCCAGGCCGGGGAGGGCGAGCATGCCCACGCGGGGAGCGTCGTTGTCGGCGTCGAGGAGGGCATCGAGCTCGGCCCCGCGCCCCTCGGCGCCGAGCGCACGACGGAAGGCGCGGAGGATCCAGACCGGATGCGACGTGGTGATCCCCCGTCGCTCGTCGTCGGACCGCGCGGAGTGCTCGAGCTGCTCGTACCAGTGGCCGGGCGTCTCGCGCGAGATGCCCCGCAGGACGGCGTTGACGAAGCCGGGAGCGCCGCGCGAGCCATCCGCCCGGGCGAGTTCGACCGATTCGTTGACGGCGGCGTGCGAGGCCACGCGTGTCGAGAGCAGCTGGTGCGTCCCCAGGCGCAGCGCGTCGAGCACGACGGGGTCGATCTGTTCGATCGGACGCTTCGCGACGAGCGAGATGAGCGCGTCATAGGTGCCGCGCCGGCGGAGGGTCCCGTACGTCAGCTCCGTCGCGAGAGCGGCGTCCTGCGTGTCGAGCTTCGCCCGGCCGATCTCGTGCGGGAGCAGCAGGTTGGCGTAGGCGTCGTCGGTCGAGACGGCGTGGAGCACATCGAAGGCGACCCGGCGCGCCCCCTGGACGCTCACGAGCCCGCCACCGGGTTGTCGGTGCGCAGACCCCGCCACCAGTCGCCCGCCGCCATGGCGGGCTTGCCCGCGGGCTGGACGGTGAGCAGCTCGACGGGGTCGGTGGCCGTCCCCACGATCACGCTGCGCCCGACCGCGGCGATGGCGCCCGGGATGAGCGGAACGCCGTCGGCGGCCGGGAAGGGGCGTGCGGCGAGAACCTTCAGCCGAGCACCGTCGACCGTCGTGTGAGCGCCCGGTTCGGGCGTCACACCGCGAAGGCGGGCGAGCACTGTCGCGGCGTCCGCCGTCCAGTCGAGGACGCCGTCGGCGAGGGTGAGTTTGGCCGCGAACGTCGGCTCTCCGGTCTGCGCGACCGATCGCGCCGAGCCGTCGGCGATGCCGTCGACGACGCGCGTGAGAAGCGGACCACCGCGCTCGGCGAGGGCGGCGAGCACATCGGCCGACGTCGCACCCTCGGGCACGGCGTAGGGCTCCTCGGCGAAGACGGGCCCGGCGTCGAGCTCGGCGACGAGCTGGAACACGCTCGCACCCGAGACGCGGTCGCCGGCGATCAGCGCGCGTTGCACGGGGGCCGCGCCCCGCCAGCTCGGCAGGAGCGAGAAATGGAGGTTGATCCAGCCGAACCGGGGGGTCGTCAGGAGCGGCTCGCGGACGAGGCCGCCGTACGCCACGATCACCCCGAGGTCGGGGGCCTCCCCCGCGATGCGGGCCGTCACGGCCTCGTCGAGGCGTGAGGTCTTGTGCACGACGAGCCCGAGCTCGTCGGCGGCCGCGGCGACCGGCGACGGAGTGAGCACGCGGCGTCGGCCCTGCGGTGTATCGGTGCGGGTGACCACCGAGACCAGCTCGTGACCGCTCGCCGCGAGTGCGCGGAGGGACGGGACGGCGACTTCGGGAGTCCCGGCGAAGACGAGGCGCATGAGTCTCCTCAGAGGTCGGGTTCGGCGACGTCGAGCCGAACTTTCAGTGTATTGCGCGGGCGCGGGCCGCGCTCGCGGGGAGAACGACGAGCGCGCAGAGCGTCGGCGACGACGGATGCCCGGAGGCTCTCGGCCACCGCGCGGCCCAGCGGGTACTCGAACCGCACCAGCGCACGGGCCGTCGGGGCGACGCCCGGCTCCCCCGTGACGACCGGGCCGAGGATCGCCGCGGCCCCGAGTGACGGAACGTCGGTACGGAGGGTCGCCAGCGCCGTATCGACCGACTTCGCGGCGCCCTCGACCGTCGCGAGCCGCACGGCCGGCGGCATGTGCAGCGGAGCCCGGTCGGCGAGCTCCGCGCGCGCGTACGCGGGCTGCGTCCAGGTGGCGAGAGCACGGGCGACGGGCCCGGCCACGCCCACGAGGTGCACCGGCGCCCCCGGTGCCGCCAGCGCGGCGGCGTTCGACCACCATCGGAGGCAATGCTCGCCGATCCGCAGCGCCTCGGCCTGCAGCATCCGCTCTCCGTCGAGGAGGATCACCGCTCGGTAGCCCCCGGCGACGACCGGCTCGGCGCCCCGCGTCGCGATCACGAGCGAGGGGCGGGGCTCGACCTCGCTGAGCGGATGCTGGCCGTCGGAGACGATCACGCGCGTGCCGGCGAAGGCGCGCCCGAGCTCGTCTGCCGTGCGCTCGCTGCCCGACGAAGACATGCGCAGGGTCGTCGCCTCGCAGTGCGGGCAGACCCAGGAGTGCGCCGCGCGTCCGCACCACGCGCAGACCGGCACGGCTCCCGGCCGCGCGGCGCGGAGGGGGCCCGTGCAGTGACGGCAGCGGGCGGGCCGCCGGCACTCGCCGCAGACCAGCGAGGGCGCGTAACCGGGCCGGGCGACCTGCACGAGAACCGGGCCCTGCTTCAGTGCTTCACGGGCGGCGGCGAATGCCGCGGACGGCACGCGGGAGCCACGGTTCTCTCCCTCGCGCGTCGCGCTGAGCACGATGCGCGGCGACGGTCGGCGGGCGGCGGGTGCCTCGTGCACGAAGCCGATCTCGACGAGGCGCTGCACCTCGGTGGTGCGGGTGTGGCCGGCGAACAGCAGCGCCGACCCCTCGAGCTCTTGACGCACGAGAGCCGCATCACGCGCGTGCACCCCCGGCGACAGCTGCTCGGAGAGAAGGGAGTCGCCGTCATCCCAGATGGTCACGAGCCCCACGTCGTGCGCGGGAGCGTAGACGGCCGAGCGTCGCCCCACCACGATGCAGGGCGCGTCGGACAATGAACGGAGGAACTGCCCGTAGCGGGCGGGGTTGGACTGATCGGCGTCGTGCCGGATCACCGCGTCGTCGTCGACGAAGAGCGCCAGCGCGGCCGTCAGCTGCGCCTGGTCGCGGTAGTCGGGCACCACGACGATGGCGCTGCGCCCCCGGGCGAGCGTGCGCGTGGCCGCCGCGGCCAGCACGACGGCCCATTCGCCGACCGCGATCGCTGTCGAGGGGCGAGGGGGCGCGTCGAGGGCGATGCGCGCACCGGAGTCGAGGTGACCGCCGAGGGCAGGGAACCCGGCGATCACCGCGTCAGCGCGTGCGAGGGCGTCGTCGGAGACGCGCGGCGCGTCGGGTTCGGGCGCCGCCGCCCAGGTCTTCTCCGCGCGCACCATGCGCTTCGGGATCGCCAGGCGCAGGATGTCGGCCGCCGACCCGGCCGACCGGTCGGCGACGCGACGCGCGAGGGCGTAGAGCCCCGGGGTGAGAACCGGTACGGGTGAGACCACCGCGTCGATCTCCGACAGCGGGCGCTCCCCCGGGTCGTCGTCGGTCTCGACGACGTAGGCGTCGACGAGGCGTCCTGCGGTGCGCAGGGGCACCCGCACTCGCACGCCGGGCACGGCCTCGTCGGCGAGCCGGTCGGGGATGGCGTAGTCGAACAGACGGTCGAGCTGCGGCAGCGGCGACTCGAACAGCACCCGCGCGACGCGCCGCGGCGTCACGCCGAGGTCAGCACCCGGTGCCGACACCTCACAGACCTGCGGCCGCGCGCAGCTCCTCCACCCGGTCGGTGCGTTCCCACGTGAAGTCGGGAAGCTCGCGACCGAAGTGCCCGTAGGCGGCGGTCTGCGCGTAGATGGGGCGGAGGAGGTCGAGGCGATCGATGATCGCCTTCGGACGGAGGTCGAACACCTCGAGCACGGCCCGGGTGATCGCGTCGTCGTCGATGTGGCCGGTACCGAAGCTCTCGACGTAGAGACCGACGGGCTGGGCTTTGCCGATCGCGTACGCGATCTGCAGCTCGAGCCGGTCGGCGAGGCCCGCCGCGACCGCGTTCTTCGCGACCCAGCGCATGGCGTAGGCGGCCGAACGGTCGACCTTCGAGGGGTCCTTGCCGCTGAACGCTCCGCCGCCGTGACGCGCCGCACCGCCGTAGGTGTCGATGATGATCTTGCGCCCCGTGAGACCGGCGTCGCCCTTGGGACCGCCGACGACGAAGGGGCCGGCGGGGTTGATGTAGTACTTCACGTCGGGCAGGTCGAGACCCGTCTGCTCGAGCACCGGGTCGATGATCTCGGCGCGCACCCGCTCGCGCAGGTCTTCCTGCGACACCCCGGGGTGGTGCTGGGTCGACAGGACGACCGACTCCACCGTCTTCGGCACCTGGCCGTCGTAACCGAGCGTCACCTGGGTCTTGCCGTCGGGGCGCAGGAACGGCAGCTGCTCGGACTTGCGCACCGCGGCGAGGCGCTCGGCCATGCGGTGCGCGGTCCAGCTCGCCATCGGCATGAGCTGGGGGGTCTCGGTGGTGGCGTAGCCGAACATGATGCCCTGGTCACCGGCCCCCTGCTCGTCGCGGGGGTCGACCGAGCCGCGCTCGCGCTGCTCGAAGGCTTTGTTGACGCCCGAGGCGATGTCGGAGGACTGCGCACCGATCGAGATGCTGACCCCGCAGGAGTCTCCGTCGAAGCCTGTCTCGCTCGAGGTGTAGCCGATGCGGTTCACGACGTCGCGCACGATCGCGGGGATCTCGACGTAGGCGCTCGTGGAGACCTCGCCGGCGACGTGGACGAGCCCGGTCGTGACGAGCGTCTCGACGGCGACGCGGCCCGTGGGGTCTTCGCGGAGGATGGCGTCGAGGATGCTGTCGGAGATCTGGTCGCAGATCTTGTCGGGGTGCCCCTCGGTGACGGACTCGGACGTGAAAAGCCGCAGCTCGGTCATGGTGCTCCTGATCGGCGGGTCGGGGATGGCACAAGTATGCCCCGGGTGGCCGACAGCCGGCCCGGGGCCCTTGTTACTTCGTCATCCACGCCGCCGGGGCGACGCGGAGGGAAGATCGCTGCGAGGAGCGATCGCTCAGACGGCCTCTTCGACAGCGCGCAGGCGCAGCTTGTCTTCGTGGATCTCGTGGAGCGCGATGGTCAGCGGCTTGTCTTCGACGGTCGAGTCGACGAGGGGGCCGACGTTGTCGAAGAGGTTGCCCTCGTGCAGATCGGAGTAGTAGTCGTTGATCTGGCGGGCGCGCTTCGACGCGTAGATCACGAGCTGGTACTTCGAGTCGACCTTGGTGAGAAGGCTGTCGATGGGCGGGTCGATGATGCCCTGGTTACGAGTCGGCATGCGGAACCTCCTGGTTCGGTGGCGGATGCGGCGCGCCAGGCGCCGAAGCATCCTCTCAGTCTACCGCCTCCGCCACCCGGCAGCCGAGAGTGCCCGTTCCTGCCGTTCGTGCCCCGGATCGCGGGCACCTGCGGCGCAAACGGGCACTCTCGACGGGTCAGCGCGCCGCGACCGCCACGACGGCGTCGGCCGCGGCGGGCACCTCGTCGTTGACCACGCGGTAGTCGAACTCGTTCTGCGAGGCGAGCTCGACGCGGGCGGTGCGCAGGCGCCGGGCGCGTTCCTCGGCGTCCTCGGTGCCACGGCCGACGAGCCGCTGCACGAGTTCGTCCCAGCTCGGCGGCAGGAGGAAGACGAGCGTCGCCGACGGGTCGGCGGCCCGAACCTGCCGGGCCCCCTGCAGGTCGATCTCGAGCAGCGCTGTTCCCCCGCCGTCGAGAACGCGCTCGATCGGCTCGCGGGGCGTGCCGTAGCGGTGCTTGTTGTGCACGGTCGCGTACTCGAGCAGCGCCCCGGTGGCGATCATGCGATCGAACTCGGCGTCGTCGACGAAGTAGTAGTGCTCGCCGTCGATCTCACCCGGGCGGGGCGGTCGCGTGGTGGCCGAGACCGACAGGTGGATCTCGGGGTAGTTCTCCTTGATGTGCGCGGCGACCGTGCCCTTCCCGACCGCGGTCGGGCCGGCGAGCACGACGAGCCGGCTGCGACCGGCGCGCGGGCCGGGCTCGGGCCAGCGGGAATCGAGGAAGGAGGCGAGGGCGCGGCGCTGGCGGGCGCCGAGGCCGCCGAGGCGCTTGACCGGCGAGATGGAGAGATCGGCGAGGATGCGATCGCGCTTGCCCTCGCCGATCGCCGGAATGGCCGTCAGGAAGTCGGTCACGCGCATGGCGCCGGCCGCCGACTCCGGGTCGGCCAGCGCGCGACGCAGCAGTTCCTGCGGGCTGATCACCCGGGTGGCGACGTCGCGCTTCAGCGCGGCGCGGGCGCGCCGAGCGGCGACGGCGCGACGGGATGCGGCGACCCGGTCGACCTCGGGCGGTCGGGGGGCATCAGCCACGGTCGGCTCCTCGGTACAGGGCGGCGCGCTCGGCGATACGGTCGGCGAGTCGGTCGGGTCCGACGGCGAGGATGCTGCGGCTCTCGTTGGCGATCACGTTCATGGCGACATAGCCGAACAGGCGCGGGATGTCGGCGGGGTCGGCGCCCTGCGCACCGAAGCCCGGCGCGAGGATGGGCGTGCCCGCGAGCGCCATGTCGGTCAGGCCGAACGCCTTGCGGTCGACCGTGGCGCCGACCACGACGCCGATGGAGCCGAGCGCCCCGGGGAGGCCCATGTTCATCGACCCCACGTCGCGGGCGACCCGCTCGGCGACGCGCTGGCCCTCGAGGGGAGCATCGTCGTCGACCAGCGCCTGCTGCACGACCGCGGCCTCGGGGTTGCTGGTCGCGGCGAGGACGAACGCGCCTTTCCGGTGCCGGAGCGCCGTCTTCAGCGTCGTGTCGAGCGAGTCGGGCCCCAGGTAGGGGCTGAGAGTCACCGCGTCCGCCTCCAACGGCGAGCCCGGCTGCAGCCACGCCGAGGCGTAGCCCTCCATGGTCGAGCCGATGTCGCCGCGCTTGGCGTCGGCGATCACGAGGAGGCCGGCGTCGCGGCCGGCGGCCATCACGTCCTCCAGCGCCGCGAAGCCCTTCGAGCCGTACCGCTCGAAGAACGCGACCTGGGGCTTCACGATCCCCACGCGACCGGCGGATGCCTCGACCACGCGGAGTCCGAACTCGCGGATCCCGTCGGCCGACGCAGCCAGTCCCCAGGTCTTCAGCAGCGCCTCGTGGGGGTCGATCCCCACGCAGAGCGCGCCGTGCGCATCGAGCGCCCCGGTGAGTCGCTGGCCGAACGTGGTCACAGTCGTGCGGCCCGGTCGGCGGCGTACTCCTGGAGGCTGCGCACCTCGAAGCCCTCGCCGAGCACTCCGAGAGCGCTCACGGCCGCGCCGAGCACCGCCATCGTCGTGAACAGCGCCTTGTCGGCGGCGACCGCGGCCGCACGGATCTCGTATCCGTCGGCGCGGGCGAGCCCGCCGCTCGGGGTGTTGACGATCATGTCGATCTCGCCCGCGTTGATGAGGTCGACGATGTTCGTCTCTCCCGACTCCTGGGTCGCCGAGTACTTGTTCACCACGCGCACGCGGATGCCGTTGCGCGCGAGGATCTCGGCGGTGCCCTCCGTCGCGATGAGTTCGAACCCGAGCTCCTGCAGGCGATGGGCCGGGAGGATCACCGCGCGCTTGTCGGCGTCGGCGACGGAGATGAAGACGGTTCCCGACAGCGGCATGCCGCCGTAGGCCGCCTCCTGGCTCTTGGCGAACGCGGTCGGGAAGTCTCGGTCGATGCCCATGACCTCGCCGGTCGAGCGCATCTCGGGGCCGAGCACCGAGTCGACGATGTGCCCTTCCTTGGTGCGGAACCGCTTGAAGGGGAGCACGGCCTCCTTGACCGCCACGGGGGCGTCGAGCGGCACGCGCGAGCCGTCGGCGACGGGCAGCAGGCCCTCCGCCTTCAGGTCGGCGATCGACGTGCCCGACATCACGCGCGCCGCAGCCTTGGCCAGGGGGATGCCGAGGGCCTTCGACACGAAGGGCACGGTGCGGCTCGCGCGGGGGTTCGCCTCGATGACGTAGAGCACACCCGCCGAGATCGCGAACTGCACGTTGAGGAGGCCCCGCACGCCTACGCCCTCCGCGATCGCGAGGGTCGCCACCCGCACCCGGTCGATGTCGGAGCGCCCGAGCGAGACCGGCGGCAGGGTGCAGCTGGAGTCGCCGGAGTGGATGCCGGCCTCCTCGAGGTGCTCCATCACGCCGCCGATGTAGAGCTCGGTGCCGTCGTAGAGCGCGTCGACGTCGAGCTCGATCGCGTCGTCGAGGAAGCGGTCGACCAGCAACGGCAGGCCGGGGCCGATGATGGCCTGGTCGGCGACGCGCACGAAGTAGTCGCGCAGGCTCGCAGTGTCGTAGACGATCTCCATACCGCGCCCGCCGAGTACGAAGCTCGGGCGCACGAGCACCGGGTAGCCGATCTCCTCGGCGATCACCACGGCACCGTCGACGTCGATCGCGGTACCGCTGCGCGGAGCGATGAGGCCCGCTTCATCGAGCAGGCGCGAGAAGAGCTCGCGCTCCTCGGCCAGGTCGATGGCCTCGGGCGAGGTGCCGAGGATCGTGTACCCGGCCTCCTCGATGCCCTTCGCCAGGCCGAGCGGCGTCTGGCCGCCGAGTTGGCAGATGACGCCGAGGATCGTGCCCGACGCCGCTTCGGCGTGGAGCACCTCCAGCACGTCCTCGAGCGTGAGCGGCTCGAAGTACAGCCGGTCCGAGGTGTCGTAGTCGGTCGAGACCGTCTCGGGGTTGCAGTTGACCATGATGGTCTCGTACCCGGCGTCCGACAGCGCGAACGAGGCGTGCACGCACGAGTAGTCGAACTCGACGCCCTGGCCGATGCGGTTCGGGCCGGAGCCGATGATGACGACCTTGGTGCGGTCGGACGGGGCGACCTCGGTCTCGGAGTCGTAGCTCGAGTAGTGGTACGGGGTCAGCGCCGGGAACTCTCCCGCGCAGGTGTCGACGGTCTTGTAGACCGGACGGATGCCGAGACCGTGCCGCACTCCGCGCACCTCGGCCTCGTCGTCGCCGCGCAGCTGCCCGATCTGCACGTCGCTGAAACCGTGGTCCTTCGCGAGGCGCAGGGTGTCAGCATCCAGTTCGGCGGCGGTGCGGATCGTCTCGGCGACCTCGTTGATGAGCACGATCTGGTCGAGGAACCACGGGTCGATCGCCGTGGCATCGAAAGCCTGCTCGACCGTCGCGCCCTTGCGCATCGCCTGCTGCAGCACGACGATCCGGCCGTCGGTGGGCGTTCTGGCGACCTCCAGCAGCTCGTCGACCGATCGCGGCTCGTCGCCCCAGTGGAAACTGGATCCGCGCTTCTCGAGTGAGCGGAGCGCCTTCTGCAGGGCGGTCGCGTAGTTGCGTCCGAACGCCATCGCCTCGCCGACCGACTTCATGGTGGTCGTGAGCGTCACGTCGGCGGCCGGGAACTTCTCGAAGTTGAAGCGCGGCACCTTCACCACGACGTAGTCGAGCGTCGGCTCGAAGCTGGCCGGGGTGACCTTCGTGATGTCGTTGGGGATCTCGTCGAGGCGGTATCCGAGTGCGAGCTTCGCGGCGATCTTCGCGATCGGGAAGCCGGTGGCCTTCGACGCCAGGGCCGATGAGCGCGAGACGCGCGGGTTCATCTCGATGACGATGATGCGCCCGGTGGCGGGATCGACGGCGAACTGGATGTTGCATCCGCCGGTGTCCACGCCCACGGCGCGGATGATGTCGATGCTGATGTTGCGGAGCTTCTGGTACTCCCGGTCGGTGAGGGTGAGCGCGGGTGCCACGGTGATCGAGTCGCCCGTGTGCACGCCGACGGGGTCGACGTTCTCGATGGAGCAGACGACGACCGTGTTGTCGGCCGTGTCGCGCATCATCTCGAGCTCGTACTCCTTCCAGCCGAGGATCGACTCCTCCAGGAGCACCTCGGTCGTGGGTGAGTCGTGCAGGCCCGCGCCGCCGATGCGGCGCAGATCGGCCTCGTCGTAGGCGAAGCCCGAACCGAGTCCGCCCATGGTGAACGAGGGCCGCACGACGAGCGGGTAGCCGAGCTTCTCGGCGCCGGCGAGGAGTTCGTCCATCGTGTGGCAGATGACGGATGCGGCGACGTCGGCGCCGGAGGCGAGCACGAGCTCCTTGAAGACCTGGCGGTCCTCGCCCTTGCGGATCGCGTCGACCTTCGCGCCGATGAGCTCGACGCCGTACTTCTCGAGGATGCCGCGGTCGTGCAGGGCCATCGCGGCGTTCAGGGCCGTCTGCCCGCCGAGCGTCGGCAGGATCGCGTCGGGCTTCTCCTTGATCAGGATGGTCTCGATGATCTCGGGCGTGATCGGCTCGATGTAGGTGGCATCGGCGAAATCGGGGTCGGTCATGATCGTGGCCGGGTTCGGGTTCACGAGGATGACGCGCACCCCCTCTTCGCGGAGCACGCGGCAGGCCTGCGTGCCCGAGTAGTCGAACTCGGCCGCCTGGCCGATGACGATCGGGCCGGACCCGATGACGAGGACGGAGCGGATGTCGTCGCGCTTGGGCATCAGTTGTTGTCCTTCGTGTTCGCGGCGATGACCATGTCACGGAACCGATCAAAGAGGTAGTTGGCGTCGTGGGGGCCGGCGGCGGCCTCCGGGTGGTACTGCACGCTGAACGCCGGGATGTCGAGCGCGCGGAGGCCTTCGACGACCTGGTCGTTGAGTCCGACGTGGCTCACCTCCACCCGGCCGTAGCCGTGCGGGCTCTCGAAGTCGCCGTCGAGGGGCGCGTCCACGGCGAATCCGTGGTTGTGCGCGGTGATCTCGACGCGACCGGTGGTCTTGTCGAGCACGGGCTGGTTGATGCCGCGGTGACCGAACGGCAGCTTGTAGGTGCCGAGACCGAGGGCACGGCCGAGCAGCTGGTTGCCGAAGCAGATGCCGAAGAACGGCAGACGGTCGTCCAGCACGGCGCGCAGCAGTTCCACGTGGTCGTCGGATGCTGCGGGGTCGCCCGGTCCGTTCGAGTAGAACACCGCGACCGGATCGATCGCGCGGATGTCGTCGATCGTCGCGCTCTGCGGGAGCACGTGCACGTCGAACCCGCGGGCGGCGAGGTTGACGATCGTCGCCTGCTTGACGCCGAGGTCGAGCACGGCCAGGGCACCGATCCTCTCCCCCGTCGCCTCGGTGACCTCGGCCGCGCTCACCGACACCTCGGCGGAGAGGTTGAGGCCGGTCATCTCGGGTGCCTCGCGGACGATGCGCACCTGCTCCTCGGCATCGATGCTCGCGGCGTCGCCGGAGAAGATCCCGCCGCGCATCGATCCGACGGAACGGATGCGTCGGGTCACCGCGCGGGTGTCGATGCCGCTGATGCCCACGACGCCGTCGGTGTCGAGCGCGACGTCGAGGGTCTCCTCGGAGCGCCAGTTCGACACGACGCGGGAGGGGTCGCGTACGACGTAGCCCGACACCCAGATGCGGCGCGACTCGCGGTCTTCGGCGTTCATGCCGGTGTTGCCGATGTGGGGTGCGGTCTGCAGAACGATCTGTCCGGCGTACGAGGGGTCGGTCAGTGTCTCCTGGTAGCCGGTCATGCCGGTGGCGAAGACGACCTCCCCGAGGGTCGTGCCGACGGCGCCGTAGGCGCGGCCGACGTAGCGTGTGCCGTCTTCGAGGACGAGGACGGCGGACTCCGTGTGGGGCGTGGCGGTCATGCGATTCCTGTCGGGAGGAGCGGGCGGATGGCATCGGCGAGTTGGCGCGCCGATGCCTCCTGCGGGCGGATGTACGAGTCCACGAGGGTGTCGGGCGACACGCGCCACGTGATACGGGTGAGGCCGTCGCGCTCGACCACGCGATCGATGGCGACGGTGGCTTGTGCGGCATCCACGAGACGGTCGGGGGTGATCGTCATACGCGGCGTGCCGGCGAGGTCGAGGGCGATGCCCTTGTCGGTCACCGTGACGTCGGCCCGCGAGCGGAATCCGAGGCCGCGGATCGCCAGGCGCTCGAGCGGCTGTGCGTGGCGGGTGGTTGCGACGTAGAGGGTGGTGAACGTCGACAGGGTCCGGGCGTCGTCGGGGAGCTCGCCGAACGGTGCCGGGTATGCGGCGTCGCGTCGCGCGCGACGCCACCACGACCAGGCGAGGAGGCCCAGACAGACCACGGCGAGCCCGATCATGATCGTCAGGAGCGCTTCGCGGGTCATAGCGAGGCCGCCGGGTCGTCGCGCAGCTCGCCGTCGGCGACGGTGACGCGACCGCGGTGGATCGTCCAGCGAACGTCGCCGGGGAGCTCACGTCCGAGGTACGGCGAGTTCGTGCTGCGCCCGCGCAGATCGGCCGTGCCGAAGGTGCGCGCGGCGCGCGGGTCGTAGAGGGTGATGTTCGCCGGGCTGCCGACCGTCAGGGGCGTGCCGTGGTCGTCGAGGCGGCCGATGCGGGCGGGCATCCGCGACATGACCCGCGCCACGTCGGCCCACGTCAGCATCCCGGTGTCGACGACGGCCTGCTGCACCACACGGAGGGCGCTCTCGAGCCCGACCATTCCGTTCGCCGCCGCTTGCCACTCGCAGGCCTTCGCCTCGGAGGGGTGGGGGGCGTGGTCGGTCGCGACGATGTCGATCGTGCCGTCGGCGAGTCCTTCGCGGACCGCCATCACGTCTTCCTCGCGGCGCAGGGGCGGGTTCACCTTGAACCGGGCGTCGTACCCGCGCACCAGCTCGTCGGTGAGAAGCAGGTGGTGCGGCGTGACCTCGGCGGTGACGGCGACGCCGCGCTTCTTCGCCCAACGGATGATGTCGACCGATCCCGCGGTCGAGAGGTGGCAGACGTGCAGGCGTGAGCCGACGTGCTCGGCGAGAAGCACGTCGCGGGCGATGATCGACTCTTCGGCGACCGCCGGCCACCCGGTGAGTCCGAGTTCGGCCGACACCGAGCCCTCGTTCATCTGTGCGCCCTCGGTGAGCCGTGGGTCCTGGGCGTGCTGCGCGACCACGCCGTCGAATGCTTTGACGTATTCGAGCGCGCGCCGCATGATCAGCGGGTCCCACACGCAGAAGCCGTCGTCGCTAAACACCCGGACGCGGGCGCGGGAGTCGGCCATCGCGCCGAGCTCGGCGAGACGCTCGCCCTTCTGCCCGACCGTGACGGCGCCGATGGGCTGCACGTGGACGTACCCGGCGGCCTCCCCCAGAGCGAGCTCCTGCTCGACGACGCCGGCCGTGTCGGCGACGGGCGAGGTGTTCGGCATGGCGAACACCGCCGTGTATCCCCCGGCCGCCGCGGCGCGCGAGCCGGTGAGGATGGTCTCGGATGCTTCGTATCCGGGCTCGCGCAGGTGGGTGTGGAGGTCGACCAGGCCGGGTAGGGCTACGAGGCCCTCGGCGTCGACGACCGTCGCGCCGGCGCGGGACAGGCCCGTGCCGATCTCGGCGATCACTCCGTCGTCGAGCACGATGTCGGCCGTCGCTGCGCCCTCGATGCTCGCTCCGCGAAGAACCAGGACTCCGGTCATCGTGCGTCCTCCCTGTTAGTCCTTGCGCTGCGGGCATGCCCTGCGCTGCTGGTGTTCTCGGCGCGCTCCCCTGCGAGCAGCAGGTAGAGCACGGCCATCCGCACCGACACACCGTTCGCGACCTGCTCGAGCACCGTCGAGCGAGGCGAATCGGCGGCTTCGGCGGAGATCTCCATACCCCGGTTCATCGGCCCGGGGTGCAGCACAATGCTACCGTCCGGAAGGGCCGCTGCACGCCGCGCGTCCAGCCCCCACCGCCGGGAATACTCCCGTTCAGTGGGGAAATACGCGGCGTTCATGCGCTCCAGCTGAATGCGCAGCATCATCAGTGCGTCGGGGCCTCGGCCGATCGCCTCGTCGAGGTCGTAGACGATCTGCACCGGCCAGGTCGATACATCCTGCGGAACGAGCGTCGGCGGCGCGACGAGGGTCACCGAGGCGCCGAGGGTGTGCAGCAGCCAGACGTTCGAGCGCGCGACCCTCGAGTGGAGCACGTCGCCCACGATCGTTACCGCGAGGCCGTCGAGGTCGCGACCCCGACTGTCGTCGCCGAATGTGCGCTTGCGGATCGTGAAGGCGTCGAGCAGCGCCTGCGTCGGATGCTCGTGGGTTCCGTCGCCCGCGTTGACCACGCCCGCGGTGATCCATCCGCTCGTGGCGAGGGTCTGCGGGGCTCCCGATGCGCCGTGGCGGATCACGACAGCATCCGCCCCCATCGCCTGGAGGGTCTGCGCCGTGTCCTGGAGCGACTCGCCCTTCGACACGCTCGAGCCTTTGGCCGAGAAGTTGATGACGTCGGCCGAGAGTCGCTTGGCGGCTGCCTCGAACGAGATGCGGGTGCGGGTGGAGTCCTCGAAGAACAGGTTGACGACGGTCTTGCCGCGCAGCGTCGGGAGTTTCTTCACTTCGCGCCGTTGCGTGTCGGCCATGTCTTCGGCGACATCGAGGATGCGCAGGGCGTCCTCTCGGGAGAGCGTGCGGGTATCGAGCAGGTTTCTCATGCGCCCGTCACCGCCCCTCGATCGTGACCGCTTCGACGCCGTCGTGCTCGGTCAGGCGCACGTTGACCCGTTCGTCGCGCCCGCTCGGCAGGTTCTTGCCGATGAAGTCGGGACGGATGGGCAGCTCGCGGTGACCGCGGTCGACGAGGATCGCCAGGCGCACGGCCGCGGGGCGACCGATGTCCTGCAGGGCGTCGAGGGCCGAACGGATGCTGCGGCCCGAGAAGAGCACGTCGTCCACCAGCACCACGACCTTGCCGTCGATCCCACCCGGCGGGATCTGGGTCGGCTGCGGGGTGCGGGTGGGGTTGCGGTGCAGGTCGTCGCGATACATGGTCACGTCGAGTGCTCCGACGGGGATCTCCGCGCCGCCGAACTCGCCGACGAGCGCGGCGATGCGATGGGCGAGCGTGACGCCGCGGGTGGGGATGCCGAGGACGACCAGATCGTCGGGGCCCTTGTTGGACTCGAGGATCTCGTGCGAGATCCGAGTCAGTGCGCGGGCGATGTCGGCCTCATGAAGCACGGTGCGCGTGCTCATCCGCCGCTCCCTTCTCCGCCTCTCTGGACGGTGTTAAAGGTTGCTGTGGTGCTCTCTCCAGCCTACCCGGTCCGAGAGCAGTGTTTGGGTGCGCGGACGCTGTGGAAGGACCGGCGTTGCGTTGGTCGGAGGGTCCGGGGTCGGTCCCTGAGCCTGTCGAAGGGTCCGGGATGGGAGCGGGTCGGTCGCGAGCCTTTTGAAGGGTGGCGTGGTCGGTCCCTGAGCCTGTCGAAGGGTCCGGGACGGGAGCGGGTCGGTCCCGAGCCTCTTGAAGGGTGGCTTGGTCGGTCCCTGAGCCTGTCGAAGGGTCGCGGGTCGGTCCCGAGCCTCTCGAAGGGTGGCTTGGTCGGTCCCTGAGCCTGTCGAAGGGTCCGGGGCATTTACCCACAGAGTCTTCTCGCCCACGGAATTCTCCACGGTTCCTCCTCGGTCTCCCCGCGCTCGCGACGAACGGTGGATCCTCGACCTATGCCCTGGATGTACATCGTCCGATGCGCGGACAACTCGTTCTACACCGGCAGCACCGGTCTCGACCTCGACGAGCGCGTATGGCAGCACAACCACGATGACGGGTGGGTTGCCGACTACACACGCAAACGGCGGCCCGTCGAGGTGGTGTACGCCGAGGAATTCGACCGCATCGATGATGCCTTCGCGCGGGAGAAGCAGGTTCAGGGATGGAGCCGGGCGAAGAAGTCCGCGCTCATCGAGCGAAGAGGCGTCGATCTGCCTGCCCTGGCGCGATCGCGGTCCGCGGACGCTTCGACGAGCTCAGCGACCAAGGGGGACGCGGAGGCTTCGGCAAGCTCAGCGACCGAGGGCGGCCGGGGCAGCGACCGAGGCGGGGCGGACTGTTCAGGCGCTCGGGACGGATGCGTCGACGAGGCTCGCGCGGATCGGGTGGCCCTGGGTCGTGAGGCACTTGCCGCTGGTCAGATCCCACTTCCAGTCGTGCAGGCTGCAGGTGAGCACGCCGTCCTCGATCTTGCCGGTCTTCGTCAGGTCGGCGCGCAGGTGCGGGCAACGGCGCTGCACGGTCCAGCCGTCGATCTCGGCGTCCTCGGTCTGGTCGGACTGCTCGGCATACCAGTTCTCGACGTACTCGATGCGATCGCGTGAGAGGCACTTGAGGAACGTCGTGAGGAACTCGTTGAACTTGCCGCTGCGGCCGACCGAGAACTGCATCGACAGGAAGATCGAGTTCGACCAGTCGATCTCGTGGTCGCGGATGTTGGTCGAGACGAGGTCGGCGGGGATCGTGTACCAGTACACGCACTCCTCCCCCGCGTACTCGCGCACCTTGGCCTTCGGGAAGTCCACGACCATGTCGAGCTCGCCGATGCGGAAGCGCACGTTGCCGCCCACGCCGTTGCGGATGGTGCGCGCCCGACGGATGAGGGGCTCCCACCACTCCTTGATCGCGGCGAGCATCTCTGCGGGCGGCAGCACCTCGGCCCGCGAGGCCTCCTCCGCCTGCACCTCGGCCTGGCGGCTGTCGCGCTGCTCGGCGAGGTAGGCCCACTTGTCGGTGAAGATCCGCTCGATCTCCTGGTCGGTGAAGAGCGTCTGAGAGATCTCGACCTCGCTGTGGTGCACGTCGACCTGCGTGCCCGGAACGAACAGGTGGCCCTTCTGCGCCGGGCGCTGCTCGCTCATGTGCGCGAGGAACTGGCTCTGGTCGGTGAAGATCGAGTCGTTCTCGAGCCCCATTCCGTTGTAGCGGAAGAGCTCCTCGCGCAGGAACATCGGCGGACCTGCCATCGGGAACACGTGCTCGGCGTCCACCTTGTCGATGTAGTACATCGCCCGCTTGTTCTGCGCGTCGCGCTTGAGCTGCGCGAAGTTCTGCTTGGCGTCCTGCGGCAGGTCGTAGACCATCGGCCACCAGATGGCGCCCGAGACCTGGGTGAAGTACGCATCGGGCTTGCCGAACGCGAACAGCTTGTCGAGGTCCAGCGGGTGCGAGTCGTTCTGGTTCAGCACGCTGGCGGTGCCGTCGTCGACGCTCAGCGACGAGTCGCCGATCGGACCGTCGCTGGGAGCCCGCAACGGGGTGACCATGAGCTTCAGGTCGCCGAATTCCAGCGGCTCCCCCGCGCGGGTGTAGACGATGTTGTCGTAGCCGAGCGCACGCAGGTCGGACTCGAGGTCGTCGGTCGGATAGTCGGGCAGAAGCACGCGGATGCTGGTGGGCACGAATCTGCGCAACAGCGCCGGGTCGAAGTGGTCGCGGTGGCGGTGCGAGATGTAGAGGAAATCGGCGTTGCCGAAGCGCTCCCAGTCGAGCCCCCGGTTGTCGGGGAACGGGAACCACGAACCGAAGAAGCTCGGACCGATGACAGGGTCGCAGAGGATGCTGCCGCCCGCCGTCTCGATGAACATTCCCGCGTGCCCGAGCCCTGTGATGCGCATGGATACCTCTCGTGTCTGACCGATCGAGTCTACGTCGCCTCGCTGGGCCGGCCCTGGGTCCGCCGAGTCGTGTCAGAGGTCGAGGAGCCCGCGGATGTCGTCGGCGGTGAGCGATTCGGCGAAGAGATCCCCGTCGTCGACCACCGCATCGAAGAGCTCGGACTTGCGCTGCTGCAGCAGGCGCACCTTCTCTTCGATCGTGTCGGACGCCAGCATGCGGTAGACGAACACGTGGCGGTCCTGCCCGATGCGGTGAGCGCGGTCGATCGCCTGCGCCTCGGCGGCGGGGTTCCACCACGGGTCGAGCAGGAACACGTAGTCGGCCTCGGTCAGGGTCAGACCGAAACCGCCGGCCTTGAGGCTGATGAGGAAGACCGGAGCCTCACCCGAGCGGAATCCCTCCACCACCTCCCCGCGCCGCAGCGTCGACCCGTCGAGATGCGCATACGCGATGCCCGCGGCGTCGAGGCGCTCGGCCGCCAGCGCCAGGAACGACGTGAACTGGCTGAAGACCAGCGCACGGTGCCCTTCGGCGATCACCTCGGTCAGACGCGTGAGCAGCGCGTCGAGCTTGCTCGACCCGATGGGCGCGTGGCGCTCGTCGATCAGCGCGGGATGCAGACTCAGCATCCGCAGCAGCGTCAGCGAACGGAAGACGATGAAGCGATGCCGGTCGAGATCGTCGAGCAGCCCGAGCACCTTCTGCCGCTCTCGGTGCAGCACCGTGTCGTAGAGCGCCCTGTGCTCGGGCGACAGATCGATGTGCAGATCCTGTTCCTGCTTCGGCGGCAGATCGGGGGCGACAAGCTGCTTGGTGCGCCGCAGCATCAGCGGACGGATGCGGCGACGCAGGCGCGCGAGACGTTCAGCGCCGTGCGCGCTCGCCGAGGGGTCGTCGCGGCGGGCGTTCTCGATCGGGAGGACGTACTCGTCGCGGAAGCGCCGAGCCGACGGGAAGAGTCCCGGTGCGGTGAGCGAGAACAGCGCCCACAGATCGCCCAGTCCGTTCTCGATCGGGGTTCCTGTGAGCGCGATCGTCATATCAGCCGTGAGGTTCTGGACGGCACGATGGACCGAGGTCTGGGGGTTCTTCACGAACTGGGCCTCGTCGAGGATGACTCCGGCCCATGGCTGCTGCGTGAAGGACGCCTCATCGAGCCGGAGGATCGCGTAAGACGTGACGACGACGTCGGCGCCTGACGCGGCATCCGTCACGGTCTTGCCCGTCTTGGCCGCGGTGGCCACGATCGTGCGCACACGGAGGTGAGGTGCGAAGCGCGCGGCCTCCTCGCGCCATGTCGCGAGTACCGATGTCGGGGCGACGACGAGGAACGCGCGCTGCTCCCCCCGCTCTCGCGTGTGCTGCAGCAGGGCGAGCACCTGGAGCGTCTTGCCGAGTCCCATGTCGTCGGCGAGGATGCCGCCGAGCCGGTGGCGCCAGAGGAAGGCCAGCCAGTCGAAGCCTCGCTTCTGGTAGGCACGCAGTTCTGCCCGGATGCCGTCGGGAAGCTTCGTCTCCTCGACGCCGTCGGTGGACGCGAGCCCGCGCACGAGCTGTCGCCACGCCTGGGCGGGCTCCGCCTGGTCGGCGAGGTCTTCGAAGTCCGACCACAGCGCGGTCTGGTGACGATGGATGCGTTCGCCGGTCTCCCACTCGTCGAGCGCGGCGGCCTCGTCGAGCAGCTCCTTGAGCCGTGTCAGCGACGGATGGGCGAGCGAGAAGTATGCGCCGTCCGACAACCTCATGCGTCGCCGCCCCCTCGCGAGAGCGGTGAGCAGGGGTGCCAGCGGCACCCACCGGCCCTCGATGGTGACGATCACGCCGAGGTCGAACCAGTCGGGGTCGTCGGTGGGCACCGTGGTGACCGAGACCTCCGGGGCGCCCGTGAGTTCACGCACCGACGGTCGCACGCCCGTGACCTCCACGCGCATATCGTCGAGCTGCTGCAGGGCGGGCACGACCTGCGTGGAGAATTCGCCCGCGTCGGCGCCGCGCAGCGTGCTCGCCGCCGCGAAGGGAAGATCGGATGCGCCGGTCCAGGCGAGCGTCACCGCCGCGGCCTGCTCCGCCTCGGCCGCCGCGTCGCGCTCGGGGTGCTCGTCCGCGGGATACGGGAAGGGCGCGAGCCCCGGGTAGACCCACTCGAGCGCGTACGTCACGGCATCTTCGTCGAACGCCGCAGTGAGGCGCAGGCTCGGCCGCGGCGCAGGCGGCGGATCGAGCCCGCCGGTCGGCGTCACCCTCGTGCGGCGGGCGAGACGGGGGTAGGCATCGCGCACGAACTCCACCGCCTCGTGGGCGGGCACCTCGACGCCTTCGGGGGCGCCCAGGAGGGCGGTCATGGTGTCGTCGAGAACAGCGGGGGCGATCGTGATCCCGATGACCTCGGTGTCGAGTGTGAAACAGAAGACCGCGCTCGTGCCGAGCGGTCGCACGCGAGAGACCTCGGTGACGATGCCGTCGACGACGACGCGTGCGGCGACGCGCAGCGTGCCGCCGCTCTCGGGTCCGACCAGCACATCGACCGACGCCGCGTCGGCCAGGGCGATCGACTGCTGGGGGTGCGTCGTCACCAGCGCGACCCCGGCGCGTTGGGCGGCGCGCAGGTGCATCCAGAGGAGCGACGATGACGCCGGTCCGAGGGGCACCCATTCCGACACCGACGAGAATGCGCCCACCGCGGAGGAGGGGCGCGCGATGGCGAAGAGCTCGGTGAACCATCGCACGGCCTCGGGAGCGAAGCGCGACGTCGAGCGCCGCACGTCGTCCCAGGCGGCGTCCTTCTTCACCCAGCCGCCCCGCGCCCCGCGCGTGAGGGGCCGTATCGCGAGCTGGAGCTCGTCCTGCCGCCGGGCGAGCGCGCGAGGGGTCACCGCGTCGATGCTGCGCGGATCCCAGCGACGCGGGTCGTGCGGCTCGCGCTGGCGCAGCTCGACCCCGAGGGCCAGCGGGGCGGGCACCGAGGTCGCGGCGGTCGCGACGAGGTCACGCCACGACAGCGGCGATGCGTCATCGTGACGCGGTCGATCGGAGGGCGCGTTCACGCGGAGATCCTCTCAGGGCCCTCCGACAGGCCGGCCGTGGAGCGCGAGTCTCAGCCCGCGCGGGAGATGCGGCCGAGAACGCCGTGGACGAACGAGCCCGACTCCTCGGTCGAGAATTCCTTCGCGAGCTCGACCGCCTCGTCGATGGCCACCGCGGCGGGGACCTCGTCGTTGAAGAGCACCTCCCACGTGCCGATCCGCAGGAGGGCGCGGTCGACGGCGGGCATGCGCGCGAGCGACCAGTCCTTCGCGAACGTCACGATCTGTTCGTCGATCTCGTCGCCGTGGTCGATGATCCCGTCGACGATGTCTCGCGCGTACAGCCAGGACGACTCGCGGGCGGGCTCGTTCGCGGCGCGCTTCGCTTCGGCGGCCAGGATGACGGGCAGTTCTTCACCGCGGACGTCGGACTGGAACAGGATGTCGAGGGCGCGCTTGCGGGCCTTCGTGCGTGCACTCATCGTGAGGGCGCGTCAGCTGACGCGGCCGAGGTAGTCGCCCGTACGGGTGTCGACCTTGACCTTCGTGTTGTTCTCGACAAACAGCGGCACCTGGATCTCGTGACCGGTCTCGAGGGTGGCCGGCTTCGTGCCCGCCGACGAGCGGTCGCCCTGCAGGCCGGGTTCGGTGTAGGTGATCTCGAGCACCACGGACGCGGGGAGCTCGACGTAGAGCGGGTTGCCGTTGTTGGTCGCGAGGGTGACCTGCTGGTTCTCGAGCAGGTAGTTGGCCGCGTCGCCGACGATCGTGGCGGGCACCGTGATCTGGTCGTAGTCGTCGGTGTTCATGAAGACGAAGCCTTCACCGTCGTTGTACAGGTAGGTGAAGTCCTGGCGGTCGACGTTCTCGATGTCGATCTTCGCGCCGGCGTTATAGGTGCGGTCGACGACCTTGCCGGTCATGATGCTCTTCATCTTCGTGCGGACGAATGCGCCGCCCTTGCCCGGCTTGACGTGCTGGAACTCCACCACGCTCCAGAGCTGCCCGTCGATGTTGAGGACGACGCCGTTCTTGATATCTGCGGTGGAAGCCATGGCTGAGGGGAGTCCGTTCGTAAGAGGGTCTGCGGGCGGTGCGCTCGTCGGAGCGCGGCCCGAGGGTCGATTCTACGGGATCGAGGACGCAGCGCTACGGACGCCCGTGTTCAGGACTGCATGCCCGGCCGGCCGCCGCCACCCCCTCGTGCGGTGAGCCTGTCTGCGATGGGGTGGACGGATGACCTCCGACGCACTCGAATCCACCGCCGTCCTGTTCGACATCGACGGAACCCTCGTGGACTCCAACTATCTCCATGTCGAGGCGTGGGACCGGGCGTTCGTCGCGGTCGGACACCCCCATCGACGTGTGGCGGATCCACCGCGCTATCGGAATGGACTCCGCTGACCTGCTCGCCCACGCGCTCGGTGACGACGCCGACCGCCTCGGCGAGCAGGCGAAAGAGCACCACAATCGGGTGTACCTGAGCATGACCGGGCGACTGCGCGCCATTCAGGGGGCACGGGAGTTGCTCGCCGAACTGTCGTCGCGTGGCGCCCGGGTGGTGCTCGCCACGTCGGCGCCGCAGCGCGAACTCGACGTGCTCCTCGATCTGCTGGATGTCGCCCCTTCGGTCGACGCCGTCACGTCGGCGGAGGACGTCGAGACCGCCAAACCCGCCCCCGACATCATCGAGGTCGCTCTGCAGCGCGCGGGCGTGCCGGCGGATCGAGCCGTCATGGTGGGGGACGCGGTGTGGGACGTCGTCGCAGCGCAGCGCGCCGGCGTGGCGTGCATCGGGCTCCTCAGCGGCGGGTACGGGCGCGAAGAGCTTCTCGAGGCCGGTGCGCTCGTCGTCTACGACGATGCGGCAGACCTGCTGTCCCAGCTCGACGGGAGCCCGATCAGCCCTCGGCTCGCCCGGTGACGACGTCGCAGAGCAGGGTGACGGCGCGGGCGTACCCCGCGACGCCCTCGCCGATCACGTGCACGACGGCGACGTCGGCGACGTAGGAGTGGTGGCGGAACGGCTCGCGGGCGCGGACGTCGGAGATGTGCACCTCGGCCACGGGGAGGTCCACGCCCGACAGGGCATCGCGCAGCACGACGGAGGTGTGCGTGAGCCCGCCCGGGTTGATGACGATGCCCGCGCAGTCCTCGCGGGCCGCGTGGATCGCGTCGATCAGCACGCCCTCGTGGTTGCTCTGCACGGCACGCACCTCGAAGCCCCGCGTGCGGGCGGTGTCGGCGGTGAGACGCTCGACGTCGGCGAGCGTCTCGGTGCCGTAGATGGCGGGCTCGCGGGTGCCCAGCAGATTGAGGTTCGGGCCGTTCACCAAGAGGAGTCGTCGAGGGGTGGTCACCGGGGCAACATATCAGCGAGCGTGTCGACGGGTGCGGGCGCAGGTGCCGAGGTCAGGATGCGGTCGGCTCTGCTGTAGACGTTGAGGGACTGCCCGCGCGAGAACCCGACGAGCGTGATCCCGCGTGCCTCCGCGAGGTCGACGGCGAGCGACGAGGGCGCGGAGACCGCCGCGAGAACCGGGATCCCCGCCATCGCAGCCTTCTGCACGAGTTCGAAGCTCGCGCGGCCGGAGACCTGCAGCACGGTGCCCCGCAGCGGCAGGCGATCGTGGAGGGCGGCCCACCCGACGACCTTGTCGACGGCGTTGTGACGACCCACGTCCTCGCGCAGGACGAGCAGATCGCCTGTCACGGCGTCGAACAGACCCGCGGCGTGCAGTCCGCCGGTCTTGTCGAAGACCGCCTGCTGGGCGCGCAGGAGGTCGGGCAGCGATGCGAGCAGAGGAAGCTCCACCGTCGCCGGGTCGCTGGAGACGTCGTAGCTCGACACCGTCTCGACGGCGTCGATCGAGGCCTTCCCGCAGACCCCGCAGGAACTCGTCGTGTAGAACGAGCGGGCGAGGTCGGGTGAGGGCGGGTGCACACCCGGGGCGAGGGTGACGTCGAGCACGTTGTAGGTGTTCTCCACCCCTCCGGTACCGGGACCGCCGCAGTGGATGGCGCCGGAGAACTCGTCGCCACGAGAGATCACGGCCTCGGAGACGAGGAACCCCGCCGCGAGCTCGACGTCGTGGCCGGGCGTGCGCATCGTGACGGCGAGCGGCGTGCCGCCGATGCGGATCTCGAGGGGCTCCTCCACGGCGAGCGTGTCGGGGCGGCGGCGCTCCTGCCCGTCCACGCGCAGCGTGAGGATCGGCTTGCGCACGGTGATGCGTCCCATTTGCGCCTCCATCGGCTCTTTCCCCCAGCCTAGAACGCACCGAGGGTCCGCGGCCGGTCGTGCGGTCGATACGCTGGCGGGATGGTCATGCGCACTGTTGCGGAGCACCGGGCGCAGGTGCTCGGTGCGGTGCGGCGGGTGCCGGCGACCGAGGTGCCGCTTGCCGTCGCTGCCGGCCGCACGCTCGTCGCCGACGTCGTTACCGCGCTCGACCTGCCGCTGTGGGACAACGCGGCGATGGACGGCTTCGCCGTCCGCTTCGCCGACGTGCACGCCGCCTCGCCCGACCTGCCGGTCTCTCTGCGCGTCGTCGCCGACGTGCCGGCGGGTTCGGACGCCGACCCGCCGCTGCGCGCGGGCGAGGCCGCTCGGATCATGACGGGGGCACCGGTGCCGACCGCCGCTGACACGGTCGTGCCCTTCGAAGCCACGCGCTCGGGCCTCGCGGACTCCCTGAGCGGCACGACCGTCGTCACGGCGCCCCGCGCTCGCGGCGCGCACGTTCGCAGACGCGCCGACGACATCGCCGCGGGTGATGTCGTCCTTCCGGCCGGTGAACGTCTCGGTGCCTGGCAGATGGGTGCGGCGGCGGCCGCCGGCGTCTCGGCCGTGCGCGTCACGCGCGCTCCGAGGGTCGCGGTCGTGTCGACCGGTGACGAACTGAGACCGCTGGGATCGGCTCTGCGCAGAGGACAGATCCCCGAGTCCAACGCCACCCTCCTCGCAAACCTCGTGGCGGAGGCCGACGCCGACGTCGTGCTCCGCGAAAGCGTCGGCGACGAAGCCGGAGCCTTCCTGGCCGTGCTCGATCGCGCCCGTGCGGCGGGCGCGGATGTCGTCGTGACCTCCGGAGGCGTCAGTGCTGGAGCGTTCGAGGTCGTCAAGATCGCGCTCGACGGCGCGGATTCGATCCGGTTCGTGTCGGTCGCGATGCAACCCGGCCGCCCTCAGGCGTTCGGCACGCTCCCCGGGGGCGCGCTCTTCTTCGGGCTCCCGGGCAACCCGGTCGGCGTCGCCGTCTCGTTCGAGCTGTTCGTCCGGCCCGCGCTCCTCCGGTTGCAGGGGCGCGCCGGCCTCGATCGCCCGATGCTGCGGCTCCCCGCAGCATCCGGATGGCGCACTCCCCCGGCACGGCGCCAGTACGTGCCCGTGCGGGTGATCCGAGACGATCCAGCGCAGTGGACCGTCTCCACGGTCGTCGCGGAGGGCTCCGGCGCGCACCGCGCGGGCGCCCTCGGGCGCGCCGACGCCTACGCGGTCGTCGAGCCCGGGTCGCCCGATGTCGCGCCCGGCGACCTCGTCGACGTGATGCTGCTGTCATGACGGGGATGGCCGCGATCGTTCTCGCCGGTGGCCGCGGAAGTCGCATGGGCGGCATCGCCAAGCCCCTCCTGCAGCTGGGCGGCTCGACCCTCCTGGGGCGAGCCGTGGATGCGGCGCGCGCGGCGGGCTGCGACGCGATCGTGGTCGTCGGTCCGCCCGTCGAGGGCGTGTCCGGTGTGCGGTGGGCGCGCGAGGATCCGCCGTTCGGCGGACCGGTCTCGGCGCTCGCGGCCGCGCTGGAGCTCGTCACTGCCGACTGGGTGCTGGTGCTGCCGGCCGACCTCGTCTCGCCGCGGGACGCGGCGCGCGCTCTGACGGGTGCGGGTCGCGACGGCGACGGCGTCTGCCTCGTGGACGACCAGGGGCGCGAGCAGTGGCTCACGGGCATTTACCGCACCGCAGCGCTGGGCGAGCGGCTCGCGACGTTCGTCGACGGCGTCGAGGGGCTTCCGGCGCGCCGGATGGTGCACGGGCTGCGCGTGGGTCGCATCGAGGCCGGAGCGGCGGCAGCGGCCGACGTGGATACGTGGGATCATCTGCGCGAGGCTCGGCGACGCGTCGCAGCCGGAACGGAGACCACCATGGCCGACTCGTCCTCCCGCACCCTCCCGCCCGAGGCGCTCGATGCCTGGGGCGCGGTGCTCCGCGACCGCTTCGACCTCTCCGAGGACGACCTGCCGATCTCGCTGATCCTCGATCTCGCCCGAGACGTCGCGAACGGTGTCGCACGCCCGGCCGCCCCATTCAGTGCGTACGTGGCAGGGCTGGTCGCCGGTCGCGCGGGTGGCTCGCCGGAGCAGGTCCGTGCGGCGGTGGCCGAGATCACCCGGCTCGCCGCCGAGCACGGCGACGAGTGACCCTCAGACCGTGCGGCGCTCGATGCGAACGATGACCGACTTGGACGTCGGTGTGCCGCTCGTGTCGGCGACCGAGTCGAGGGGCACGAGCACGTTCGTCTCGGGGTAGTACGCGGCGGCGTTCCCCCGGGGCGTGTCGTAGGCGATCACGCGGAACGCCTCGGCCCGACGCTCCTCGACGGCGCCGTCGCGTGCGGTCCACTCCGACACGAGATCGACGATCTCACCGTCGGAGAGTCCCTGCTCGGCGATGTCGTCGCGGTTCACGAAGACGACGCGGCGTCCGCCATGGACGCCTCGATAGCGGTCGTCCTTGCCGTAGATCGTGGTGTTGTACTGGTCGTGAGACCGCAGGGTCTGCAGCAGCACGCGCCCCTCGGGGATCACCGGATACTCCAGCGCGTTCGCCGTGAAGTGGGCGAGGCCGTCGGGTGTCGCGAACGTGCGGTCGTCGCGGGGCCCGTTGGGAAGGACGAACGTGCGCCCCTTGGCGATGCGCGACTCGTAGTCGGCGAAGCCCGGCACGACGCGGGAGATGTGATCCCGGATGAGGGTGTAGTCGTTCTCGAGACGCCGCCAGTCGGCGCGGGGCACATTGGGCGAATCGGCGCGGTCGCCGAAGACGAGATCGCAGATCCGCGCGAGGATAGCGGGCTCCGACAGCAGGTCGTCCGCCGGGGGGCGTAGGCGTCCGCGCGAGCCGTGCACGGCGCTCATGGAGTCCTCGACGGTGACGCGCTGTTCTCCGGTGCCCCGGACGTCGCGGTCGGTGCGCCCGAGGGTGGGGATGATGAGAGCCCGCTTGCCGGTCACCGCGTGGGAGCGGTTGAGCTTGGTCGAGACCTGCACCGTCAGATCGACCGAGCGCATGGCCGCTTCCGTCACGAGGGTGTCGGGTGTCGCGCTGACGAAGTTGCCGCCCATCGCCATGAACACACGGGCTTTGCCGTCGCGCATCGCCCGGATCGCCTCGACGGTGTCGTAGCCGTGCTCACGCGGGGCGTAGAAGTCGAACTCCTCGTCGAGCGAGGCGAGGAAGCCCTCGTGCGGCTTCTCGTAGATGCCCATCGTGCGGTCGCCCTGCACGTTGGAATGTCCTCGCACGGGACACAGCCCGGCGCCGGCACGCCCGAGGTTGCCCTGCATCAGAAGGAGGTTGACCACGTCGCGGAGGGTGGGAACGGAGTGTTTGTGCTGGGTGAGCCCCATCGCCCAGCAGACGATGGTCGACGTCGAGCCGCGCACGATCTCGGCGATGCGGCGGAGCTCCTTCTCGTCGATCCCGGTCGCGGTCTCGAACTCGCCCCACGATGCACTCGCCATCGCGCGTTCGAAGTCGTCGAATCCGCTCGTGTGGCGCTCGATGAACGGACGGTCGAGCACCCCGCCGCGCTCCCCCTCCACCTCGAAGAGGTGCTTGGCGATCGCCTGGAACAGAGCCTGGTCTCCGCCGAGGCGGATCTGCACGAACTCGTCGGCGAGCTTCGTGCCGCCCAGCAGCACCCCGCGTGGGGTCTGCGGGTTCTCGAAGCGCATGAGCCCCGCCTCGGGCAGCGGGTTCACCGCGATGATCGTGGCGCCGTTCTGCTTCGCCTTCTCGAGCGCGCTGAGCATCCGTGGGTGGTTCGTGCCGGGGTTCTGGCCGGCCACGATGAGCAGGTCGGCGCGGTGGATGTCGTCGAGGGAGACGGTCCCCTTGCCGATACCGATCGTCTCCACGAGCGCAGAACCGCTGGACTCATGGCACATGTTCGAGCAGTCGGGCAGGTTGTTGGTGCCGGTCCCGCGCACCAGGAGCTGGTAGAGGAATGCCGCCTCGTTGGACGTGCGCCCCGAGGTGTAGAAGATCGCCTCGTTCGGATCGTCGAGCTCGCGCAGGGCGTCAGCGACAGTCTGCAGCGCGTCGTCCCATGAGATGGGACGGTAGTGCGACGCGCCCTCGTCGAGGTACATCGGCTCGGTGAGTCGTCCCTGCTGCCCGAGCCACCAGTCGTCGTGCTCGTTGAGCTCGGCCACGGAGTGCTTCGCGAAGAACGCGGCGTCGACGCGTCTGACCGTCGCCTCCTCGGCGACCGCCTTCGCGCCGTTCTCGCAGAACTCGGCGATGTGGCGCTTATCCTCCTCCGGCCAGGCGCAGCCGGGGCAGTCGAACCCGTCCTTCTGATTGACGCGGAGAAGCGTCTGCGCCGAGCGCGTGACGCCCATCTGGTCGACCGAGATCTTCAGGGCATGGAGGACGGCCGGGACTCCGACGGCTACCTTCTTGCGGGAGCCGACGGTGACGTCGGATTCGTCGATGTCGTGTGCGGGGGGCTTCGTCGCCATGCCCTGAGCTTACCTACGTCCAGAGGGAAAAGGTCAGCCGGCGACTTCCTGGTACGCCGCGAACAGCAGAGACTCGTCGGGCGCCTGCAGCACGGTCGGGCGAGCGAGGTCGTCCAGCACGATGAATCGCAGCATTCCGCCGCGGCTCTTCTTGTCTCGCTGGATCGTCGAGAGCAGCTGCGGCCACGCGCCCGGTCGGTAGCTGACGGGGAGACCCAGCGCGCCGAGCACGTCGCGGTGGCGCTGGGCGACGGCATCCGGGAGACGCCCGGCCAGGCGCGAGAGTTCTGCGGCGAACACCATGCCGACGGAGATCGCCGCGCCGTGACGCCAGCGGTAGCGCTCGGCGTGCTCGATCGCGTGCCCCACGGTGTGGCCGTAATTGAGCACTTCTCGCAGTCCCGCTTCGCGCAGGTCCTCGCCGACGACCCGTGCCTTCATGTCGATGGCCAGCTCGATGCACCGGCGGAACGCATCGCCGCGGGGATCGACCACGCCCTCGGGGTCGGCCTCGATGAGGTCGAGGATCTCGGGGTGCCAGATGAATCCGGCCTTCACGACCTCGGCGAAGCCGGCGGTCGCTTCGTTACGCGAGAGCGAGTCGAGCAGATCGAGGTCGCAGACGACGGCACGCGGCGGCCAGAACGACCCCACGAGGTTCTTGCCCTCGGCGGTGTTGACACCGGTCTTGCCGCCGACGGCCGCGTCGACCATGGCCAGGACCGTGGTCGGCACCTGGACGACGGCGACGCCGCGAAGCCATGTGGCGGCCACGAAGCCGGCGAGGTCGGTGACCGAGCCTCCTCCGAAGCCCACGACGACGTCGGTGCGGGTGAAGTCCGACTTTCCGAGGATCTGCCAGCAGAACGCCGCCACCTCGATGCGCTTGCCCTGCTCGGCATCGGGGATCTCTGCCAGCAGCACTTCGCGGTCTCCGACGAGCTGCTGACGCAACTCCTCCGCCTTCTCGGCGAGCGTCGGCGCATGGATGATGAGCACCTTGCGGGCGTCGGGCGGGAGCACGTCGCCGAGGCCCGAGAGGATGCCGCGGCCGATGGTGACGTCGTAGGGGGCGGCGCCGGCGACGGAGATCGTGGTGAGGTCGGTCATGCGTGCTCCTCGGTGGGGGTGGGGGTACGTGCCCAGGCCGCGATCGCGTCGACGACCGCCTGCAGCGGGCCCGAACTCGTGTCGAAGGTGGCGTCGGCCACCTCCTCGTACAGGGGGCGGCGCTCGGTGTAGATCGCCGTCCAGCGACGCATCGCGTCGTCGCCCGCCAGCAGCGGGCGGGAGTCGTCGCGCAGGCGCGCGGCCACCACCCGCGGCTGGACGGTCAGAAGCGCCACGCGGTGCGCGCGGAGGTCGTCGCGCGTCTCGGGGTCGAGGATCGCTCCCCCGCCGAGGGAGACCACTCCGCCGGACACGAGTGACGCGCGGACGGCATCGCGCTCGATCCGTCGGAAGTGCTCTTCGCCGTGTTCGGAGAAGATCTGCGGGATCGGGCCGTGCTCGCGCACGAGCGCGATGTCGGTGTCGGTGAACGTGGTGCCGAGGGCCTTCGCGACCCGTCGGCCGACGCTCGTCTTTCCGGCCCCCATGGGGCCGATCAGAACGAGCGCCTCAGCCGACGAGGTCATGCGCGGCCAGCGACGCGTCGCTGTCGGCGGTGGTGCGGAGGGTCGTCGGTACGTGGGCGAGGTAGGTCTCGATGTTGCGACGGGTTTCGCCGACGCTGTCGCCCCCGAACTTCTCGAGAACGACGTCGACGAGCACGATCGCGGTCATCGCCTCGGCGACCACGCCGGCGGCCGGGACGGCGCAGACGTCGGAGCGCTGGTGGTGCGCGGCCGCGGTCTCGCCCGTGGCGACGTCGACGGTGCGGAGGGCACGGGGCACCGTGGCGATCGGCTTCATGCCGGCCCGCACGCGCAGCACGGTGCCGGTGGACATGCCGCCCTCGGTTCCGCCGGCGCGATCGGTCGACCGGGTGATCCCGTCGTCGGTGGTGAAGAGCTCGTCGTGCGCCTCGGATCCGCGGCGGGTCGTGGTGAGGAAGCCGTCGCCGACCTCGACGCCCTTGATGGCCTGGATGCTCATGAGCGCCTGGGCGAGCTTGCCGTCGAGGCGGCGGTCCCAGTGCACGTGCGATCCGACTCCGGGCGGCAGGCCGTAGGCGAGCACCTCGACGATGCCGCCGAGTGTGTCGCCGTCCTTCTTCGCGGCGTCGACCTCGGCGACCATGCGCTCGCTCGTCGCCGCGTCGAAGCAGCGCAACGGGTCGGCATCGAGGGCATCGACGTCGTCGGGGGCCGGGAACGCCGCGCCTTCCGGAACCGCCACGGTGCCGATGGACACCGTGTGGCTGACGAGCCGGATGCCCAACTCCGACAGGAACGCCCGAGCGAGGGCGCCCAGCGCGACGCGGGCGGCGGTCTCTCGGGCGCTCGCGCGCTCGAGGATCGGGCGCGCCTCGTCGAAGTCGTACTTCTGCATGCCCACCAGGTCGGCGTGACCGGGGCGCGGACGGGTGAGCGCGGCGCCGCGGCCGCGGGACTTCTCGGTCAGTTCGATCGGCTCGGGGTTCATCACCTCGACCCATTTGGGCCACTCGGTGTTGCCGATGCGGATGGCGATCGGGCTGCCGAGACTCAGACCGTGCACGACGCCGGACGAGACGTTCAGCTCGTCCTCCTCGAACTTCATGCGCGAGCCGCGGCCGTAGCCGAGCTTGCGACGGGCGAGGTCGGCGCGGATCGCGGCGAGCGAGATGGGGACGCCGGAGGGCAGACCCTCCATGATGGCGACGAGTTCGGGGCCGTGCGATTCGCCGGCAGTGAGCACGCGGAGCATTCCCCTAGTCTCCCATGACCGCTTCGCGCATCGCCGCCAGCACCCGGGGCTCGTCGGTCAGCGCGATCCCGGTCGAGCCGGAGACGAACACGCGAACCTGCAGGACGGCCTGGTGCAGCAGCATCCCGAGTCCTGAGATCGCCCGGCCGCCGTCGCGCTCCCATGTCGTGGCGAGCGGCGACGGCCATGACCCGTACACGACGTCGACGAGCAGGCCGCCGAGCGCGGCGAACGGCTGGGCGCTCTCGCCGAGATCGGTTCCGCCCGGGAGTGTCGCGATGGTCACGGTGGCGTCCGGCGAGGGAGCCCGCGTGAAATCCGCGGGCTCGACGTCGACGCCGAGCGCTTCGCCCAGGGCGACGAGGGGGGCCGCAGCCTCCGGCCGACGGGCGATCACGTCGACCCGACGCGCGCCGAGTTCCGCCAGAGCGACCAGAGCCGATCCCGCCGTGGCGCCGGCGCCGAGGATGCGTCCGAACGGCACCTCGTCGACGCCCTGCTCGTGGATGGTCGCGACCAGTCCCCCGACGTCGGTGTTGAAGCCGTGCGGGCCGTCCTCGGTGAGCAGCAGGGTGTTCACCGCTCCCGTCAGTCGCGCGCGCTCGTCCAGCGAGCGAGCGGATGCTGCGGCAGCACGCTTGAGCGGCATCGTGAGCGAGAGTCCGCGCCATCCGTCGTCGAGACCGGCGAGGACGTCGTCGAACGACGCCTCGTCGACCCGCCGTCGGTCGTACTCCCAGTCGAGACCGAGCACGCGGTATGCCGCCGCGTGCAGGCGCGGCGACATGCTGTGGGCGACCGGGTCGCCCCACACCGCGAGTTTCGTGCCGGTCAGCATCCCGAGTCGGGGTTGTCGCGGCACCACTGGATCCACTGGTTGACGCCCGCCTGGTGCTCGGCATAGGTCGTCGTGAACAGCGTCTCGCCCGTGTCGAGGTTGACCGTCACGAAGTACAACCACGGTCCGGGCTCGGGGTTGAGCGCCGCTTGGATCGCGAGGTCGCCGGGGTTGGAGATCGGCCCGACGGGAAGCCCCGCGTTCACGTACGTGTTCCACGGGTTCGGGTCGTTGAGGGCCTCCTCCGAGGAGCTGGCCGTGCCCGCGTGCAGTTCGCCGTAACCGTACTGGGCGGTCGAGTCCATCTGCAGCTTGCCGAACGTCTCCTGGTTGGCGGGGTCGAGACGGTTCTCGATGACACGCGAGACCTTGAAGAAGTCGGCCTGGAAGCGGGCCTCGCGCTGGATGATTGAGGCGATGGTCAGCACCCGATTGCGGTCCGCCTCCGCCACGCCGGCATCGTCGAGGGCCTGCTTGGCACGGTCGACCATCTGCGTGATGGCCGCCGACGCCGTCGTGCCCGGGTCGAACGTGTAGGTCGCCGGGAACAACCATCCGTCGAGGTTGGTCGCAGAGATGCCGTAGACGGCCGGGTCGGCCGTTGCCGCTTCCAGGTCGGCCAGCGGAATCTCGGTGAGGTCGGCGGTCCGTGCGATCGTCTGCTGCACCGTGAGCCCCTCGGGCACCGTCACGGTGTTGGTGAGGTGGTTCTCCGGATTGCGGAAGGCCGCGAGCACGGCGTCGGACGACATCTGCTGCTGGAAGCGGAAGACGCCCGGTTGGAAGGTGAAGGCGGTCGATGTATCGATCAGGTAGTCGTAGAACGACGTCGGCGCCTTGGTCACGCCGGCGTCGTACAGCTTCTGCGAGACCTGTGGTCCCGCATCGCCGCTGACGATCGTGATCGTCGCCTCGCCCTGCGCGAGGCCGGGTTCGAAGTCCTCGCGCTCGTCGGGCGCGAACATCCCCTGGATCTGAGCGCCGAAGGTGTTCACGGCCCAGAACCCGCCGAGGGTGATGCCGCCGATGATGATCACGACGATCGCGAGGGCGATCCAGCCTCCGACCCGGCGCTTGCGACGCTCCTTCGGCGGCGGCGTCGATCCCAGCTCGTCGGTGCTGCGGCGACCGGTGAACAGGTCGTCGAGGGTCCCCGCTGCGGGCGCCGAGCTCGCAGCGCCCGGTTCGGGGCGCGGGATCGGCGGAGCCGGACGCGTTTGGGTCTGCGTTCCCGTCGATCCGCCCTGGGCGGCCGCGCGAGGAGCCGCCACCGGCTGCGCCGGCGGGCGGGTGATCGGCGGGTGAGCGTCGGTCGGCCCCGTGTCCCCTCGCGCAGCGCGCGCGGCACGGCGCGATGTCGGGGTGCCGTCGGGGGCGGACGCATCGCCCCGATCGCGGCGCGGATCGGGCAGTTTTCCGTACAGATCGGCGAGCGGGTCGTCGAACGGGGAAGAGTTATCGGGCATGTCAGGCGGGCTCCTGTCCCGAAGCTACGGCGGTTCCGGCCGGGTTGCCGGACTGTCTCTCGACATCGAGCGCCTGTTGCAGAAGGACAACGGCGGCGACCTGGTCGACAATGCTACGAGACTTTCGCTGAGAACGCCCAGACCGTCGGAGTGCGTCGTGCGCGGTGACGGTGCTGAGCCGCTCGTCGACGAGACGTATCGGAATGGCGCACGCCGCCGCGAGCTCGTCGGCGAACGCTCGCGCATCCGCCGTCGATGCCGTCTCGCCACCGTTCAGACTGACCGGCAGGCCGACGAGGATCTCGATCGCGTCGTACTCGCTCGCGATCTCCACGATCCGAGCGATGGGGGTGCCCACGCGCGCCACGGTCTCGACGGGCACCGCGAGGAGCGCGTCGGGATCGCTGCGTGCGACGCCGACCCTCGCGCGTCCGACATCGACCCCGAGGCGCACGCCGCGACGCAAGGTCACGCGGCGGTCGTCCTCACCGCCGACACGATGGCTTCCAGGGCGCCCGGCAGTGCCGCAGCATCCGTCCCACCGCCCTGAGCGACGTCGTCACGCCCGCCGCCACCACCGCCGAGCGCAGCTGCCGCGGCCTTCGCCAGGGCGCCGGCCTTGACCCCGCGGGCACGAGCGGCATCGTTCGTCGCGACGACGACGGCGACACGATCGCCGACGAGCGCGCCGAGAGCGGCCACAGCGGGCTCCGAGCCGAGGCGGTCACGCACCTGCAGGGCCAGCGACCGGACGTCGTCGGCGGTCGCGGCCGTGCCGAGCGACTGCGCGACGACACGCACGGAACCCGCGGCGACGGCCGTGTCGACCAGCTGCGGCAGGCGGTCGGCGAGGGCGCGCGACTCGAAGGCGGCGATCTTCTTCTCCGCGGCCTTGAGGCTCGCCGCCAGCTCTGCGATCTTCGCGGGCAGCTGGTCGCGCGGAGTCTTGAGCGAACCCGTCAGCTGCGAGACGATCGCACGCTCGGCCGCGAGTTCACGGAACGCGTCCTGCCCGACGAGGGCCTCGACACGGCGGTTGGATGCGCCCACCGACGACTCGCCGACAAGGTTGATGAGGCCGACCTCGGCGCTGGACCCGACGTGCGTGCCGGCGCAGAGCTCGCGCGACCAGGGGCCGCCGATGTCGACCATCCGCACGGTCTGCCCGTACTTCTCGCCGAACAGCGCCATGGCGCCGGCTTCCTTGGCCTCGTCGAGCGACATCACGCGAGTGGTGACCTCGAGGTTGTCGTGCACGGCGTTGTTCGCGATCTCCTCGATCTCCGAACGGGTCTCGGGCGACAGAGCCTGACCCCAGTTGAAGTCGAAGCGCAGGTATCCGGCGCGGTTCAGCGAGCCCGACTGGGTCGCGCTCTTGCCGAGCGTGTCGCGCAGAGCCGCGTGGACGAGATGCGTGGCCGAGTGGGCCTGACGCGCGGCCCGGCGGTTCACGGCGTCGACGACACTGGTCGCGGGCTGCCCCGTGGCGACCTCGCCGACCGTCACCTCGACGGTGTGGCTCACGAGACCCGGCACCGGCTTCTGCACATCGATCACGTCGAGCTCGTACCCGGGTCCGACGATGACGCCCTTGTCGGCGACCTGACCGCCGGACTCCGCGTACAGCGCGGTCTCGGCGAGGATGACCTCGGCGATCTGTCCCTCCCGGGCTCGGTCGACCGACACCCCGTCGACGAGCACGCCGAGGATCGTCGAGGGCGTCTGCAGGTCGGTGTAGCCCGTGAAGACGGTCTCACCGAGAGCGCGGAAGTCGCGGTAGACCGTGTGGTCGGCGATCGCGCGGCGGCGCGACTTGGCATCGTCCTTCGCGCGCTGACGCTGCTCCTGCATGAGCGCGTCGAACGCGGCGCGGTCGACCGTCAGGCCGGCCTCCTCGGCCACCTCGAGGGTGAGGTCGACGGGGAACCCGTAGGTGTCGTGCAGCAGGAACGCCTCGGATCCGGTGATGGCCGAACCGCCCGCATCCTTCGTCTGGGAGACCGCGAGATCGAGGATGGTCGACCCCGAGGCGAGCGTGCGCAGGAAGGTCTCCTCCTCGGCATAGGCGTAGGGGGCGATCCGCGACCAGTCGTCGGAGACGATCGGGTAGGCGTCCTTCATCGCGTCGCGCGACGCGGCGAACAGCTCGGGGAAGGTCGCACCCTCGACGCCGAGCAGGCGCATGGAACGCACGGAGCGGCGCATGAGGCGGCGGAGGATGTAGCCGCGCCCCTCGTTCGAGGGTGTGACGCCGTCGGAGAGCAGCATGAGCGACGAGCGCACGTGGTCGGCGATGACGCGGAAGCGGACGTCGTCCTCGTGCACGGCGCCGTACTTCCGGCCCGACAGCTCGACCGCGCGGTCGAGCACCGGGCGCACCTGGTCGATCTCGTACATGTTCTCGACGCCCTGCTTGATGAACGCGACGCGCTCGAGACCCATACCGGTGTCGATGTTCTTCTTCGGCAGCTCGCCGACGACATCGAAGTCGACCTTCGAGCGCACGTTGTTGATCGCGTACTGCATGAAGACGAGGTTCCAGATCTCGGTGAACCTGTTGTCATCGGCGACCGGGCCGCCGTCGCGGCCGTACTTGGGGCCACGGTCGAAGTAGATCTCGGAGCAGGGGCCGGCGGGTCCGGGCTGGCCGGTGGTCCAGTAGTTGTCTTCGCGGCCGAGACGCTGGATGCGCGACGCGGGGAGCCCGGCCACCTTCTGCCAGAGTGCGGCGGCCTCGTCGTCGTCTTCGTAGACGGTGACCCACAGGTCGCGTTCGGCGAACCCGAGGCCGCCGTCGGACTCGGCGGAGGTCAGCAGCTCCCACGCGTAGGAGATCGCCCCCTCTTTGAAGTAGTCGCCGAACGACCAGTTGCCCATCATCTGGAAGAAGGTGCCGTGCCGAGCGGTCTTGCCGACCTCTTCGATGTCGTTGGTGCGGATGCACTTCTGCACGTCGGCGGCACGCGGGTACGGCGCCGGCACGACCCCGGTGAGGTAGGGGATGAACGGCACCATGCCGGCGATCGTGAAGAGGATCGACGGGTCGTCGCTGACGAGGGAAGCCGACGGGACGATGGTGTGGTCGTTCTTCTCGAAGTAATCGAGATAGCGCTGAGCGATGTCGGCGGTCTTCATGGGATGGGGTCTCCGGAGGGCAGGATCGTGCGCGCCCGAGATGGGCGTCGGCGGCGACGGTTCAGTCGGTGAGCTTGGCGGTGGCGTTCTTGGCGGCCTCGGCCGCATCGGATGCCGCGTCTTTGGCCTCGGCGACGAGGTCGACCAGTTGCGCTTCCTGGTCGCGGTACGCGTCGCCGATGCGGTCGGTGAATTCGCCGATCCGGGCGTCCACCTGCGAGAGCAGCTCGTGACCGCGCGGATCCTTGTTCACCAGATGAGCGACGACGAAGCCGCCGGCGATGCCCAGCACGAACCAGACGAAGGTCTTCATGTCACCACTTCCTTGCGAGGGCCGCGAGCACGGCTCTCTTTTCATCGTAGTGCGCAGACGCGGAAGGGCGCCGGGGTGACCCCCGACGCCCTTCTGAGCGAGAACGCTACGTGGCGCTGAGCGCGCCGTACCACGTGGCGCTTAGCGCGCCGCGTAGTACTCGACGACGAGCTGCACGTCACACGTCACGGGCACCTCGGCACGCTTCGGGCGGCGCACGAGGCGCGACTGCAGCGTGGTGAGGTCGACCTCGATGTATCCCGGAACCAGGGGCAGCACCTCGGCGTGGCCGCCGGCGGCTGCGACCTGGAAGGGCTCGAGGCCTTCGCTCTTGGTCTTGACGTGGATGAGCTGACCCGGCTTCACGCGGAACGACGGGCGGTCGACCGTCTGGCCGTCGACCAGGATGTGGCGGTGCACGACGAGCTGGCGTGCCTGCGCCGTGGTGCGGGCGAAGCCCGAACGCAGGACGAGGGCGTCCAGACGCATCTCGAGGAGCTCGACGAGGTTCTCACCCGTCAGGCCCTGGGTGCGGCGCGCCTCGTTGAAGGCGTTGCGCATCTGCTTCTCGCGGATGCCGTACTGCTCGCGAAGACGCTGCTTCTCGCGCAGCCGGACGGCGTAGTCGCTGTCGGTCTTGCGCTTGGTGCGGCCGTGCTCGCCGGGAGCGTAGGGACGCTTCTCGAGGTAGCGGGCGGCCTTCGGGGTGAGCGCGATACCGAGCGCTCGGGACATACGGACCTTGCGGCGGTCCTGGGACTTCGTAGGCACGAAGAACTCCTTCTGGGACGTGGCCGCGCATCTCGCAGCTCACGGACGTATCACCCGCTCCCGCCCTGCCGGTGCGCACGTCGGGGCGTACCTGCAGGTGATCAAGGAAGAAGGGGATGCCCGAAAACTGTGTTTCGAGCCGATCAAGCCTAACAGACGGGGCTGTGACGACCTTCTCGCCTCATTCCCCGTCGACGATGCGGCGGATCTTGGCCAGGCGCGCAGAGATGTCGCGCTCCTGCCCGTGCGTGGTCGGGTCGTAGTAGCGACGCCCGCGCAGCTCGTCGGGCAGGTACTGCTGCGTCACGATGCCGATGTCGCTGTCGTGGGGATACAGGTAGCCCTTGCCGTGGCCGAGACGCTTCGCACCCGGGTAGTGCGCGTCGCGCAGATGCGGGGGCACACGACCGAAACCGCCGGCGCGCACATCGGCGATCGCGCTGTTGATCGCGTTGTAGGCCGCGTTCGATTTCGCCGTCGTGGCGAGGTAGGCGGTCGCTTCGGCCAGGGGAATGCGCCCTTCCGGCATGCCGATGAATGCGACGGCGTCGGCGGCGGCGATCGCGATCTGAAGTGCCTGCGGGTCGGCGAGGCCGATGTCTTCCGCAGCGGAGATGACCAGACGGCGCGCGATGAACCGGGGGTCCTCCCCCGCCTCGACCATCCGCGCGAGGTAGTGCATCGCGGCATCGACATCGGATCCGCGGATCGATTTGATGAAGGCGCTGATCACGTCGTAGTGCTCATCGCCCTGCCGGTCGTACCGCAGGAGGGCACGGTCGACGGCTTGCGCGATGTGATCGGCGGTGATGGCGGGTTCGGCGTCGTCGGTGTCGAGGGCGACGGATGCTGCGGCCTCGAGCGCTGTGAGGGCGCGCCGTGCGTCGCCCGAGGCCAAGCGCACGAGGGCGCTGCGCGCGTCGTCGTCGAGCACCACGGAGCCTGCGAGCCCCCGGGGGTCGCTGACCGCGCGGTCGACGAGCCCCGCGAGGTCGTCGTCTTCGAGCGGTCGGAGGGTGAGCAGGAGCGATCGGGAGAGCAACGGCGAGATGACCGAGAACGACGGATTCTCGGTCGTCGCCGCGATCAGGACGACCCAGCCGTTCTCGACGCCGGGGAGCAGGGCATCCTGCTGCGCCTTCGTGAAGCGGTGGATCTCGTCGAGGAAGAGGATCGTCGACGAGTCGTAGAGGTCGCGCTGGGTCAAGGCCTCCTGCATGACCTCGCGCACGTCTTTCACACCCGCCGTCACCGCTGACAGCTCGACGAAGCGTCGACCCGACGACCGGGCGATCGCCTGGGCGAGCGTGGTCTTGCCGGTGCCCGGAGGACCCCACAGGATCACCGAGGCCGCGGTGCCCGGGCTCGACGCGTCTGAGGAGGCCAGTGTGACGAGGGGTGAGCCGGGCCGAAGAAGGTGGCCCTGGCCGGCGACTTCGTCGAGGCTCGTCGGTCGCATCCGCACCGCCAACGGCGTCTGCCCGGGGAACAGGGCTGCGGAGGGAGTCACGGGTAAAGGCTAATCGCGACAGACGACATCGGTTCCGCTGGCGTTTGGTGCGCTGCATCCGCCCTGCGTAGGATTTCTCGCGCCCGGACGCACCGGACGGAGGAGGCCCGCGTGGCGACAGGTGGCAAGGACCGAAGCGCGAAAGCGGCTCGCGAGCGCGCGAGGATCTACCAGGCCCGCCAGGAGCTGCACGCGGCGCAGAAGCGGCGGCGCACGCGCGACAACCTGATCGCAGGAATCGCCGGCGCGGTCATCGTGCTCGCGGCCATCGGCGCGCAGGTCGCCTACTTCACCGCCGGTCCGGGAATGCCCGAGCCCGTCGCCTCGAGCGAGCCGACACCGTCGACGAGCGCGGCACCCGGCACCGAGTCGACGCCGGCGCCGGCGCCGGATGCGACGGAGCCCGCCGCCACACCTACGCCCTGATCCTGCGAGCGTCTGCCGCTCGTACTAGGCTCGGGTCCGTCCATGCACGCCTACGGCGCGAGCCGCGATGAGGGTAAACAACACGTGACTGCTGGCGCAGACCTCCCCGAAACAACTCCGACCCCGTGGGGTCGCGTCGAAGAAGACGGAACCGTATCGGTTCGAGAATCCGACGGCTGGCGTGTGGTCGGCCAGTATCCCGACGGCACTGCCGAAGAGGCGCTCGCCTACTACGAGCGCAAGTTCGCCGACCTCGCCGGCGAAGTGACGCTCCTCGAGGCGCGTCATCGCCGTGCCGGCGCATCGGCCTCCGATCTGCGCAGCACGGCATCGACGCTGCGCGGCCGGATCGAGGGCGCCTCGGCGGTCGGCGATCTCGCCGCGCTGCTCACGCGCCTCGAGACGCTCACCGGCGCTCTCGCCGAGGCGACCGAGACCGAGGCCGCCGCCGCGAAGGAAGCCGTCGACGAGGCAGTGCGCGAGCGCACGGCTCTGGTCGAAAGTGCCGAGGCGCTGGCCGCCCGCGACCCCAAGACGGTGCAGTGGAAGCAGGCTTCTGCCGACATGACGGCGCTCTTCGATCAGTGGCAGAGCCACCAGCAGAACGGCCCGCGGCTCCCGAAGTCGCTCGCGCAGCAGCTGTGGCGACGTTTCCGCGACGCCCGGGGCACCGTCGACCGTCACCGCCGCGAGTTCTACGCCGAGCTCGACGAGACGCAGAAGACCGCCCGCGACGCCAAGACGCGTCTCGTCGAGCGTGCCGAGGCGCTCGCTCCCCGGGGCGAGGACGGCATCGGTTCGTACCGCGACCTCCTCGACCAGTGGAAGGCCGCCGGCCGCGCCGGCAAGAAGGCCGACGACGCCCTGTGGGCCCGTTTCAAGGCAGCGGGCGATGCCCTCTACTCCGCCCGCACCGAGCGCGAGGCCGCCGAAGTCGAGGACTCCCGCGAGAAGATCGAGCAGAAGAAGGCTCTCCTCGTCGAGGCCGCACCGATCGTCGACGAGCGCGATCTTGCACGAGCTCGTGCCTCGCTCACCGCGATCCAGCGCACCTGGGACGAGATCGGTCGCATCTTCCCGCGAGACCAGGAGCGCGTCCTCGACGACGAGCTCCGCAAGATCGAGCAGAGCGTGCGCACGCGCGAGGATGCCGAGTGGAAGAGCAACAACCCCGAGACGAAGGCGCGCACGAACGATATGACGCGCCAGCTCACCGATGCGATCGACAAGCTGGAGGCGGAGGTGTCGGAGGCCAACGCGCGCGGTGACAAGCGTGCGGCGGCGAAGGCATCCGAGGCCCTCGAGGCGCGTCGCGCGTGGTTGCGGGCCGTCGGAGGCTGAGTCCTCCCCCGGGCAGGTCGGCCGGGCTGTTCTCCACAATCGTCCTCGATCCGCAGCGCGGCGCCCGGGAGGGCGGCAGACTTCGAGGATGCCCTCGCCGTTCGTGTACCTGCCGGGTGTTCGACTGACAGAGGCGGAGCTCTCGGCGGCATGCCTCGACGGACACCTCGTCGCGCTCGGCGACGGCTACATCCCGGCTGACGTGGTCGAGACCGTGGTGCTGCGAGCGGCATCGGTCGGGCACCTGCTCGGCGCCGCGCTCGCGGCGACCCACGAGAGCGCGGCGTGGATCCTGGGGCGGCTCGACGAACCGCCCGCACGCCACAGCGTCCAGCGTGCCGTTGACAGACGCCTGCACCATGTCGTCTCGCGCAGGCTCCTCTACCGCGACCCGCTGATCGAGGGTGCCGACCTGCTGAGCATCGCCGACATTCGTGTGAGCACCCCGGCCCGCACGCTCGCCGATCTTGCACGCAGCCCCGAGGCGTCGAGTCGGGAGTTCGCGCGCCGCTGGGCGAAGGACCGACCCGATGATGCCGACGAGGCCGTGGCGTGGCTCGACCGGCACCGCAGCATCCCCCACAAGAGAGGCGCGCGGATCCTGCTGGCCTCGGTCAGGACGTCGTGACGCGGTAGACGTCGTAGACCGCGTCGATGCGCCGTACCGCGTTGAGGACGCGGTCGAGGTGCACGGTGTCGCCCATCTCGAAGACGAACCGGCTCAGTGCGAGACGGTCGTTCGTGGTCGACACGGTGGCCGAGAGGATGTTCACGTGGTGCTCGCTGAGCACCCGGGTGACGTCACTCAGCAGGGCCGAGCGGTCGAGTGCCTCGACCTGGATCTGCACGAGGAAGACGCTCTTCGACGTCGGCGCCCACTCGACCTCGATGATGCGCTCGGGGTCGTTGCGAAGAGCCGTGACGTTCGTGCAGTCGGTACGGTGCACCGACACACCGCTCCCCCGCGTGACGAAACCGATGACCTCGTCGCCGGGTACGGGAGTGCAGCACTTCGCGAGCTTCACGAGGATATCGGGGGCTCCGCGCACGAGCACGCCCGAATCGCCGCCGCGCGGAGCGTGGCTACGGCCCACGTGCGGGATGTCGATGGGGCCCGTAGACGTGTCGCCGGCGCTGACGAGCGCGGTGACCTTTTCGATGACCGACTGCGTCGAGACGTTGCCCTCGCCGACCGCGGCGTAGAGCGCCGAGACGTCTTCGTACTTGAGCTGGTGGGCGACCTCGGAGAACGAGTCCTGGTTCATGAGGCGCTGAAGCGGCAGGTTCTGCCGACGCATGGCGCGCGCGATGGCGTCCTTGCCCTGCTCGATGGCCTCCTCGCGCCGCTCCTTCGTGAACCACCCGCGGATCTTGTTCCGGGCGCGTGTGCTGCGCACGAAGCCGAGCCAGTCCTGGCTGGGGCCGGCGTCGGGGTTCTTGGAGGTGAAGACCTCGACGACGTCGCCGCTCTTGAGCTCGGACTCCAGCGGAACGAGGCGCCCGTTGACCTTCGCACCCATGGTGCGGTGACCGATCTCGGTGTGGACGGCGTAGGCGAAGTCGACCGGGGTGGCGCCGGCGGGTAGGCCCACCACGCGTCCCTTCGGCGTGAAGACGTAGACCTCTTTCGCGCCGATCTCGAATCGCAGCGAATCGAGGAATTCGCTCGGGTCGGCGGTCTCGGCCTGCCAGTCGGAGATGTGCGCCAGCCACGCCATATCGGCGTCGAGCGACTTCGAGTCGGTCTTGCCGCCGGCCATCCGCTCCTTGTACTTCCAGTGCGCCGCGACACCGTACTCTGCCTGGTGGTGCATCTCGTTCGTGCGGATCTGCAGCTCGACGGTGCGCCCTGACGGTCCGATGACCGTGGTGTGGAGCGACTGGTACAGGTTGAACTTCGGCGTGGCGATGTAATCCTTGAAGCGGCCGGGAAGCGGGGTCCACCGCGCGTGGATCGCGCCGAGCACCGCGTAGCAGTCGCGCACGGTGCCCACGAGGATGCGGATGCCGATGAGGTCGTAGATGTCGTCGAACTCGCGGCCCCGGACGACCATCTTCTGGTAGACGGAGTAGAGCTGCTTGGGTCGCCCCATCACCCGACCGCGGATGCGGAGCTCGCGCAGGTCGGCGTCGACGGCGGCGATGACGTTCTGCACGTACTGCTCGCGCTGCGGTGTGCGCTGCTTCACGAGGCTGTCGATCTCGGCGTACAGCTTGGGATGGAGCACCGCGAAGGAGAGGTCTTCGAGCTCGGACTTGATCGCCTGGATACCGAGGCGGTTGGCCAGTGGCGCGTAGATCTCGAGCGTCTCGGTGGCCTTCTTCGCCGCTTTCTCGGGCGGCACGAAGCCCCATGTGCGGGCGTTGTGCAGGCGGTCGGCGAGCTTGATGAGGAGCACCCGGATATCGCGCGACATCGCGACGATCATCTTGCGGACGGTCTCGGCCTGAGCGCTCTCGCCGTACTTGACCTTGTCGAGCTTCGTGACGCCGTCGACGAGCATCGCGACTTCGTCGCCGAAGTCGGCGGCTAGTTCGTCGAGCGGATAGCCCGTGTCTTCCACGGTGTCGTGCAGCAGCGCCGCCGCGATGGCGCGGGGTCCGAGTCCGAGATCCGCGAGGATCTGCGCGACGGCCAGCGGGTGCGTGATGTAGGGCTCGCCGCTCTGACGCTTCTGTTCGCGATGCGCCTTCTCGGCGACCGTGTACGCCCGGGTGATGATCCCGAGATCGCCCTTGGGATGGTGCGTGCGAACCGTCTGGACGAGCTTGTCGACGTCATCGCGGCGCGCGGCGCGCGAGAAGATGCGCGGCACGAGGCGGCGCAGGCTGGAGGTCTGCGCGGCAGGAGGAACGATCTCGGTCACCCGGTCACCTCCACCTGTCGACGAATCTCACAATCCTACGCCGCACTCGGCCGGTGATCGTCGCTCAGGCCGGCACGCGAGCGAGCTCGCGCGCAGCCAGGATGCGCTCGTCGCGCGCCTTGATGGCGGGTTCGTTCTCGCGCATGAGCGAGAAGAGCGGCGCGGCGACGAACAGCGTCGAGTAGGCGGCGACGATCGTTCCGACGAAGATCGACAGCGAGATGTCGCTCAGGGTACGTGCACCGAGCCAGATGGCACCGATGAACAGGATGGCCCCGACCGGCAGGATCGCCACGACGGTGGTGTTGATCGACCGGATGAGGGTCTGGTTCACCGCGAGGTTCACCGACTCACCGAATGTGCGGCCGGATATCTCGCCGTCCTCCCGGGTGTTCTCCCGCACCTTGTCGAAGACGACGGTGGTGTCGTAGAGCGAGTACGACAGGATCGTCAGGAAGCCGATGACCGCCGCCGGCGAGATCTCGAAACCGGCGAGGGCGTAGATGCCGATCGTGATGACGAGCACATCGACGAGGCCGATGATGGCGGCCACCGACATCTTCCACGTGCGGAAGTACAGCGCGAGGATGACGAACGTCAGCGCGAGGAAGATCGCGAGGCCCCACAGTGACTGACGGGTGACGTCGGCGCCCCAGCTGGGCCCGATGAGCGACGACGTGACCTCCGACGTCGGAACGCCGTATGCCTCGGCGAGGGCGGTTGTGACCGCCTGCACGTCGTCGGCGTCTGCGATCTCCTCGGTCTGCACGCGGACGGCGTTCTCGCCGATGACGGTGACCTTCGTGGTGGCGCCCGGCGCGACCTCGAGCACCGCATTGGTCGCCGCCGTCTGATCGGGCGAGCTGACGCCCGAGACGGTGAACTGCGACCCGCCGGTGAACTCGATCGAGAACTGCACCGGACGCACGAGCGGCACGAGGCACGCAGCGATCACGAAGACCGCGGCGATGATGAACCACAGTCGACGGCGTCCGACGAAGGGGAACGACGTCTTCCCGGTGTAGAGATCGTTGCCGAGCTGATTCATGGAACGCATCAGTCGTCGCCCTCCTTGACGGCGGTGCGTGTGCCGCGGTCGTTCGTGGCGGACAGCTCCGCCTGTTTGCGTTCCGCGATGGTCTGGCGACGGTGTGCCTCGCCCCGCGAGCGGGCCGCGCGTCCCTCGCGCGACACCGGCGCGCGGAACTCGGCCCGGCCCCGGTACACGGCGCCGAGTGCGTTCGGGTCCATGCCCGACAGCGGGTGGCCCGATCCGAAGAACCGGGTGCGCGAGAGAAGCTGCATCACCGGGTGGGTGAAGAGGATGAAGATCAGGATGTCGATCGCGGTGGTGAGGCCGAGCGTGAACGCGAAGCCCTTCACCGTGGCGTCGGCGAGGATGTACAGCACGACAGCCGCGAGGATGTTGATCGATTTCGAGATGTAGATCGTCCGCTTCGCGCGCGCCCAGCCGTCCTCGACGGCACCGGTGATCGACTTGCCGTCGCGCAGCTCGTCTCGGATGCGTTCGAAGTAGACGATGAACGAGTCGGCCGTGAAGCCGATGGTGACGATGAGCCCTGCGACACCGGCGAGCGAGAGACGGAAGCCCATGCGCCAGGCGAGGATGCACAGCGCGATGTAGGTCAGGACGCCCATCACAGCCAGGGAGGCGATGATGACGAAGCCGAGTGCGCGGTAGACGATCAGCGAGTAGATCGCGACGAGCGCGAGGCCGATGAGGCCGGCGATCAGGCCGATCTGCAGCTGCTGAGAACCGAGCGTCGCCGAGATCGTGTCGGAGCTCACGACCTCGAAGCTCAGCGGCAGGGCGCCGTACTTCAGCTGGTCAGCGAGGATCTTCGACGACTCCTGGGTGAAGCTCCCCGAGATGCTCGGGTTGCCGTCGAGGATCACACCGTTCATCGACGGTGCCGAGAGCACAGAGCCGTCGAGCACGAAGGCGAACTGGTTCAGCGGCGACGTCGCCCCGTACAGCCGCTGGCTGATCTGGCCGAAGGTCTGGGTGCCCTCGTCGTTGAAGTTGAGGTTCACCACCCAGCGGTTGGTCTGGGACTCGAGGCCGTTGGTCGCATCGTCGATCGACGACCCGTCGAGTTCGACCGGTCCGAGGATGTACTTGGCGGTGCCGGTGGCGTCGCAGGTGATCAGAGGCTGATCGGTGGGTGCGGCGGCGGGATCGTTCGCGGGGTCGGCGCAGTTGTAGGCGAGGAACTCGGCCTGCAGAGCCGGCGTGATGTACGCGGTGTCGCTGCCGTTCGTGGGCGCCGTCGTCGGGGTCGACTCCAGCGAGGGGTCGGGCGTCGGGTAGGGCGTCTCGACCTGGTCCTCGCCCACGAAGGTGTTGGCGGGCGCTCCGGCGTAGAGCACGGCGCGCAGCTGGAGCTGGGCGGATGCTTCGATCCGGTCGCGCGTCGCCTGGTCGGCTTCGCCGGGGAGCTGTACGACGACGTTCTTGCCGCCCTCGGTCGTCACGTCTGCTTCGGCGACACCGGAGGCGTCGACACGCTGACGGATGATCGACACAGCCTGGGTCAGCTGTTCGTTGGTCGGGTTCGCCCCGTCGGCGGTCTGCGCCTCGAGGATGATCTGCGTGCCGCCCTGCAGGTCGAGCGCGAGTTCAGGAACCCACGAGCTCTGCTGGAAGCCGTAGACGCCCAGGGCATTGATCCCGAACAGGACGCCCGTGATCGCAAGAAGTCCGATCAGTGCACGCCAGGCGTGCCGGACGGGGGTGGAAGTGGCCACGACGGGTCGACTTTCTCTGGAGCAGGAGGCGGATCAGGCCTGGGGCTTGTTGCGGTTCTCCGGGTCGACGTCGTCGACGGCATCGGCACGCAGGCGCTTCTGGTCGTCGCTGATCGAGGTGATGTCGCCGTCCGCGACACCGGCGATGTACTCCGCTTCGCTCTCCTCGGCCTCGATGAGCTCGTCTTCGGTGACGAAGCCCTCGGCCGGGTTCACGATGCGGAGGATTGCCTGGCTGTGTACGCGGATCTCGACGCCCGGGGCGATCGAGACGACGGCGGGTTTGTCGAGGTCTTCTGCGTCGTACTCGACGATCGTGCCGTACAGCCCACCCTGCAGGAGCACCTCGGAACCGGGAACGGTCTGACGCGCCTTCTGCTCCTGCTCGGCCTTCTGCTTCTGCACGCGACGACGCGAGCTGAAGAACATGAAGACCAGGAGAAGCACCAGCAGGATGATGATGCCGTAATTGGCGAAGAACTCGGCCATAAAAAGGTGAACCTTTCGGATCGGGCACGCAAGAGAGCGCGGCCCAAAGGAGATGTCGGCGAAAGCCTCCGCCGATTATAGGTCATTCATACGTCGTCGAATCTGAGGGCGCCGTCCGCGTGCGGGAGCCCGAGGTGCGCGTAGGCGGGGGGCGTCGCGATCCGCCCGCGCGGGGTGCGGCCCATGAAGCCGATTCGCACGAGATAGGGCTCGACGACCGATTCGATCGTCTCGGCCTCCTCCCCCACGGCGACCGACAGCGTTCCGAGTCCGACGGGCCCGCCGCGGAACCTGCGCACCAGAGCCTCGAGGACGGCGCGGTCGAGGCGATCGAGCCCGATCTCGTCGACGTCGTACAGTTCGAGCGCGGCCCTCACGGCGTCGACGCCCTTGCGGTCGCCGTGCACGACTTGGAAGTCGCGGACGCGCCGCAACAGCCGGTTGGCGATGCGGGGTGTCCCCCGCGAACGCCGTGCGATCTCGGCGCGACCGTCGTGAGGCAGGGTGACGGTGAGCATCGCGGCGGCGCGGTCGACCACCAGCTCGAGCTCCTCGGGCTCGTAGTACTCGAGGTGCGCGGTGAAGCCGAAGCGATCGCGCAGCGGATTCGGCAGCAGGCCCGAGCGCGTCGTCGCGCCCACGAGGGTGAAGGGAGCCAGCTCGAGCGGGATGCTGGTGGCCCCGGCGCCCTTGCCGACCATGATGTCGATGCGGAAGTCCTCCATGGCGAGGTAGAGCATCTCCTCGGCCGAGCGGGCCATGCGATGCACTTCGTCGATGAAGAGCACTTCGCCGGGCGTCAGGCTCGACAGGAGGGCTGCCAGGTCGCCGGCGTGCTGGATCGCCGGTCCGCTCGACATGCGCAGCGGGCGTCCGGTCTCATGGGCGACGATCATCGCGAGCGTCGTCTTGCCGAGGCCCGGGGGGCCCGAGAGCAGGATGTGGTCGGGCGGGCGCTGCTGGATGCGCGCGGCATCGAGCAGCAGCTGCAGCTGCCCTCGTACCTTGTGCTGCCCGACGAACTCCGCGAGGGATTCCGGCCGCAGCGCGCCCTCGATGGCGAGCTCGCTGTCGTCGACGGGGGTGCCGACGTCGCGCACCTCATCCACCGGCGGTCTCCTTACGTGCGGGACCGAGGGTGCTCAGCGTTCGCCGTAGGAGCGCCTGCACCGTGGCCTTGTCGGCGTCGCTCGCGTCTTCCAGGGTCGCGGCGACCGCCTCGCCGGCGGTGCGCTCCGACCACCCGAGTCCCATCAGGGCCTGGGTGACCTGCAGGGGAACGCCGGGGGTGACGGATGCTGCGGGGGCGCCGGCGGCGGTGGGCGGTGCGAGACGGCCGGCCAGCTGCACGACGATCAGCTTCGCCGTCTTCGGCCCGATGCCCGACACGCGCCGGAACGGTGCGTCGTCGTCGGACGCGACGGCCTCGGCGATCTGCGGGACGGTGAGCGAGGAGAGCACCCCGAGCGCCGACTTCGGCCCGACCCCGGTGACGCCGATGAGCTGGGTGAAGACGACCAGCTCCTCTCGGTTCTCGAAACCGTAGAGGGAAAGCGCATCTTCGCGCACGATGAGGTTGGTGTGCAGGTGCACCTCCGCCCCGACGTGCGTCGCGCGCGCCACCTGGGGCGTGACGGCGACGGAGAAGCCGACGCCGCCGACCACGATGACGAGCGAGTCGTCGCCGACGGACGCAGCGGTGCCCTGGAGCGAAGAGATCATCCTCTGACCCTACGCGCCGGTTCGGATCTTTGTTCGAGCGACACGCGTCGGCGTCTTCGCCCGCGTCTCGGCTTCCGCCCATGCCCGCTGTGCCGGGGTGAGACCGCCGGAAGCCGCGGGGATCGAGGCCGGCGTGCGCCACGCGTGGCACAGCGCGAGCGCGAGAGCGTCCGCAGCATCCGCCGGCTGCGGGAGGGCGTCCAAGCGCAGCACTCGGGCGACCATCGTCTGTACCTGGCGCTTGTCGGCTGCGCCGTATCCGGTCACCGCGGCTTTGACCTCGCTCGGTGTGTGGGTCGCCGCGGGGAGTCCCGCTTCTGCGGCGACGAGCAGCGCGATGCCGCTAGCCTGCGCGGTGCCCATCACGGTGCTGCGGTTGTGCTGGGCGAAGACGCGCTCGACGGCGACGACCGCCGGACCGTGCTCGGCGACGACGGCGCGGATGCCCGCGGCGATGGTCGCCAGCCGGCGCTCGATCGGGTCGTCCACCGCGGAGCGGATGACACCGACGTGCACGAGCGTGGCCGACCGATCGCGGGCGACGTCGACGACGCCGACTCCGCAGCGGGTCAGGCCCGGGTCGATGCCGAGCACGCGGAGCGTTCGGGAGGTCACTCCCCCACGCTATGCGCTCGCCTCGGCACCCGACCCAGGCGCGCGGGCCTACTCGTCGTTCTCGAGCTCGGCCTGCACCTCGGCGGTGAGGTCGAAGTTGCTGAACACGCTCTGCACGTCGTCGCTGTCCTCCAGCGCGTCGATGAGGCGGAAGACCTTCCGCGCCGTGTCTGCGTCGATCTCGACCTTGAGCGAGGGCACGAACTCGACGTCGGCCGACTCGTAGTCGATGCCGGCCTCCTGCAGCGCGGTGCGAACGGTGACGAGGTCGGTCGCCTCGGTGACGACCGCGTAGCCGTCGCCGTGCGGCTCGACTTCCTCTGCCCCGGCCTCGAGCACGGCGAGCATGACGTCGTCTTCGCTCGCGCTCTCACTCGCCACGACGATGACGCCCTTGCGCGCGAAGTTGTAGGCGACGCTGCCCGGATCGGCGAGGCTGCCGCCGTTGCGGCTGAGAGCGGTGCGAACCTCGGCGGCGGCGCGGTTCTTGTTGTCGGTGAGGCACTCGATCATGAGCGCGACCCCGTTGGGACCGTAGCCTTCGTAGAGGATCGTCTGGTAATCGACCGCTTCGCCGCCGACGCCCGCACCGCGCTTGACGGCGCGGTCGATGTTGTCGTTGGGGACCGAGGTCTTCTTCGCCTTCTGGATCGCGTCGAAGAGGGTCGGGTTGCCTGCGAGGTCGGCGCCGCCCATCTTGGCGGCGACCTCGATGTTCTTGATGAGTTTGGCGAACGACTTCGCACGACGGCTGTCGATGACGGCCTTCTTGTGCTTGGTGGTCGCCCACTTGGAGTGGCCGGACATAACGACCAGTGTACGAAACGCTCGGGCCGCCACCCTGCGCAACGTGCGGAGGTTTCGATTCGTCGTCGTCTCTGACCGGAATGTGGCGCATTCCGGCGACTGACCCCACCGATTCGTGCGGGCAGTCGCCGGAAAGTGGCGCATTGGTGCCGGGGAGGCACGCGCGGCGTCAGCTGCGCGCGCGCACCTTCGCGAGGAACCGCTCGTGGAAGCGGGTCTCGCCCGAGACCTCGGGGTGGAAGGCGGTTCCGAGCAGATTGCCCTGCTCGACGGCGACGATGCGCCCGTCGGCGAGAGCGCCGATCGCCGTCGCCTTCTCCCCCACCGAGCTGACGATCGGAGCGCGGATGAACGCGGCGTGCACGGGGCCGCCGACGAACCCGTCGATCTCGAGGTCGGTCTCGAATGACTCGGTCTGCCCGCCGAAGGCGTTGCGCGCGACCACCGCGTCGAGACCCCCGAACGTCTCCTGACCGTCGATGGCGCCGGTGATGCGGTCGGCGAGCAGGATCAGCCCGGCGCACGTGCCGTAGACAGGCATGCCGCCGGCGATCGCGGAGCGGATCGGATGCTGCATGCCGAACGCTCGCGAGAGCTTGTCGATCACGCTCGACTCCCCGCCGGGGAGCACCAGCCCGTCCACGCCCGCGAGCTCGTCAGGGCGTCGGACGGGCGCAGCATCCGCCCCCAGCCGCGCCAGCATCGCGAGATGCTCGCGGACGTCGCCCTGCAGGGCGAGCACGCCGACGCGGGGACGACCCGCCACGGTTACCAGCCGCGCTCGGAGAGGCGGTGGGGAGCGGGAAGGTCGGCGACGTTGATGCCCACCATCGCCTCGCCGAGTCCGCGCGATGCCTCGGCGATCACTCCCGCGTCGTCGAAGAAGGTCGTCGCCTTCACGATCGCCGCGGCACGCTCGGCCGGGTTGCCCGACTTGAAGATGCCCGAGCCGACGAAGACGCCGTCGGCGCCCAGCTGCATCATGAGGGCCGCGTCGGCGGGCGTCGCGACGCCGCCGGCGGTGAACAGCACGACCGGGAGCTTGCCGGTCTGCGCGATCTCGGCGACCAGCTCGTAGGGCGCCTGCAGCTCTTTCGCCGCGACGTAGAGCTCGTCCTTCGTGCGCGAGCGCAGGGCGTTGATCTCGCCCTGGATCGTTCGGATGTGCTTCGTCGCCTCCGACACGTCGCCGGTACCGGCCTCGCCCTTCGAACGGATCATCGCCGCGCCCTCGGTGATGCGACGCAGCGCCTCGCCGAGGTTGGTCGCACCGCAGACGAACGGGACGGTGAAGCCCCACTTGTCGATGTGGTTGACGTAGTCGGCGGGCGAGAGAACCTCGGACTCGTCGATGTAGTCGACACCCAGCTCTTGGAGCACCTGCGCCTCGACGAAGTGGCCGATGCGGGCCTTGGCCATGACCGGGATCGAGACCGACGCGATGATCTGGTCGATGAGATCGGGATCGCTCATGCGGGCGACGCCGCCCTGCGCGCGGATGTCGGCGGGAACGCGCTCGAGCGCCATGACCGCGACCGCTCCGGCGTCTTCGGCGATCTTTGCCTGGTCGGCGGTGACGACGTCCATGATCACGCCGCCCTTGAGCATCTCGGCCAGCCCCCTTTTCACGCGGGTGGAGCCGGTGGATGCTGCGGAAGTCTGGTCGGTGCCTTCGGGGGCGTCGCTGAGGGTCATGACGGCCAAGTGTATTGCGTTGGACGACTGGTCTCGGCCGCATGACGTCCCGCACGGTGGGAGGATCGAGAGCGTGAAGATCCTCTCCATCCAGTCGGCGGTCGCGTACGGCCACGTCGGCAACTCCGCGGCCGTGTTCCCCCTCCAGCGCATCGGCGTCGAGGTGCTGCCCGTCTACACGGTGAACTTCTCGAACCACACCGGGTACGGCGCCTGGCGTGGGCCGCTGATCAGCCCCGACGACGTGCGCGACGTCATCGCCGGCATCGAGGAGCGCGGCGTGTTCGGTTCGATCGACGTGGTGCTGTCGGGCTACCAGGGCGGTGAGGGCATCGGCGACGTGATCATCGACGCGGTAGCGCGCGTGAAGGCGGCGAACCCGTCCGCGATCTACGCCTGCGACCCCGTGATGGGCAACGCCAAGTCGGGATGCTTCGTCGCCCCCGCGATCCCGGAGCTCCTGCGCGAGCGCGTGGTTCCCGTCGCCGACATCATCACCCCGAACCAGTTCGAGCTCGGCTTCCTCACCGGGACCGACCCGCACACCCTCGACGAGACGCTCGCGTCGGCCGACGCCGTGCGCGCGACGGGTCCGCGCACCGTGCTCGTCACGAGCGTGGAGCGTCCCGACCGCGAGGAGGGCACGATCGAGATGCTCGTCGTCGACGACGCGGGCGCATGGATCGTGCAGACCCCTCTGCTCCCGATGAAGGCGAACGGCTCGGGCGACGTGACGGCGGCGCTCTTCACGGCGCACTACCGGCGCAGCGGGGACGCCGCCGACGCCCTCGCCCGCACGACGTCGAGCGTGTTCGACCTCCTCGAGCGCACCCACCTGTCGGGCGAGCGCGAACTGCAGCTCGTCGAGTCGCAGGAGGCCTACGCCCACCCGCGCCTGCAGTTCGCCGTACGTCAGGTGCGCTGAGGCGCGGCGGAGCGGGTCGAACCCTCCTCGGGCCACGCGTTCGCGACGGCGTCCCGCACCTCGCCGAGCAGCTGGGGCAGCGCCTTCGTGCGCGCGATGATCGGGAAGAAGTTCGCGTCGGTCGCCCAGCGCGGCACCACGTGCTGGTGCAGGTGGCCGTCGACGCCCGCGCCGGCGACCGCACCCTGGTTCATCCCCAGGTTGAACCCGTCGCATCGCGACACGTCGCGGAGCACCCGCATGGCGGTCTGCGTGAGCGAACCGATCTCGGCGACCTCCTCGGGGGTCGCCAGGTCGTACGTGGGGATGTGCCGATACGGGCAGACGAGCAGGTGTCCCGAGTTGTACGGGAACAGATTGAGCAGCACGTAAGCGGTTCGCCCGCGCGCGACGATCAGGCCGTCCTCGTCGGACTTGTGGGGCGCCGCGCAGAACGGGCATTCGTCGCGCAGCGGCTGCGGCCCCGCCTGGATATAGGCCATCCGGTGGGGCGTCCACAGCCGTTGGAACTCGTCGGGCACACCGGCGAACCCGGCCGCCGACTCGAGCCCGTCGATCGGGCGCGGTGCCTGAGCGCCCGGGGTCGCAGTATCCGTCATCTCCGGCGCCCGCTCACGCCAGGTCGTCCGCGGAATCGACGAGAGTCTTCGCGTCGATGGACGAATGGATGCGGCGGATGGCCTCGTCGACGGGGATGCCGTTCAGCTGCGTGCCGTCACGGAAGCGGAACGAGACCGTGCCGCCCGCGCGGTCCTGCTCGCCGGCGATGAGCTGCAGCGGCACCTTCTGCGTGGTGTGCGTGCGGATCTTCTTCTGCATCCGCTCGTCGCTCGTGTCGAGCTCGGCGCGCACCCCGTCTTCGCGCAGGCGCGTGACGATCTCGCCGAGGTAGTCGGCGTATTCCTCGGCCACCGGGATGCCGATCACCTGGAGCGGCGCGAGCCACACCGGGAACGCACCGGCGTAGTGCTCGAGGAGGATCGCGAAGAACCGCTCGATGGAGCCGAACAGGGCGCGATGGATCATGATCGGGCGCTTCTTCTGCCCGTCGCGGTCGGTGAACTCGAGCTCGAACCGCTCGGGCAGGTTCACGTCGACCTGCACCGTTGACAGCTGCCAGGTGCGACCGATCGCGTCCTTCGTCTTCAGGTCGATCTTCGGGCCGTAGAACGCGGCCTCTCCCGGAACCTCGGTCACCTTGAGGCCGCTGGCGTGCGCGACGTTGCGGAGGGCGTTCGTGGAGTACTCCCAGAAGTCGTCGCTTCCGATCCACTTCGACTTCTCGTCGTCGCGCATGGAGAGCTCGAGCTCGAAGTCTTCGAGCCCGAAGTCGCGCAGCATCGAGATGACGAACTCGAGCACGCGGGTCGTCTCCTCCTCGAGCTGCTCGGGGGTGACGAACAGGTGGGAGTCGTCCTGTGTGAAGCCGCGCACGCGAGTGAGGCCGTGCAGCGCGCCCGACAGCTCGTTGCGGTAGACGGTGCCGTTCTCGGCGAGACGCATCGGCAGGTCGCGGTAGCTCCGCGCGCGCTCCTTGTAGATCAGGATGTGCATCGGGCAGTTCATGGGCTTCAGGTAGTAGTCCTGGCCCTCCTTGGTGACGTGCCCGTCGGCGTCGCGCTCCTCGTCCATGACGATGGGCGGGAACATCCCGTCCTTGTAGGTCACAAGGTGGTTCGAGGTGAGGAAGAGGTCTTCCTTCGAGATGTGGGGCGTATAGACGTAGGTGTAGCCGGCGGCACGGTGACGCCGCAGCGCGTGCTGCTCCATCTCTTGGCGCACGACGCCGCCGCGGGGGTGCCAGACCGACAGACCCGAACCGATCTCCTCGGGGAAAGAGAACAGGTCGAGCTCTTTGCCCAGCTTGCGGTGGTCGCGCTTGGCGGCCTCGGCGAGGCGCTCCTCGTAGGCGCGCAGCTCGTCTTTCGTCGGCCAGGCCGTTCCGTAGATGCGCTGGAGCTGAGGGTTCTTCTCGCTGCCGCGCCAGTAGGCGCCGGCGATGCGCGTGAGTGCCCAGCCGTTGCCGATCATGCGGGTGCTGGGCACGTGCGGGCCCCGGCAGAGGTCTTTCCAGACCGTCTCGCCGTCACGGTTGACGTTGTCGTAGATGGTGAGTTCGCCCGCCCCCACCTCGACGCTCGCGCCTTCCACCTTGCTGGCGGCGCTCGTCGCCGCCTCGGTCCCTGAGCCTGTCGAAGGGCCTTTCAGGCCGATCAGCTCCAGCTTGAACGGCTCGTCGGCGAGCTCGGCGCGCGCCTCCTCGTCGGTCACGACGCGACGGACGAAGCGCTGGCTCTCGCGGACGATGCGCTCCATCTCCTTCTTGATGGCCTTCAGGTCTTCGGGGGTGAAGGGCTCGTCGACGCCGAAGTCGTAATAGAAGCCGTCCGTGACCGGGGGCCCGATCCCGAGGTTCGCCTGAGGGTTGATCCGTTGCACCGCCTGCGCGAGGACGTGGGCGGCGGAGTGGCGGAGGATGTTCAGTCCGTCGGGGCTGTCGATGCCGACCGGCTCGACAGCATCCGTCTGCTCGACCTTCGTCGCGAGGTCTCGCAGCTCGCCGTTGACGCGGAGCGCGACGACGGAGCGGTCGGGGAACAGGGTGAATCCGTCGGCGGGATAGGACACGTCAACGGGCAGGGCGGCGTCGGTCACGAAAGGTCTCCAAAGTGGCTCGGCATCCAGGCTATCGCCGTGGAGCGATCCTGCTGCGCGGCAGAGGATGATGGATGCCGTGAAGCTCGCGGTGATCGGCATCGTTCTGCTCGTTGCCGGGGGCGTCGGGTTGCTCACGGGCGTCCTCACGACGGACGATGCACTGACCATCGCCGATCGTGTCTGGCCCATCCTCCTCTTCGTCGTGGCGGTGACGATCGTCGCCGAACTCGCGTCGTCGGCCGGTGTCTTCGACGCGGTTGCCGCGGTGCTCGCGCGGGTCGCCCGCGGCCGCGCGCGGGTGCTCTGGGCCCTGACCGTCGTGCTCGCCGTGTTCGTGACGGCCTTCTTGTCGCTCGACACGACCGCCGTGCTCCTGACACCCGTGGTCATCGCCCTCGCTCGCCGGCACCGTCTCGACCCCGTTCCGTTCGTCTTCGTCACCGTGGTGCTCGCGAACACCGCGTCACTCGCCCTGCCCGTGTCGAACCTCACGAACCTGCTCGCGGCCGACGTCCTCGGCACTCACGATCCCCTGCCGTTCCTCGCCCTCGTCGGCGCGTCGGCGCTGGTCGCCGCCCTCGTCTCTATCGCGGTGCTCGCCGCGGTGTTCCTCCGCCGTGTGCCGGCGCGCTTCTCGGAGGCACCTCCGCTTCGCACCGTCGATCGTCCGCTGCTCGCCGTCTCGGCGGTCGTGACGGCGCTGCTGCTGCCCGCGCTCGTGATCGGGCTCCCCCCGTGGATCCCGGCGACGGTGGCGGCCGTCGTGCTCGTGATCGTGTTCTCGGTGCGAGCTCGACGGACGCTGCGGTTGCAGATGGTGCCGTGGCAGCTCGTCGTCTTCGCCTCGGGCCTCTTCCTCGCGGTCGGGGTGCTCGAGGGGCTCGGCTCGCAGGCCCTGCTGGCGAACGTCGTGGGCAGCGGCGAAGATCTCTTCTCGCTCTGGCAGGTGGCCGGCGTCGGCGCGCTCGCGGCCAACATCGGCAACAACCTCCCCGCCTACCTCGCCCTCGAGTCGACGGCAGGCTCTCCCGCCCGACTCGCCGCCCTCCTCATCGGCGTCAACGCCGGTCCGCTGATCACGCCCTGGGCCTCCCTTGCCACGCTGCTGTGGCACGACCGCTTGCGCTCTCAGGGCGTCGAGATCTCGTGGCGGCGTTTCATTCTCCTCGGGTGCCTCATCGGCCCGCTGACGGTCGCCGCAGCCGTCGTGCCGCTCGCGCTGCGCGGGTAGGGCGGGGAGCCCCCGAGCAGCGCGCGCAGCAGCCGAGCCGGCGGCTCACCCCACCCAGACGATGTTGCGCAGCGCCTCTCGTGTCTCGGCGAAGCGGATCGACCGGTCGGTGACGAAGAACACGGCCCCTGGTCCGTCGGAGTAGGTGGTGCTCAGGTACGTGCCGCCCTCACCGGTCGAGACCTCGAAGGGCTCTCGCGCCTGCAGCTCGTCGATCACCTCCGCGGCCCGGCCCGGCTCCAGCGGGCCCCAGGAATACACGTAGGTCGCCTGCTGCCCTGGGGCGCCGTCCGGACCCCACGGGCAGGAGATGCCACCCTCGACATCGACACCGTGGGCGGTGAGGAACGGCTTGGGCAGCGGGGCGAGACCCTCCACGCGATATTGGGCGGCGACGGCCGCGTCGATCATGGTGTCGCAGGTCACGGCCGCGCCGGCCGTCGGCGGCGCCGTGTCGCCGGGCGTCGACGACGCGCTCGGCGACGGGGACGGCGCGGTGCTGGCCGACGGCACCGCGGCGCTCGCGGTGGTCTCGGGCACCTCGGGCGACGCGGCGTCGATGCCCGTGCATCCGACGAGCAGCAGTGCTCCCAGGGCGATCGGCGCGACTCGCAAAGACCTCATGCGGCAACAGTACGGACTCGGCGGGTGAAGGCCCTGCTTCGCCGGTGCGGCAGCAGAGCGGTGTCTGCGACACCCCCGGGGTCGGCTGCACGGCGTCCAACGATGTTTCGGGTCTTCCCCCCTACCCCCGAGTCCGGGGCGGTGGGACGCTCGAGTTCCCCGTTGCTTCGGCGCGGAACACGAAAGGCCTCCTCGAATCCGCCATCCCCCGACGGATTCGAGGAGGTCGTCTTCATGAGGTGGACCCGCCGGGTGCGAAGGGGCCGCGGCCCGACGGGTCCTTCAGTGATTCGGAGAGGGCGCCGAACCGGATGTCGAGTGCGTACTCGCGACGCGGGCGAGCGGGGTATGTCGGTCCGCCCACGCTCCCCCCGGGCGGAGCGGACCGACAAATGAACAATGGCCTTATCGCAAGCCCCACGCTGGCGGCCCCCTCCACTGTTCGTCCGAGATAGCCCCGTCGCATACCTCGGGCTTCCCCCGACTTCGACCCTAACGGCGTGCGTTGGACATGTCCAACACGCGACGCGATCGTGCCGCGGGCGGCGCAGCTCAGGCGTAGGAGGCTCTGAGAAAGCGGGCGGTGGATGCGATGTAGGCGGCAGGCCCGGTATTCCACCCGGTCGTGTGGCCGCCGTCAGACGAAACCAGACGGGCGCGGGGTGCGCGCTCCGCGAAGGTCCTGGAGTCCGTGAGGGGCACAGAGTCGTCGCTCGATCCGTGATGGATGAGCACGGGCTGGGTGATGCGCCCGGCATGGCGCACCCAGTTCAGCCGGTCGAGATCCACCGGTGACGACAGCCCCACGGCCTGAGCGCGTCGACGACCCTCGAGCCAAGGGATGGCGAGACGGCCCAGTCTGGGCGGAAGGTTCGCGCGCGCGACATTCGCCTCGAGCACACTCCTCCAGTCGAGCACGGGAGAATCGAGTACCAGGCGGTCGACCCGAGAACCCCAGGTGGCGCTGTCGGCAAGCTGCAAGGCGATCTGCGCGCCCATCGACCACCCGAAGAGTACGAACCTCTCCTCCCCTGTCACCGACAGCGCCTCGAGCACATCTGCGACGTCGTCCACCTCCGTCGCGCCGAGGTGGTGCCGCCCACCGCCCACCGTCGGACCCTCCAGGGTGTTGCGGTAGGCGGGAACGACAGACGGAATCCCCTCATCCGAGGCGATGTCGACGCTGCGCAGGGCGCCCGCTCGGGTCGACCCGAGCCCGAAGATGTGGACGGCCCATCGTCGACGCTCGTCTCCCGGTGCGCTGTCGAAGTACCACGTGGGCACGCTGCCTCCCCGCGTGGGGACCGCGTGGTCGACGTGGGTGCGCCCTTCGGATGCGGGGTCGACCGCGACGATGCCGCTCCACGCCGCGCGCATGCCTCCCGACAGAGGGCTGCCGTGCCCGTCGATACGCCATGTCACGGTCTGTCCGTTGCGTCTCGGGACGCCCGAGACGCGCAGGTGCTCACCGTTGTCGAGGAAGACGCCCCACTCCCCCGCCCGCGTGGTCGATTCCGTGGCCGGCACCGTGATGTGGCCGGGCGCCGATGGCATGACGGTCAGGGGGTGACGCCGAGGACGCGCCGGCGCGGTGAGACGCCGCGCGATCGCGAATCCGAGGCTCACATCGCGCCGGCGCCGAGCCGGTCCTCCGCCTCGGCGAGCAGTCGGCGGTCGTCGACGGTGAGGGCGAAGTGATTACGGCCGTCCATGGCGGCGTCGCGGATCTCCACGATGCGGCGGTGGAGCCGATGTGTCGAGTCCACCTCGGCGGTCTCGAGGTGGAGTGACGCTCGAGCCTCGATCGCCTCCTGCCAGAGCGGGGTGATGCGGTCGAGGTACCGCCGCACATCGCGCTCTCGTCGCGATTGCCCCGTCCATCGGGCGATCGGCGCCGACGCCAGCCCGGCGGTGAGGAAGAGGAAGGTGCCGACCTGAAGGGTGTAGTAGGCGGGGCGCCACGGCTCGGCCGCGGGGAGCCCGCCGATGAGTTGAGCGGTGCTCATGCCGATGACGGTCACGGACAGCGCCATCGTGCAGAGCGACCCGACGAGCAGGAGCGCGCCCGCGACCCGCTCTCTCGTCAGGGTGCTGTGGCGGATGGCCGCCACAGCGGTCAGGAGCAGCGCGCTGAAGACGACCAGGAAGTAGACGTACTGCGCGCAGGAGTAGACCGCGGCCGCCGGGTAGTCGCCGTATTCGCGCATGAAGCTCTCGCTGGTTCCGCCTCGATGCGGCACGAGGAAGAACGCGACCGTGGTGACGACGATGGCGGCCCACAGCACGATCAGCGCGGGGATGCCGCGAAGATATCGCGGCGCGCCAGCGCGGGAGATCCCCTGGGCGAGGAAATGCACGCCGACCATGAGGATGATGGCGCTGAAGAGGTGCACGATGTCGCGGGCGCCGAACCATCCGTCTACGAGCACGTAGAGGTCGTCGTCGTTGAGCATCATGGTGACGGCGATGGTGACGGCCGCGTACAGCACCGACCGTTCTTTCCGGGCGCGACGAAAGACGACGAGGACGACGACGAGCGCCCACATGAGGGCGCTGACGGTGAGTTCGACCATCAGCCGAAGATCTCCGAGAACCGCGACACGGGCTGGCTGCGAATGTACGTGGCGATGACGTCGGCGAGGCGTTCGGCGCGTCGCTCGTATTCGTCGTTGATGCTGTCTCGGGCGAGCGCCTTGATGACGGTGGCGGGCTCCATGTCGGGGAGGACGCTTCTCGTGACGTACTCGGCCTTGTCGTCGACCCGGTCGTGAAGGAGCAGCATGTGCGCGAGTTCGTGAAGGATGAACTGCTCGCGGTGCAGCCTCGACTCGCTGGGGGCGTGGAGGATGATGTCGAGGTCGTCGGTGGCGAGCCAGAGACCGCAGAGCGCGCCGTCGCTGTCGGAGAGCGCGGGGAGTTCGTCGATCCGCAACGGTCTGGCTCTGGCGACCTGGACGCGGTGCGTCAGCTCGGCGAGTGTGATGCCCGGCTCGATGTCGACGGGCAGGTGCGGTCGGCCTTCTTCGATCCAAGCTCGCATGGGATGTCCTCAGCTCTGCGGTCCGGGGACGCGCGCTGCTTCCTTATCCAGGTAGGTGGTGATGGCGCTCAGGGTCTCCGGTGACAGGTCTCCGAGCGTCCGTGCGGCGAAAGAGCGCACCTTGGCCGCGCGCATCGCACGCACGAGATCGAGCTGTGCGGTGATCGGCTCGGGGGTCCCGGCCTCTCCGCGGAGATATCCGTGGGGCGTGTCGAAGAAGTCGGACAGCGCATCCAACAATGCCACGTCGTCGATGCGGCGGTGCCCGTTGAGGATGTACGACCACCGCGACCGGCTCAGAGTGACGCCGCGCCCGGAGAGGTAGTCGGAGATGGCGGTGAAGGTGACCTCTTCCCCGGTGCGCGCCTCGACGACATCCATGAGCGTGCGCAGTCGGTTGGCGAGCAGCTCGGTCGCAGACTGATGCTGCTCCTCAGGTTCCTTCACCGACACGGGCCCAGCGTACCCGCCGCTCACCGCTGCTTTCCTGACATCGACCGGCTATGCGGGTGCGTCGCCGCGAACACGGACCGCGGAAACACCCGCCGGCACACACCGTACGCGGGTCACACCGGCACTGATCCGAGGCCTCCTAGCGGCCTCGGGCTCTGAATCGGGTGCCTCATAGACAATCGACGGGCGTCGTTGATGCTGCGCTCGATGAAGTCGTAAGCGAGCGACTGCTCTGTTCGGAACGACGCGGCACGGGTCGCTTGCCCGGGCCAGGCGCGATAGTGCACCAAAACATCAGAGATGCTAGCGCCGCGGCTGATTTCACCGAGGCGTAGTGCGAGAAAAAGATCCTCGCAGGCGCCGAGAGCGGGCCAGCCGCCAATCTGAGTGATCAGACTGGTTCGTAGGACGAGAGTGTTCGCGTGAAATTGCATGGGCGCTGACCACTCGGCTGCAACTTGCCCCGGTTCCCAGGCTCGGTCGCCGTGCCAGTGGAAGGTGCGCTCGCCAGTCGTGAGAAGTCGATTGCATGCGATCCAACCCAGGTCTGCCTCCGACTCCAGCAGCGCAACCGCACGTTCGAGCCCCGAGGGGTCGATCTCATCGTCAGAATCCAACGGAATGACCACAGAGCCTGCAGACGCGCCAAGCCCATAGTTTCGAGCGGCGGCTACTCCACGCTGGTGAGGGACCCGCAAAACGGTGTCAGCAACGGGGGGCGCCAAAGCCTCTCCGGGGCCGTCGAAAACGAGCACCCATTCGATGTCCAGGGCAGGAAGCGCATCTTTTGCTCGCTGAACGCTGTTCGCGCACGCTTCGAGATGATCGGCCTTCGACGGCAGACAAGGGGTGAGTACTGTGACCGTCGTCACTCTGATGGCTCACTGATCGTCGTCCTGGGGGTGTAGAGGCCGTTCGCGCTGGGAAGACCCACGGCGTCGAGAGCGTCGTGAAGGATGTCCGGCGGCAGATCCAGTGGGCGCCCGAAAGGGGCCGATCCGTACCCTGTGTACGGCGCTAGCATTCTGCGCGCTGTAGCTAAATCCAGGAAGACCGCGACCACTTCGACCAACTGGTCATGAGTAAGGGTTACACCGCCCTCATTGATGGCCCGCTGGCGTGCCATTCTCAGTTGGCGGAAGCGTCTGAGGGATCCGAATGAGCGGCGGAGAGTTTCCGCGTTGACGTTGGCAGCGAGACGGCGGCGGTCATCTTCTTCAAGTGTCTGTTCGCAGTCGAGCTCCGCCGTCCACCATTCCCGGCGGGTAATGGCCTGGTGCAGTGCTTCCATGTCACCCGATATCTGGTCGCGCACCAATCTTGCGGAAGCTGTCGTGACTGCCTCGCGCTCAGCGCGTCCGCGACGCAGCTCGATCAGTAGGAAGACGGACTGAGCGAGAACCGCCACAATCGCCGCCAGTGCGACTGCCATTCCTTCGTCCATGGCCCCCCCCGGGTCGTCAAGTCAGTGAGAGGTTAGCGCAGGATCCGTCAGCGGATACGCATGCGCGGGTTCGCGAGGGAGTCGTTGCTTCTCGTCGATCAGGATCACGTTCTACACATGAGAATTTTTGAGCGCACTATTGCCGGAGCGTATTGCCCAGATATTGCGCGGCCGTCTGGAGACACGAAAAAACCCCCGGTTTCCCGGGGGTTTGTCTGTGCGCGATACTGGGATCGAACCAGTGACCTCTTCCGTGTCAGGGAAGCGCGCTACCGCTGCGCCAATCGCGCCCGAATTGGGCTATTCAGTTGTCGTCGAGGTGGCGACGGGATTCGAACCCGTGTAAACGGCTTTGCAGGCCGGTGCCTAGCCGCTCGGCCACGCCACCGCGTGGGGTTCGGCCCACGTGTCGTGGTCGCCTTCCGGATCACTCCGTATGACGACCTCGCACTCGAGCGGATGACGAGATTCGAACTCGCGACCCTCACCTTGGCAAGGTGATGCGCTACCACTGCGCTACATCCGCGTGTCCCTGGTTGCCCCGGGCACTCGTACGACTTTAGCCCATTCCGAGCGCAGCGACAAACCGAGACGCCATCCGCGTGTCGAGCCCGCCGGCGTCCGTGGGACGCCCGCGGATCGGGTACGATCGATGAAGCCCTTCGGGGCGTCAGGGCGATTGGCGCAGCTGGTAGCGCGCTTCCTTCACACGGAAGAGGTCGTGGGTTCAAGTCCCGCATCGCCCACCAATAGAGGCCCGGAATCACGCGGAAGTCGCGTGGTCTGGGCCTCTCTCTTTGCCCGCTCAGTCCGGTTGTGTGCGCAATGCGTGGGACGGTGTCCTGGGGGTCGTCGCCGCGACCCCGGTCGGCGTGCACATGGTCGTCAGGAGCGCTCCGATCGCCGCGTCATCGAGAGTGATGCCGGGAACGCGGCAGCGGCCGGACACCATCACCCGTCCCCAGAGACGAGAAGCGCCCTCCCCGTAGTCGCGGACCGAAGGTCATTGTGCCCGCTACCCGATCCCATACGGACACCGGCCGCGACGCCCGATTCGGAGCTGACAACCTCGTCCCGCTTATCGTCGATTCTCGTTAGGCCTCGCCGTGAGCTACGAGTCCTTCGAGCCACTCCTGGTGATAGACCGCGAGGTTTTTTCGCAGCCGGGCGGCCAGCATCGTTGGAATTGGGCCTACCTGCACTTCTTCGGTCACGATTCGGCAGCCGCCGTCCGCGGTCGGGTGGAGCACCCAGCGGTGGTATCCCCGCGAACCGCGGGCGGTGCCTCTCCACGCGAGCGCTCGATGGGGAACAAGTTCGGTCACCGTGGTGGTGACCCGCACGCCGAGGGTCTTCCAGCTGAATGTTGCACCGAGGAAGAGGTCTTCTCCAGGCCCGATCCCCCTCACATCGCTGGCGTGGGCGTACCACTCCGGCCATTCAGCAGCCCGAATCAGTGCCGGCCAGAGGTCGGGTGCCGGGCGCGCCGTGACGATTTCGTTGTGCGCAAAAACCGGGGCGCGGTCGGGATGGAATTCAGGCGGCCAGTTGAGAAGTTCGGACATCCGGTCGTTCCGTTCGTTGAGGCGCGAGCCGCTCCAATAACGCAAGGAGTCTTGCGATAAGTGTGACGATAGTTCGCCGTTGTGCTTATCGCAACTTGACCTGCGTAGTATCGAGAACATGCCGACCGAGCAAAGCCCGCCGCGCCGCCGTGGCGAAGCAGTCCGCAGAGCGGTCCTCGACGCGACTGCAGCTGAACTGACCACCGCCGGTGCGGACCATGTGACTATCGCCGCGGTTGCCGCACGGGCGGGCGTGCACGAGACGTCGATTTATCGCAGGTGGGTGACGAAGGAAGCGCTGCTACTCGAGACGGCCCAGGAGCAGACCGCGGACGGCGTCCCCGAACCTGACACCGGTTCGCTCCACGGCGACCTCGCGGCCCTGGCCCAGTCGCTAGACGCCTTTTTGCGGTCACCGATCGGCGGCGCCCTGCTACGCATCGCACTGACTGCCGCCACTGCGGATGGTGCAACGGCGCGCGCGAAATTCTGGCTCCACCGTCTCGGTGACAACAGCGTGATGCTCGAGCGAGCAGCGTCCCGAGACGAGATTCGACCGTCGACAAATCCTGAGCTGCTCATGCAAGCCCTGGTCGGATCGGTCCATCTTGGCGTGATCTTCGGCGGCCCCCCTCTCGACGACGGGCGCGCAAAAGAGCTCGCCGACCTTTTGCTGACCGGGGCGAGTTTCGCCAGCTCGTGTTAGCAGAGTTCGTCGTTGGCCGACGACACCCCCGTTCGCCGGGGGTTTGCTCGGTCCGCGGGCGCTGACGGGGCCGCTGCCTCCGCAGCATCCATCCGACGGTGAGACACCCGTTGCGGCCGAGAAACACCGCCAGGCGTGGTGTTTCGGCCGCAGGGTGTGTTTCGAGGTCAGGGGCCGCGGTCAGCGCGCGGAGACGCGCCAGCCGTAGCGCTGGCGCAGGGCCGCGGCGACGACGGCGAAGCGATCGCGCGGAAGAGCGGATGCTTCGCGGCGCAGGCCGCGCACGTGAACGCTGTAGAGCTGCTCGATGTCCACCCACGAGGGGCGCCGCTGCGGGTCCCACTCCCCCGCTCCGAGCGGCACGAAGTCGCGTGAGCCCTGGTGCGGGGTGCTCGTGAGGCGCACGGCGTACACGTGCTCGGCGTCCTGCTGCGCGATCACCAGGACGGGGCGGTCCTTGCCGCGTCCGTCGTTCTCCTCGTACGGCACCCAGGTCCACACGATCTCGCCGGCGTCCGCGTCGCCGTCGCGCATCGGCGCGTACGCGATCGTCAGCCCTCGGGCCGACGGCGGCTGCACCGCCCTCGTGGCGGTCAGTCCCGACCGCCCGGGGCTGTCGACGCCGGTCACGCGGGCGGAGCTCGAGACGGGCGCACCCCCGCTCGGGCGCAGGGCGCGGGCGAGAACGGAACCGAGGCGGCGGAGGAAACTCACCCCGCCACCCTAGACCGGCGCGAAAACACGGACGGCGCCGCAGGCCGAAGCCCGCGACGCCGTCCGTGGTGTGTCGTGATCAGGGGGTGGTCTCGATGAGGGCGTAGCCCTCCTCACCGTGCACGGTGGTGTCGATCCCGGCGATCTCGTCTTCGTTCTTGACGCGGAAGCCGATGGTCTTCTCGATCGCGAAGCCGATGATGAAGGCGACGACGAAGGAGTAGATCAGCACGCCGAGTGCGGCGATGACCTGAACGACCAGCTGGTCGGTGTTGCCGCCGACGAACAGGCCGGTCTCGGTGGCGAAGAAGCCGAGGTAGATGGTTCCGATGAGACCGCCGACGAGGTGGATGCCGACCACGTCGAGCGAGTCGTCGAAGCCCCACTTCCACTTGAGCTCGATGGCGAGGGCGCAGACGGCACCGGTGAGGATACCGAGCAGCAGAGCCCAGCCGGGGGTCAGGTTCGCGCACGCGGGGGTGATCGCGACCAGACCGGCGACGGCGCCGGATGCGGCGCCGACCGACGTGGCCTTGCCGTCCTTGAGCTTCTCGACGATGAGCCAACCGATGATGGCGGCCGCGGTCGCACCGATCGTGTTGACGATGATGAGGCCGACCGAGGAGTCCTCGGTGCCCAGCAGGCCGAACGTGCCCTCAGCACCGGCGTTGAAGCCGAACCAGCCGAACCACAGGATGGCGGCGCCGAGCATGACCAGCGGCACGTTGTGGGGCTTGTGGACGCCCTTCTGGAAGAGCACCCGGCGTCCGAGGACGAGCGAGAGCGCGAGAGCGGCGGCACCGGCGTTGATGTGCACCGCGGTTCCACCGGCGTAGTCGATCACGCTGACGTCGAAGCCGAAGGTCTCACCGAGGCCCATGATCCAGCCACCGCCCCAGACCCAGGCTGCGACGGGGAAGTAGACCACGGTGGCCCAGATGCCGGCGAAGATCATCCAGGCGCCGAACTTGGCGCGGTCGGCGATCGCACCCGAGATGAGCGCGACGGTGATGATCGCGAACGTCGCGCCGTAGGCGGCTCCGACGAGGGCGTTGTCATCGAGCGAGGCCATACCGAGGTCGGCGAAGGGGTTTCCTGCGAAAGCCCAGGTGCTGTCGACGGCGCTCATGTTGAAGCCGTACAGGATCCAGAGCACGCTGATCAGTCCGAGCGCGCCGAAGCTCATCATCATCATGCTGACGACGCTCTTGGCCTTGACCAGACCGCCGTAGAAGAACGCCACACCGGGCGTCATAAAGAGCACGAGCGCCGTTGCGGCGACGGCCCAGGCGAGATTTCCGCTGTCCATGAGGTTCCTCATCTGTGTGTCGTGTTACTGAGGACCCGCGGCATGCGCTGTGTCGGGTAGCGATCTCGCGGGGCGTCAACAGTTTCGCGACGCGCGGTTTCCAACGTCGGCGGGGTCGTGTTTCGCGGGCGTTACAAGACCCCGGCTCGTGTAAACATCGCGTTTCGCGCGGCCGCGAGATCTCAACGAAAGCGATGCTCGCCCTGGCGTCAGCGACGAAAGCGGCCTTCGCCCTGGCGTCAGGAGTGCGTGAGGGCGACGAGACGAGAGACCGCGCGCAGGTACTTCTTGCGGTACCCGCCGGCGAGCATGTCGTCGCCGAAGACAGAGCTCAGCGACTCCCCCGTGGCGCGGATGGGGATCTGCGCGTCGTAGGCGCGGTCGACGAAGGCGACGAGCCGAAGGGCGGCGGCCTGGTCGTAGAGCGTGTGAACGCCGCGCAGTCCGATCGCGTCCACGCCGTCGAGCAGCCGCAGATAGCGGGAGGGGTGCACGCGGGCCAGGTGGGAAACCAGGCCGTCGAACGCGTCGTCCGAGGCGATGCCCCGCAGCGAGGCCTCGTTGAGAGCCTCGGTGTACGCGGCATCCGTCCACACCTTCGCCTCGCCGTCGATCGCTCGCTGGCGGTAGTCGGTTCCGTCGATGCGGAGCGTTTCGAAGCTCGCCGACATGGCCTGGATCTCACGCAGGAAGTCCTGCGCGGCGAAACGCCCCTCGCCGAGCGCGTTGGGCGGTGTGTTCGAGGTGGCCGCGAGACGCGTGCCCGACGTGACGAGCTCGCCGAGCAGTCGCGTCATCACCATGGTGTCGCCCGGATCGTCGAGCTCGAACTCGTCGATGCAGAGCAGGTCGGACCCGCGGAAGAGTTCGACGGTCTTCTGATACCCGAGCGCGCCGACGAGAGCGGTGTACTCGATGAACGAGCCGAAGTACTTCCGGCGGGCCGGCATCGCATGGAAGATCGCCGCCAACAGGTGCGTCTTGCCGACGCCGAACCCGCCGTCGAGGTAGACGCCGGGCTTGGTCTCGGGCTCCTTCTTCGCGCGGCGGAAGAACCCCCCGCGAGGGGCGGATGCTGAGGGCAGCGCGAACGCGCTGAGTCGCTCTTTCGCGTCCTCCTGTGAGGGATACGCGGCGTCGGCGCGGTAGGACTCGAAGGTCGCGCCGTCGAACTGCGGCGGCGGCACGAGCGAGGCGACCATGTCGGTCCCCGAGACCGCCGGGTCGCGGTCCGCGAGGTGGACGATGCCGGTGGTGGCGGATGCAGCGGTCATTCGGCCGTCCTGTGTCGCAGTCTTACGCAGTGAGTGCGCTGGTATCACGGCCCGCATAGGGTCGGAAGGGCGGTGTCCACCCTACGCCGTCGCACTGCAGCCCCGACTCCGAGGAGCCCTCCGTGACCATCGAATTCGACACCACATCGTCCAAGTTCGCCGAGTACTCCGAGCCCGGCCGACTCGTGACCGGGGAATGGCTCGAAGCCCGCCTCGGACAGCCCGGCCTGGTCGTCGTGGAGTCCGACGAAGACGTTCTGCTCTACGAGACCGGGCACATCCCCGGTTCCGTCAAGATCGACTGGCACACCGAGCTGAACGACCCCGTCGTCCGCGACTACGTCGACGGCGCGGGTTTCTCCGAGCTCCTGAGCCGCAAGGGCATCTCGCGCGACGACACCGTCGTCATCTACGGCGACAAGAACAACTGGTGGGCCGCCTACGCGCTGTGGGTGTTCTCGCTCTTCGGCCACGAAGACGTCCGACTGCTCGACGGCGGGCGTGACAAGTGGATCGGCGAGGGTCGTCCGATCACGACCGACGCAACCGCCGTGACGACCACCGACTACCCGGTCGTCGAGCGCGATGACAGCAAGATCCGCGCCTACAAGGAAGACGTGCTGTCGCACCTCGGCCACCCGCTGATCGACGTCCGTTCCCCCGAGGAGTACTCGGGAGAGCGCACGACCGCGCCCGCCTACCCCGACGAGGGAGCGCTGCGCGCAGGACACATCCCGACGGCGCAGAACGTGCCGTGGGCGAAGGCCGTTGCCGAAGACGGCGGATTCAAGTCGCGCGCAGAACTCGATGCGATCTACCGCGACGGCGCGGGGCTCACCGACGGCGAGCCGATCGTGGCCTACTGCCGTATCGGCGAACGGTCGAGTCACACCTGGTTCGTGCTGAAGCACCTGCTCGGGTTCGACGATGTGCGCAACTACGACGGGTCCTGGACCGAGTGGGGCAGCGCGGTGCGCGTGCCGATCGTGACGGGCGCCGAGCCCGGCTCCCGCTGACCGACGGCGGGACCGGCGGGCGGGTGCCCACCGGTCCCCGAGTCGCCTCGGGGACCGAGCCGGTCTCCCGACGGCGTGGAAGGATGACGAGGGTGACCGAGACTGCTTTGCCCGACACCCTCGCCGAAATCCGCGACGAGTTCCTGGAACTCGCCGAGCCCGAACGACTTCAGCTGCTTCTCGAGTATTCGCAGGAGCTGCCGGCGGTGCCGCCGGAGTACGACGGACACCCCGAGATGTGCGAGCGCGTCGTGGAATGCCAGTCGCCGGTCTACATCGTCGTCGACGTCGACGACGACGGCATCGTGGCGATGCACGCAACCGCTCCCGCGGAGGCGCCGACCACCCGCGGGTTCGCGAGCATCCTCGTCCAGGGCATCAGCGGCCTCACGGCCGACCAGGTTCTCGCCATCCCCGACGACTTCCCGCAGAGCATCGGGCTCATGCGCGCGGTCAGCCCGCTGCGCATCGCGGGGATGACCGGGATGCTGATGCGAGCGAAGCGCCAGGTGCGCGCGAAGCGCGGCTGATCATGCGCGTGTCGGAGGTGCTCCCGGCAACCGGGGTCTCCCACGATCCCGCCAGCTCGGAGGGCCGGGCGTGGCTCGAGTCGGTGTACGCCCGCGACGACGCCGCGTACGTGCGGCTGAACATGATCACGAGCATCACCGGGGCCGCTGCCGGAGACGACGGCACGAGCGAGACGCTCACGAGCCGCATCGATCGCGCGATCCTCGGCATCATCCGCGCGCATGCCGACGCCGTCGTGGTCGGGGCGGCCACCGTGCGCGCCGAGGGCTACCTGCTTCCGCGGGCGACGCGACTCGCGGTCGTCACCGTCTCGGGAGACCTCAGCGGTCACCGTTTCGACGACGACGGCGCATCGATCCTCCTCGTCTGCCCGGCGGGAAGAGCGGATGCTGTGCGTGAACGCGCGGGTCTCGCTGCCGCGGAGGTCGTGGCCGTCGACGGCGACGATGATCTGCATCCGTCGGCGATCGTTTCCGCCCTCGCGCACCGGGGGTATCCCCGCATCGTCTGCGAGGGTGGGCCCACCCTCGCCGGGCGCTTCGCGTCGGCGGGAGTGATCGACGAGTACTGCGTGACGATCGCACCCGTGCTCGAACCAGCCGAGCACCCTTTCCTCCCGCTGACGGCGGGCGGCGCGCCCCGCACGGAGCCCGCGGGGTTGCTCGTCGACGACGCGGCGTTCAGCTACTTTCGGCTGCGGACTCGTTCGTGAGGCCCTGACTGCGCAGCCACTCGGTGATCGTGCGCGTCCAGCGGTCCTGGTCGTAGTTCCAGAGTTTCGTGTGACGCGCCACGGAGAAGGTCTCGAGGTGCACGAGGTCGGGGCGGGCTGCCGCCAGACCGTGGGAGGCGTCCGACGGCACGAAGCCGTCGTCGTCGCTGTGCAGGATGAGGATCGGATGGGTCAGTTCGCCCGCTCGCGCAACGCCGTCGAGCCGATCGAACGGGATCGCATGCCCCGCCCGCGTCACCGGTGTCGCCCAGTCGGAACCGAGTGCGCCGATGGCGAGGTTCGTCACGGGCGTCGGGAGGCGCAGCATCCGTCCCTGATAGTCGAGCACCACCCGCCAGTCCACGACGGGCGACTCGAGGATGAGGCCCGCGAGGAGTTCCTGGTGCGGCGATGACAGCTCGACCTGCAGGGCGACGGCTCCTCCCATCGACCAGCCCATGACGATCACCCGGCGGGCACCCGCGCGGCGTGCGTAGCCGATCGCGGCGTCGACGTCGCGCCACTCCGTGGCACCGAGCGCATAGGTTCCGGCCCGGCTACGGGGCGCCTCGCCGTCGTTGCGGTACGACACCAGAAGAGAGGTGATGCCGAGCGCGCGGAAGACAGGAACGGCGCGCAGCGCCTCTGCGCGGGTCGTCCCCCGGCCGTGCACCTGCACCACCCAGACGTCGGTCTCGACTTCGGCGGGGAACACCCACGCCGGGCACGGGCCGACGGAGCTGCCGATGAGTTCGCTCCGGTAGGGCACGTGGAGGTCGTCGGGGCTGTCGAAGTACCAGCCGCTGAAGGCGGCGTCGGGGGCGAGCTGCTCCCCCGCGCCGACGTGGGTGAGCAGTTTGCGGGTGACCGACGTTGCGTCGGACGAGAGCACCTGGCCGAGCTTGACGTAGGACTTCGAGCCCGTGGTGAAGAGCCCGTACCGGCCGGGGAGCTCGGTGTCGGGCGTGCGCGCCAGCGTCACGGTCTGCGCCGGCGCATCCACGGCGACGATACGGGTGTCTGCCAGGCGCGGAGCGGGTGTGACCACGCGACGTGCGACGCGGATCGCGATCGCCGTGACGGCCGTCGCGACAGCTCCGAGGGCGATCGCGAAGAGAACGATCGATGTGCGCAGAGCACCGGCGTACTGTCGGAAGCCGCCGTCGGGCGCGGCGTGCCTGGACGCGTTCATCTCGGCCTCACTCTAGTCTGTGCGGGTGACCGATGTTCGTCTTCCCGAGGCGTTGACGCCGTTCGCGCGGGCGGTCGACGAACTTCGTTCGACCTCGTTCCGTGACGATCTGCTCGTGCGCGAGATCCCCGCGCCGACAGGACTCGCCCCGGAGTCGCTGGCGCTCGCGGCTGATGTGCGACCCGATGTGGAGGGTGTGGACTCGCCCTATGGAATCGGTCGGTTCATCCTTCTGCACGACCCTGAGGAGCCCGATCCATGGGGTGCGCCCTGGAGGATCGTCTGCTTCGCTCAGGCGCCGCTCGAGCCCGAGATCGGATCAGACGCGCTCCTTGCCGACGTTGCGTGGTCGTGGCTGGTCGACGCGCTGTCGTCGCGTGGCGCCGTCCACCACTCCGCCTCGGGTACGGCCACGAAGACTCTGTCCAAAGGATTCGGATCACTGGCGGCGCAGGGCGACGGGGCACAGATAGAGCTACGGGCATCATGGTCGCCCGAAGGACCTTTCGGACCGCACGTGGAGGCGTGGGCCGAACTCGTTTGCATGCTGGCAGGTCTCCCTCCGGGTACCGAGGGAATTGCTACGCTCGGAGCCCGGAGGGCAGCCCGTGACTGAATACGTCGTGATCGAAGACGACGACGCCCTCGCTGACGCGGCTGAGGCTCTTGCCTCGGCCGACGGACCCGTGGCGGTCGACGTGGAACGGGCGTCCGGCTTCCGCTACTCCCAGCGCGCCTATCTGATCCAGGTGTTCCGCCGAGGAGCCGGAGTCTTCCTGTTCGACCCCGCCACGATCGCGGATTTCACACTGCTGCAGGCCGCGATCGGCGATGCGGAATGGGTCTTCCACGCGGCCAGCCAAGATCTGCCGTCACTACGCGAGCGTTCGCTCGAGCCGTCGCGGATCTTCGACACAGAACTCGCGGCCCGAATCCTCGGTCATGAGCGCGTCGGTCTCGGCGCGGTCGTGGAGTCGACGCTCGGCATCACGCTCGCCAAGGCGCACTCCGCGGCCGACTGGTCGACGCGCCCCCTTCCCCAGTCGTGGCTGGAGTACGCCGCCCTCGATGTCGAGCATCTGGTCGACGTACGCGACGCACTGGCCGACCAGCTCGTCGAGCAGGAGAAGACCGAGATCGCGGCACAAGAGTTCGCCGCGGTCCTCGGGCGTCTGCCGAAGCCGCCGCGGGAGGACCCTTGGCGTCGCCTGAGCGGCTTGCACACCGTGCGAGGGCGTCGGTCGCTGGCCGTGGCTCGCGCGCTGTGGCAGGCCAGGGAGGACTACGCCCGCGAACAGGACGTCTCGCCCGGCCGGCTCGTGCCCGATCGCTCACTCGTCGCGGCGGTGATCGCCGATCCCCCCTCGAAACAGGCCCTGGCGGCGCTGAAGGAATTCAACGGGCGGGCCAGTCGCACGCAGCTCGACCGCTGGTGGAACGCGATCCAGGAAGGACGGTCGACCGAGGAGCTTCCGAGCGACCGCGTCCCCTCCGATGCGCTGCCGCCGCCGCGAGCGTGGGTCGATCGCAACCCGTCGGCCGACGCACGCCTGCGTGCGGCCCGCCCCGTCGTCGAGGAACGCGCGGAGCAGCTCGGCATGCCGACCGAGAACCTCCTGACGCCCGAGACCCTGCGGCGTGTCGCATGGTCTCCCCCGGCGTCGCTCGACGCGGAATCGATCGGCGCGATCCTCGCGGAGCACGGTGCCCGACCGTGGCAGATTGAGCAGACTGCACAGTTGATCGCCGATGCCTTTGTGGATTCCGTCAACGTCCCGGCCGAGGTCGCCGCCGACCCTTCGTAGGTTCGACCCAACCGATTCCAGGTGATTCGGCGCCCTCCCTAGGCTGGCGTCATCCCTAGTTTTGGAGGCAGAGTGGCCGAGCTCTCGGACGTCTTCTTCGTCGATGGAATGCGCACCCCTTTCGGGCGCGCGGGCGAAAAAGGAATGTATTGGAACACCCGCGCGGACGACTTGGTCGTGAAGGCGATCATCGGTCTCCTCGAGCGCAATGACGCGGTGCCGAAGGGCCGGATCGACGACGTGGCGATCGCGGCCACCTCGCAGACCGGCGATCAGGGGCTGACCCTCGGACGCACCGCCGCGATCCTCGCCGGGCTCCCGATGTCGGTTCCCGGCCTGGCGATCGACCGCATGTGCGCGGGCGCTATGACGAGCGTGACGACGATGGGCGCCTCGATCGGCTTCGGTCAGTACGATCTCGCGCTGGCCGGCGGCGTCGAGCACATGGGGCGTCACCCCATCGGAGCCAACGCCGACCCGAACCCCCGCTTCGTCGCCGAGCGGCTCGTCGATCCGGGTGCCCTCAACATGGGTGTCACCGCGGAGCGCATCCACGATCGTTTCCCCCACCTCACGAAGGAACGCGCCGACCGGTTCGGCATGCTGAGCCAGCACAAGGCACAGGCCGCGTACGAGGCGGGCAAGTTCCAGCCCGACCTCGTCTCGGTGGCGGTGAAGGACGCCGAGGGCGCCTGGGGCCTCGCCACCGAAGACGAAGGGCGCCGTCCCGAGACGACGATGGAGGGTCTCGCCTCGCTCAAGACCCCGTTCCGACCGCACGGTCGCGTGACCGCCGGCACGTCCTCGCCCCTCACCGATGGGGCGACCGTGAGTCTCCTCGCCGGCGGCGACGCGGTGAAGGAGCTCGGGCTCACCCCGAAGATGCGCATGGTGTCGTTCGCGTTCGCCGGCGTCGAGCCCGAGATCATGGGCATCGGCCCCATCCCCGCGACCGAGAAGGCGCTCCGCAAAGCGGGGCTGTCGATCGATGACATCGGGCTCTTCGAGCTCAACGAGGCGTTCGCGATCCAGGTGATTTCGCTGCTCGACCACTTCGGCATCGCCGACGACGACCCTCGGGTCAACCCCTGGGGCGGTGCGATCGCGCTGGGGCACCCGCTCGCAGCATCCGGTGTGCGCCTCATGATCCAGCTGGCCGCGCACTTCGCCGAGCGGCCCGACGTGCGCTACGGCCTCACGGCCATGTGCGTCGGTCTCGGTCAGGGCGGCACGGTGATCTGGGAGAACCCTCATTTCACCGGTAAGAAGCGCAAGGGAGGCCGGTCATGACGAACTACGACGAGATCGACTTCGCCCCGCTCGACGCCCTCGCCGTCGACGAGGTGGTCACGCATTCGCGTGTGCGCGATGTGCGCCTGGCCTCGGGCAAGGTGCTGGCGCTCATCACGCTCGACAACGGTCGCGACCACACGCGTCCGAACACGCTCGGCCCCGGCACGCTGAAGGAGCTCGGCGAGACGCTCGCCGGGCTGAAGACGCGCGCGGCCGCCGGTGAGATCGACGCCGTCGGCATCACCGGAAAGCAGTACATCCTCGCGGCCGGTGCCGACCTTTCGCAGGTCGCGCAGCTGCCGTCGAAAGACATCGCCCGCCTCATCGCCCAGCGGGGCCACCAGGTGCTGGGTTCGCTCTCAGACCTCGGTGTCCCCTCGTTCGCGTTCGTGAACGGCCTCGCGCTGGGCGGCGGCGTGGAGATCGCCCTGAACTCCACGTATCGCACGGTGGATGCATCGGCTGCAGCCATCGCGCTGCCGGAGGTCTTCCTCGGGCTCATCCCCGGCTGGGGCGGCGCCTACCTGCTGCCGAACCTCATCGGCATCGAGAACGCACTCGAGGTCGTCATCTCGAATCCGCTGAAGCAGAACCGCACGCTGAAGCCTCGCCAGGCCTTCGAATTGGGGATGGTCGATGCCATCTTCCCCGCGTCGAACTACCTCGAGGATTCGCTCCGCTGGGCCGACGGCGTGCTGACCGGGCGGGTGAAGGTCGATCGCAAGAACGAGCCGGGCAAGATCGAGCGACTCACCAAGTGGCCGATCGCGATCAAGATGGCGCGCGGAATGCTGGAGAGCCGCATCGGCACCGTCCCGCGATCTCCGTATGTCGCGCTCGAACTCCTCGACAAGGCCAAGAGCGGCACGAAGGCCGAGGGCTTCGCCCGCGAGGACGAAGCACTGGCCGACCTCATCAGCGGCGATCAGTTCGTCGCATCGATGTACTCCTTCGATCTCATCCAGAAGCGGGCCAAGCGACCGGTCGGGGCCCCCGACAAGGCGTTGGCCAAGAAGGTCGCCAAGGTCGGGATCATCGGGGCGGGTCTCATGGCCAGCCAGTTCGCGCTGCTCTTCGTGCGCAAGCTGCAGGTCCCGGTGCTCATCACCGACCTCGACCAGGCGCGAGTCGACAAGGGCCTCGCCTACATCCGCGACGAGATCGGCAAGCTCGAGGCGAAGGGACGGCTCGACGGCGACGCGGCGAACCGTCTGCGCGCGCTCGTGCACGGCACCACCGACAAGACCGAGTTCTCCGACTGCGATTTCGTCATCGAGGCGGTCTTCGAGGAGGTCGGGGTCAAGCAGCAGGTCTTCGCGGAGATCGAGCCGCTCATCGCCGAAGACGCCATCCTGGCGACGAACACCTCGTCGCTGTCGGTGGAGGAGATCGGCGCGAAGCTCGCCCATCCCGAGCGCCTCGTGGGCTTCCACTTCTTCAACCCGGTCGCCGTCATGCCGCTGATCGAGGTCGTGAAGACCTCGACGGTGACGGATGCTGCGCTGTCGACCGCGTTCGTCGTGGCCAAGAACCTCGGCAAGAACGCGATCCTCACCGCCGACGCACCCGGCTTCGTCGTGAACCGCCTGCTGGCCAAGGTCATGGGAGAGGCGGCCCGCGCGGTGTACGAGGGCACTCCCCTGCTCACCGTGGAGCGGGCGTTCGCGCCTCTCGGCCTCCCGATGACGCCGTTCCAGCTCATCGATCTGGTCGGATGGAAGGTCGCCGCCCACGTGCAGGACACGATGGCGGGCGCGTTCCCCGATCGTTTCTTCGCGTCGGAGAACTTCCACCGGCTGGCGGAGCTGCCGGAGGTCATCGAGAAGGACAAGAACGGCAAGGTCACGGGCTGGAGCAAGAGCGCTCAGAAGGTGCTCGAGACCGGTTCGACCCCGGCGTCCGAAGCCACGATCCTCGCGCGCGTGCAGGACGGCCTCGCGCAGGAGATCAAGATCATGCTCGACGAGGGCGTCGTACCGGAGGTCGAAGACATCGATCTCGGTCTCATCCTCGGCGCCGCGTGGCCGTTCATCGACGGCGGTGCCTCGGCCTACCTCGATCGGGAGGGGGCGTCCGAGCGCGCGTTCGGCGACACGTTCCATCACCCGCCGCTGCGAGGCGTGGGGAGCTGAGGCTCACCCCGTCGACGGCCCGTCACCTCCTCGGTGGCGGGCCGTCGTGCGTGCGGCGGGCGTCAGACGTGCAGGGTGGTGCCGCGCTGCGATTGAGCGCGCTGGATGGCCATCTGCTCGTCGAACTCCGCGCGCCAATTGTCGCTGACGGTGATCGCGTTGCGGGCTGCTTCCTCCGTCGACAGCTCCACGGGGAAGCCGAACGTGTCGTAGAGCACGAACAGCTCGCGACCCGTCACACCCGTGCGGGAGTACTGGTTGAGTTGCCGGAGACCCTTGCGCAGCGTTCGGCGGAACGCCTGCTCCTCTTTCGTCAGGATGCGTTGCACGTGGAAGGTGTGCTCGCCGACCTCGGGGAAGTGCTCCTCGTAGATGCCGGCGATCGTGGGGATGATCTGCGGGAAGAAGTTCTCCTCCAGACCGAGGTCGAAAGCGAAGCGGATCGCACGCCGGATGAGCCTACGCATGACGTAGCCCTGCGCCTTGTTGCTCGGAGTCACTCCGTCGACGGCGAGAAAGGTGGCCCCCCGCAGGTGATCGGCGATGACCCGCATGGCGTGGGTGTGATCGTCGTACGTCTGTCCCGAGAGCTCCTGCAGTCGCTCGATGATCGGCCAGAGAAGTCCGATGCGGAAGACGTCGGGGCTGTCCATCGCGGCAGCGGCGATCCGCGCGAGCCCGCCCCCGTAGTCGACGTTGCGGCGCGGGAGCGGGGCGAAACCGTCCTCCGTGCGCTGGTACTCCATGAACACCGAGTTGCCGAGTTCGATGAAGCGCCCGCAGTCGCAGTTCTGGTGGCAGTGCTCGCCGAACGCCGGGTCGTGCTCGATCTGCGGGAAGAGGTAGAAGATCTCGGTGTCGGGCCCGCCGGGCTCGCCGACGGGCATGTCGGCGGCGCTGCCGCCCCGGCACCACCAGTTCTTCTTGCTGTAGAAGGCGATCCGCGCTCCCCCCGTGCCGACCGCGGCCGCGTGCTCCTCGGTGCCGAGGACGACGTGGTCGGCGCGGATGCCCCGCTCTTCGAAAAGGCGCGACCAGATCGCCGCAGACTCGTCGTCCCTCGGGATGCCGTGGGCGGGGTCACCGCTGAAGCAGGAGACGAAGATCCGGTCGGCCGACAGGCCCACGCGCTCCGTCAGGAATCCCCAGATCTGCGGAATCTGCTGCTGCTTGAAGTAGTCCCCCAGGCTCCAGTTGCCGAGCATCTCGAAGAAGGTGGTGTGCCTGTTGTCTCCGACCTCCTCGATGTCCTGGACGCGCAGACAGGTCTGGCTGTCGGCGAGCCGCGCGCCGGCGGGATGCTGCGCGCCCAGCAGGTACGGAAGAAGCGGTTGCATGCCGCTGCCGGTGAAGAGGGTGGTCGGGTCGTCTCGCGGGATCAGCCGGGCGCGCGGGATGATCGCGTGCCCTCGCTCTTCCATGTATTCGAGGAACGCGCGGCGGATCTCATCAGCGGTCAGTGTCATGCGTCGCACCCTTCATGGTCGTCCGGGCCCACCGGCCGGACAGCGTCGTCCGCGCCTCGGTGTCGTGTCGCCTCTCGCGCGTCGGCCCTCGCTGTGGATATGATCAGCGGTCTCGGGGGACGCGCACATGAGGCGCCCTGTCAGGTGCGAATCCTGAGTCCTCCACCACGATCGGTTCAACTCTCGGGCACAGTCTGCCAGGGCTGCGCGCTGCGCGGCAGATGTGGTTTTGCACCTGGCGAAGAAGCTCCGGGTGCGGCGATGATGAGTTCACCGTCGTGGCTCGCGCGATGGAGGCGGGAGAACGGGCATGGAGACGGTTCTGTTGAATGCGCCGGACGGGATCTCCGCGCGGCTCGGAACCGATCCGCACGCCGAAGACCACGATCGCAAACGCCAGCTGGCCAGGGAGATCGTCGCTGCGCGGCTCCACGTCAAGGAGGACGACGTGCGGGTGGAACGGGAGTCGCCCGCGCAGTTCGGGTACCACACCCGTCTGGTGGCGAGAGTGGCGGGAGCGGTTGTTCCCCTGGCGATCACCAGTGCGGCCGTCGCGTCGTCGACCGTCGTGGTGGCCGCGGACAGTGTCGTTCCGTTGGGAGTCGATCTTCGCTCCGCGCGGCCCGCCGACGACGAGCTGGAGCAGATGCGTCAGCACTCCCACCTGTTCCCCGGCGTTGGCGGCGATGCCCTCCTGACCCACTGGACTCGCGTCCAGGCCGTGCGGCACGCTGACGGGCGCGCCCGGATACGGCCGGAGGAGGTCACGATCGACCCGGCGCTCGTGAGGGGGTGGGTCCCCGATCGTCGGGTGCACTACCAGCTCGCCGATCTCTCTCACGGAGGCTGGACTGTGACCCTCGCCTACGGCGCGCTCCCGGTCTGAGGACACGACGGATGACCACGCAGACCACAGTCGAGACGACGGAGCTCGAGCGCGGCCTCAGCAATCGCCACATCCAGCTGATCGCGATCGGCGGCGCGATCGGCACCGGTCTCTTCCTCGGTTCCGGCATCGGGATCCACGCTTCCGGACCGTCCATCCTCCTGGTCTACGTCGTCGTCGGACTGATGCTGTTCGTCATGATGCGGGCAATGGGCGAGCTGCTGCTCTCCAACCTCGGGTACCGCACCTTCCAGGACTTCGCCGCGGACTATCTCGGCGACTGGGCGCGGTTCTTCGTCGGGTGGACCTACTGGTTGTGCTTGCTGTCCATCGCGGCCGCCGACGTCGTGGGAATCCAGACATATGCGAGGTTCTGGTGGCCCGACCTGCCGGGCTGGGTCCCGATGACGATCGCTGTGATCTTTGTTCTCGCGCTCAACCTGGTCGCGGTGCGTGCATTCGGCGAGGCGGAGTTCTGGTTCGCGCTGATCAAGGTCATCACCATCCTTGTGTTGATCGTCGTCGGCGTCGTGCTGGTCGCGATCGGCTTCACCTCGCCGAACGGGGACCAGGCGAGCGTGACCCACCTGTGGGACGAGGGCGGGTTCTTCCCGAACGGGTTCGTGGGCTTCCTCGGCGGCTTCCAGATCGCGATCTTCGCGTTCGCGGGGATCGAACTGGTCGGTACCACCGCGGCCGAAGCGAAAGACCCGGAGAAGAATCTGCCCAGGGCGATCAACCAGGTGCCACTGCGCATCCTGTTCTTCTATGTTCTCGCGCTGGGCGTGATCGTCTGCGTGACGCCCTGGACCGAGGTGAACCCCTCCGAGAGTCCGTTCGTCGCCCTCTTCACCCTCGTGGGGTTCGCCGGCGCCGCCGGCATCATCAACGCCGTCGTGATCAGCTCGGCGACGTCCGCAGCCAACAGCGGCGTGTTCTCCTCGAGTCGGATGGTCTACGGGCTGGCGACGACCCACCAGGCCCCCGCGGTCTTCTCCCGACTCACTCGCACCGCGGTGCCCGGATTCGCGCTGGTGCTCTCGTGCATCGTCGTACTGGTGAGCGGTTCGCTCGGGATGATCTTCGACGACGCATTCCAGCTCATCACCACGGTGTCGTCCATCCTCTTCCTCTTCGTGTGGTCGGTCATCCTGGCCGCCTACCTCGTCTATCGCCGCCGCCGACCCGACCTCCACGCCTCCTCCGCCTACCGGCTCCGATGGGGCGTTCCGCTGTGCTGGGTGGTGCTGGCGTTCTTCGCGGCGATGATCGTGATCCTCGCCCTCTTCGAGAGCACGCGAGTGCCGCTGATGTGGACGCCACTGTGGTTCGTCATCCTGGGCGGCGTGTACCTCGTCGTCCGGCGCCGCGTCGCTCGACAGAACCGGGAGCAGTAACCCATGTGGACCCAGACGATCGACCCCACGGGGCAGCTCTGGCTCTCGGCGCTGGTGGCGGTCGTGCCGATCCTCGTCTTCCTGCTGTGCCTCGTGGTCCTCAAGCTCAAGGGGATCACGGCGGGCATCATCGCCGTCGTCCTGCAGGTGGTGATCGCCGCGTGGCCCTTCGGCATGCCCGCCGGCTCCATCGCCGGTGCGGGACTCCTCGGCGTTCTCACCGCGATCTGGCCGATCGCCTACATCATCGTCATGGCCGTGTGGCTGTACAAGCTCGCCGTCGCCTCCGGACGCTTCGACGTGATCCGAGCCAGCATCTCGGGGATCTCCCCCGACCAGCGCATCCAGGTGCTGCTGATCAGCTTCTCGTTCGGAGCGTTCCTCGAGGGTGCGGCGGGCTTCGGCGTGCCGATCGCCATCTGCGCGGCTCTTCTCGTGCAGTTGGGTTTCGGACCGGTGAAGGCCGCGATGCTGTCGCTCGTCGCCAACGTTGCCGCCGGTGCGTACGGTGCGATCGGGATCCCGGTCATCATCGGCGCGCAGGTCGGCGAGGTCGGGTTGTCGGGGTTGACGCTCGATATGGTGCTCGTGCTCCAGCTGCTGACCTTCTCCGTGCCCTTCATCCTCGTGATGATCCTCGATGGGTGGCGCGGGGTGCGTGAGACGTGGCCGGTGACGCTCGGGGTGAGTGCCGCCTACAGCGTCGTGCAAGCCGGCATCCTGATCTTCCTCGGACCCGAGCTCGCCGACATCGTGCCGGGTCTGTTCGGAATGGTCGTGATCTTCATGATCGGCCGCGTGTGGCAGCCGAAGCGCATCTATCGCGAGGATGGCGGCACCGTACCTGCCGCCGAGAAGCACGACTTCGGCGAGGTCGTCGTGGCCTGGAGCCCGTTCTACATCCTCACCGCGGTGATCTTCGTGTGGAGCATCCCGTGGTTCAAGTCGCTCTTCGCCGCCGGCGGGCCGCTCTCGTGGCTGGTGTTCAGCCTGCCGATCCCCGGGGTGACCGGAGTCGTGGTGCCCGCGGGTTCGGACACGGCCGTCGCCACGGCCTGGGCGTTCACCCCGGTCAACGCGACCGGAACGGCAATCCTGGTGGCCGTGCTGATCACGTTCTGGACGACCCCGCAGCTGCGTTCCCGTGATCTGTGGGCTCAGCTTGCGGCTACGGTGCGCGACCTCTGGCGGCCGGTGATCCTCATCGCGCTCATCCTGGTCGTCGCCAACATCGCGAACTTCTCGGGCGGCTCGGCGAGCATCGGTAACGCCCTCGCGGCCGTCGGCCTCCTCTTCCCGCTCTTCGCGCCGATTATTGGGTGGTTCGGGGTGTTCATCACCGGGTCAGTCGTGAACAACAACACCCTCTTCGCGCACCTGCAGTCGGTGACCGCTCAGCAGATCGGCGTCGACCCCACGCTGCTGGTGGCTGCGAACACGGCGGGCGGTACTGTCGCGAAAGTCGTCTCACCGCAGTCGATCGCGATCGCAGCGGGGGCGGTCGGACTGACCGGACGCGAGGGCGAGATCCTTCGTGCCTCCATCAAATACAGCCTCGGGATGCTCGTCTTCGTCTGCGTCTGGGTCTTCCTGCTCTCGCTCGTGATGCCCCACGGGAGCTGAGCCGTCAGGGAGCCGAGAGGCCGAGAACGGGGTAGAGGACCGCGAAGCCCTCGTCGAGCCCGCCGGTGATGGCGGAGACGAGGTGGTCGGCGCCAGGGACAACGTAGGAGGTCACGGACATCCCGGCCTTCTCGGCCGCCGCGGCGACGGTCTGGGAGGCGGCGATGAAACCCGGGTCCTCGCTTCCGGCGGTGAAGACCGCGGTCGTGTTCGCATACGCGCCCGGCGGAGCCGACGCCATGATGTTGATCGGCTTGGATGCGTCGAAGGCGGCCTGGTCGCCGCCGTAGATCGTCTCCAGCACGCCCGAGACATCCTCGGAACCGGGGAACTCCTCCCCCGACACATCGATGATGTTGGAGAACTCCCCGGGGTAGGCGGCTCCGTATTTGATAGCGCAGCCGCCTCCGTTGGAGTATCCGGCGATGACCCAGTAGCGGGGGTCGTCGATGATCCGCAGGTTCGCGCGCGCCCAGGCGGCGACGTCCTTCGTGATGTACGTCTCGGCCGCGCCGTACGCCGCGGAGTCCGCGCATGCGGGATCCTGGTCGCTTCCGGTACCGCCGATCTGATCGGCGACGATGACGATGGGGGCGAGACCGGCGTGGTCGGCGGCGTACTGGTCGAGCACGCCGGCGATGAACGAGACGTCCGGATTTCCGGGATAGCCCATCATCATGATCACCAGAGGAAGAGCCGGGGCATCGGATGCCAGCGCGGCGGGCGGCAGGTAGATCCCGGCGGGACGGGCGACGAACCCCGACTCCGTGCCGGGTATGTTCTCCGTCCCCTGCTTCCCGACCGTCGCCAGATCGTTCGGCGCCGTCCAGGTCGTGTAGATGGGCTGGTCGGGCGCGGCGGCGGCGCCACCCGAGCCGGGAACGTCGATGGGCGTGTCGACCACGACTCCCAGCAGAGAACCGAGCGTCGGGTTGAGTCCGTAGTAGGCGTTCACACCGACGACACCGCTCACGAGGAACCAGATGACCGCGACGCCGGCAATCACACGTCGCCAAGCGCGGGCCCGGGGGAAAGACACGATCGCCAGACCGACGGCCGCGAAGCATGCGACCGCCCAGAACGCCACGGCGAGGGGTAGATCAGTGCCGAAGGCCTCGACGGCATTCGCCACCAGGAAGAGGACGACTGCCGTAATCGCTCCTCCGACGAGACCGAGCGAGGCTCTCACCCACCACCCGTCACGCGCCGGACGGGCGAGGAGGGCGAGTGCAAGAACGACCGCGCCGCCGTACACCACCCACATGGCCGGTGAATCGATGATCGGCAGTCTCAGGAGTGCGTCCACCCGGTCTCTCCTCTGTGGTGGTCAGGCACCCGCGGGGTGCAGCCCGACGGGCAGGAACTGCCGCGGATGGTGAAATCCTCACACGAGCGAAAGTGGGAACGGTTCAGCACGCGGAGAAAAGACCGGGGCTGCTCATATCCTGAGAATCATGAGCGATTCGCAGAAGACCGATCGACCCGAGGTCGTGGATGAGCCGAACCGCTCCCTCCTCCCCCGCGTGGTCCGGGTCGTCTCTCGGACACCCGCCACGGTGTCGTTGGTGGTGCTGGTCCTGGGCGCCGGAGCCGCCTCGCAGGGCCTGTGGACGTCGGTGACATCCCAGGCGTGGTGGTCGACCGTCGCCTACGGCCTCCCATCGTTCCAGGACGGTCGATGGTGGACGCCGGTCACCGGCACCTTCTTCGTCGTCGACCCGTGGGCGTACGTGCCGACCGTGATCGCGTTCTTCTGGGTGGGCCTGCTCGAGTGGCAGCGGGGCACGAGGGTGGCACTGGCGTACTTCGTCGGTGGTCAGCTCTTCGCCGTTCTCGCGACCACGGCCTTCCTCGCTCTGGCAGGCATGCTGCCGTGGCCGTGGGCGATCACCCTCGCGGGCACGCTCGACGCCGGACCGTCCGGTGGCACGATGGCCTGCTTCGCGGCGTGCGTCGGTCTGTTCGCCTCTCCGTGGCGACAGCGGGCGTGGATCGTGGTGTTCGGCTACGTCGTGATCGGCGTGCTGTTCTTCGGCACGCTCGCCAATCTCGAGCACGCATTCGCCGCGATGCTCGTGTTGGCGATCGACCGCTCCTTCCGCATCCGACTGGCGAGCACGCGGGAACGACGGCTCCTCGCGTTCGCGATCAGTCTCGCGCTCGGCGTCGTGCAGCTGATCACCCTGGTCGTTCCCACGAACGGACCGTTCGGGCCGACGGCCGCCCTGGACGGATCATGGATCGAAGTCGGGATCGACGTGGTCGTCATCCTGCTCGTGTCGAACGGACTGCGTCTGGGACGACGATGGGCGTGGCTGCTCTCGGTCATCTGGGCGGGCCTGAACGTGCTCGTCGCCGGTCTCTACGTCGTGCTCGCGATCTATTACCCCGCCGATGCGCCCTTGGAGTGGGGCGACACGGATGTATCCATCGCGACATCGATGCTGTGGCTTCTCTTCTTGGCCTACCTCGTCGCCACGCGGAGCGCATTCGGCACGCGGAGGCGCCGGCAACTCGGGGTCGAACGGGGCTCGCGCTCACCCGAGCCCGCCACCGCCGCCGATGCTCGCGCACTCATCGAGACCGATGGCGGCGGAACCCTCTCGTGGATGTCGACCTGGGAGGGGATGGAGTACTTCCGCACGTCCGACGGACTCGTGCCGTACCAGAAGCATGCCGGCGTCGTCGTCGCGCTGGCGGATCCTCTGGGGCCGCGGGAGGCTGCGCAGACGAGCGTGGCGGAGTTCATTCACGCGGCGGAGCGCTCGGCCCTCATCCCCTGCTTCTTCAGTTCGAGCGAGGTCGTGCGCGACGTGCTCCCCGCGGGGTGGCGGTCGCTCGTCATCGCCGATGACACGATCGTCGATCTTCCGGGGCTGGCCTTCACGGGGAAGCCCTGGGCGCATGTCCGCGCCGCGCTGAACAAGGCCGACCGCGAGGGCATCACCTTCCGCATGACGACCCTCGCCGATGAGACGTGGGGTATCCGTCAGCAACTCCGTGCGATCTCCGAATCGTGGGTGGGAGAGAAGGGACTCCCCGAGATGCGTTTCACGCTCGGCACTCTGCAGGAGGCGGAGGCCCCCGAGGTGCGGCTCGCTCTGGCGATCTCCTCGCAGGGCGACGTCGACGGCTTCCTCAGCTGGTTGCCCGTCTACGGTCCTGAGGGCGAGCATCGAGGGTGGACGCTCGACCTCATGCGGCGTCGCGACGGCGGGTTCGCCGGAGTGATGGAGTTTCTGATCGGGTCGTCGGCCCGCGTGTTCGCCGAGGAGGGCGCTCAGATCCTTTCGCTGTCGGGCGCGCCGCTCGCGCATGAGGTCGGCGAAGACGAAGGTCGAATCGCGCACTTCCTCGGGCAGCTGAGCGGCATCCTCGAACCGGTATACGGGTTCCGGTCGCTGCATCGCTTCAAGCAGAAGTTCAACCCGCGTTACGAGCCGATCTACCTGCTCTACCGCGACGAGGGAGACCTCGCGCGCATCGGCCCCGCCCTCGTGAGGGCTTTCCTCCCTGACGCCACGCTGCGGCAGTACGCGGGCGCCGGCATCGACATGCTGCGCGGGAGCTGAGCCCTCAGTCGCGGGAGTCGTGACGCTGAGCGTCCTCGGGGACCCAGAGTGTCTGCTGATCACTCGGGCGGGCGATGGGGATGCGGGTACCCAGCACCTGCGACACCACATCCTGTGCGATCTTCGCCGACGAGAGACCGGCATCGTCGAGGATCTGTTCGCGAGTGGCGTGCGGTATGAACTCGTCGGGCAGGCCCAGCTCGTCGACGGCCGTATCGACCCCGGCCTCGCGGAGCACCTGACGTACGCGCGTCCCCACCCCGCCCACGCGGATGCCGTCTTCGATCGTGATAACGAGCCGGTGGCTGCGTGCGAGCTCGATGATCGACGGCTGGACCGGGATGACCCAGCGCGGGTCGACCACGGTGGCGCCGATGCCCTGCGCCTCGAGGCGCTCCGCCACTTCGGTGGCGAGGTGCACCATGGGTCCGATGCCGACGATGAGCACGTCGTGGGTCGCGGCGCGCGAGATCACATCGACGCCGTCGGCGAGTCTCTCGATGGCCGGAAGGTCGGCGGATGCCGATCCCTTCGGGTAGCGCACGACGGTCGGCGCGTCGGAAACGGCCACGGCCTCACGGAGCTCCTCGCTGAGGCGGGCGGCGTCGCGCGGTGCCGCGATACGGATGTTCGGCACGAGCTGGAGCATGGCGAGATCCCAGATGCCGTGGTGGCTCGGACCGTCCGGTCCAGTGACCCCCGCGCGATCGAGTACGAAGGTGACGCCTGCCCGGTGCAGCGCCACGTCCATCAGCACCTGGTCGAAGGCGCGGTTCATGAACGTGGCGTACATCGCGACGACGGGGTGCAGTCCGCCGAAGGCGAGACCGGCGGCCGATGCGACGGCGTGCTGCTCTGCGATACCGACGTCGTAGGTGCGTTCGGGGAACCTCTCGGCGAACAGCTGCAGCCCGGTCGGACGCAGCATCGCCGCGGTCACCGCGATGATGTCTTCTCGCTCCGCGCCGATCTCGACCAGCTCGCGCGCGAACACGTCGGTCCATCCGTCGCCGGTGGCGCTCGCGAGCGGCTCTCCGGTGATCGGATCGATCTTGCCGACCGCGTGGAACTGGTCGGCCTCGTCGCTGCGGGCCGGCGCGTACCCACGGCCCTTGTCGGTGATCGCGTGAACGATGACGGGCGCACCGTAGGACTTCGCCAGGGTCAGGGTCTCGAGCAGTGTCTCGAGATCGTGTCCGTCGACGGGGCCCAGGTATTTGATGTCGAGGTTCGAGTACAGCGCCTCGTTGTTCGTGAAACGCGAGAGAAAACCGTGCGTCGCGCCACGCACACCGCGGTACACCGCGCGCGTTGCCGGGCCGAGCGCTCGAAACAGCGAGTCGGAACTCCGGTGAAGAGTGCGGTAGGCGTCGGCGGTGCGCACGCGGTTGAGATAGCGGGCCATGCCGCCGATGGTCGGGGCGTAGGAGCGCCCGTTGTCGTTGACGACGATCACGAGGTTGCGATCGTTGTCGTCCGAGATGTTGTTGAGCGCCTCCCAGGTCATTCCACCCGTGAGTGCGCCGTCGCCGACCACGGCCACGACATGGCGATCGCGGCGTCCGGTGCGCGTGAGAGCGCGAGACACGCCGTCGGCCCAGCTGAGCGAACTCGACGCGTGAGAGGATTCCACGACGTCGTGAATGCTTTCGGAGCGCTGCGGATACCCGGCCAGTCCCCCACGCGAACGCAGGGCGGAGAAATCCTGACGTCCGGTCAGCAGTTTGTGCACGTAGGACTGATGTCCGGTGTCGAAGATGATCGGATCCTGGGGCGAGTCGAAGATCTTGTGGATCGCGATGGTGAGTTCGACCACGCCGAGGTTGGGCCCGAGGTGGCCGCCGGTACGGGAGACGTTCTGGACGAGGAACTCGCGCACCTCTCCGGCGAGCTGCTCGAGCTGAGGCAGGTCTAACGCATCGAGGTCACGCGGCCCCGTGATCGTCGGCAGAACAGCCATCGGACTCCTTTCGTCGTCGATCCTCAGGATCGACGGGCGACCAGCACACAGTCTAATCCGGGCATGGCTGGTCGCCAGTGAAGGCGCGTCCGGTTGACAGGCGGGGTGGAGCCCCCTCGCAGGTGCCACGAGAAGGGCCCCCGACCGAGGTCGAGGGCCCTTCTCGTGGCGGCGGGTCGGTCAGACCAGCGAGCGCAGCACGTACTGCAGGATGCCGCCGTTGCGGTAGTAGTCCGCTTCACCGGGGGTGTCGATGCGCACGGTGGCGTCGAACGTCACCGTCTCCTTGCCGTCGGCCGAGAACTCGCTCGGCGCCGCGGTCACCTTCACGGTCTTGGGCGTGACGCCCTCGTTCAGCTGCTTGAGACCCTCGATCGAGACGATCTCGGTGCCGTCGAGACCGAGCGACTCCCAGCTCTGTCCGGCCGGGAACTGCAGCGGGACGACGCCCATTCCGATGAGGTTCGAGCGGTGGATGCGCTCGAAGCTCTCGGTGATGACCGCCTTCACGCCCAGAAGGCTCGTGCCCTTGGCCGCCCAGTCGCGGGACGAGCCGGAGCCGTACTCTTTGCCGCCGAAGACGACGAGCGGCGTGCCCTGCTCGGCGTAGTGCTGGCAGGCGTCGTAGATGAACGACTGCGGACCGCCGGGCTGGGTGAAGTCGCGGGTGTAGCCGCCCTCGACGACCGCGCCGCCGTTGACAGCGCTGACCAGCTGGTTCTTCAGTCGGATGTTCGCGAACGTCCCGCGGATCATGATCTCGTGATTGCCGCGACGCGAGCCGTAGGAGTTGAAGTCCTTGCGGTCGACCCCGTGCTCGACGAGGTACTGACCGGCGGGGCTGTCGGCCTTGATGTTTCCGGCGGGGCTGATGTGGTCGGTCGTGACCGAGTCGCCGAGCGTCGCCATGACACGAGCGCCCGAGATGTCGCGGACCGGTGTCAGCTCCATCGTCATGCCCTCGAAGTACGGGGGCTTGCGGACGTAGGTCGATTCGTCGTTCCACTCGAACACGTCGCCGGTCGGCGTGGGCAGGTTCTTCCAGCGGTCGTCGCCCTCGAAGACGGTCGCATACTGACGGGTGAACATCTCCTCGTTGATCGACGAGTCGATCGTGGACTGCACCTCCGCAGCATCCGGCCAGATGTCCTTCAGGAAGACGTCGTTGCCGTCGGTGTCCTTGCCGAGCGCGTCGGTTTCGAAGTCGAAGTTCATCGAGCCCGCGAGCGAATACGCGATCACGAGCGGAGGGCTCGCGAGGTAGTTCATCTTCACGTCGGGGTTGATGCGACCCTCGAAGTTGCGGTTGCCCGAGAGCACCGCGGTGACGGCGAGGTCGTTCTCGTTGATCGCCGCGGAGACCTCTTCGATCAGCGGTCCCGAGTTTCCGATACACGTCGTGCAGCCGTAGCCGACGGTGTAAAAGCCGAGATCCTCGAGGTCCTGCGTGAGGCCGGCCTTCTCGTAGTAGTCGGTGACGACCTTCGAGCCCGGTGCCAGCGTGGTCTTGACCCAGGGCTTCGCTTTGAGGCCCTTCTTCACCGCGTTGCGGGCGAGAAGGCCGGCGGCGAGCATGACCGACGGGTTCGACGTGTTCGTGCAGGACGTGATCGCGGCGATCGTGACCGCGCCGTGGTCGAGCGTGAACGACTCACCGTCGGCCAGCGTCACCGGCGACGGCTTCGACGCCGACTTCGGTGCGTGACTGTGGTGGGTGTGCTGGTGGTCGTTGTGCTCGTCCTCGGGTGTGTTCGAGGGCGGGTCGGATGCCGGGAACGACTCGGATCCTTCGAGGTCGACCAGATCGTGGTCGACCTGGGCGTAGTTGGTCAGGTCGCTCTCGAACTGCTGCTTCGCGTTGGTCAGTTCGATGCGGTCCTGCGGACGCTTCGGACCCGCGATGGAGGGGACGACCGTCGACAGGTCGAGCTCCATGTACTCGCTGAACACCGGTTCGACGGAGGCGTCATGCCAGAGGTGCTGTTCCTTGGCGTAGGCCTCGACGAGCGCGAGCGACTGCTCGCTGCGACCGGTGAGCCGCAGGTAATCGATCGTCACGCTGTCGATCGGGAACATCGCGGCCGTCGAGCCGAACTCGGGGCTCATGTTGCCGATGGTGGCGCGGTTGGCCAGCGGCACGGAAGCGACGCCGTCGCCGTAGAACTCCACGAACTTTCCGACGACACCGTGCTTGCGCAGGAGGTCGGTGATCGTGAGCACCACGTCGGTCGCCGTGACACCGGTCGGAATGGCGCCGGTGAGCTTGAAGCCGACGACCTTGGGGATGAGCATCGAGACGGGCTGTCCGAGCATCGCGGCCTCGGCCTCGATACCGCCGACGCCCCACCCGAGCACGCCCAGGCCGTTGACCATCGTGGTGTGCGAGTCGGTGCCGACGCAGGTGTCGGGGTACGCACGGAGCACGCCGTCGAACGAGCGGTCGTAGATGACCTTCGCGAGGTGCTCGATGTTGACCTGGTGCACGATTCCGGTGCCCGGGGGGACGACCTTGAAGTCGTCGAACGCGGTCTGGCCCCAACGGAGGAACTGGTACCGCTCGCCGTTGCGCTCGTACTCGATCTCGACGTTGCGCTCGAGGGCGTTCTCACTGCCGAACAGGTCGGCGATGACGGAGTGGTCGATGACCATCTCGGCGGGCGAGAGCGGGTTGATCCGCGACGGGTCGCCGCCGAGGGCCGCCATCGCCTCGCGCATCGTGGCGAGGTCGACGATGCAGGGCACTCCGGTGAAGTCCTGCATCACGACGCGGGCGGGAGAGAACTGGATCTCCGTATCGGGCTCTGCCGCGGCATCCCAGGAGCCGAGCGCCTCGATCTGCTCCTTCGTCACGTTGGCGCCGTCTTCGGTGCGCAGGAGGTTCTCCAGCAGCACCTTGAGGCTGAACGGGAGCTTCTCGTAACCGGGGACGGTGTCGATGCGGAAGATCTCGTAGTCGGTGCTGCCGACTGTCAGGGTGCTCTTGGCACCGAAGCTGTCAACCGTGGACACGTGCGTCTCCTTCGTCGGCGGTGCGCGGGCGTTACCCGCACGAACCATCTTCTCCAGGTCGCTCACGACCGGCTAGCAAGGTGGACCTAACCGTGGAGCGTGGGGAATTTATCTTGATGTCGAGATAAATATATCAGGAACCCGTGGCGTGGGTCTTGACGTACAGAGCTCGCACGGCGAGGAGCGTGACGGCCACCAGAGGAGCGAACAACGGCAGCCCCATGGCGATCTTGAGGGTGCCCAGCAGGGCTACCGCGCTCTCGCGGTTGGCCGGATCGAGCGACGTGAGGTAGATCGGCAGCTGCACCGCCAGCCGGGCGAAGAACAACGCTGCCCACGCGAGTGTCAGCCAGAAGAAGGTGCGGCGCTTTCGGCGATCGTTCCGCCATGCCACGCCCTCGCCCATCAAGTACCCGGCAGCCAGTCCGATGATGGGCCAGCCGACGAGGGCCGAGACGAGCATCGCGAGACCGTACCCGGCGTTGGTGAGGAGCCCGGGTACGAAATTGTCTGACGGGTTGCCGGTGATGAGCGCGAGAACGGCGGCCGCACCGGCCGCAACCAGTCCGCCGATCGCGGCGGAGGGCGGCGATTTCTGCACGAGACGGATGATCGTGAAGACGACGGCGATGCCCACCGAGGCGATCAGGGCGGGGATCAGCTCCTGCGTGGTGGTGAACACCACGACGAACAGAAGACTGGGCAGGACGGACTCGAAAATGCCACGCCAACCGCCCATGGCCGACCAGACCGCCGCGCCGGTCGAGGTGTGCTTCGCGGGGTCGAGCCCGGCTCGACGCGCCGCTTCGCCCAGAGCCGAGCTCAGAGCCTCGGACGCGGAGGGCGGCTCGAGGCTCGTCGACTTCTTGTCGTCGTGCCCGGGCTCGTCGGTCACGGTGTGCCGGGGGTCGCGGGCATCCGCAGAGGGATGAGGTCGCGCGGCGGCATCGGGGCGCCCCCGCGCACGACCACGATCGAGCGGAAGAGGTCTTCGACCTGGGCAGCTGCCTGAACGTCGCTCGTTGCGGCACCGCCGATCACGCCGCGCAAGAACCACCGGGGCCCATCGACGCCCACGAACCGCGCCAGTCGCATGCCCGCACCGGCGCCGTCGGCCTGAACGGGAACCTCGGCGAGGAGCTCGGGTCCGAGGGGACCTTCGCGCTCCTCGACACGTCCGCCCTGCTGTCGCACCTGACCGCGGATCTGCTCGCGGGTCTCCTCCCAGAGGCCTGCGGTGCGCGGCGCTGCGAACGGCTGCACCTGCAAGGTGGAGTCCGCGTAGTCGAGTCCGACGGCGACGATGCGCTTGGTCTGCTCCTCGACCTCGAGGCGGAGGTTCAGCCCCTCGCGCGGGAGGATCTTGATCCCGCCGAGGTCGATGTAGGGCCGGACGGGGTTCGCCTCCGACTCGTCGAAAGGCCCGTCTACGCTCCGGTCGCCCAGAGGTGACTGATCGGGCGTCTCGCCCGTGGACACATCGCTCATGCCGTGCCTTCTTCCCGCGTCTGGTATCCGGTGGACCCGAAGCCGCCGCTCCCGCGGACGCTGTCGGGCAGTTCGTCGACCGGCACGAACGTCGCCCGGTGAACGGGCATGACGATGAGCTGCGCGATCCGGTCGCCGGGGGCGACGTCGTAGCGCTCGGTCGTGTCGGTGTTGAGGAGGGCGACCTTGATCTCGCCGCGGTAGCCGGCGTCGATCGTGCCGGGGGCGTTGACGATGGTGATGCCGTGCTTCGCCGCGAGACCGCTACGAGGAACGACGAAACCGACGTACCCGTCGGGGAGCGCGATGCTCACGCCCGTGGCGACGAGGGCGCGTTCACCGGGCGCCAACGACACCCTCTCCGCGGACGTCAGGTCGGCGCCGGCGTCGCCGGGATGTGCGTACACCGGAGGTTCGGCCGCGATAATGGGGACGTCCACGGTTTCGGTCACCCCACGAGGGTAATGCAGGCAAGAGGGTGCAGCATGCGTGAACGACCCGCTTATCGCGAACGGCTCAGCCCGTCGCTCTGGGTGCTGGTTGCCGCCGCCGTCTGCGCCCCGATGGCGGCTCTCGTGTTCGCCCCGATCGACACGACCCTGGCTCTCGTCGTGGGAGTGGTGGTCGGCGTGGCGATCGTCATCGCCTTCGTGCTGCTCTCCCCCGTGATCGAGATCGACGGAGACATGCTGCGCGCGGGCAAGGCGCACATCGACGTCGCCCTGCTGGGCGATCCGGTGCCGACGGAGGGCCTCGACGCCCGGGCTGCACGCGGGGCGGGACTCGACCCGCGTTCGTGGATGCTCATCCGCGGGGGGATCGACGGTGTCGTGACCATCCCCGTCACCGATCCCGACGATCCCACTCCCGTATGGGTCGTTTCTACTCGGACGCCCGACCGCCTCGCGGCCGGCGTCCGTCGTGCTCAGCTCAGGCAGCGCACTCCACGCAGATGAAGCCGGGGCCGTCTTCGTGGTCGATCTGCGAGCGGTGCTTCACGAGGAAGCAGTTCATGCACGTGAACTCATCTTCCTGAGGGGGCAGCACGACGACGTCGAGCTCGAGGTCGGAAAGGTCTGCGCCCGGGAGTTCGAAGCCGGAGGGGTTGTCGGAATCCTCGACATCCACCGACCCCGACATCTTGTCGGGCACGCGCTCCTTGAGGGCCTCGATCGACTCGCTGTCGTCCTCGGTCTTGCGCGGTGCGTCGTAATCGGTGGCCATGCGTGAACGTCTCTACTTCCGGTGATGCGGGATGTGTCGCCCGAACGGGCGGCCACAGTTTGCATGAACGGCGTCCGTTTCGCAAATGCGCTCGGATCAGCCTCAGGCGTTGCGATGAAACTCGCGGCGCGCCCCGGATATTCCCGGACTCGGGGGTCGTGCGTGCGACCATGGGCGCTAACCGCAGAACGAAGGGGTGTTTCCGCATGGAACAGCTCAAGGTCATCGGAACCGAGGACGACGTCCTCGTGCTCGCGACCGAATCGGGCGAGCGCTTCACGCTGCCCGTCGACGAAGTGCTGCGCGCCGAACTGCGCCGCACCCGACGCGATCGCGACGAGCGCGTTCCCCGCGCCAGTCCTCGCGAGATCCAGGCGCACATCCGCTCCGGGCTCTCCGCTCCGGAGGTGGCCACGCTCCTCGGGGCGCGGCTGGAAGACGTGGTGCGTTTCGAGCGCCCCGTCCTGGCCGAGCGTGAGCATGTCGTGGGCCAGGCTCTCGCTGTGCCCGTGCTGCTGGGCGGCGACCTCGAGCACGACGCCCCGGTGACCTTCGGCGCGGCCGTGAGGGCGAAGCTGGCCGAAGCCGGCGCGAGCAACGAGCGCTGGACGAGCTGGCGCGGACCGAACGGGTGGATCGTGAAGCTGGAGTTCACGGCCAACGAGGTCGACCACGACGCCCGATGGGGCTTCGAGCCCCGGCGGAGCTCGCTGTCCCCCCAGAACTCCGATGCGATCCAGCTGTCGCGTCAGGGTTCGCTGCCGGAGGGCCTCATCCCCCGTCTCCGCGCGCTCGATACCCCGCTTGCGAAGGACGACACACGGTTCGACAGCGGAGCCTTCGGCCCTCGTCGTCTCATCGAGCCCGAGGTCGACCTCGCGCCCGAGACTCCTTCGCACGCCACGCCCGCCGTGCAGGATGCTGCGATCAAGCGTGCTCCTGACGCTCCCGTGACGTCGTCCGAGACGGCCGACCTCCTCGAAGCGCTCCGTCGCCGTCGCGGGCAGCGCGAACCGCTGCCCGGAACCGATTCCGACACCGCACCGACCCGCACCGTGGCACCGGTCGCTCTCTTCGACGCGCTCGAACCGGGCTACGAGCAGTCTCCGCCCGAGCCGGCGCCTGAGCCCGAGCAGACGGATGCTGCGACCCGACGCAAGGGCCGCACCTCTATGCCGTCTTGGGACGAGATCGTCTTCGGCGCTCGTTCCGACGACGCGTAGCTCAGGCGAACGCGCCCAGGCGGAGAAGGGGCACGACCCGCTCTTCTGCGGTGAGTGAGCCGTGTTGGCCCACCATCTTCTGCGGGCCCTTGTCGGTGAGCCGGTCGTCGTAATACGCCACAGCCGACCGCGCGGCGACGACGACGTCACCGATGCGGTCGCGTACCGCCGCGGCGACCGGGCCGAACAGGCCCGCATCGATCGCTTCGTCACGCGTCATGACCCACGATCTCTTCGACTCGGATGCGAGCCATTCGGCGTGCACCTCGCGAGAGCTGTCGAGGTCGGTGTAGAGGTGCAGCATCCGCGGTTCGCCGCCGATGCCGGCGACGCCCGCGATCAGGGGGCTGTCTGCCGTGAGCAGCAGCTGGCGGTGACGGGGGACGTCGACCATCCCGTGGTCGGCGGTGACGAGAGCGCCCACGTCGCCGGGCAGTGCCTCCGACAGGCGGCGTGCCGCAGCATCCACCGTCTCGAGGGTCGCGCTCCACGCCTCCGACTCCCATCCGAGTTTGTGGCCGACGCTGTCGAGATCGGGTGCGTAGAGGTAGACGAGGGCGCCGCTGTGCCGCGCGGCGAGGTCGGCGGCGATGGCCACGCGTTCGGCGAGATCGACCGCGCTGAAGAACTCGGCGCCCCGCAGGGTGGCCTCGGTGAACCCCGTGCCGACGTACTCGGGCCGCGACACGACGAAACACGGTCGCCCGCGTCGGGACTCCCGCTGCATGAGGGGCTCTTCGCGCTGCCAGGTCTCGGGGTCGAGTCCGTCAGTCTCCCAGCCCTTCAGCTGGTTCGGCAGGAGGTCGGTGCCGGGGATGCGCAGGCGGTAGCCGACGATCCCGTGCTGGCCCGGCGGCGTGCCGGTGAGCAGGCTCGTCAGGGCCGCGGCGGTCGTGGACGGGAACACGGTGCGCGCGACGTCGCGCTTCGTCGTGAGCGAGGACAGGAATCGGGCGTGCCCCTTGCGGGCGGAGAGGTTCAGCGATCCGAGCCCGTCGACCACGCAGATCACGACGCTGCGGGCGGGGGCGAACCATTCGGATTCACCGGTGAGTGCGGCGATCGACTCGGTGGCCACACCGGTGAGGCTCCGGGCGTGCGGGGGGTCGGCCGGTAGGCTGAGTGACATCCCGGTCAGTCTCGCACACGCGAGCTGCACGCGTCGGACCCGACCCGAACCATTCCCGAGGCAAGAGGTACATGCCTGCATCCCGGCCCTCCCCCGCAGCTGCCGCGAACGTCGTCGAACGCATCGAAGACGTCGATGTGTCGACCGAGATGCAGGGGTCGTTCCTCGAGTACGCCTACTCGGTCATCTACTCGCGCGCACTCCCCGACGCCCGCGATGGACTCAAGCCCGTCCAGCGACGCATCCTCTATCAGATGGCGGAGATGGGCCTGCGTCCCGACCGCGGCCATGTGAAGAGCGCGCGCGTCGTCGGCGAAGTCATGGGAAAGCTCCACCCCCACGGAGACTCGCCGATCTACGACGCACTGGTGCGTCTCGCCCAGTCGTTCACCCTCCGCGTGCCGCTCGTGGACGGGCACGGAAACTTCGGTTCGCTGGACGACGGACCCGCCGCGTCCCGCTACACCGAGGCGCGGCTCGCACCGCCGGCGCTCGCCCTGACCGAGAACCTCGACGAAGACGTCGTCGACTTCATCCCGAACTACGACGGACAGTTTCAGCAGCCGGAGGTCCTCCCGGCCGCGTTCCCCAACCTCCTCGTGAACGGGGCGACCGGCATCGCGGTCGGTATGGCGACGAACATGGCGCCGCACAACCTCATCGAGGTCGTCGCCGCAGCGGTGCATCTGCTGGCGAACCCCGAAGCCAGTGTCGAAGAGCTGATGGAGTTCGTCCCCGGCCCCGACCTCCCCACCGGTGGCATCATCGTGGGGCTCGACGGCATCAAGGACGCCTACACGAACGGTCGGGGAACCTTCCGCACCCGCGCCAAGGTCTCCATCGAATCTCTCGGCCCGCGTCGTACCGGGCTCGTCGTCACAGAGCTTCCGTATCTCGTGGGCCCCGAACGCCTCGTCGAGAAGATCAAGGACGCGGTCACCGCGAAGAAGCTGACCGGCATCTCCGACGTCACCGACCTCACCGACCGCAACAACGGGCTGCGTCTCATCATCGGCATCAAGACGGGCTTCGACCCGCAGGCCGTGCTCGACCAGCTCTACCGCCTGACGCCGTTGGAGGACTCGTTCGGCATCAACAACGTCGCGCTCGTCGACGGCCAGCCGAAGACCCTCGGACTCCGAGAGCTGCTGCGGGTCTACATCGACCATCGCATCCGGGTCGTCACCCGGCGGAGCGAATTCCGCCTGGCCCGTAAGCAGGAACGCCTGCACCTCGTCGAGGGGCTGCTTGTCGCGATCCTCGACATCGACGAGGTCATCCAGGTCATCCGTGGTTCGGACGACGGCGAGGCGGCGCGATTGCGCCTCATGGAGGTGTTCGACCTCTCGCAGGCTCAGGCCGAGTACATCCTCGAACTACGTCTTCGCCGACTGACGAAGTTCTCGCGCATCGAACTCGAGGCCGAGCGCGATGCGCTCAAGGCCGAGATCGCGCAGCTCATCGAGCTGCTTTCGAGCACGGCGCTGCTGCACGCACAGGTCGCCCGCGAGCTCGAAGCCGCGGCCGAGGCCTACGGCACGCCGCGACGCACGATGCTCCTCAACGGCGGACCGGTCGTGCCGCGCTCCGCGAAGGCCGCGGCCGCCGCCGACCTCCAGATCGCCGACGCCCCCTGCCGCGTCTTCCTCTCGGCCACGGGTCGTATGGTGCGTGCCGAGCTCGTCGCCGACGCCCCGGACGGGGGCATCGTGGCGCCCTCGCGCAGGTCGAAGCACGACGCCATCCGCTCCGCCGTCGACAGCACGACCCGAGGCGACCTGGGGGCCGTGACCACGAAGGGGCGCCTCGTGAGGTTCACCCCGGTGGATCTTCCCTCCGTCCCCGCCAACTCGGTGCAGCTCGCCGCCGGCACGCGCGTCGACCAGTACCTCGGGCTCCCGGGCGGCGAGCACGTCGTCGCCATCGTGCCGCTCGACGAGGCCCCGCCGCTCGCGATCGGCACCGCGCACGGCGTGGTGAAGCGCGTCGCGGCGTCGGAGATCACGAACAAGCCCGATGTCGAGATCATCGCGCTCAAGCCCGGCGACCGCGTGGTGGGCGCGGCTCCCGCCCCCGACGATGCCGAGCTCGTCTTCGTCGCGGCCGACGCGCAGCTGCTGCGGTTCGATGCCTCCGCGGTGCGACCGCAGGGTCGATCGGCGGGGGGCATGGCCGGTATCCGGCTGTCCTCCGGCGTCGAGGTCGTCGCGTTCGCCGTCGTCCCCGCATCGGCTGCGCAGACCGTCGTCGTCACCGTCGCCGGTGACTCGACGGCCCTCCCCGGCACGGACGCGGGGTCGGCGAAGGTTTCTGCGTTCACCGAGTATCCGCCCAAGGGGCGCGCCACCGGCGGTGTGCGTGCCCAGCGCTTCCTCCGCGGCGAAGATGCGCTCGTGCGAGCCTGGGTCGGAGAAGAGCCGCGCGCGGTCGGGCCGGACGGCTCCACGCGCGCGTTGCCTGATGCCGGGGCGAAGCGCGATGCGTCGGGCTCCGCGCTCGACGGCTCGGTGGGCGCCATCGGCACTGTCGTTCGCTGACGGGTCGGTGCCGCGCGCCGCACGTCGGTGACGGCTCCGATGGAGGTCGACCGCGCAGCATCCGTTCGACGCCCGACCCGTGTCGTTCGTCGGCGTGGCTCAGACGTCGATGCGCTCGCGCGCGAGTCGATCGCTCGAATCGATGATGAACTCCTTGCGAGGAGCCACATCGTTGCCCATCAGCAACTCGAAGACGGATGCGGCGACCTCGGCGTCTTGCATGCGCACGCGCCGGAGCAACCGACCGCCGCGGTCCATCGTGGTCGTGGCGAGCTGGTCGGCGTCCATCTCGCCGAGGCCCTTGTATCGCTGGATGGGTTCCTGCCAGCGCTTGCCCGACTTGCCGAGCTTCGCGAGCAGGCCGTGGAGCTCCTGCTCCGAGTAGGTGTAGATCGTCTCGTTCGGCTTCGAGCCCGGGTTCATCACGATGACCCGATGCAGCGGTGGGACGGCGGCGTACACCCGGCCCTCGTCGATCAGCGGACGCATGTAGCGGAAGAAGAGGGTGAGCAGAAGGGTGCGGATATGGGCGCCGTCGACATCGGCATCGCTCATCAGGATGATCTTGCCGTAGCGTGCCGACTCCAGGTCGAACGAGCGACCCGATCCTGCACCGATGACCTGGATGATGGAGGCGCATTCGGCATTCGAGAGCATGTCGCTGATCGACGCCTTCTGCACGTTCAAGATCTTGCCGCGGATCGGCAGCAGCGCTTGATACTCGCTGTTGCGCGCCAGCTTGGCCGTGCCGAGCGCCGAATCGCCCTCGACGATGAAGAGTTCGGACGCGTCGACGTCGTTCGTTCGGCAATCGGCGAGCTTCGCCGGCAGCGACGAGGACTCGAGCGCGTTCTTTCGCCGCTGGGTCTCCTTGTGCTGGCGGGCCGAGATGCGCGCCTTCATCTCGGAGACGACCTTGTCGAGCAAGAGCGAGGTCTGCGTCTTGTCGTCGCGCTTCGGCGACGCGAAGCGCGCGGCCAGCTCTTTCGCGACCACGTTCGACACGATCTGACGCGCCGCGGGCGTGCCGAGGATCTCTTTCGTCTGACCCTCGAACTGGGGCTCGGGCAGGCGCACCGTGAGGACGGCAGTCAGTCCGGCGAGGATGTCGTCCTTGTCGATCTTGTCGTTGCCGACCTTCAGTCGTCGGGCGTTTTGCTCGACCTGACTGCGCAGCACCTTCATCAGCCCGACCTCGAAGCCCTGCTGGTGCGTGCCGCCCTTGGGCGTCGAGATGATGTTGACGAACGAGCGGACGCGCGTCTCGTAGCCGGTGCCCCATCGCAGGGCGACATCGACCTCGCACTCGCGCTGCACTTCGGTCGGCACCATGGCGCCGGTGGGCTGGAGCACCGGGACCGTCTCGACGAACGACCCCGTTCCACTGAGGCGCCAGGTGTCGGTGACGGCCGCGTCGGGAGCGAGGAACTCGGCGAACTCCGAGATGCCGCCGTCGAAGCGGTAGGTGGTCTCGACGGGCTCGGCCGAAACGACACCGTCGGCGCCGGTCGAGGGGCGCTCGTCGCGGATGACGATCTCGAGACCGGGCACGAGGAAGGCCGTCTGCCGGGCTCGCTGTTCGAGCTCCTCGAGGTTGAACGAGGCGTCCTTGGTGAAGATCTGCCGGTCGGCCCAGTACCGGATGCGTGTGCCGGTCACGCCCTTGGGCGCCTTGCCGACGACCCGCAGTTCGCTCTTCTTATCGAAGGGGCTGAACGCGGAGTCGGGCGCATCACCGGCGAACGAGCCGGGCTCGCCGCGGTGGAACGACATCGCCCAGGTCTTGCCGCCCCGGTCGACCTCGACGTCGAGGCGTTCGGACAGAGCATTGACGACAGAAGCGCCGACACCGTGCAGCCCGCCCGAGGCGGCGTATGAGCCGCCGCCGAACTTGCCGCCGGCGTGGAGCTTGGTGAAGACGACCTCGATGCCGGACAGGCCGGTGCGGGGTTCGATGTCGACCGGGATGCCGCGGGCCCGGTCGCGGACCTCGACGCTGCCGTCGGTGTGCAGCACGATGTCGATTCGACCACCGTGCCCGCCCAGTGCTTCGTCGACGGAGTTGTCGATGATCTCCCACAGGCAGTGCATGAGACCGCGCGAGTCGGTCGATCCGATGTACATGCCGGGGCGCTTGCGCACCGCCTCGAGCCCTTCCAGGACCTGCAGATGATGGGCGGAGTACTCGGCTGTCACAATCTCCAACGATAACCGTGGGGCCTGACACGCGGCTCGAGGACACACGGGTGGGCATTCCCGCGTACGCGTAGAGCGAAATGTCGGGACGCGACGGCATACCCCCCGGATACCCGTGGTTACATGTCATGCACGCACCCGAACGCGTTGCACCGAGGAGGCACCGAGATGAGCACCACATCGACACCGACTGAGAACACCGCCGTCCTCGACTACCGACTCACGGCAGCCGACCGCTGCGACTCCTGCGGCGCGCAGGCCTACATCGCCGCCGAGGTCAACGGCAGCGAGCTGCTGTTCTGCGCACACCACGGTCGCAAGTACGAAGAGAAGCTCCGCAGCATCGCCACCTCGTGGCATGACGAGACCGCTCGTCTCAGCGAGAGCGTCTAGTCGACTCGTCCCTCGTACAGACGAGGGACCAGCGGCGAGAGTCGCACGAGGATCTCCTCCCCCACCGATCCGATCGCTTCGGCGAGATCGGTGGGGGATTTCTCGTTGTCACCGCCGCCGAAGACGGTCACCGCGTCCCCGACCGATGCCGACGGCCATGCCGCGATGCGCGAGTCCTCGCCGACGGATTCGAGTCGGCGAACACCGGCCGGCGTGAGCACCTCGACACGACCGCCGAGCGTGCTGGGAAGGCCGTCGAGGGCCCCGAGCCCGATATGCGCGCCATCGTCGTCGACACTCGTGACCTCTGCGCGAAGGCTTGAGATCAGACGCACGCCCAGATCGCGTTCGTCTATCCCGCCCGCTGAGCGCACGCCGTAGGCGAACGCGCCGATCCGCACCAGGTCGTACCGGAACTCCGCACGGGCGAACGAGGCCGCGCTCGCCGCCAGGTGTCGATGCGACGGACGGAGACCGGCCTGCTCGGCCGCCGCCACCGCCGCGTCGAAGATGCGCCGGGCGTCGTCGTCGTCGACGTCGGATGCTTCCGCGATGTGGCTCCAGACACCCACGACCTCCACGAGGCCCTCCGCGACGAGCGCGGCGACCCGCGCCACGAACGCGGGCCACTCCTCGGGCCGCACGCCGTTGCGGTGCAGACCGGTGTCGATCTTGAGGTGGACGCGGGCCCGGTGTGCGAGCGTCCGAGCCGCCGCCGCGACGTCTTCGAGTGACGCGGCATCTCCCACGCCGATATCGAGGTCGTCGTGGACGGCGTCGACGGCGTCGTCGGCTGTCGCCGTCATCCACACGAAGATGCGGGCCACCTCGCCGAGCTCGCGGCGCACGACGCGCCCTGTGCCGACGTCGAAGGCGCCGAACCAGCGAAATCCCTCCGCGGCGGCGCGACGCACGATGGGCACGAGGCCGTGACCGTAGGCGTCGTTCTTGACGACGAGCATGGGCTCGGACGGCGAGACGGTCTGCCGCACCCGCGCGAGGTTCGCCGCGAAGAGATCGAGATCGACGTGCAGTGCGGCGCTCACGCGATGACCCGTCGTGCAGCGTGCAGTCCCGCGGCGGTGACGAGTTCGCCACCGGAGAGACCGGTCGCGGCGCACCACTCCCCCAGCGACGGCTCGTCGCGGGCGGGATCGCCGAAGAAGACGGCCTCGTCGCCGCGCTGGATCGCAGCATCCGCGATCTCGACGACGCAGACGTCCATCGCGACCCGTCCGACGATCGGACGGCGGTGCCCACCGATCGTCACGGCGACGGAGCCGCCCAGGGAGCGCACGACCCCCTGCCCGTACCCGCCGGTCACGAGTGCGATGCGGGTGTCGGCTGCCGCGCGGTAGAGGTACCCGTACGAGACGCCCTCGCCGGCGCGGAGATTCTTCGTCGCGAGGACCGCCCCGCTGAACCGCAGCGCGGGGGTGGATGCTGCGGGGGCACCGGGAAGCCCGAAGAGCGCGACGGGGTCGACGGGGTCGGGCGCCGCCGCGTCAGCTGGATCGGCCGGAGTGAGCCCGGCTTCCGACAGGACATCGACGACGACATCGGTGCCGTGGCCCCAGGCGTCTGATCGAAGGAGGCGGGAGGAGTACGTGCGGGCCTGGGAGGAGACGGCGTTCTGCATCAGCGCGGCCCTCGAGACGGTGGCGAGCGGAGTGCGATCGGGCCGGCTCTCTGCTCTCTCACGGAAGGCCCCAGTCACGACAACTAGACTAACGGGGTCTCGTCCGCCGACCCCGGAGCTCGTATGCCAGACCAGGGCTTCGCCCTCGCGCCCCGCCTTCGCTACCTCGTCGGGCGCGCCCGACGCATCGACGTCGGATCCGTCTTCGAGCGTGCGCGCGAGGCTTCGCGCGACCACGGGAAGTGGACGCCGTTCATCGTCGCCGACATGCTCTGGCAGGCGGGTTTCCGCAATGTCGGGTTCCAGGATTACGTCGACTACGACTTCTCGATCCTGACCCGTGCCGAGCGGGCCACGTACATGACGCACCCCGTCTCGAACCAGATCTCGCAGAAGTACGACCACCCCGACTATCGGCACATCTTCCAGGACAAGGTCGAGTTCGACCAGGTCTTCAGCGAGCATCTGCACCGCGACTGGATGGTGGTGACGGCCGACAACGCCGACGAGGTGAAAGCGTTCGCCGAGCGGCTCGGCACGATCGTGACGAAGGAGCCCGTCGGTCAGGCCGGCACCGGGGTGCACCGCTATCACGCGGCCGAGGTCGAGGACTGGTCGCAGTTCCACCGCGGCCTGTGGGAGCGGGGCGAGCTGCTCATCGAAGAGGTCATCTCGCAGCATCCCGACCTCGCCGCCGTCTGCCCCGGCACCGTGAATACGACCCGGGTGACAGCATTCTTCGACGGTCAGCGCACCCACATCCTCGCCATGGCGCAGAAGTTCGGTCGCGGCGCGGTCAGCGACCAGATGACCTTCGGAGGCTTCTACACGATGCTCGACGAATCGGGCCGAGCAGTCGGTCCCGGGTACGACTCGCACGGTCACGTGCACGAGACGCACCCCGACTCGGGCTTCCGTATCGCAGACTTCCAACTGCCACTGATAGACGAGGTGCGCGCGTTCGTCGACCGCGTCGCGCGCGTGGTCCCCCAGGTGCAGTACGTGGGGTGGGACATCGTCGTGACGGCCGACGGTCCGGTGCTCGTAGAGGGCAACTGGGGCGCAGGAGTGTACGAGAACAAGCCCAGCGTCACCGGCATCCGCACCGGTCACAAGCCCCGCTACCAGGCCGCGATCGGTTTCTGACGAAACCACGAAGCCCCGTTGCCGACATCCCGATGCGGGATGACGAGAACGGGGCTTCGTCGTGTGTCAGACCTTGCGGACCACACCGAGCGGTGTCGACTCGTGCCCTTGGCCGAGAGGGTTGTCCGACAGGATTGCCAGGAGGCGTCGCTCACCGGCCTTGTCGAGGGTGGAGCCGAGGATGTTGCCGCCCAGGTCGTTGATGTCGACCACGGCCACCTCGGCGGAGACCGGGAGCATTGACTTGACGTGCGACGCGACCTCGCGCGGGCGCTCGGGTCCCAGTACCACCGCCTTGTTGTACGGCGGGATGGTGCCCTTGGTCGGGCCGTCGATCGCGCGGGCCTTGTCTCCCGCGATGCGGTAGAAGTCGCCCTTGCGCCCGAACGCCTTCGTCACCGCAGAGACCGCGGCAGCGAAGAGGATGCGGGGCGTGCCGCACTCACGGAGCGCCATCTCCATCGTCTCGGGCATGCCGAGGCCGATGCCGTACGGCGTGCGCGTGACGTACTTGGAGAGGAACAGCGCCAGGCGGCGAGGCGTGATGTCTTCGACCAGGTAGGAACGACCCTGGGTGATCGCGACGATCTTCTCGGTCACGAAGAGGATGTCTCCGGCCACGACGGCCCCCACCGCGTACTCGCGGAGGAACGTGTCGAGGTCGTCGCCCGGCAACACGACCCGTGTGCGGATCGGGATGCGAGCGAACGACGAACCGTCGACGATCGTGGTGAGTGCTTTACCGGCGTTTGCTGCGTCGGTCACGAAGGCTCCCGCTTACTCGAGGTAGTCGCGCAGCGACTGCGACCGGCTGGGGTGGCGGAGTTTCGCCATGGTCTTCGACTCGATCTGACGAATGCGCTCGCGCGTCACGCCGAACGTGTCGCCGATCTGGTCGAGGGTCTTAGGCTGCCCGTCACCCAGGCCGAAGCGCATGCGGATCACGCCGGCCTCGCGCTCGGAGAGCGAATCGAGAAGCGACTCGAGCTGACGCTGCAGCATCGTGAAGCCGACCGCGTCGGCCGGGACGACCGCTTCGGTGTCTTCGATCAGGTCGCCGAACTCGCTGTCGCCGTCCTCGCCGAGCGGGGTGTGCAGCGAGATCGGCTCGCGGCCGTACTTCTGCACCTCGATGACCTTCTCGGGGGTCATGTCGAGCTCGCGGCTGAGCTCCTCGGGCGTGGGTTCGCGACCCAGGTCCTGGAGCATCTGGCGCTGAACGCGCGCAAGCTTGTTGATGACCTCGACCATGTGCACGGGGATGCGGATGGTGCGGGCCTGGTCTGCCATGGCACGGGTGATCGCCTGACGGATCCACCAGGTGGCGTACGTCGAGAACTTGAAGCCCTTGGTGTAGTCGAACTTCTCAACGGCACGGATCAGGCCCAGGTTGCCTTCCTGGATCAGATCGAGGAACTGCATGCCACGACCGGTGTAGCGCTTCGCCAGCGAGACGACCAGACGGAGGTTCGCGCCGAGCAGGTGGCTCTTCGCACGCTGACCGTCGCGGGCAACCCACTGCAGGTCGAGGCCGAGCTGCTTCGACTTCTCGGCGGCCGACATGTGCGACAGCTTCTCTTCGGCGAACAGACCGGCCTCGATACGCATCGCGAGCTCGACCTCTTCGGCCGCGTTCAGCAGCGGAACCTTACCGATCTGCTTGAGGTAGTCCTTGACGGGGTCGGCCGTGGCGCCGGTGATCTGCGCCGAGTAGACCGGCACCTCGTCGTCGTCGCTGGAGGAGATGACGATCGCCCCCGTCGGGAGCGGCTCGGTGAAGGCCGGCTTGGTCGACTCTTCCTCGTCGTCGTCTCCGTCTGCCTTCTTCGGGGTCGCCGCCGCGGGAGCGTCGTCGCTCGCGTCGTCGGAGTCGTCCGAGTCGTCGACCTCGACCTCGCCGTCCAGCTCGGTCTCGTCTTCGGGATCTTCGTCGGAGGCCTTCGCCTTCGACGCTGCCTTCGGCTTGGCGGCTGCCTTCGCCTTGGCGGGGGCCTTCTTGGCCGGGGCCTTCTTCGCGGGCGCTGCCGCGGTCTCGCTCTCGACGTCGTCGAGGTCGGTGTCCTTCGGGGTGCGGGTCTTGGTGCTCGTGCCTGCCACGTTTCGCCTTTCGCCGGGTAGGTCCGTCGGCTGCCGCCGGACGTTCTCGGACACTAGTAAGACCCTTGTCAAGTCCGAACGGCGAAGCGGATGCACACGCCGACCGGTCGACAACGGGTCAGGGTCTTCATTGTCGCACACGTTGGGCAGCGGACCTGACGCGCGCGGAAGGGTACACCCCGGATAACACCGGGGTCCAGTGCGATATTCCGCTCAGCCCAGGCCGTTTCGCGGTTCGTCCTCACCGGACGGGCGTGAGGCGAGGAAGCGCTCGAGTTCTGCGCCGAGCTCGTCGGCGCTGGGGAGGTCGCCGGTGTGGATGATCGGCGTCGCTTGTGTCGAGCCCGCCATATAGGAGTCGTAGCGCTCCTCCAGGCCTTCGATCATTCGAGTCAGGTCGTCGCTCGCTTCGACCTGATCCTGCACCTTGGTCAAGAAGTCGCGGTTCTCATCGCGAAGCCGGTCGCCGGAGAAGATGAGGCCGGTGGCGACGGTGAGGCTGTCGAGACCGGCCAACGCGGCCGCGGGGTACTCGGTGTCGCCCAGGTAGTGGGGAACGAGCAGCACGAAGCCGGCGATCTGCGCCCCCGACTCCGCGAAGCGGTATTCGAGCAGGTGACCGATCGTCGCGGGCACCTGGGTTTGCGGACGCCAGACCGAATGCGCCTCGATGAGGTCGGCGCGAGTGCCGCTCACCGTTGTACCGACCGGACGCGTGTGCGGGACGGGCATGGGTATCGCGTGGACCCAGGTGACCGAGGAGACGTGCAGCGTTGCGGCGATCTCGAGGACCGAGGCGGCGAAGGCGTCCCACGCGAAGTCGGGTTCGTAGCCGGCGAGGAGGACGAACGGTTGTCCGAGAGCGTCGTGCGCGAGCGAGACTTCGAGCCGAGGCGGCTGGTAGTCGGAGAGACGATCGCCGTCGAACGAGATGATCGGGCGTCGGGCGCGGTAATCGAGCAGGACGTCGTTGGAGTAGGCGAACACCGGCGACGGGTCGAGCTCGTCGCGGAAGTACTCCACCACCTGAGCGACGGCTCCTCCCGCGTCGGTGAAGCCGGTGAGCGCGATCACGAGCGGCAGACCCGGCGGCACCGGCGGCGCCGAGGGGGCGCGTTCGAACAGCGGCGCTGAAGAGGGCATGCCTCCACTCTAGAAGCCGTGCACGACACGGGACCCGCGCGGGGGTCCCGCTGACAGCGAACAGCGCTCCTTAGGATGGAGACATGCCGTTTCCCCGTCTCGCGCACAGCAGCTCATCGGTCCGCGAGGCCGATGCCGACGCGCTCCTCCTCGTACTTCCGCATCTCGACGACACCACAGAGATCGACGGATGGCCCGGACTCGCGGCGCAGTTGCGCCGTATCGGGTTCACCGGCGGCGCGGGTTCGTACCAGCGCATCGTCGCCGAAGGAGTCGAGCTCCCCCTGGCCGTAGCCGGGCGTGGACGTAAGGACGACGCCGGATCGTTGCGGGATGCTGCGGGCACGGGGATCAGATCGCTCACCGGGTTCGACCGGGTTGCTCTCTCCGCTCCCGGCGCGGACGGCGACGTCTGGCGACCGCTGGCCGAGGGCGCCGCGCTGGGCGGGTACCGCTTCACGGGGTATGCGATGAAGGCCCCCGCTTCGCGAGCGGCCGAGGTCACCGTGCACACCGAGGCCGCTCCGTCGTCCGAGGATGTGGCCGCCGTGGCGGCCATCGGCGATGCCGTCGCCCTCGTGAAGGATCTCGTGACCACTCCGGCCGAGTGGCTGGGCCCGGCCGATCTGGCAGAACGCGCCCAGGCGTCCGTCGCCGACCTCGCCGTCGACGTGCGTGTGTGGGACGAGGACGCCCTGCGCGCCGACGGTTTCGGCGGGATCCTCGGCGTCGGGCAGGGCTCTGACCGTCCGCCACGCCTCGTGCGTCTCGACTACGCGCCCGCCGGCGCAACGCGCCACGTGGCTCTCGTCGGCAAAGGCATCACGTTCGATACCGGCGGTCTGTCGCTCAAGCCGGCGGCGTCGATGGTGGGCATGAAGTACGACATGTGCGGGGCTGCGACCGTTCTCGCCGTGGTGCGGGCCGCCGCCGCGCTGCAGCTGCCGGTGCGGGTCACCGGCTGGCTCTGCATTGCCGACAACATGCCGTCCGGTCGCGCGACCCGCCCGGGCGACGTGCTGCGGATGCTCGACGGTCAGACCGTCGAGGTGACCAACACAGACGCCGAGGGGCGACTCGTTCTCGCAGACGGCCTCGTGGCAGCGAGCCGCGAGCATCCTGACCTGGTCGTCGATATCGCCACCCTCACCGGCGCCGTCACCGTCGCGCTCGGCACGAGGCACACCGGCGTGATGGGCGACGACGACGCTGTCGCGGATTACCTCGCCGCCGCGGACCGCTCCGCAGAGCTGGCGTGGCGTCTCCCCCTGCCGGAGCACATGCGCGACGAGCTCGACTCCCCCATCGCCGACCTGCAGAACGCCAAGATGGGCGACCCTGCGGGCGGCACGATGTTCGCGGGCCTCTTCCTCGAGCGGTTCGTCGGGCGCGTGTCTGACGACGCGGATGCGGCGCGGATCCCCTGGCTGCACCTCGACATCGCCGGGGTCGGAATGAACAAGGGCGGCGCCTTCGGGTTCACCGATAAGGGAGTGACCGGGGCGGCGACGAGATCGCTCATCGAACTCCTGGCCGCCGAGGCCCAGCGGTGACCGACCACACGGCCGATGTCGTGATCCTCGGCGGAGGCAGCGGTGGATACGCTGCGGCCCTCCGTGCGGCGGAACTCGGAGCCTCGGTCGTGATCGTGGAGAAAGACAAGCTGGGCGGCACATGCCTCCACCGGGGCTGCATCCCCACCAAGGCGCTGCTGCACGCCGGCGAGGTCGCCGACACCGCGCGTGACGCAGCATCCGTGGGTGTGCACGTGCACCTCGACCGCATCGACGCCGCCGGCGTGCGCGAGTACCGCCAGGGCGTCGTCTCGAAGAAGTACAAGGGGCTCCAGGGGCTGGTCAGCGCTCGGGGCATCACCGTCGTCTCGGGCGAAGGTGTTCTCGTCGAGGGGCCGGCGGTACGCGTCGGCGACGACGTCTACCGCGGTCGCGATGTGATCTTGGCGACGGGCTCGTACAGCCGCACCCTGCCCGGCCTGGCGGTGGAGGGCCGCGTGCTCACCAGTGAGCATGCTCTCGAGCTCGACGTCATCCCCGACCACGTCGTCGTTCTGGGCGGCGGGGTCATCGGCGTCGAGTTCGCCAGCGCGTGGCGCTCGCTCGGCGCCGAGGTCACCATCGTCGAAGCCCTCGATCGACTGCTGCCGACCGAGGATGCGTCGTCCAGCAAGGCTCTCGAGCGCGCGTTCCGCAAGCGAGGGATCGTCGCGCGGACCGGCGTGCGCTTCGACTCGCTGACCCAGACGGGCGATTCCGTCACCGTGCGGCTGGAGGAGGGGACCGAACTGACCGCCGACTACGTGCTGGTGGCCGTCGGTCGGGCCGCAGCGACGGAGGGCCTCGGCTACGAAGAGGCCGGCGTCGTGCTCGACCGCGGCTTCGTGCGCACCGATGAGAGGCTCCGGACAGATGTCGCGCATGTCTGGGCGGTCGGCGACATCGTGGTCGGCCCGCAGCTGGCGCACCGGAGCTTCCAACAGGGCATCTTCGTCGCCGAGGAGATCGCCGGACGTTCGCCGGTTCTCATCCCCGACGAGCAGATCCCGCGCGTCGCATACTCGCGACCGGAAGTCGCGTCGGTGGGCGTCACGGAGGCAGATGCCGTCGCCGCACACGGCGCCGACGCGATCGTGGCGTACGAGTACAACCTGGCGGGTAACGCCAAGAGCGAGATCCTCGGCACCCCCGGTGTCGTGAAGATCGTTCGCAAGAAGGACGGCCCGATCATCGGTGCGCATCTCGTCGGCGATCGCGTCGGCGAACTCATCACCGAGGCGCAGTTGGCAGTCGGCTGGGAAGCGCATCCAGAAGACATCGCACCGTTCGTCCATGCACACCCCACGCAGAGCGAAGCCCTCGGAGAAGCGTTCCTCGCTCTCGCGGGCAAACCGCTGCACACGCTCTGACGCATTTCGCGTCACTAAGCTAGAACCACTTACGGTTTTGAAGGAGACAAGCTCATGAGCACTTCCGTCGTCCTCCCCGCGCTCGGAGAGAGCGTCACCGAGGGAACGGTCACCCGCTGGCTCAAGAACGTCGGCGACACCGTCCAGGAAGACGAAGGTCTGCTGGAGATCTCGACCGACAAGGTCGACACCGAGATTCCCTCGCCGGTCAGCGGCGTCCTCGAAGAGATCCTCGTCCAGGAGGACGAGACCATCGAGGTCGGCGCCATCCTCGCCAAGATCGGTGACGGTTCGTCCGCCCCGGCGTCGTCGGCCCCCGCCGACGAAGCGCCTGCCGAAACGGCCGAGGAGCCCGCCGAGCAGGCCCAGCCCGAGCCGGAGGCTCCCGCTGCCGCCCCTGAGCCGCAGGCCGAGGCCGCTCCCGCCGACTCCGGCGACGCGACCGAGGTGCGTCTCCCCGAGCTCGGCGAGAGCGTCACGGAAGGCACCGTCACCCGGTGGCTGAAGGCCGTCGGAGACGATGTCGCGGTCGACGAGCCGCTCCTCGAGATCTCGACCGACAAGGTCGACACCGAGATCCCCTCCCCCGTCGCGGGCAAGCTACAGGAGATCCTGGTAGCCGAAGACGAGACCGTCGAGGTGGGTGCTGCGCTCGCGCGCATCGGCAGCGGCGCGGCCCCCGCGGCCCCGGCCGAGCCCGAGGCTCCGAAGGCCCAGGCTCCCGCCGCCGAGCCCGAGGCTCCGGCTGCCGAGAAGCCCGTCGAGGAAGCTCCGAAGGCCGAGGCGCCGAAGGCCGAGGCACCCGCCGCTCCCGCGCCGAAGGCGGAAGCACCCGCTCCCAAGGCCGAGGCCGCTCCGGCTCCCGCCGACTCCGTCGTCGCGTCGAACGACGAGGTCACCTACGTGACGCCGCTGGTGCGTCGTCTGGCCCACCAGCAGGGTGTCGACCTCTCGACCGTGACCGGAAGCGGTGTCGGCGGACGCATCCGCAAGGAAGACGTGTTGAAGGCGGCGGAGGCCGCAAAGGCTCCGGCCGCCGCTGCACCCGTTGCCGCGACGACCGCGGCTGCACCGGCGCCGGTCGAGGTCTCGCCGCTGCGCGGGACCACGCAGAAGATGTCGCGCCTGCGCAAGGTCATCGCCGAGCGTGCGGTGGCATCGATGCAGGCCACGGCGCAGCTCACGACCGTGGTCGAGGTCGACGTCACCAAGGTCGCGGCCTACCGCGACGCGGTCAAGGCGCAGTTCCAAGAGAAGACGGGCGACAAGCTCTCGTTCCTGCCGTTCTTCGCCCTCGCCGCGATCGAGGCGCTCCAGGCGTTCCCGATCGTCAACGCCACGGTCGACGGCGACTCCATCGTCTACCCCGAGTCGGAGAACGTGTCGATCGCCGTCGACACCGAGCGCGGACTGCTCACCCCGGTCATCCGCGACGCGGGTGGCAAGAACCTCGCCGAGCTGGCGCGTGAGATCGCCGATCTCGCCGCGCGCACCCGCGACAACAAGCTGAAGCCCGACGAGCTGGCCGGTGGCACGTTCACGCTGACCAACACCGGTTCGCGCGGCGCGCTGTTCGACACCCCGATCGTCTTCCTCCCGCAGTCGGCCATCCTCGGCCTCGGCGCGGTCGTGAAGAAGCCGGGTGTCGTCTCGGTCGACGGGAAGGACGCCATCTCTGTGCGTTCGTACGTCTACCTCGCCCTCTCGTACGACCACCGCATCATCGACGGAGCGGACGCAGCCCGCTTCCTCGGGGCAGTCAAGGCGCGCCTGGAGGCCGCCCAGTTCGAGGGCCAGCTCGGCATCTGAGAATCGATCCTCCCGGGGTTCACCGCCCCGCCGAGGCTCAGGATGGCGCATCGGTGACGTCGTGTACGTCGCGGATGCGCCATCCGTCTGTGGTCTCGACGACCGTGATGATCTGCGTGCCGCGGCCCGATAGCGAGTCGACCCGGGCGACGACGATTCCCCCCAGGTCGTCGAGGAGCGTGGCCCGACGGGCCTCCGCGGGGTGATTGATCACGCCCGCGGGGAGCTTCCGCGCCGGATCTTCCAGCACCGTCGCCAGACACGCGCTGTCGCCGCAGGCGATGCGGCGATCGAGAAGCTCGGTTGTGACGGCGGCGAGATCGCCAGTCACAGGGGCCGGTTCATCCGACGACTGCCCTCCGCCGTCGGTGTGGGTTGCAGAAGCCTGCGGCGCCGGATCCGCTGCCGGGTCGGCGTCGTCCCCGTCGGTGGGCCAGAGCAGCCCGGCCACCACGACAAGGCCCGCGATCACGACGGCGATGACGATCGGCCGTCGGCGAGACGGGGATCGACGGATGCGGCGGACGATGGCATGCACCACGTCCGACGCGGTGTCGGCGAGGTCTGCGTCCATGTGAAACGCGAGGCGTCGCCAGAGGGACCGCTCACGCGGCGGCTGATCGGTCTCGGGGGTCGGCGTGAGATGTCTTGCCCGCCGCGGGCCGAAGACCTCGGTCAGCAGGGGCTCCGGCTCGGCGCACGCGAAGAGCGCGTCTTCGCACTCCGCGTCGATCCGCGCTGCATCAGCTTGCCGCACGGCATCGGCGACGTCATTCAGGGTCGCGCCGACACGCGTGCGGGGCAGGCACTCTGCCATGGTGGTCAGAAGACGCGCGGACGCTTCGCGAGCGGTCTCGTGGCCGACCCCCTCCACGAGAAGCGGCCGACCGTCGTCGGTGAGCCACCACTCGCCCTCCGCGCATTCGTTCCGCAGGAGAGATGCCGACAGGCCGCGAATGATGCTCACGGCGATGGTGACGGCTTCTCCGCCGGCGACCGGTGCGCCAGCATCCTGCCGCCTCTGCAAGAACTGCGTCACACTCTCGGTGAGCACGGGAAAGACGGCGTCGTGACCGTCTGCGCGACGCACGATGTCGACCGGCGCGAGAAGATGCGCGTGGTCTTGCGCACTCCATCCGGGCAGGTCGGCGACCGCCGAGCGGTCGGCGAGCATCATCGTTCGCCCGTCCACGCTCTCTGCGATCCTGGCGTCGAACGGACTCCCGGGTGGCTGCACCGATCGCACGGTGCGGAAGGTGTCGAATGCCTGCGAGATCGGCGGGGAGAGCATGTTCCGATGCTCGTCATCCGCGTCGCGCGAGGAAGACGATGATGCTCAGAAGTGCATGATCGATCACCCCTCCAGGGCTGGGGAGGAGACGACGCAACGCGAAAGCTAGAATCGAACCATGGCCGCTCGACCCACCGCTCCTGAGAAGCGCCCCAATTTCTTCTCCCAGCTCCGCACCCTGTTCACATTCACGCGGGATGCCTACAAATGGCTCCCCTACGTGCTGGCGGGCATCGTCGTTCTGGGTATCGCCCTGGGCATCGGCATCGGATTCCTGATCCCGCCGTTCGCGATCTGGAGCGTCATCCTCTGGGGCTTCACTGGCCTTCTCGCGGGCATCCTGGCCGCCATGATCACGATGACGCGGCTATCGACCAAGGCCATGTACCGCAAGATCGACGGCATGCCGGGCGCCGCGGGGCACGTGCTCTCGACGTCGCTCGGTCGTCACTGGCAGGCGTCCGAGATGCCGGTGGGTGTGAACCCCCGCACGCAGGAGGCTGTCTACCGTGCCATCGGCCGTGGTGGCGTCGTTCTCGTCGGCGAGGGTTCGCGCGGCCGTCTCACCCGTCTGGTGAACGAAGAGCGCTCGAAGATCCAGCGCGTGGCCTCTGGTGTGCCGGTGACGGTGCTCTATCTCGGGCACGGCGACGACGATGTCGAGGTGAAGAACCTCGCCTCGGCGATCAAGTCGCTGCCCAAGAAGGTCGACCGTGCGTCCATGGCCGCGGTCATCAAGCGCGTCGACTCGGTGTCGCAGTCGCTCGCGTCGCTGCCGATCCCGAAGGGCATCGACCCGACGAAGGCGCGCGCCCCGCGTCCGCGCTGATCCTGCGTCAGCGGCGTACGAGGACCGTTCCGACGGCCTTGTCGTGCAGGCCGCGCTGATCGGCGTCCCAGATCACCGCGGGGATGACGAGGATCAGCAGCACGGTACGGATCACCGGTTTCCACAGCCCCACCCAGCCGCCGTCGAGGCGCTGCAGGCGCAGCCCGACGAGGCGGTGCCCGGGGCTGCCCTGGAGGGTCGGCAGGAAGACGATCTGAATCGCCGCGAAGATCACGAAGATCGCGACGGCGTCCCACGCGAAGAATCCCGAGATCAGGTAGGCCGCGCCGTAGTCGATGAAGAGAGCACCGACGCGTCGACCGAGGCGCGCGACCGATCCCGGACCTTCTTTCGGGTATCCGAGTCGATCACCGGGGAAGTCGGACGGGGCGAAGGTCATCCGGCAAGCCTAACCACGGGCTCGTAACATCCCGGAAACATATGGGACACTGGCGAGCAATGCCCTGCCGATAGGTTCGACTGGTCAGGCCTAGCGGCCGGCACATCCCGATTCGCTACCTCTGGAGTCTTCATGTTCAAAGATTCGTCCGAGGTTCTGCGCTTCATCCAGGAAGAGGACGTCAAGTTCCTCGATATCCGTTTCACGGATCTCCCGGGTGTGCAGCAGCACTTCAACATCCCCGCGGCCACCGTCGACGAGGAGTTCTTCACCGTCGGACAGCTGTTCGACGGGTCCTCGATCCGCGGATTCGCGAACATCCACGAATCCGACATGCAGCTCATCCCCGACGTCACCACGGCGTACCTCGACCAGTTCCGCGAAGCGAAGACGCTTGTCATGGTCTTCGACATCTACAACCCGCGCAACGGCGAGATCTACTCGAAGGACCCGCGTCAGGTCGCCAAGAAGGCTGAGAAGTACCTCGCCTCCACCGGCATCGCCGACACCGCGTTCTTCGCCCCCGAGGCCGAGTTCTACATCTTCGATGACGTGCGCTTCGAGGTGAAGCAGAACTCGAGCTTCTACTCGGTGGACTCCGAGGAAGGCGCCTGGAACACGGGCCGCGAGGAAGAGGGCGGAAACCTCGCCAACAAGACCCCCTACAAGGGCGGTTACTTCCCGGTCTCCCCCGTCGACAAGACGGCTGACCTCCGCGATGACATCACGCTGAAGCTGATCGAGGCGGGCTTCGAGCTCGAGCGTTCGCACCACGAGGTCGGCACCGGCGGTCAGCAGGAGATCAACTACCGCTTCGACACGATGCTGCACGCGGCCGACGACATCCTGAAGTTCAAGTACATCGTCAAGAACACCGCTGAGCAGTGGGGCAAGGTCGCGACCTTCATGCCGAAGCCGCTCTTCGGCGACAACGGCTCGGGTATGCACACCCACCAGTCGCTGTGGCAGGACGGCAAGCCGCTGTTCTACGACGAGACCGGCTACGGCGGGCTCTCCGACGTCGCGCGCTGGTACATCGGCGGTCTGCTGGCCCACGCGCCCGCGGTGCTCGCGTTCACCAACCCGACGCTGAACAGCTACCACCGTCTGGTGAAGGGCTTCGAGGCCCCGGTCAACCTGGTCTACTCGGCCGGTAACCGCTCGGCCGCGATCCGCATCCCGATCACGGGTTCGAACCCGAAGGCGAAGCGCATCGAGTTCCGCGCACCGGATGCTTCGGGCAACCCGTACCTCGCGTTCGCGGCTCAGCTGATGGCAGGCATCGACGGCATCAAGAACCGCATCGAGCCGCACGAGCCCGTCGACAAGGACCTCTACGAGCTCCCCGCCGAAGAGGCCAAGAACATCCCGCAGGTTCCGAACTCGCTTCTCGACTCGCTCGAGGCGCTTCGCGCAGACCACGAGTTCCTCCTCGCCGGCGGCGTGTTCACCCAGGAGCTCATCGACACCTGGATCGAGTACAAGATCGAGAACGAGATCCAGCCGATCGCGCAGCGTCCGCACCCGTTCGAGTACGAGCTGTACTTCGGCGTCTAGCCACAACCACCGGGATTGCGGGGCAGAACGGGCGTCTAGTCCGCGTTTAGTCCGCAGAATCCTCTGAAGAGCCCCCCGGGAACGGATCCGGGGGGCTCTTTCATGTTTGCGGCCCGTACGCGCGCACAGCATCCTCAAGCGAGGGGACCATGGCGATCAGCTCCGGCGGCGCGGAGTCGCCGTAGTAGTTGCCGTATTCGTCCACCACAGCGTGGAATCGGAATGCGGCCCACCATGACTGGTGGACCTGCCACACTCGTCCGAGGGTGGCGCTGGTTGAATCCCCCAGCATCACCACGTAGGAGTCGTCCGACACCGGATGCGCGGTCATGTCATCGACCCGGAGTACTTCACTCATTCGTCGGCCTCTCGGTAAGCACCGCCGCGACCGCGGCGCGTGAGGTGTCGTAAAGCGAACGCGCGCGAGTTCAGCCACGCCGGGTCGAGATTGAGCTCGTCCGCCATCGCTTCCGCAATGGACATGATCCTCGGGTCGGGATTGAGCAGCAGGACGTCCAGGTCGGGGGTCATCCGCGGGCGTTCAAGTTGAAGGGTCAGGGCAGCGCCACCGACGAGGTACGCGTCGACCCGGACGCCTTGCTCCTCACATCTGCTGACGAGCTCAGAGATGAGACCGCCGACCTAGTCCGCGCGGATCATCCGCAGCTCTGTCATGCAGTCGTCCAGTCGCGGTCGCGCGTGAGGATGTTCTTCGCAAGGAATCGCGCCGGAGTCTGCGCCCGGAGCCTGGCCCGGTACTCATCACCCGGATCGTCGCTTGTCAACATCGTGGGCTCGCTCAACGGAGGGACGTTGTCCATCCACAGTTCCGGTGTGCCGCCGATCATCTCGATGGAGTAGGCCATCCCGGTCGCGAGAAGAGTGTCCCATTTTCGGTCACCGGTCGACGCAGGTTCCTCGACGGCCCACCGCGGCAGGCCCCCCTCCGGGAGAGCACCGAGCGCGCGGATACGACCGGCAGCCTCAACCATGTCGAGCATCGCGGTCCAGTCCTCGCCCCTGCGCAACCACCCCCTTATCGACTTTGCGATCTCGCGAGTCGGAATGAGCGACGCAGTCGGGGAACGCTCGATCTTGACGGTCCACCCAGACGCTTCCAGGGCAGCGGTCATCGTCTCCCATCCAGGGTCGGAGGTCGCCGCCTCGATCCGACTGATCGTCGACTGCTCGATCCCGCTGCGCCTCGAGACCTCCGCCTGCGAAATGCCAGCACGACGACGCGCATCGCGTAGGAGGGTGGACGGACTTGTCATAACACCATGCTATGCGTGCACGCATAGATGATCAACGCACTCGCCAAGACCGATGATCGCCTAGCGTGGACGAGGCGCAAGTGGAAGGTCAGATGTTCGGAGTCTCGGAGCAGCAGCAGCAGTCGCCTGCTCGCGGCGAGGTGTCCATTGAGCGTCCAGAAACGACCCGAAGTGTCCACGAATATGACCCCGATCAATACCCCGCGTCCCCGGAATCACGGGGTTGACCGCACCTTCGCCCAACACGAGCTGTACTTCGGGGTCTCACGCGTAGCAACGCGTAGGGACACGTACTTGGTGCGTGGCAAACGCGGTGCATTGAGTACCCCCTGAGGACGACGACCTTCTCGAACTCCTGTCTGCGCCCATGGGGGAAAGCTACCCGAGACCGCTCCACGTGCGCTCTCCCCCGGCACCCCGCCTCAGGGTTCGCGTCGAGCCGTGCGCCACAGCCCGAAGGCGAGCGGGATTCCGACCCAGATCAGCACCGACACCAGCAGCTTCGGCCAGTCGTCGGCGGTCATCTCGCCCGTCATGAGGGTTGTGAAGGTCACGCTCGTGTCGAGCCATTGCGCGGGTTCGCGGAGCGACTCGACCGTGAGGGTGAGCACCGTCCACACCGTGGGCAACCCGAGGTACGCCACGATCGCGATCGGCGTGCTCAAGAACGCGAGCCCGAACGCGACCCCCTGAATGACGAGCAGCACGAGCGCGAGCGCTGTTCCGGCTACCACTCCCCCGTCGAGCGCCCACGATCCGTCGCCGCCGAGCCACACGATGCCGATGAGGTTCGCGAGCGCGCTCGCCCCGAGCGTCACGACCATCATCGCGACGCCGAGTGAGCTGGCCGAGGCGATCTTCGCCGCGTTGACGCGCGTGCGACGCGGCTCGAGCACGAAGGTCGTGAGAGCCGTGCGCGCAGACCACTCGCTCGTGGCCGCCATCACGCCGATCAGCGGAAGCAGCAACAACTGCCCGGTGGAGGCCGCCCCCGTGAGGTTCGTCCACGTGACGAACTCCGACTCGGCGGTGAACAGGTTGAGCGCGATGAACCCGGCGCTGATCACGGCGATCGACACGAGCAGCCAGAGTCCGGCGCGGGTGTCGAGTTGCTTGCGCAGCTCGACGGCGCAGAGCCTCAGAAACGGAATCCCCTGAGAAGAGCGGATGCGGGGGACGGCAGGGGTGAGCGTGGTCATGCGGACACATCCTCTCGCCCGTGCTGGGCGGTCATGGAGAAGAACAGTTCCTCGAGCCCGGCGTTCGCCGAGGGACGAAGGTCGGTCACAGCGATCGCGGCGGCGAGGGCGAGCCGCCCGACCTCCTCGACGGTTGCCGAGGTCGTCAGCCCCGTCGGCGTCGTCGTCACCTCGAACCCGGCTGTGGTGAGGGCTCGGGCGAGTTCGGCGTTGTCGAGGCTCTCCACCTGCGTGCCCTTCGTCGCGAGAAGGTCGGCGGCGCTCCCCTGGGCGAGGATGCGACCCTGCCCGATGATGACGAGGTCGTCTGCGACGGCCTCGATCTCGAGCAGCAGGTGCGACGACAGCAGTACGGTGCCGCCGCGGGCGGCGAAGGAGGTGAGGAGTTCCCGCATCCATCGGATCCCGGCGGGGTCGAGTCCGTTCGAGGGTTCATCGAGGATCAGCACGTCCGGCTCGCCGAGCAGGGCGCTGGCGATACCGAGTCGCTGACGCATCCCGAGGGAGTAGCCGCGCACGCGCGAGGCGCCCTCGCGGGTGGTGAGCCCGACGACCTCGAGGAGTTCATCTGCTCTGCTCGCGGGCAGGCCCATGAGGTGAGCCGAGATGGCCAGGGTCTCGCGACCGGTGCGACCCGGATGCTGGGCGCTCGCGTCGAGCAGCATTCCGACATCGCGCCCGGGGTTGTCGAGCGCGTGGAAGGGCACGCCCAACACCGTGCTGGATCCCGACGTCGGAGCGGCGAGACCACACAGCATCCGCATGGTCGTCGACTTACCTGCACCGTTGGGGCCGAGGAAGCCGGTGATCCGGCCGGGGAGGGCCGTGAACGACACGTCATCGACAACCGCCTTCGCGCCGTATTTCTTGGTGAGGTTCTCTGCGGTGATCATGTGTTCCAGCGTCGCGCGGTTACGCTCCCCGCAAATCGGAGCGCGGTCTCGGTCGCCTCCTCCTTTGGTCGGAGGCGACCGAGCCGAAGGGGTGAGCGGATGTCGCGACGCGCGTCTTAGGCTCGAAACGTGACCGTCCGCCCGAGCCTCCCCGTGCGCGCTGTCCGGAAAGACGCGGTGCGTCTGCCCGCCGCATCCGCCGCCCCACCGCTTCGACCGTGGTCACGCATCTGGCGCTATCTCGTCGCTCTCGGTGTCGGCCTTCTCTTCTGGATCTTCACGGTGGCCGAGTACATCGGCCCGAACCCCGACAGCCTCCCCGCCGACGAGAACGCCGCGATCGGTGCGTTTGCGATCCTCGATCTCGTCCTCGGTTTGATCGCCACGGCGCTCCTGCCGCTGCGCCGACGCTTTCCGCTGCTCGTCGCCGTGCTGACCGCCTGCCTCTCGGCCGTCTCGGTCTTCTCGGTGGGCCCCGCCATGCTCGCGATCGTGTCGATGAGCACCCGGCGGCGGTGGCGTCCCGTGGTCGTCGTCGGGCTCGTCTGGATTGTCTGCACCCTCTTCTACGAATTCGTGCTGCGCCCGAGTGTGCCGGGTGTCGCGAGCGAGGTCATCTCTCGGTGGGCGTCGGGCGGCGTCGCCGTTGCCGTGTACGCGATCTGCGTGTCGACAGGGTTCTACATCGGCGCGCGCCGTGACCTGCTGGCCTCACTGCGCGAACGAGCGAGGACCGCCGAGCGCGAACAGGCCCTGCGCGAAGACTCGGCCCGCGAGGCCGAGCGCACCCGCATTGCCCGAGAGATGCACGACGTGCTCGCGCACCACATCTCGCTCGTGAGCCTCCACGCCGGAGCCCTCACCTACCGCACCGACCTCACCCGCGACGAAACGGCGGAGGCCGCGGCGGTCATCCAGAACAACGCCCAACTGGCGCTCACCGAACTGCGCCAGATTCTGGGAGTGCTCCGCGATGTCGATGGTGGGGCGCAGGCCCGCGGGGCGTCGGAGAACGCCTTTGCCGAGGACGAGGGGCGCGCGGAACCGCCGCAGCCCACGCTCGCGGCGCTGCCCGCCCTCGTCGCCGACGGACGCGACGCCGGGATGCAGGTGACGACGGATGCGGATGGCCTCGCACTCGACGACCTCTCCGAGGCGGTCTCGCGCACCGCTTACCGCATCATCCAGGAGGCCCTGACCAATGCCCGCAAACACGCGCCCGGTGCGCCCGTGACGGTGCGCCTAGAGCGTCGGGATGACGAGCTCTGGGTCACCGCGCGCAATTCGGTGGGCTACGCATCCGCGGGTTTGACCGCGGGCAGCGGCATGGGGCTCACCGGGTTGCAGGAGCGTGCCGAACTTGCCGGCGGAACCCTCGCTCACGGCATCGACAGCGACGGCAGCTTCGTCGTGACGGCGAGGTTGCCATGGGCGTGACGGAGCGAAGCATCCGCCTGGCGATCGTCGACGACGACGCCCTCGTTCGCGCAGGACTCCGGATGATTCTCGGCGGCGATGCGGCGATCACCATCGTCGGCGAATCGGCCGACGGGCGCGAGGCGCTCGACATGATCGCAACCGCTGCCCCGCACGTCGTACTCATGGACATCCGCATGCCGCGGCTGGACGGCCTCCAAACCACCAAGGCGCTCACGGCGCGCGCCGACCCGGCGCGGGTCATCGTGCTGACCACGTTCGACACCGACGATCTCGTCCTCGACGCCCTGCGCCACGGTGCGGTCGGCTTTCTCCTCAAAGACACCTCGCCCACCGAGCTCGTCGACGGCGTGCACCGGGTGGCCAGAGGAGAGTCGATCCTTTCGCCGAGCGTCACCGCGCAGCTCATCGCCGCGGTCAGCAGCGGCTCCGACGACCGGCGCACCCACGCTGTAGCGCTCTTGGGGCGGCTCACCGACCGCGAACGCGCCGTCGCCGTCGCCGTCGGTCGCGGCCTTTCCAACGCCGAGATCGCGGCATCGCTGTACATGGGGGTCGCGACCGTCAAAACGCACATCGGGCGCCTGTTCGCCAAGCTCGAGGCCACCAACCGCGTGCAGATCGCTCGCATCGTGCACGATGCGGGGCTCACCGACGAGTGAGCAGAGTCGACGCGTTACTCCCGAGCCCTTAGAGGCGCACGATGCTGTCGATGTCTTCGAGAAACTCCTGCAGCGACTCGTCAGACACCGTTGCTCGGGTCACTGCGAGCGCCGAGACGTCCGGGGTCTCATCTCTTACGTCCGTAGGTCGCATAGAAGGATCATCAATTCCGGCGTTGGAGCCGGTGTGAGGACGTTTCAACGGCCCACAACCCGCGGAAACACGGTGGAGGTGGCACCCGCGTCCTCGTACTGTGCATCCTGGTCGCACGCCGGCGAAACGTAGGCTTGCCGAATGATGCAATCGACCGGACCCCGACCCGTCACGATCGTCACCGGCGGTAGCCGCGGTATCGGCGCCGCCATCGCAGAGCGACTTGCCGCTGACGGCCATGACCTCGCCCTGACCTACAGGGTCGCCCGTGATGAAGCCGGGGCCGTCGCGGCAGCGTGCCGAGCCCTGGGCGCGCGGGTGCTGCTCATCCGGGCGGACCTTGCAGACCTCGACGACGCCGCCGGCGTGGTCCCGGCAACACTCGCCGAGTACGACCGACTGACCGGCCTCGTGAACAACGCCGGGATCACCATGCGGATCGGCGACTACATCGGCATCGACCTCGCCGAAGTGGAGCGGATGCTGCGCATCAATGTCCTCGCGCCCATCGCCGTAACCCGTGCAGCGCTCGAAGCGATGTCGACGGAAAGGGGCGGCGAAGGCGGCACGATCGTCAACATCTCCTCCGGCGCTGCGACCAGCGGCGCGCCGAACACCTACGTGCCGTATGCGATGAGCAAAGCCGCGATCAACGCGATGACCACCGGCTTGGCGAAAGAGTTCGGCCCGCAGGGCGTGCGCGTGAACACCGTCTCACCCGGCACCACGTACACGACCATCCACGCGGATGGCGGGCGCCCGAACGCTCCCGAAGAGCGCGCCCCCGGCATCCCGCTGCGCCGCGCTGCGCATCCCCACGAGGTCGCCGATGCCGTCGCCTACTTCTTCGGTCCGGGCGCCGCATTCACGTCCGGCGCAGACCTCCGAGTTACCGGAGGCAACTGAGCGCGCCCGACTCGGGCTCCACGAAGCTCACCTCCGCGATACCACGCGGAGTCCGCGTGCGGCGTGGCTATCGACGACGCCGGCTATGAGGCCGTCCCCCATTCGGAGGACAAGCGGAGTCGACTAGGGCGTCGACCGCGACGATGCACACCGCGATGTCGTGGAGCGTTGGGCTAGATGACGTCGAGCCCGTCCCATTCGTCGTTCTCCCACTCCCGGTTCCGGGCGCGAGTACGAGCCGTGACGACTGACGATGACCCCGCTGGGTGCTGAAGCAGCTCGACGCTGGACGCCATCGACGCGACCAGGTCAGGATCGAGGATTTCAGGATGAGCCGAGTCCTCCGTTCCGGCGATGACCTGACTCGAGGGGCCGATGAGGATGATAGATCGGCCGGGGGTGCCGTCGTCAGACAGGGTCGGGATCTCTACGGTGGCCGCCTGCCCTACGGATGCGAGCACCTGCGCATACTCCAAGAGAGCACGTGCGATGTCCGAGCCGGTGAGGAACGAGTCGCCCGCGTAGTGGATCCTGTGCATCATCCACATGTACTCCCCCATCGCGCGTACACCCGCCCCCTTTCCATTGGACGCCGCGTGCGTTAGGGCCTCACGGACACGCGTGTTGTAGCCTTCGATAGCGCGCGGATCGTTGCGATCCCCACGCTTGTTCGAGAAGGAACACACATGGGACACCTCATCTACGGCACTGCGCCCGCCATACGCATCGACGATCGGGGTCTCGAGCACCTGCGTGCCGTCATGCTCACGAAGCTCCGACGCAACGAGAGCTTCGGCTTCAACTGGGACAACGAGCCCGACGTACACGGCGACGACGCTCTCGCCAAGCCCGGTCTCCACGGCACGGTGTGGATTTCATCGAGCTCGTCGCTCTACTTCAGTTTTGACGAGCGCAGTGATCTGCCGTTGAACCGCAAGTGGCTGAGCCAACTCGCCGATCTCGCCAACGGAACCGGGGGTCTTCGTCTGATCCCCGAGCCCTCCCCGAGTAAAGGGTCGAACGCCGACAGCTGATGGTGGGGTTCAGACGCCCCCCGTTCCGAACTCGATGATCGGGCCGCGTGTGTACCGCACGCGTCAGATGACGCCCTGCGCGAGCATCGCGTGCGCGACCCGCTCGAAGCCGGCGGAGTTCGCGCCGATCACATAATCACCGGGGTGACCGTACCGCTCGGCCGCGTCGAAGGCCGCGTCGTGGACGCTTGCCATGATGGAACGGAGCCGACGCTCGCTGTCGTCGAAGCTCCACCTCTGGCGCGCCGCGTTCTGGCTCATCTCGAGTGCGGATGTGGCGACTCCGCCGGCGTTGGCTGCTTTGCCAGGACCGAAGAGAACTCCCGCGCCCTGGAAGGCGGCGATGGCCTCGGGAGTAGAGGGCATGTTCGCTCCCTCCGATACGGCACAGACACCGTTGGCGATGAGTGTCTGCGCATCGTCGAGGTCGAGCTCGTTCTGCGTCGCGGCCGGGACGGCGATGTCGACCGCGACCTCCCACGGGCGGGCCCCCTCGACGAACCGAGCGGACGGACGCCGCGCCGCGTACTCGTGGATCCGCGCGCGTTCGACCTCCTTCACGTGCCGTAAGAGCGCGACATCGATTCCCTCGTGGTCCACGACGTACCCGGACGAGTCGGATGCGGTGACAGGCGTTGCACCCAGCTGCCAGGCCTTTTCGATCGCGTAGATCGCGACGTTGCCCGAGCCTGAGACTCCGACCCTGAGACCGTCGAGCGATCTGCTGTGGACGGCCAACATCTGCTGAGCGAAGAAGACGGCGCCGTAGCCGGTCGCCTCGGTGCGCACCTCCGCACCGCCCCACTGGACGCCTTTACCCGTGAACATCCCCGACTCGTGGCGGTTCGTGATCTTCCGGTACTGCCCGAAGAGATAGCCGATCTCGCGGGCGCCCACACCGATGTCGCCCGCCGGAACGTCGGTGTGCTCGCCGAGGTGGCGGTAGAGCTCAGTCATGAACGACTGGCAGAACCGCATGGCCTCAGCGTCGGAGCGTCCGTGCGGGTCGAAGTCGCTGCCGCCTTTGGCCCCGCCGATGCCCTGCCCGGTGAGCGCATTCTTGAAGATCTGCTCGAATCCGAGGAACTTGATGATCGACAGATTCACCGATGGGTGGAAGCGCAGACCGCCCTTGTAGGGGCCGAGAACCGAAGAGAACTGCACACGGAAGCCCCGGTTCACCTGCAAGCGGCCGGCATCGTCGACCCACGGTACGCGGAAGAGGATCTGACGCTCGGGTTCGACCAACCGTTCGAGGATGCCGCCCTCGACGAACTGGGGGTATCGCTCCAGCACGGGAGCGATGGACTCGAGCACCTCTCGGACGGCCTGAAGAAACTCGGGTTCGTGCGGATTGCGCTTCTCGACGCTCGAATACACGTTGCGAACGGTGTCGGGCAGAGCGGACGGGGTCACGGTCATGGTGGAGCTTTCTGGCCGGATGATGTGAGCCGCCGCGCTCGGGTTGTGCGGCTGCCGGACTTCACCCTATCCAGACGAGCGGCCCCGTCCGAAAATATGACGCCGGCGGGGCTCCCACCGCATCCCCCGCCATCGCCGCTCCGTCAGTTCTCGACGGCGTCCTCTGCGTCGTCCATCGCTGCGGCGCCTTCTTCGGGCGATTCCGAGCCAGCGCCGGTGGCGTCGTCGTCTTGCGACAGGGAGTCGGTGCTGTTCGGGTTGCTCTTGTCAGTCATGGCATCCTCCTGTGATCGTGGTGTTCCACCAGCCAACTCCGCCAAAGGGCATGGGGCGAGGGGCTGGCGCGGATGCGTGATACGTGCGACGGCTCAGCCGTAGAAGAGGCGCTCGAACACGCGTCGCGCGCGACGCGACGTGCCCATCCACTGCTCCTCGATCACGGAGGCAGAGCGCGGCGGGTACTCGAGGATGCGCCCGATCCCGTCGAGCTTCGCCCGGTCGGTGGGCAGGGCGTCGCTGGTCTGGCCCGACAGCAGCGTGTTCGCTGAGCGGAGCCGGCTCGCGAGCAACCACGTCTCGCGCAGGCGCTCGGCGTCGGCATCCTCGATGAACCCGGCTTCTCGGGCGGCCTCGAGAGCGCGCAGGGTCGACGTGGTGCGCATGCCTGGGAGTTCGTGCGCGTGCTGCAACTGCAGCACCTGCACGAGCCACTCGACGTCGCTGAGAGAGCCCGGCCCGAGCTTCAGATGGCGAGACGGATCGGCGCCCTGCGGAAGCCGCTCGCTCTCGACGCGGGCCTTGATCCGCTTGATCTCGCGCAGCCCGTTCGGATCTATCGCGGGCGGGTAACGCACCCCGTCGACCATCTCGAAGAACGCCGTGAGCAGCTTCACGCTTCCCGCGATCCCGCGCGCGCGCAGCAGCGCCTGGGCCTCCCACGAGAGCGACCAGCGGCGGTAGTACTCGGCATACGCCTCGAGGGAGCGCGCGATCGGGCCGTTGCGTCCTTCGGGGCGGAGGTCGGCATCGAGGTCGAGTGGCAGGCGGTGATCCTCCGACTGCTGCCGGATGGCGGCGACGAGCTTCACCGAGAGGTCGTGAGCGCGTTGGGCGGGAACACCGTTCGCCCGGTAGACGTACATGACGTCGGCGTCGGAGCCGAAGCCGAGTTCGGAGCCACCGAAGCGTCCCATCGCGATGACCGCGAAATCGAGTGCCCCGTCTTCGGGCGGCACCACCTCGTGCCACACCGCACGGAGGGTTGCCTGAATGGATACTTCCGTGATCGTCGTGAGCGCGCTGGCGAGCTCCTCGATCGTGACGACGCCGAGCACGCCTGCCATCGCCGTGCGCAGCATCTCGCGGCGCCGAAGAGCCCTCACCGACCGCATGGCGTCGTCGACGCTGGCGTGCCGTGCCTGGATCGCCCGGGCCTCCTCCTGCAGCGAGATGCCGCTGCGCGGTCGTAAGAGCTCCTCGTCGTCGAGCCACGCGGCCGATTCCGGGATCCACTCCATCAGTTCACCGATGTACCGCGAGCCGGACAGCACACGAGTGAGGCTTTCGGCTGCGGCCGAAGAATCGCGCAGCATCCGCAGGAACCACGGGGTGTTGCCCAGGCGTTCGCTGATGCGTCGGAAGGCAAGCAGACCGTAGTCGGGGTCGACCCCGTCGGCGAACCAGCGGATCATGACCGGCATCAAGTGACGTTGGATGGATGCTTTGCGACTCAACCCCGTCGTGAGCGCGGCGATGTGCCGCAGCGCGCCGGCGGGGTCGCGGAAGCCGATCGCGCTCAGTCGGTCATGTGCCTGAGCGGTCGAGAGGGTGCGCTCCGCCTCGGGCAGGGCCGCAACGGCCGAGAGCAGCGGGCGATAGAACAGGCGCACATGGATGTCGCGCACCTCGCGCTTGGTCGCTTCCCACAGGTCGAGCACCCCCTGGCCGGTCTCGGCGAGCTTGGAGGAACGCGCGAGGGCCCTTTGCTCGTCGGGTTTGATCGGCATGAGGTGGGTGCGCCGCAGCGCCCGCAACTGCAGGCGGTGCTCGAGAAGCCGCAGCACGCGGTAGTCGCGTTCGAACGCGGTGGCGTCGGTGCGCCCGATGTATCCCTCCGCGACGAGTGCGTCGAGGGCGGCGAGCGTGCCGCGCTGGCGGATCCGTTCATCGCTCAGGCCGTGTACGAGCTGCAGCAGCTGCACCGTGAACTCGATGTCGCGGAGGCCGCCCGGTCCTAGCTTGATCTGGCGGGCGACTTCATCGGCGGGTATATGGTCGGTGACCCGCTCCCGCATCTTCTGCACGCCTTCGACGAAGTTCTCTCGAGCGCCACTCGTCCAGACCTTCGGCTGCACCGCCGCGACGTAGCGTTCGCCGAGGTCGGTGTCGCCGGCGACGGCGCGTGCCTTCAGCAGGGCTTGGAACTCCCAGCTCTTGGCCCAGCGGTCGTAGTAGGTCAGATGGGAGTCCAGCGTGCGCACGAGAGCACCCTGCTTGCCCTCGGGGCGCAGGTTCGGGTCGACCTCCCAGAGGCCGGGTTCGATCTCGGCGCCCGAGATCCCCCGCATGGTCTGCACCGCCAGACGCGTCGCGATGTCGATCGCGCGCGATTCGCTCACGACGTCTTCGTCGGAGGTGCCGCCGACGAAGATGACGTCGACGTCGCTGACGTAGTTGAGCTCTTGGGCCCCGGCCTTTCCCATCGCGATGATCGCGAAGCAGGTCGCCGCGACCTGGGCATGCGGAAAGGCGGCCGTGCCCGCCGAAGAATCCGAGACCCGGGTGCGGGCGACGGCGAGCGAGGCCTCGAGGGCAGCGCCGGCAGCATCCGCCAGGCGCGCGGAGACGGAGTCGACGACCTCGGTGGGGTCGTCTTGTGCCAGGTCGTAGGCAGCGATACGGGCCAGGATGCTGCGATAGCGCACGCGCAGCGCGACCCACGCCGCCTCTCCCCCGCTCTCCGCGAAACCGTCGCGGGCTCCGACCGACTCGAGCATCGCCGCGCGCATCGCCTCGTCGGCAGGCAGGCTCTCGCCCGCTCCGCGCAGGTGCACGAGCTCCTCCGGGTGGCGCAGATAGAACTCGCCAAAACCGAGCGAGGCGCCGGCGAGGTTCCAGATTGCGCGCCAGGCCGCAGCATCCGCCGCCGCCGTCCGCACGGCGTCGGCGTTACGGCGGGCGATCCGCACGAGACCCGAGAGGGCCTCATCGGGGTCGGCGGAGCGGGAAGCGGCTGCGGTCAGTTCCTCACGGTCGACCGAGAGAAGACCGGCGAGTTCGTCGAGCAGCGCGTCGGCCTCGGTGAGGCGCGCGAAACCGCGACGTGCGAGACCCGTGAGAGGGGACGACCGATCACTCGACGTCATCGGCCGACCCCTCTCAGGCGCGTCTCTCGGGTCAAAGCATTTCGAGGTTGCTCTGCAGCTCGAACGGCGTCACTTGGGCGCGGTACTGCTGCCACTCGCGACGCTTGTTGAGCAGCACGTAGTTGAAGACGGTCTCACCGAGCGTCTCGGCGACAAGTTCCGACTCCTCCATGTAGGAAAGGGCGTCGTCGAGACTCTGCGGCAGTGGGGCGTATCCGAGGGCGCGGCGCTCGGAATCGGTCAGCGACCACACGTTGTCCTCCGCCTCGGCGGGGAGTTCGTACTCCTCTTCGATGCCCTTGAGGCCCGCGGCCAGCATCAGCGCGTAGGCGAGGTAGGGGTTCGCCGCCGAGTCGAGCGCGCGGTACTCGATGCGCGATGACTGGCCCTTGTTGGGCTTGTACATCGGCACACGCACGAGCGCGGAGCGGTTGTTGTGGCCCCAGCAGATGAAGCTGGGGGCCTCGTCGCCGCCCCACAGGCGCTTGTACGAGTTGACGAACTGGTTCGTCACGGCCGAGATCTCGTTCGCGTGGCGCAGGAGGCCGGCGATGAACTGTCGACCGACCTTCGAGATCTGGTACTGCGCGCCCTCCTCGTAGAAGGCGTTCATGTCGCCCTCGAAGAGCGACATGTGCGTGTGCATGCCGCTGCCGGGCTGTCCGCTGATCGGCTTCGGCATGAAGGTCGCGTAGACGCCCTGCTCGATCGCGACCTCTTTGATCACCGTGCGGAAGGTCATGATGTTGTCGGCCATCGTCAGCGCGTCGGCGTAACGGAGGTCGATCTCGTTCTGGCCGGGCCCGCCCTCGTGGTGGCTGAACTCGACGGAGATGCCGAGGTCTTCCAGCATCCGCACCGACCGGCGACGGAAGTCGTGGGCGGTGCCTCCGGGCACGTTATCGAAGTATCCGGCGGAGTCGACGGGCTCGGGCTGCCCGTTGGCGCCGAGGGTGGACGACTTCAGGAGGTAGAACTCGATCTCGGGGTGCGTGTAGAACGTGAACCCGGCGTCGGCCGCCTTCGCGAGCGTGCGCTTCAGTACGTGCCGCGGGTCGGCCACGGCGGGCTGACCGTCGGGGGTCGTGATGTCGCAGAACATGCGCGCGGTCGGGTCGACTTCACCGCGCCACGGCAGCGTCTGGAAGGTGGTCGGATCGGGGTGTGCGAGCAGGTCCGACTCGTAGGAGCGGGTCAGTCCCTCGATCGCCGAGCCGTCGAAACCGAGTCCCTCGGCGAAGGCGCCCTCCACCTCGGCGGGCGCGATGGCGACCGACTTGAGGGTCCCCATGACGTCGGTGAACCACAGGCGCACGAACTTGACGCCGCGCTCCTCGATCGTGCGCAGTACGAAGTCACGCTGCTTGTCCATGGTGTCCCCTCGGGTTACGGATCGACTACTTCTGGGCGCCGTCGGCGCCCCAATTCTTCTCGCGGGCCTCGTCTTCGTCCCACTCGCGCGAACGCTCGCGCAGGAGGGCGGGAGCATTCGCCGCCTCTTCGGCGGTGTCGAACGGGCCGGCGCGATCGACCATCGGAGACGCGAAGCCGCGCTCGACCTGGCCCGTCGTCAGGTTGTACCAGTACTTCTCGCTGTCATCGGTCACGGAAGACTCCTCGTTTCACACGGCGCGCGGGCTGCTTCGAGGTTCCGAAGGGCCACTGTCGATCCTACTGATCGCGCACCTCTCGCTGGATAGGGTGGGGGCATGGCATTGAACGCGTCGAAAGCAGTCGGAGTGGACATCGGCGGGACCGGCATCAAAGCCGGGATCGTCGACCTCGAAAAGGGCGAGCTGCTCAGCGACCGCATCAAGGTGCCCACCCCCGCCGGCGCCGAGCCGAAGGACGTGCTCGACGCGGTGACGCAGGTGCTCGACAAGCTCGGGGTCGCCGATGACACCGACCTCGCGCTCGGGGTCGCGTTTCCCGCGATCGTGAAGAGCGGTCGCACGCTCTCCGCCGCCAACGTGTCGAAATCGTGGATCGGCTTCGAAGCCGAGAAGTTCTTCGAAGACGGCCTCGGCCGCGGCATCCACTTCGCCAACGATGCCGACGTCGCCGGTATCGCCGAGGTGCGCTACGGCGCCGCCAAGGGCGTCGAGGGTCTGGTCATTCTCACCACCCTCGGAACCGGCATCGGCTCGGCGATGATCTACGACGGCGTGCTGATCCCCAACAGCGAGCTCGGACACCTTCAGCGCGCGGAGCACAAGCGCGACGCCGAAGGCTACGCCGCCTACTCGGCCATGGAGCGCGAGGAGCTGTCGTGGGAGAAGTGGGCGAAGCGACTGCAGTGGTACTACGACTACGTCGAGTTCCTGTTCAGCCCCGACCTGTTCGTTGTCGGTGGGGGCGTCTCGAAGCACTCCGACGAGTTCCTCGGGCTGCTGAAGCTCAACACCCCGATCGTGCCCGCCGTGCACCGCAATAACGCCGGCATCATCGGTGCCGCGTCGCTGGCCGTGCCCGTTCCGGAGGCGCTGCCCGCCGTCAAGTAGGGGTCGGCGGATGCCCGGATGCTTCGACAGGCTCAGCCACCGGGCAGGGCTCAGCGGTCGGTCCCTGAGCTTGTCGAAGGGGACGACCGGCGAGGTGCGAATGGGCCGGCCTGTACGCCGGGTTCTGTCCGGGGGCGTGAGCCCCGTGGACGGTCATCTCTCTACGCGACACGTTGCCGTGCCGCTCTAGCGGCCTACCCGGGAACTCGGCGAGCCGCGTCAACATCCCCTGTATGGCCTTGCTCCGGACGAGGTTTACCGTGCGGGTCGTGTCACCACGACCCCGGTGGTCTCTTACACCACCCTTTCACCCTTACCCCATCGCCCCTTCGACAAGCTCAGGGACCGATGAGGCGGTCTGCTCTCTGTGGCACTGTCTCGCGGATCACTCCGGGTGGGTGTTACCCACCGTCCTGCCCTGTGGAGCCCGGACGTTCCTCGGCACGGGCGAACCCGTGACGCGACCGTCCAGCCGACCCATTCGCGTGGTCGAGTCTAGGCGGCGTTCACGCCTTCTCCGCGCTGTCGGCGATGTGCACGTCGAGTCGGAAGTCGACGGGGAAGCCTCCGAAGAGCAGACGGCCGGCGGATGCTGCGGCCTCGACGATCGCGTCGGCCGCCGCATCCGCGTGCTCGGCCGGTGCGTGCACGACGACCTCGTCGTGCAGGTAGAACGCCAGATGCGCCTGCCGGGCGAAGACCGGACCCGAAGCGCGTGCGGCCCGCTCGGGCTCGACGATGGGCATCGCCGCGAGACGCTTCCTCAGCTCGGCCATCCACGCGAGCGCCCATTCCGCGGCGGTGCCCTGCACGACGAAGTTGCGGGTGAACCGACCGCGGTCTCGGCCGACCCGACGGGCGAGGTCGGTGTCGGCAGCCGATGCCGCGTCGTCCGTCGCATCCGACTGCAGGTCGCGCCAGGCGCGCGACGGCGGCGGCGACGTGCGCCCGAGCCAGGTGGAGACGACGCCACCGTCTTCTCCGGTGCGTGCCGCGTCGTCGACGAGCTTCATCGCGCGGGGATACGTCCTGCGCAGCTGCGGAACGAGACGGCCGCTCTCGCCGGAGGTCGCGCCGTACATCGCGCCGAGGAGAGCGAGCTTCGCCTTTTCGCGACCCTCCAGCTTGCCGCGCTCGGCGATCGCTCCGTAGAGGTCGGCCCCCCGCGCGGCATCTGCCAGCGCGGTGTCGCTCGACATCGCCGCCAGCACCCGCGGCTCGAGTTGCGCGACGTCGGCGACGATGAGCTTCCACCCCGGGTCGGCCCGCACGGCCGCGCGCAGCTGACGCGGAATCTGCAATGCTCCGCCGCCCGACGACGCCCAGCGCCCGGTGACGACCCCGGCGGGCACATACACGGGGCGGAAGCGATCGTCGTCCACCCACTCTGCGAGCCAGCTCCAGCCGTTCGCGGTGAGAAGGCGCATCATGCGCTTGTATTCGATGAGAGGAACGACGACGGGGTGCTCGTGCCGACGCAACTCCCACCGCGAGGTCGACTCGACGTTGACGCCGACCCGGTGGAGTGCGCGCAGCAGCTTCGGCTGGGAGTCCAGGCTCGCCTGCGGATCGCCGAGTGCGTTGCGCACCTCCGCCGCCTTGGCGACGATGGCTGCGGGCAGGCCGCCGTGGGCGGGTCGCTCCCCCAGCATCCCGGTCAGGATCCGGTCGTGCTCCGCGGCGTTCCACGGCAGACCCGCCGCTCGAAGCTCGGAGGCGATCAGCGCACCCGCCGACTCCGCAGCGGTCAGCAGACGAAGGCGGCCCGGATCGGACGCCGTGTCGAGGGCGTCGCGCTGCCGGGCGAACTCGGCGAGGGCGCTGCCGAGATCCGCCGGCAACGCGTCGGCGCCCGAGGGCAGATCGAACAGTGCGGGCGCAGCATCCGTTCCGTCGACTCCTGCGGCGTCCCAGGCGCGCGCCGACCGCACCGGGTGGCCGGCGGCGACGAGTTCCGAGTCGCGCAAGATGGCGTGACAGAGGCGCAGGTCGTGGCAGCGCGCGATCCTCACCCCTGCGGCGAGCAACGACGGGTACCACGCGGGGGTGTCGCTCCAGACCCACCGCACCGAGCCGAGCGACTCCTCGCGCGCGATCCGGGTCGTGAGATCAGTGGAGCGCACGCGCTCCGTGGCGATCGTCGCGCCCATCGCATCGAGCGAAGCCCAGAGCGTGTCGCCGTCGTCGCGCCCGAGAACGATCCAATGGGGGCGCGGGTCAGCGCGCGTCACCGGAGTGGGGGCTCACAGCCCGGATTCTTCGGTGCGCACCAGGATCGCGCCGCATTCGGGGCAGTTCACGACGAGGTTGTCGGCCGCCTGGCGGATCTTGTTCATGTCTGTGCCCGAGAGCACCATGCGGCAGGCCTCGCACGTTCCGCGGTGCAGGTGCCCCGCGGCGTTGCCACGCGTTGCGAGCCGGTCGTAGAGGGCGACGAGCGCGGGGTCGATGCCACCGGCGACAGCACCGCGGTCGCGCTGAGCGGTCTCGAGTTCGCGTGTCGCGTCGGCGACGACCTGCTTGGCCTCCGCGCTCAGGCGCGCGCCTTCTTCGTTCGTCGCGGCGACAACGGCTTCCTGCTCGGCGACCGACGCTTCGGCCGCTTCGAGCTTCTCCATCACGACGAGCTCAGCGTCTTCGAGGTCGGACTTGCGCCGAGCGAGCGCGGCGATCTCGCTTTCGAGACCCTGCGCTTCTTTCGAGTTGGTGGATGCGGCGAGCCGCCCGGCGTCGCGAGCACTGCGCGCATCGACGACCGATACGTCACTCTCGATGCGCGACAGTTCGAGCTTGAGATCGTCTCGCACACCGGCCCGCGAGGAGAGCTCCTGCGAAAGCACGGAGCGCTGCTTGAGCAGCTCCTGCACGCGCGCGGCCTGCGGCGGGTTCTTCCGCGTGTTCTCAGCCCGTCGAATGCGGGCGTCGAGCTCGGCGAGGTCGAGCAGTCGGCGCTGGTCTGAGGGGTCGGCGTTCACGTGTCCAACCTACCCGCCGGTCTGCGTCGCGGGCGTTCACGGCTCGAGGGCCGCGCCCGTTTAGAATGGTCTCGAGGGCCTTTAGCTCAGCTGGTAGAGCGCCACGTTTACACCGTGGATGTCGTCGGTTCGATCCCGGCAGGGCCCACCATCGTTCGTCGTCCGATCGGATCGACCCGGCGCTGCGTCAGGCCGAGGCTCTCGTCGCCCATGCTTCTCGCACGGCCTGGGTGCTGGTGCACGGCTCGATCGGATCGGCAACGTCGGCCAACGTCTGCAGTTCGCGCGCGACCGCGTTCTTGCTCATCCCCAGCGCCGCGGCGATGTGCCGAACCGGGTGCACGGGGTGGATCTCGAGAAGGGCACGTATCGCCTGTGTCTGAACGGTGCGCAAGACCCGCTGCCGTGCGGCTGCGTCGGAGGCGGCGCGTGCGACGGCACGTCTGATCTGCTGAGCGTCGGCACCCACCGCGAACCGCGCGCTGAGCGGACCGGGAGATTCGCCGTCCCGGTGCGCAACGGATGCTTCGCCGCAGGGATCATCGACACCAGGGCCCGGCCGCGCACGGGCGGCCTGTGCCTCAACGCCCGCGCCGCGGGCGGAGGGTGGGGCGCCTCGGTACGGTGTCGGCATCCGCGTCCAATCGAGCGTGGAGTCGGCAGAGGGCACAACGACACGTGGTCATCAGGAGGGCCACGGTCGTGCGGCGCCGTCCAGCCCAGTGCACCGTCTCGGCGTCTGAGCTGTTGCCACTCTAGGTCACCGTGTCCCCCACATGGGGGACACGCCGCAGCCCGGGAGCGATCGGTTACCTCATCTCGCCAACGGGGAACACCCCGGGGCGACGCCGGTGCTGCCGCCGTAACGTGGGCGACGTGGGCGTGTCCGGTCCGAGATCGCCCTCGCCATAGGCCGAAGGAGAACGTCTCATGAGTCAGCCCGCGCAGCAACAGAACGTCCCCGGCACGGAGGCGCAGCTCGAGCCGCTCGCCGACCACGGTGAGCAGAGCTACGTCGGATCGGGCCGCTTGCACGGGAAAATCGCGCTCATCACGGGTGCGGACAGCGGAATCGGCAAGGCGGTGGCGATCGCCTACGCGCGCGAAGGTGCCGACGTCGCGATCGCGTACCTCTCCGAGCACGAAGACGCCCGAGACACCGCCCGCTGGGTCGAAGAGGCGGGGCGGCGCGCGATCCTCCTGCCCGGAGATCTCTCCGATCCGGTGACATGCCGGCGGGTCGTGAGCGAGACGGCCGAGCAGCTGGGCGGGCTCGACATCCTCATCAGCAACGCGGCGTTCCAGATGTACCGCGACGACATCACCGATATCCCCGACGAGGAGTGGGACTTCACCCTGGCCACGAATCTCAGCGCCTATTTCCACCTCGCCAAGGCCGCCGTCCCCTTGCTGAAGCCGGGGTCGGCGATCATCGCCACCTCGTCGATCCAGTCGGACTCCCCCACTCCGCAGCTCCTCCCCTACGCGATGACGAAGGCGGGAATCGCGAGCATGACCGCTTCGCTGGCGCAGATGCTGGGCGAGCGCGGCATCCGGGTCAACGCCGTGGCACCCGGTCCGATCTGGACGCCACTCATCCCCTCGACGATGCCTGCGGACGTGGTCGAATCCTTCGGCGAAGACACCCCACTCGGTCGCCCGGGTCAGCCCGCCGAGCTCGCCCCCGCCTATGTACTGCTCGGGTCGGACGAGGGCAGCTACATCTCGGGTGCCGTGCTGCCGGTCACCGGAGGCAAGCCGATCCTCGGCGCGTGACGCGGGTCGGCTCCGGCGTAGTCCCCGGATATCACCGGAGGATGCCGCGTTGCCGAGCTGCAGAGATCGCCGCTGTTCGCGACGCGACGCCGAGCTTGGTGAAGATGTGGGCCAGGTGCGACTTGACGGTCGTCTCGCTCACGAAGAGCGTCGAGGCCACCTCGGTGTTCGAGAGGCCGGAAGCGACCAGCTCCAGCACCTCGATCTCCCGCGAACTCAAGCTCGCCTGGGGCGCGCGCATCCGGTCGAGCAGGCGCGAGGCGATCACGGGCGCCAGCGCGCTCTCCCCCGCCGCTGCGGCCCGCACGGCTCCGATGAGCTCGTGGGGCGGGGCATCCTTCAGCAGATACCCGCTTGCTCCCGCCTCCACGGCACCGAGGATGTCGGCGTCCGAGTCGTAGTTGGTCACGACGAGCACGTACGGTGCGGCGTCGAGGGCACGGATGCGGCGCGTCGCCTCGGCGCCCGACCCCTGTGAACCCGACCCGAACTGCAGATCCATCAGCACGACATCGGGGTTCATGCTCTCCGCCAGGGCGACGGCGTCGTCGGGCGTGGCGGCCTCGCCGACGATCACGAGATCATCCTCGAGGTCGAACAGAGCAGCCATTCCCGCCCGCACGATCGGGTGGTCATCGGCGATCACGAGCCGGATCATGCGGTCCCCTCCAAAACGAGATCGACAGCGAGGGTCGTGCCTCGGTCAGGCGCGGAATCTATCGACAGGGTGCCGCCGAGCTGGTCGATGCGTTCGCGGGTCGCGCGCAGTCCGAACGAGTCCGAGCGACTCCGCGATGCGTTCGCCGCTTCTTCGGCGTCGAAGCCCGTGCCATCGTCTTCGATCGTGAAGCGCAACCGCTCCCGATCGGCGGTAAGGGTGATGGTGGCGTGGTGGGCCTCCGCATGCTGGATCGCATTCGCGACGGCGCCCTGCGCCACCCGTAGGAGGGCTGTCTGTACGTGCATCGGCAACGACACGCTGTCGGCCACCCGCACGTCGACCGTCAGTCCTTCGACAGACCACTGCGTGCGGGCGAGGCGACGCAGTGCCCCGCCCAGACCTCTGTCCTCGAGGTCGGGCGGAGTGAGTTCACGGATGAAACGGCGGGCCTCGGCGAGATTGTCGGCGGCCGTCTCCCGCGCGAGACGAATGTGTTCGACGCCGGGTCGCGACGCATCGGCGCGCTCTGCGGCATGGAGAAGCATCTGGATGCTGGACAGGCCCTGCGCGACCGTGTCATGGATCTCACGGGCGAGCCGGGCTCGTTCGGCGAGAACGCCCGACTCGTGCTCGGTGGCGGCGAGCTGGTCGCGCGTGGCGAGAAGCTCGCGCATGAGCGCGTCGCGCTGCTCAGCCTCCCGGGCCAGAGCCTGATAGCCCAGCCCGATCAACAGTGCGACGGCAGCGCCCACGAGAGGCCCCACGACCCCGCCGACACTCCACCCGCCGTGGAGACCGAGGGCGCAGATCGCGACCACCGTCGCGATGACGATGGCGGTGGAGCCCCACCACCGGCCGAGGAGATGCAGGTAGAGGAAGAACAGCGGAAAGACGAGATACGACGCCTCCGGGGTCAGCCAGAGAAGCGCAATCCACTCGACGGAGAGAAGGCCCAGCCAGATCGCGCCGCCCGTTCGGCGACGAGGTGCCCGGCGAGCTATCAGCGCGCCGAGCGCGTACGTCGTGAGAAGCAGGAGAGCGATGCCGATGATCGCGGCCTCGGCGTCGGCGCGCGTCAGCACCGCTCGCGCCATCACGAGCACGGTCAGTGCCCCGAAGACGACATGCAATCCGACGCGCAAGCCCACGAAGACCGGGGTCAGCGCGGTGTGGGGCATGGTCGAAATCCTACGCAGCGGGGTGTTGCCCGCATCCTTCGAAAGGACGATCCGGAAGACGGCATTTCAGCCCGACGAGGCTGTGCCCGTGGGCGATGTCGACGGCGTCGTGGGTCGCGAGAGTGGAATGCGTCGCCGCACCCTCACGCCGTGTGCGGCAGGAAAGGACTGCCATGTTCGTCGCTCTCCGCGACCTCCGCTTCGCTCGCGGACGGTTCATTCTCATAGGTTCGGTGGTCGCACTGATCACCGTGCTCGTCGGATTCCTCAGCGGCCTCACGGGAGGTCTCGCCACCCAGAACATCTCTGCCGTTCTGGCGCTTCCGGGCGACCGGATCGTCTTCGCGGCGCCGTCGGGTGATGCGCAACCGACGTTCGCCGACTCCGCGGTCAGCTCCCGCATCGTCGACGAGTGGTCGGCGACGGCCGGTGTCGACAGGGTCGAGCCGATCGGTGTGAGCCAGACCCGTGCCGAGTCCGGCGACGCGCGCACCGCTGTCGCCGTGTTCGGTGTGCAGGCGGGTATCGATGGCGCCCAGGTCGGGGGCGACGGCTCCGTCGTGGTCTCGGAGACGGTCGCCGAGGCGCTCGATGTGTCCGCGGGCGACGCCCTCTCGATCGCGGGAACGTCGTACACCGTGGGGTCGGTCGTCGCCGACCTCTGGTACAGCCACACCCCGGTCGTGCAGATGACGCTCCACGATTGGCAGGCGCTGTCGGCTGCCACGGGCAGCCCCGGTGCGTACGCCACGGTGATGGCCGTCACCGGCGATCCCGACTGGGCAGCGGCTGATGCGGCCACCGCAACCGTCTCGACGACGACGCTGCAATCGTTGACCGCCCTGGCGTCGTTCCGCTCGGAGATCGGCTCCCTGCTGCTGATGGTCGCACTGCTGTTCGGCATCTCCGGGCTCGTGATCGGGGCGTTCTTCACCGTGTGGACGATGCAGCGCAAGGGCGATATCGCCGTTCTCAAAGCCCTCGGCGCGGGCACGCCTTCGCTCATCCGCGACGCCCTCGGGCAGGCGCTCGTGGTGCTCGTGATCGGGATCGGTGTCGGACTCGCTCTCGTCGCCTTCCTGGGCGGCCTGGCGGGTTCTGCCCTGCCGTTCTTGCTCAGCCCACTCACCACCATCGTGCCGGGCGTGATCATGATCGCCCTCGGTCTCACCGGGGCGGCGTTCGCCCTGCGATCCGTCACCTCCGCCGACCCCCTCACAGCACTCGGGAGCAACCGATGATCCGACTCGACGACGTCACCCTGACCTTCCCCGACGGAGACTCCCGCATCACCGCGGTCGATCACGTCACACTCTCGGCACGCCCCGGCACCGTGACCGCGATCACCGGACCGAGCGGCTCGGGCAAGTCCAGCCTTCTGGCCATCGCGGCGACGCTGATCCGCCCCGATTCGGGTCTCGTCCTCATCGACGACGTCGATGCGACAGCACTCAGCGCCAGCGAGGCCACGGCTCTGCGGCGCGAGAAGATCGGCATCGTCTTCCAGCAGTCCAACCTGATCCCCTCGCTCACGGCGCGCGAGCAGCTCGTCGTGATGGACGAACTCCGCGGTCGCGGCCGGAAGAACCGCAGCGCGGCGCGCACGAAGGCCGACGCTCTGCTCGAGGCCGTCGGGCTCCTCTCTCACGTCGACAAGCGTCCCCACCAGATGTCGGGAGGTCAGCGCCAGCGGGTCAACATCGCGCGCGCCCTGATGAACGATCCACGCGTTCTGCTGGTCGACGAACCGACCAGCGCCCTCGACCAGGAGCGTGGCGCCGAGATCATCGAGCTCATCCTCAAGCTCAGCGGGGAGACGAGCACCTCGACGCTTCTCGTGACCCACGATCTCGTGCATCTGCCCCGCATGCACGACGTGAAGAACATCGTCGACGGACGACTCGTCGAGGCGGCACACCTGTCGCGATGATCCGGATGCTTCACGACTCGCTAGGCTGGTCGATGGTGCGTTGTGCGGATCGAACAAAGCGATCCGCGTTGCCATGGTGAGTGTCTGGCATGATCTGCCAGCCGAAGAAAGGTCTTCTGTGACTGTTCACGACCAGGATCCGTACTCGCAGGGGCCGCAGGACAGCGATCCCGAAGAGACCTCGGAATGGCAGGAATCGCTCCAGCAGCTGGTGGAGGCCAAGGGCCCCCAGCGTGCGCGCGAGATCATGCTGAGTCTCCTCAAGGAGTCGAAGGACCTGCACCTCGGGGTGCCGATGGTTCCGACGACCGACTACATCAACACGATCGCGGCCGAGAACGAGCCGGAGTTCCCCGGCGATGAAGAGGTCGAACGCCGCTACCGCGCGTGGATCCGCTGGAACGCGGCTGTCACCGTGCACCGGGCGCAGCGCCCCGGCATCGGCGTCGGCGGTCACATCTCGACCTACGCCTCGTCGGCCGCCCTCTACGAAGTGGGCTTCAACCACTTCTTCCGCGGCCAGGACCACCCGTCCGGCGGCGACCAGATCTTCGTGCAGGGCCACGCCTCCCCCGGCACCTACGCCCGCGCGTACCTCGAAGGTCGTGTGACCGAGGCGCAGCTCGACGGATTCCGCCAGGAGAAGTCCGCGGCGCCCAACGGCCTCCCGTCATACCCGCACCCGCGTCTGATGCCGGAGTTCTGGCAGTTCCCGACCGTGTCGATGGGACTCGGCCCGATCAACGCCATCTACCAGGCGATGTCGAACAAGTACCTCACCAACCGCGGGATCAAGGACGTCTCCGACTCGCACGTGTGGGCGTTCCTCGGTGACGGCGAGATGGACGAGGTCGAGAGCCGTGGCCAGCTCCAGGTCGCCGCGAACGAAGGACTCGACAACCTGACGTTCGTCATCAACGCGAACCTGCAGCGCCTTGACGGCCCGGTCCGCGGAAACGGCAAGATCATCCAGGAGCTCGAGAGCTTCTTCCGCGGCGCGGGCTGGAATGTCATCAAGGTCGTCTGGGGTCGTGAATGGGACGACCTGCTCAAGCGCGACACCGACGGTGCGCTGCTGAACCTGATGAACATCACGCCCGACGGCGACTATCAGACCTACAAGGCCGAGAGCGGCGCCTACGTGCGCGAGCACTTCTTCGGCCGCGACGAGCGCGCCGCTGCCCTGGTGAAGGACTACAGCGACGACCAGATCTGGAACCTCAAGCGCGGCGGCCACGACTACCGCAAGGTCTACGCCGCGTTCAAGGCGGCACAGGAGCACAAGGGTCAGCCGACCGTCATCATCGCGAAGACCATCAAGGGCTACGGCCTCGGTCCGCACTTCGAGGGTCGCAACGCGACCCACCAGATGAAGAAGATGACCCTCGACGACCTGAAGTCGTTCCGCGACGTGATGCACATCCCGATCACCGATGCGCAGCTCGAGGAGAACCCCTACCTTCCCCCGTACTACAACCCGGGGCCGAAGGACGAGGCGATCCAGTACATGCTCGAGCGCCGCAACGCGCTGGGCGGCTTCCTCCCCGAGCGCCGCACGCACCACGTGGGCCTCGAGCTCCCCGGTGATGCGGCCTACGCGCTGCCCAAGAAGGGCTCCGGAACGCAGGAGATCGCCACGACGATGGCGTTCGTCCGACTGCTGAAGGACCTCCTCCGCGTCAAGGACTTCGGCCACCGCATCGTGCCGATCATCCCCGACGAGGCGCGCACGTTCGGTATGGACGCCTACTTCCCGACGGCGAAGATCTACAACCCGAACGGTCAGCACTACACCTCGGTCGACCGTGAGCTGCTGCTCGCCTACAAGGAGAGCCCGCAGGGCCAGATCATCCACGTCGGCATCAACGAGGCGGGCGCCGTCGCGGCGTTCACCGCGGCGGGTACCTCGTACTCGACCCACGGCGAGCCGCTCATCCCGGTCTACGTCTTCTACTCGATGTTCGGCTTCCAGCGCACGGGCGACGCCCAGTGGGCAGCCGGCGACCAGATGGCCCGAGGCTTCATCATCGGCGCCACGGCCGGACGCACGACCCTGACCGGCGAGGGCCTGCAGCACGCCGACGGTCACTCGCACCTGCTGGCCTCGACCAACCCGGCGACGGTGTCGTACGACCCCGCGTACGGGTACGAGATCGCGCACATCGTGCGCTCGGGCATCGATCGCATGTACGGCGGACAGCACCCCGACCCGAACGTCATGTACTACATGACGGTCTACAACGAGCCGATCGTGCACCCCGCCGAGCCGGCCGATGTCGACGTCGATGGCATCATCCGCGGCATCCACCGCATCTCCACCGGTGAGGGGGACGGCGCACGCGCCCAGATCCTCGCCTCGGGCGTGGGTGTGCCGTGGGCACTCGAAGCCCAGCAGCTGCTGAAGGACGACTGGGGCGTGGGGGCCGACGTGTGGTCGGTCACCTCATGGACCGAGTTGCGCCGCGACGGTCTGGCCGCTGATGAGCACAACTTCCTCCACCCCGACGAGGAGCCGCGACAGGCGTACATCACCGAGAAGCTGGCGGGAACGCCGGGCCCGGTCGTCGCCGTGAGCGACTTCATGCACGCGGTGCAGGACCAGATCCGTCCGTGGGTCCAGCACAACTTCTCGACCCTGGGTGCCGACGGGTTCGGTTTCTCCGATACCCGCGCGGCCGCGCGTCGCTTCTTCAAGATCGACGGCCCGTCGATCGTGGTCCGCACGCTGCAGGCGCTCGCGCAGGAGGGCACGGTCGACCGTGGTCTCGTCGCGCAGGCGATCGAGAAGTACAAGCTGCACGATGTGACCGCCGGCACGAGCGGCAACGCGGGCGGCGAGAGCTGATCCACCCGTGACGCGCGGCGGAGTCGCCCCGATGGACAAGACCGAGACCCTCGCCTGGTTGAAGCGGATCTCGGGCGACCTGGCGACCGCGACTCTGAACAGGCTCGAGGAATCGCTGCCCTGGTACGCGGAGATGCCGCCTGCGCGACGATCGGCCGTCGGCCTCGTCGCGCAGGCGGGCATCACCTCGTTCATCACCTGGTACGAAGACCCCACCTCCACGCCGTGGGTCGCGGCCGACATCTTCGCGGCGGCTCCTCGTGAGCTGCTGCGAAGCGTCAGCCTGCAGCAGACGCTGCAGCTCATCCGGGTCACGGTCGAAGTGACCGAGGAACGGGTGAGGGGCAAGGGCGGTCAGCTTCGCGAAGGGATCCTGCTCTACTCGCGCGATGTGGCCTTCGCCGCCGCCGATGTCTACGCCCGTGCCGCCGAGGCGCGCGGGCTCTGGGACGCCCGGCTCGAGGCGTTGGTCGTCGATTCGATCCTCACGGGCGAGACCGACGAGGAGCTGCCCAGCCGCATCGCAGCCCTCGGGTGGCACGGTCACGGCGAGGTCGCTGTGCTGGTGGGCACGACTCCCCCGCAGCTCGATGTCGACCAGGTGCGACGCACAGCGCGCAAGCTGGGCGTCGACGTTCTCATCGGCGTGCAGGGATCTCGTCTCGTTCTGGTCGTGGGGCGCGCCCAGCTCGCGGGCCGCGTCGACGAGACCACCGTCGAGTTGCCCTTCGACGAGATCGCCCGCCGCCTCGAACCAGGGTTCGGTGACGGCCACCTCGTGTTGGGGCCTACGGTGCCCGCCCTCGTCGAAGCCAGTCAGAGCGCACGCGCCGCGCTGGCCGGATTCGCCGTGGCCCGCGCATGGCGACACGCACCCCGACCGGTCGAGGCCGACGACCTGCTGCCCGAGCGCGCGCTGGCCGGCGACGCGGTCGCCAAGCACACTCTGGTCGAGCGCATCTACCGTCCACTCCACACGCACAGCCCCGACCTCGTGGCGACGCTCTGGAGCTACCTCGACAACGGTCGATCGCTGGAAGCCACCGCGCGCGAACTCTTCGTGCATCCCAACACGGTGCGCTATCGACTGAAGCGCGTCTCGGAGGTCATCGGGTGGGATGCGACGGGACCCCGCGAGGCACTCATTCTGCAGACAGCGCTCATCCTCGGTTCCATCGGCACAGACGCGACACGCCGCCGCCCGTCGACGCTTCGACGCCACGCCCCCTGACCGCAGCGAGTCGACACGGCGCGCGCCTTATCGACACTCGACAACGGATCGTGGCATTGTTGTCCCGCTTCCGACAGATGTCTCCCCACGAATATTGACAGGATGGATCCCGTGATCATCGCCGTCTTCCCCGGGCAGGGTTCTCAGACCCCCGGCTTCCTCGCCCCGTGGCTCGAACTCGACGGAGTGCGCGAGCGTCTCGAGGCGTTCTCCGAGCACTCCGAGGTCGATCTGATCGCCGCCGGCACCGAGTGGGATGCCGACCGCATCCGCGACACCCGCGTCGCCCAGCCGCTGATCGTCGCGGCGAGCCTCATCTCCTGGGAGGCCCTGCAGTCGCGCGTCGGACGGCCGGCGGCCGGATTCGCTGGTCACTCGGTGGGCGAGATCGCCGCACTCGTGGCCGCTGACGTCATCACCGCTGACGAGGGCATGCGGCTCGTGGGCCTGCGCGGACGCGCGATGGCGGATGCTGCGGCCCTGACCGAGACCGGAATGAGCGCCGTGCTCGGAGGCGACGAAGCGGCCGTGCTGACCCGGCTGTCCGAGCTCGATCTCACCCCGGCGAACTACAACGGCGCCGGTCAGATCGTGGCCGCCGGCACCCCGGCGGCTCTCGCAGAGCTCGCGGCCTCCCCTGTCGCCGGCACGCGGGTGATCCCCCTCGCCGTCGCCGGCGCGTTCCACACCCGCTTCATGGAGCCCGCCGTCGACGTGCTGCGCGCAGCCGCGAGCGACATCGACCCCTCCGACCCCTCCGCGCCCCTGTGGACGAACTCCGACGGCTCCGTCGTCTCGTCGGGACGCGCAGCCCTGGACCTGCTCGTCGCCCAGGTCGCCTCGCCCGTGCGGTGGGACCGCACCATGGCGTCCTTCGCCGAGAACGGCTCGACCGGCCTGATCGAGTTCGCCCCGGCGGGCACGCTCACCGGTCTCGCCAAGAGAGGCCTGCGCGGCACCCCCGCCGTCGCGGTGAAGACCCCCGATGATCTGGTCGCTGCGGCGGCCCTCCTGGAAGAAGTCCCCGCGTGACCGCCGTACTCCGCCAGCCCCAGGGCGTGGCCCACACCCGCATCTACGCCTACGGTGCCGCCCGCGGTGAGCTCGTCGTTCCGAACGACGACCTCGTGGGCCCCATCGACTCCAGCGACGAGTGGATCCGTCAGCGCACGGGGATCATCACGCGCGTCCGCGCCGAGGCGACGACGACCGCGATAGACCTCGCCGCGATCGCCGGTGCCGAGGCCATCGAACGTTCGGGCGTCGCCGCATCCGACATCGATGCGGTGATCGTCGCCACGATCAGCAACCCGAAGCAGACCCCGTCGGTCTCGGCGATCGTCGCCGACCGCGTGGGCGCCAACCCGGCCGCCGCCTACGACGTGAACGCCGCCTGCGCGGGCTTCGCCTACGCGGTGGCACAGGCAGACGCCCTCATCCGGGGCGGGATCGCCCATTACGCGCTCGTCGTCGGCACCGAGAAGCTGAGCGACGTGGTCGATCCGACCGACCGCAGCATCTCGTTCCTCCTCGGAGACGGCGCAGGCGCGGCCGTGATCGGCCCCAGCGACACGCCCGGGATCGGACCGACCGTCTGGGGTTCCGACGGGTCGAAAGCCGACGCCGTCGGCATGAACCACACGCTCACCGAATTCCGCGATGGCGTCGCACCGTGGCCCACTCTTCGTCAGGAGGGTCCGACCGTCTTCCGCTGGGCCGTCTGGGAGATGGTGAAGGTCGCGCGTGAGGCCCTCGAGCGAACCGGGATCGAAGCATCCGATCTGGCCGCCTTCGTGCCCCACCAGGCCAACATGCGCATCATCGACGAGTTCGCCAAGCAGCTCGGTCTGCCCGAGTCGGTCGTCATCGGGCGCGACATCGAGACGACGGGCAACACTTCTGCCGCCTCGATCCCGCTCGCGACGCACCGTTTGCTCGAAGAGCACCCCGAAGTCAGCGGCGGACTCGCCCTGCAGATCGGGTTCGGAGCCGGGCTCGTCTTCGGCGCGCAGGTCGTGGTGCTCCCGTAGGGGCGGCACGGCGAACTCTAGACTGATCAAGGCCCGTCGGGCCCACACCCTCAGAACAGGAGACACCATGGCATTCACCAACGACGAGGTCCTCGCCGGGCTGGCAGAGCTCATCACCGACGAGACCGGTATTTCCGCCGACGAGGTGGCTCTCGAGAAGTCGTTCACCGACGACCTCGACATCGACTCCATCTCGATGATGACGATCGTCGTCAACGCCGAGGAGAAGTTCGGCGTCACCATCCCCGACGACGAGGTCAAGAACCTCAAGACCGTCGGCGACGCCGTCACCTACATCACGTCGGCCCAGGCGTAGTACCTGCGGTGGGGGCCACCGCGCCCCCACCACATACCTCGAGGATCTTCAACACATGAGCACGACACGCATCGTCGTCACCGGCATCGGTGCCACCTCGCCCATCGGCGGAACGGCACCGGAGAGCTGGTCCGCCCTGCTGGACGGCGTATCCGGCACCCGGACGCTGGAGCACGACTGGGTCGAGAAGTACGACCTCCCGGTCACCTTCGCCGCCGAGGCGATGGTGCGCCCCGAGACCGTGCTCGCCCGTCCCCTTGCGAAGCGCCTCGACCCGTCTTCGCAGCTCGCCATGGTGGCCGCCATGGAGGCGTGGGAAGACGCCGGCAGCCCCGAGGTCGACCCCGAACGGCTCGGCGTGGACTTCGCCACCGGTATCGGTGGTGTCTGGACTCTGCTCGACGCCTGGGACACGCTTCGCGAGAAGGGACCGCGGCGGGTCATGCCGATGACGGTGCCGATGCTCATGCCGAACGCGGCCGCCGGCAACCTCTCCCTCCACTTCGGTGCGCGCGCCTTCGCCCGCACCGTCGCCTCGGCCTGCGCGTCGAGTACCGAATCGATCGTGAACGCCGTCGAGCACCTGCAGGATGGGCTCGCCGACATCGTCATCGCCGGCGGCACCGAGTCTGCCGTGCACCCGATCACCATCGCGTCCTTCGCGTCGATGCAGGCGCTTTCGCGTCGCAACGACTCGCCCGAGACCGCTTCGCGCCCGGCAAGCATCGACCGCGACGGCTTCGTCATGGGCGAGGGTGCGGGCGTGCTAATCCTCGAGACCGAGGAGCACGCGAAGGCGCGCGGGGCCAAGATCTACGCCACCGTCGTCGGTGGCGGTGTGACCGCGGATTCGTACCACATCACCGCCAACGACCCCGAGGGCACGGGCGCGGCGCGCGCCGTGCGCATGGCGATGAAGGCAGCCGATGCGTCTCCCGACGACGTCACGCACATCAATGCCCACGCGACGTCCACCCCGGTCGGAGACCCGAACGAATACACCGCGTTGCGCACCGTCTTCGGTGAGCGCGTCGATGAGATCCCGGTCTCGGCGACGAAGGCCTCGACCGGCCACCTTCTCGGCGGCACCGGTGCACTCGAGGCCATCTTCACGATCCTCGCGATCCGCGATCGTCAGGCGCCCCCCACCATCAACCTCACCGAGCAAGACCCGGCGGTGCCGTTCCGGCTGTCCGGATCGACGATCCCACTCGGCGACGGCCCGCAGCTCGCGATCAGCAACTCCTTCGGGTTCGGCGGCCACAACGCCGTCGTCGCGTTTGCTTCTGTGTAACCACCGCTGCACGCGAAGATGCCCCCGGCCGGAGCCGGGGGCATCTTCCGTATCAGGCGGGTGATTCGCGTTCGCGGCACCGGGACGCCCCACCGGCCGCCGTTACCGACGCCTCACCCGCCTGAGATCTCGCGGCCTCTCAGCCGACTTTGTGCAGCCAGACGACAGGAACCTCGTCGGACGCGTGACGGAAGGGCTCGAGCTCTTCGTCCCAGGCTGCGCCCAGCGCTACGTGCAGTTCGCGCTGCAACTCGAACGCGTCGCCGCCCGCGAGCTCCATGGCGTAGCGGAGGCGGTCTTCTCCGATGACGACGTTTCCCGAAGCATCCGTCTGCGCGTAATGGATGCCGAGGCCGGGCGTGTGCATCCAACGGCCGCCGTCGCTGCGCGGCGTCGGGTCTTCGCTCACCTCGAAGCGGAGGTGCTCCCATCCGCGGATAGCGCTCGCAAGAGCTGCACCCGAACCGACGGGCCCCTCCCAGAAGAACTCCGTACGGCGAGCACCCGACAGCACGGGCTGCTCGGACCACTCGAAATTGACAGCACGCCCGAGGGCGCGACCGACAGCCCACTCCAGGTGTGGGCATAGTGCACGTGGCGCGGAGTGGATGTAGATCACTCCGCGCGAAGACGCAGTTGCCATGGTTTCTCCTTCGTCAGGTACGTCTTCCCCTACGACCTGACCGGAACCCGGCATATTCGGTTGTTCTGTCGCAATTATCTCCGGTGAGCCGCGGAATCACAAGCGTGTGATTCCGGACGAAGAAATGGCCCCGATCGAATCCGACCGGGGCCATTCTCAGAGGAGTGTTTACGCCTCGCTCATGACCGTCTGCTCGGCCTGGCCGCGGGCCGCGAGAGCAGCGGCGCGGGCGGCGAGCCGGCGGGTCTGCTCGGCCTGACCGGCGTCGAGCTGATCCTGCGGCACCTCGTAGCTGTCGACGTGGTTCACACCGTTGTACTTCTCGATGTAGGCGTCGAGCTCGGGGCCCGACGTCCACGACGTGATGAGGCAGTAGCGCGGGTCGTTGCCCGGGTGCGTGGCGGCGTGCCAGAGGCGCTGCGTGTCGACGATGAGCTGCGCCCCCGCCGGAAGCGCGATGCGCGTCTCTTTGCTGGGGTCGGTGCGGTTCTCGCGCAGGACGAAGTAGCTGTCCTTGTCGTCGGTGAGGTTGAAGAAACCGCGCACGACCCACCCGGTGCCGTCGGGGTTGAGGCGGTTGTTGTCGTCCTGGTGGAGGTTGTAGAGGCAGTCGGCGTACGTGTTCGGCTGCAGCTCGATGATGCGGCAGCGGCCGACGTTCGCACCGGGCTCCATCGCGCGCTCGGTGAGCGTCGGGGCGAGCGCGGTCTGCGAGCCGATCCAGATGCCGTCCTTGTCGGTGCGGGGATTCTTCCCGCTCCAGAATCCGGCGCACTCGATCTCTCCGTCGCGCGAGGCGAGCGGGGCGAAGCGGGTGTCACCCGACGACTTCCAATCGACGTACTCGATGTCGAGCCATTCCTTGGGGTCGATCTCTTTGTTGTAGCGGTCCAGAACCACGTAGCCGGTCTCTTCGAGAGCGGCCGATTTGATGTAACCCATGAGGTGAGTCATGCCTTCCGTAGGGGGCCAGTACGTTTTTCCTGGCCCTGGTAAGGCAAGCCTACATCGGCACCCCGGTCGATCCCGGGAGCTCGGTTAGACTCGCCAGGGCTCGCGCCGCACCCGGTTCGACGCTCCCCCGATGCCGAACGGAGACCGGTGCCGAGAATGGTCAGCGCCACGAATGTCGATGCGACCGCCGTCAACACCATCGGATGGCTGTCGTCGCCCGAGACGAGCATCGTCGTTCCCGTCTATCAGCGGCAGTACCGCTGGGACATCGGCGGCTGCGAGCAGTTGCTCGCCGACATCCGCGCCGTCGCCGACACCGACGATCGGCGCATGCACTTCATCGGCTCCATCCTGTCTGCCGTCAATACGGAGGACACCACCGGCGAGCTCGTGCTCATCGACGGCCAGCAGCGCATCACGACGCTGATGCTGCTGGTCGCGGCGCTTCACCACACCGTGCGAGGAACGCATCCGGAGATGGCGGCCGAACTCGAGCGCGTGATCGTGCGCGCGGCCGATCCGTCGCGCACGAAGCTGCGTCCGCATCGCGCGTGGGCAGACGCCTTCCGCGCCGTGATGATGGACGCGCATGCCGACGACGCCGCACGCGACACGCGCTTCGACGACAACTACGCGTTCTTCCGCAGCCAGGTGAGCCTCGCCGAGGCGCCGAGCATCTGGCGAGGCCTGCAGAAGCTCGAGCACGTCTCGATCACTCTGGGTGCGGGCGCCAACGCCCAGCAGATCTTCGAGAGCCTCAACTCCACCGGCGAGCCTCTGCGCGACCACGAGCTGATCCACAACTACGTGCTCATGGGCTTGTCGCACGACGAGCAGACCGAGATCGAAGACGGGTTCTGGCTTCCCATCGAGCAGAACACCGGTGACACGATCGCATCGTTCTGGCGGCACTACCTCGTCATGCGCACCGGGCGCGAAGTGTCGACGGTCGGTGAGCGCGGTGTGTACGACGCGTTCCGGGCCGAGTTCCCGCGACTCGACCTGGCGCAACTCCGGGCGGATGCGGCGCAGTGGAAGGCCTATTCGGAGATCTACCGCGTGCTGCTCGAGCCAGCCCACGAGCCGGACCCCGAGATAGCGCGCCAGATCGGCTACCTCAACACCTTCGGCCGTGGCATGTACCCGCTGATCATGCGGGCCTACGGCGACTACCTGACGGATGCTGTGCAGAAGCCCACGCTGCTGCGCACTCTCGGGTTCGTGCAAGCCCTCCTCCTGCGCCGCAGCGTCGTCGGATTGGCCAACGACCGGCTCGTCGCGCGCCTGTGCCGAGCCCGCGCCGACGGGCAGGACGAGCTCGAGAAGGCCATCTCGCGCATCACCCCGTCGGACGAGCGCGTGCGCGTAGGCCTCAAGTACAGCGAGCTCCCCCATCCGACATACGTTCTCCGGCGTCTCGCGGCGACGGACTCCCCCGACGTCGAGCTCGAGTGGATCTTCCCGCCCGCGCCCGCCGACACGTGGAGCGGCGACGGCACGCGCGAATGGTCGGAGTACACCGAGGACGAGCAGAACAGCCACCGGGCGCTGGCGAAGACGCTCGGCAACCTCACGCTCCTCGAGGAAGGACTCGCGGAGCGCGCGGTCGACCGCACCTACCCCGATAAGCGTGACGGGATCTACCCGCGCAGCGCGGTCGACATCTCCGCCGAGCTCGCGTCGGTGCCGGCGTGGAACACGGCCGCCATCTCCGCGCGATCGGCCTCACTCGGCGAACGGTTCCTCGAGATCTGGGCGAAGCCGCCGGTCGTTGACATCGACGACGACGGGTTGACCCCTATCCTCGACGCGAAGCGCAGGCGCGGGTGGCCGCGCGGCTGGCAGCGGGAATGGGACTACGTCGAATACTGCGGCGAGCACTGGGAGGTTTACGACGTCAAGTACCTCTTCAACCGCGTGTTCAAGCGGCTGTGGGCCGATTCGCGCGAGTCTGTTGTGGCGTTCAGCGGCCGCCGGGGCGGCCCCGTCTACGGGGCCCAGTCGTGGAACGGACAGTGGGACGCACTCGACGACGCCCACTTCCTCTACATGGGATGGGACTCGCGCTACATGCTCACCGCGGTGCAAGGCGTGCTCGACGAAGCCGGACTCGCGTCGGAGGTCTTCGTGAAGTACTCCTACATCGGCGACGCGATGCCCTGACCCCGCAGCATCCGGCAATACGGGAGACCGCTCGTCAGGGGCGCAGCAGGTCGACGAGCCCGCCGATCACCAGCGCGATGGCGAGCACAATCAGCAGGGTGCCGATCAGCACGCGTCCGATGGCGCGCGCGCCCGAGCGAGAGCGGGTTCGCATCCCGAGCAGGACGGCCGCACCCGACGAGCCCAAGATCAGTGCGCCCGCGCCGATGAGCACGATCATGACGCCCGCGCCGACCTCGGGGGTATGGAGGTACCCGAGCACGAGGGCTCCGACATACACGATGGCGGCCGTGACGACGCCCGCGAGAACTCTCGCTCCGATGTCGCGCCAGAACTTCTCCTCGCGAACCCACTCGCCCGGCCATGCCCACGGCGAAACCGGGCGTTCGTCGCTGTTCTGGGCCATATCTGCACGATAGCGGCCCGCTCGCGCCGTGAACGCTATGGTGCAGTGGTGTGTACGCGAATCCTCTGGAACGACAACCCGATCGCCAAGACCGTCAGCCGCTGCATGGACTGGTCGGTGAGCGACGAGCCCGAGCTCTGGTTCGTGCCGCGCGGCACCGAGCGCGGGGGCACGGGCGACACCGACGCGCACGCGTGGCGCTCGCGGTACTCGAGTGTCGTCACCAGCATGTGGAGCATGGGCACCGTCGACGGCCTCAATGAAAAGGGCCTGGGCGCGCACGCGCTCTACCTCGACCCTGAGGACGTGTCGTTTCCCGACCCCGACGGCCGCCCCTCCGTGCCGAACGCGCTCTGGGTGCAGTACCTGCTCGACAACTACGCGACAGTGGCCGAGGCCGTCGCTGACATCGACAGCATCCGGATCACCTCGCCCACCTTTCGCGGTATCGAGCTCGGCATCCACATCGCTCTGGAGGACGCGACCGGCGACTCCGCGATCATCGAGCCGCTCGATGGCACGCTGGTCGTGCACCACGGCCCCGAGTACACCGTCATGGCGAACTCCCCCACCCTCGACAAGCAGCTCGAGAACCTGGCGCGTTACCGCCCCTTCGGGGGTGAGCTGCCACCGCCCGGAGACATCACGTCGTCGGATCGCTTCGTCCGCTCGTCGTACTTCCTCCACTACCTCCCCGAACCGGCCAATCTCGAAGAAGCCGTCGCCGGGGTCTTCCAGCTCATCGCCAACGTGTCGGTGCCGTACGGCGCGCCCTACTCGACCGGCGACGTGTATCCGACGTGGTGGCGTTCCGGTGCCGATCTGACGAACCGGGTCTACTACTTCGGCTCGACCCGGAGCCCGAACATCTTCTGGATCACCCTCGACGACCTCGCCGACGGCTCGGAGGTGCGCCGCATCGACCCACGGCAGCTCACGCTCGTCGGCGACCAGACCGAGAACCTGCAGCCCGGGGTGCTCCCCTACTAGTTCTCTCCGGCGCGCCAACGACGGCGATGGCCTCGGACCGGCTCAGCCGCGTCGTTTCTCGAGCCAGGTGCGCACGTATGGCCAGTGGGATGCTGCGGGGACGATCGCGTGCAGGTGCGAGAGCTGTGGCACTTCTGTGAAGTCCACCCGCGCACCCGCAGACCGGGCTGCCTCGACGTAGTCGCGCGTGTGCTCGATCGGCACCCGAGCGTCATCGCGCCCGTGCACGACGAGCACTTCACCGCCGGGTGGAACGTGAGCGACAGGGGACGCCGCGACGATCGAGTCGGTCGATTCGCCGAAGAACTCCTCTACGGCGCCGTCTCCGATGCGCTCGCGAGAGCCGCGCACGAGATCCGTGACCGGAGCGAGGGCAACGACGGCGTCGCCCTCGCTGCTGCCGAGGAGCGCCAGCTGTCCTCCGACCGAATGACCGATGATCGCCAGCCGCGACGCTTCTCCCGCTGTGCGCGCGGCGGCAAGCGACGCGGTGAGGTCGGCGGCGGTGGCCGCCCATCCTTCCGAACCCCTCCGGTACTCGACGTTCGCGACCACCCATCCGTCGGCGGTGAACATCGGTACCAACGGTTGCATCAGCTCAGCCGTGAACGGGCGACGCCAATACCCGCCGTGAATGAGCACCACCGTGCCGCGCGGGCTGCCGACCGGAGAGGTGACCTCCACGTGCTGGTCGGGGTGTTGCCCGTAGCGAAGAGTTCGACGAGCGGCCTCCGCCGCGCTCACGCCCCTTCGACCGCGCCTTCGGGAAGGAAGTCGACGCCATTGAGCGCCGAGAGTCGAACGACCTCCGCGGGATCGGTGACGTTGTGCAGCAGGCTGAACAGGTTGGCGAGCTTGCCGCCTGGACTGACCCAGAAGAGCGACTTCGCCTCTGTCTCCTGCTTGTTGTAGTACGCGTGCGGGAGGTTGCGCGGCATCTGCACGAGGTCGCCCGGCCCGGCGGTCGTCCACTGCCCGTCGAGGTACAGAGTGTAGACACCCTCGAAGACGTAGATGAACTCGTCCTGCGTCGGGTGCACGTGGGGCGGCACCCCCGTCCCAGCGGGGTCGAGCGAAAGCCAGGAGTAGGTAGAGGCGCTTTCGATCTTGGTGGTGTACGTGTGCCCGAGCACGTTCCAGACGCGCCCGGCGTAGGCTTCGTCGGCCCGCACAATGCCGGCGGGCAGATCTCCCAGGATGATTTCTTCGGACGTCATCGTCGTACTCCTCTGCTCAGGACGTGGTGCTGTCAGTGTGGCAGAGACGACGAACGACGATCACATGTAGGCATTGGGCGGCGGATGCTGCGCCGCCGAAGACCGCTAGGCGTCTTCGGCTCGCCTCTGCGGCATTGCCGCCCCGCGATTCCTGGTCGCGCGGGGGCGGAGGATGTAGACGAACACCATCACGCCGATCACCGACACGAGCACACTGAGGTCGATGAACAGGATCAGCAGCAGCGTGGAGGAGTCGAGCACTCACCGACAATAATCCACGCGCGACGCGCGAACAGCATCGACGCCCCTGCACCTCGACGGCACGCGTGTCGCACGTTGTTCGCGCGGCGCGCGGGGTGATCTGACGTGTGTTTCGTGCACTCCAGCTCCTGGTCGAAGGCGTCCGAGCAACCGGCATGGGCCACTGCGCCCCGACTTTGCTCCAGCGCGGGCGGCCGGCCTCGGCTGATCCCGACGCGAGTAACGTTCATCCTCGTAGGTTGGTCTGTATGACGCAGCGGATAAGAGCACTCGCCGTCCTGTCCGGATCGGTTGTGACGGTCATCGGGGCGACGATCACGGTGATCTTCTTCTTCCAACCGTGGCGCAGTTGCGACTATGAAGACACCTCTGTCGGCTGCGCGATGCTTCCGACGGATGCGACGGTGATGGGGGTTGCGATGTGGTCGACGCTCGTCGGGCTCATCATCCTCGCGCTGGCGCTTACGCTGCGTCGGCGTCAGTGCCCGCGCTGACCGCCCGAAACACGAATTTGTCGTCGGCCGACCAGACGTGCTCGTCGTCGCATCGGAACCCGCGCAGCCACCGTTGCCCGTCGACCACTCTCAGGTAGAGCCCCGCCGGGAACTCGTGATCATCTCGGAGGCGCGGTGCGGCGATGGTGAGCGATCCTGACGGAGCGCGGCCGGCGCTCAGCACGCTGTCGGGAGCGGGAGACTGATCTCGGATGGCGAGTCGCAGGCAGGCTCCAGTAGTCGGAGGGCAGAGGCGCAAGCCTGCGGCTAGTGCTCGCTCGTGAATCTCAGGGAGGGTTCCGCCATCGGGCAAGCCGAGGTCGCGCACCGATCGCTCGATGACCACCACTTGCTCGGGTTCGGCGATGGCGTCAGCTGTTGCGGCGGCGAGAAGCGTCTCAGCATAGTTGTTGAGGAGCACACCCGCAGCCGCGAGTCGCGCGAGAAGCTCGCCGCAAGCGAGACCGCCGACGACAATGCGCCAAACCTGAGCGGCAGCGTTCTCAGCTTCGTTCACTCCTCGAGGCTAGTCGGGCCCAGGATCACTCGCGGAGGGTCAGCCGTCGCCCGGAACGCACCGCTTCCGCAACCGGAGGCGCGACTCTACTCCCCCGATTCGCCTCTTCGGGTGCGGGGCGTGGTTGAGCAGAACCGTGCAACAGAGAGCCGGGTGGTCAGGTATGCGAAGGGGATCGCGGTGTACACCGCTGCCGCGACTCCGAGCAGCGGGCTAGCCAAGAGCAGCCCCACCACGAAACCGAGTGCGACTGCGCCGAGTGCACCAGTTGACGCCCGCGAGAGTGGTTCTATCGCTATACCAAGACGGTATTCCGCGGTCGATCTGCCCGCCTCCCCCGCAAGAGGGAGAAGCACCTCACTATCGCCGTAGAGGTGAGCACGGAGAGCGGTGATGCGAAGCGGCTGGCCATACAGCCGCGAACGCGGGCGAACGGTTCACGCCCTCGGGGCGAGAGCTGACTGAATGATGCGGATGTTCTCTCCGAGAAGGCCCGAGGCGAGCAGCCCCGCTCCGAGCGGCCCGGATGAGTCCTCTCCAAGCGCCGGCAATTGTCGTAACGCTGTCTTCGCGGTCTGGCACATGTTCGCCAGCTGCCACTCGATTTCGGCCGCGCCTCCACGACCCGGATCGACGATCTCGGCTGCCTTCGCCGCATAGGCTGCGGCACCGAGAGCGTGCGCGCCCATGTGCGCGACTCCCGCAGCCTGTCCGGCTGCCCACGCAGCAGCTTTCGCCGCGGGCGAATCTACCGACTGTGAGGCTCGTCCGGCGACGAAGCGGCGTCGGATCTCTCCCGCCGCATCCAATTCTCCGCTGGCGAAAGATCGGGCGCGGCTTATTCCGTCTCGTGGTCGATCGTCTTCCGGCGCCTCGGCTTCGAACAGCGGGAGAACGCGTTCCGCGCAGTCCGCTGCCCACGCGGCGACGATTCGGCGGTCATTCTCGCTGAGCGATTGTGGGGAAAGCATGCTCCTACCTTCCTACACACGATGAACGTGCCGCAGCCGGGTGCGACATCGCCGTGCGTCTCGGCCAGGCGACCCTCGCTACGCGGGCGCTCTGAGTGGCAAGGAACCTCCAAAGACAACACGGGCTCTCCTGCGAGCATGCTGCCAGGCGCGCTGTTCATTGTGACGACGCGGGTCTCTCGTACTTTGCTGGCGATAGCCACCCACGGCGCTGTCCGGTTCACCGCGCCGGCGCAACCACAACGAAGCAGCGTGAAGTAGTGACGTCCCCCCTCCTTGTGACACCCCGTTTGCGCGTGACCTGCGCAAAGTCGGGTCGGTTCCGCGTGGCCTCAGCATCAGCACCCTCGCGTTCTCTTATCTCTTGTTGGCGCTTTTCGGGACGCTTGAGGGGTCCGCTACCGCTTGGATCGTTCAAGCGGCGATGGCAATCGGGCCAGCTATTGCTGTCGCTCTCGCCTGGCGGGTGAAGGCATGGATCGCAGGCGACCACTTGATCATCCGAGGAACCCACGGAATGCATCGCGTCGACCTCACGGATGTCCACCTCTTCGCCCTTGTGCCGTACGCAGGTGTCTGGGATAGCTTCACGGCGGGACCACGCTGGTTGAACGGCAACCTTTACATGCTCGAGGTCGTGGGGAGGACCGAGTGGTACCCGGACTTTCCGTCGACGATGTGTTTCAGGCCTACGGCGCAGCGTCTGGTGGAAGGGTTGAACACGCTCATCTGCGCGAAATAGCCGCTCTCGACGATTGTTCTGCCCTCCTCGACGTAACGAGACACCGCCCATCAAGGACGCTGACGACTTCACTGTCTTGACGCGACGCCTGACAGAATGAATTTCGTAGCGATCTCAGGAATCGGCGGCGGCATGCGTGGCAGGCGGGGATGGCATGCGCAGACGGGCATTTTGCTGATCGTCGCGACCCTCATAGTCAGCGCGATTTCGGCTCACGTCGACGTGTATTCGCGACCTGCTCCGTCGTCCTCCGTTCGCGAACCCGGCTGGGAGACCTCGCAGATACTGACCGAGTTTGCATGCCTCGCAGTCGCCGGGCTCATTCCCGCAGCGATCGCATATTTGATAGCTTCACTCCGCCCCGATTCGATGGTGTGTCAAGCGACTGCCGCACTGATTTCAAATGTCGTGTGCGCAGCAGTGGCGTACCCGTACCTGGCCTGGATATCTCCCGGAGCCCCGTTCTTTCTCGGTGGCCTTGGCGCCTTCTTCTTCGGGCTCGCCCTTCTTGGGCGGTTCGCACTCAAGGCGCCACGAGCAGAACTGCGGACCACAGCCGACGCGGATGCAGTCAGCACTGCGTAGACACCTCTCATGGCTCGCAGAGACGGAGCAACGCAGGTCCGCGACGTCGCCCCGACGCCGTATCGCGCCTCCAGCCCACCTCAGCTGCTGCAAGACGTAATTCGACTGATTGGCCCACGAAGAAACCTTGACTATCCTCTGTCAGCCCACCTCTTCACCATCTGCCTGTGGCCAGTGCAGCGGTGACGGACGCACCATTCTCACCGCGCTAGTGCGCTCGGCGGAACGTCACGCGTAGAGCCGCACCTGCAGCATCACTATGGCGACGAGCACGCCCAACCCAGCCAGAATCATCAACACCCAGCGTAGCCAGCGGGTGCCTGACCGCCTGATTGAATAACGATCGTCACGGTCAGGTCTTGTTCGTTCTGCACGGACACCGCAGTCACTTGCCGCGAGGTTAACTCCGCCGAGGTCTTCTCCGTGGCATACCCGATACATCGACCGATGAGAATCTCTGGCAGCTTCTCGAGGTTGCCGGCCACAAGAGACACCGCCTGCCGAACGTCGAGGAGCGCGCTGTCGGCAATACTCGTGGCGCGCTGCTGTGCCTGACGCGAAGGTTCACCCCCAGGCAATTACGAGGAGCCAAGTGATCGCGCTCTCCTGTCCATTCGCCTATCCACTGGCTACGCGAACATCTGGCGCAGCATATCGAGGTCGCCAGCGTCGAGTGCCTTTGCGATCACGTCGGCGTCGGCCGGGTGCGGGAACAGGTGCGCAAGGTCGTCAGCAAAGATCCTGCGGATGGCGTCGAGATCGTCAGCGTGGGCCGCGGCGCTCATCGCTTCAACTGCGAGCTGGTACGGAATCTGCTGGTATCCGGCGGGCGAGCCGGCGGGGCTGAAGTACGGAATCCACGGGATGGAGCTGTCAGGGTGAAGCAACAGCACCTCGCCGGGTTGAATCGTACGCGTGTGGTTGAGCATCGTAAGCGTCAGCGCGTTCGCGATGCAGAATCGATCGCCGATCGCATAGATCGCATCACCGGGCGCCACGGTGTACGTCACAATCTGACCCTCTTCGTCCGTGCCCGCGATGCCCGCGGCGAGGTCGCGCGCGCCTCGATCCACCAGGTTCCCGCTCAGGCTCGCGCTCATCCCGCCGACGTGCAGCCAGGCCGGGTCGTCGCACCCGGGAGGGGAGCCCTTCGGGATCGCGGTGCCGTTCCCTACGTACACGTAGCCGTCGCCGAGTTCATCAATCATCTCCGCGCCAAGGGTGTCCTCCGTCTCGTCGGGCGCTGGCTCGACAGTCGGCTCCTCCGGTGGCTGGAAGATGGCCCACGACGACATCTCTGCGTACGCGCCAAAGATGGCTGGCGCAGCGAGGGCGACGAGGCCGCCCACGACGAGCACGGCGACGCCCGCGGTGAACTTGGCAGCGACGTTCATGTGATCGAAGCTAACGGGACTCCTTACCGCGCGCTACGGCTGAGTTCACAAGCAGCCCTTACAGACGCCCGCTGCTCGATCCACCCGCGCAACTGAATAGATCGGCAATGCGCGAGCTGTTCGCGATCAATACAGCGCCTGCAGCGCCCGTTACGGAGTGCTCTAGGCTCAGCCGCATGATCCGGTCGGGTAGAGCGAGTTTCGTCGTCACGTCAACGGAGACGGACCCTGAGACGAGCTCGAGATTGCTGGGGCTTGACCCGACTGAAGTCAGGCCAAAAGGTGTCACCCTCCGGTCAGGTCGAGTCCGCGAGCATCACACATGGTCCGTAGATGCGGACACGATGAACAACACGGAGGAAGACCAAACCGGCACCGGATCACTGAAGGAAATACTCCGAATTACCCGCACCGCCGCTGGCAGGGTCGCCGAACTCCCGGACGACTGCGAAGCGCGACTGTGGTGGCACGGGTCTTCCGACGCCGCCCAGGGCGGCTTTGTTCTCCCGGCTGAGGTCGCCGAGCGGATCGCCGCTCTCGGCGTAAACCTCTATGCCACGGTGTATCTCGACGAAGGTCTGATCGCGGAGGAGTAGTGCGCTCATTGCCCCAGCCGTGCTCCGCTGGGAACTGAATGGTGCCCTCCATCAGAGGACTCACTGTATGCGCGAGAACACGTGGCCGCCGGCACCTCATGCGTACCTCGCGGGGGAAACGTCCAGAAGCGGCCCCCTAAATGAGTCCGCGACGCCACCGCCGCAACTTCTACGCGCGGTTCTCCCACGTGTTTCCGCGGTTCTTTGTAGGGCGGGTGGGACTTGAACCCACGATCGTCGGGTTATGAGCCCGCTGCCTTGACCAGCTTGGCCACCGCCCCCTGCGTCGACGAGTTTATCGTCGCGCGGTCACGCCAGCGGCGGGCGCTCCCGGCCACTCCCGCGGGCTATGCCGAGCTCCTGGCTGTCGCTGATGATCTGCGGGTGGTAGCGCGTCAGCAGGAACACGCCGACAATCGCGATCGCGCCCGCGATGCCGAAGCCGACGAGCGCCCACGGCGGAGCGGTCGACGCCTCGCCGAGCACCACGAGGCCGATCACGACGGCCACGATCGGGTCGATCACGGTGAGACCCGCGATCACGAGGTCGGGCGGACCCACGGAATACGACGTCTGCACGAAGTACGAACCGACGCCCGCGGCGATCAGGAGTCCGACCACGCAGAGCACCGTCAACCAGTCGAAGTTGCCGTCCTGCGCCCGGCTGATGACGACCTTCGCGAGCGTGGCGACGAATCCGTAGACCACGCCACCGGCGGAGATGTAGAACAACGCGCGCAGCTTTCGGCGACGCGCGAGCCACGTGCCACCGAAGATGGCGAGGACCACCAGAAGGATGACGAGGATGATCGAGAGCTCTCGCGCCGTGATCGCGTGCTCGGTCGCGAAGAATGCCGCGATCGTCACGAAGGAGAAGATGCCGCCGATACACAGCACGATCGCGAAGATCGACCGTCGAGTCGGCTTGTGTCCCGAAACCCGTGCGTTGAGCAGCGTCGTGATGACGAGCGCGATCGCGCCGATGGGCTGCACGAGGATCAGCGGCGCGACCGACAGCGCACCGAGCTGACAGATGATCGCAAGCCCCAGCATGAGCGTGCCGATGACCCACGACGGGCGACCGAGCAGCGCCAGCAGCTGCCGACCGCTGAGCCCCGCGCCGGTCTGACCGGTGACACGTTCGACCTTCATCACGCCGCGGTGCTGGTACTGCGCACCGAAAGACATGAAAACCGCACCCGCCAACGCGAGAGGGATCCCGAGGAGAATCCCGGGGTCGCGGAAGATACCGACGAGTTCATCCGTGACGTCGTTCAGCAAAACTTCGGCGCCAATCACCCTCCGACACTAACCGCCGGAATCGCTCGATAGGCTCAAGGCGTGGCCGTTCTTCCTATCCGCATCATGGGAGACCCCGTTCTCCACGCCCCCGCCAGCCGCGTCGCCGAGATCTCGGATGAGATCCGCACGCTCGTCGACGACATGTTCGAGACGATGGATGCTGCGCCCGGGGTCGGACTCGCCGCCCCCCAGGTGGGCGTCGGTCTGCGCATCTTCACGTACAGCTACACGGACGACGACGGCGCACCGTGGCGTGGCGTGATTCTCAACCCCGAGTTGTGGATGAGGCGGCTCGAGCCCGGCGCTCCCGACGATGAGGAGGAGTCGGAGGGGTGCCTGTCGTTCCCGGGTGAGCGCTTCCCGCTTCGCCGGTCGGACGAGGTGCTCATCACGGGCACCGACCTCGACGGCCAGTCGGTCAGCATCCAGGTCGACGGGTGGCGAGCCCGCATCCTTCAGCACGAGTTCGATCACCTCGACGGGATCCTCTACGTCGACCGGCTCGACGACTCCGATTGGAAGACCGCGCAGAAGATCGCGAAGAAGCGCGGATGGGGGCGTCCGGGCAAGTCATGGACACCCGGAATCGACGATCTGGACGCCTGAGTTTCCGACCACCCCTTTCGCTTTGCTAGTATCGAGGGGTTGCCCTGCGAACGGGCGATGTGATCCTCGGTAGCTCAATTGGCAGAGCAATCGGCTGTTAACCGATAGGTTCTTGGTTCGAGTCCAAGCCGGGGAGCCAACGCAGTGAAGGCCCGAAGCGCACGCTTCGGGCCTTCGTCGTGTGCGGGTGTCGGCGAACACGAGGTCGGCCCCGCTCGGGTCACGGCGCCGCGACGAGCCGTGAAGCGACCTCGTAAAGAACGTCTTCGTCTCCGGCGTAGATGCCGTCGGCGCGCGGCCAGTGCGAGATCACGTCGGTGAAGCCGAGCGCCTCGGCGCGCTCGACCATCTCGTCGAAGCGCGCGACGCTCTCGAACGAGAAGAAGCCGCCCGAGTCCAGGGAGAGATAACGGTCGATCGATCGAGAATCGCGTCCGACGTTCTCCAGCGCGTCATCGAGGCGACGCGAGAGCATCTCGACCGACTGCCACCACTCCTCGCCGGTGCGCCCTTCCCACCCCGTGGTGACCCATCCCTGAGCTCGTTCGGCGACGAGCGCGAGTCCTTTCGGGCCGTTGGCTGCGAGAACGAACGGCACCCGGGGTCGCTGCACAGGCTCCCCCACCATGCGGGCGCCGCGCGCCGTGAACCACCGACCGTCGACGTCGAAACCGCCGGAGCCCGCAGGCTCGTGGCGGAGGAGCTCGTCGAGGACGGCGACGAACTCGACATAGCGCTCGTGTCGCTCGCGGGGCGAGTAATCGGGCTGGCCGAGTACGAACGCGTCGAAGCCGGTGCCTCCCGAACCGACTCCCAGAACGAAGCGGCCGCCGGAGATGTCGTCGAGGGTCGCGACCTCTTTCGCGAACGGGACCGGGTGGCGGAAGTTCGGCGAGGCGACGAAGGTTCCCAGCCGGATCGTCTTCGTCACCACGGCTGCCGCGGTGAGCGTCGGCACGGTCGCATGCCAGACCTGGTCTGCCAGTGTGCGCCACGAGAGGTGGTCGTAGGTCCAGGCATGGTCGAAGCCCAGAGACTCCGCCGACTCCCATTTTGCCCGAGCTGTCGTCCAGGGTTCCTGCGGGAGGATCACGATGCCATGACGCATGGTTCCGAGTGTAGGTTCGGCGTCGCGCCCTGACGAGGGATCAGCCGGATGCTACGCAGCGGGCGTGCGGCGGAATTTGATCAGCGCACCGACCACGAGACAGACGGCGGCGCCGACGATGTGCGCACCGACGAGCCACTCACCGGTGATGTTTATCGGGTGTACCGGATTCCAGATGAGCGCGATGGCGAGCATGACGGGTGCCCACCACCACTGACCCGCCTGAATGGCGAACCAGCCGATGATGACCGCCAGGATCGCTACGACGAACCTGACGGCGAGGTAATACTCCTGTCCGACCAAGGCGATACCCGCGACGAGCACGATGGCGGCCAGGATTCCCGGCGCGAGAGCGTTCCGCTGATATTCCGCGGCGGCCTTCGGAGTCTGGGGCGCCCCCATCAGCGGACGACCGAACGGTGGTCGTTCGCCTCGTCTGGCGTCCAGACCATCGTGCCGGCGTCGGCCCCGTAGGCGACGGTGTGGCCGGCTCGCAGCACCAGCACGTCGGAATCGAGCTCGCGCGCAGCATCCGGGTCGTTCGTCACCACGAGGGCGGACAGGCCGTAAGACGCGCGCCGACGGCGTACCGCCTCGAGAACGGTCTCCCTCACTTCGATGTCGAGGTTCGCGTACAGGTCATCGGCGACGAGCAGACGCGGATCGAGAACGAGAGCCCTGGCCATCGCGACACGCTGACGCATACCCGCACTGAGCTCGTAGGGGTACTTCGGGGCGGCTCCGAGAGGCAGCTGCATCTCGTCGAGCAGCGTCGCGACACGCACCGCGAGAGCACGCGGATTGACGCGCCGATCGCGGCTGGTGATCGGCTCGGCGATCACCTCCGACACCGTCAGACGCGCGGGGAGGTCGGATCCGCCGCCTTGCGGAAGGTAGCCGGTCACATACGTCAGGGTGCGCAGCGCCCTCCCGGGCCGCTTCACGGATATGCCCTCCACGACAGCCTCACCCCCGGCGACCGAGATCGACGTGCCGGCGCGTCCTGCCAGGACCGCGGCGAGGGTAGATTTCCCGGCACCGGTCGGGCCCATGATCGTCAGCGTCTCACCGTGGGCGAGTGTGAACGACAGACCGTCGATCACGCGCGCGTCACCCCGGATGAGCGACAGATCGTCAACCCGAATCGAGACGTCGGGTGTTTTCGCGCGAGACATGGGTTTCATCCTGCCTGCCCGGGGGCGCGAACGCTACTGCGCACCGACCAGGCGCTGGCGCTCGATGTCTACTTCCCGCAGACGCAGGCGAAGCGTTCGTCCGTCGGCCGAGTCTGCGGGAACGCGCTGGATCGCCCCCAGCAGCTCGGTCTTCTCGCGGTCGAGAACCCGTCGCAGGAGGTTCACCGCCAGATCGTTCGCAGAGGCGATCGCGTGTGCCTCGTCGCGTGCGGGAAAGTCCGACGTCAGCAGCTCGGCGGCGAGCGTGCGATAGGGCTCACGCACTGCGCTCACCGCATCGGCGGCCCACCCCGGCTTCGACGCGTCGTTCGACGAAGCGAGCACCGACCGGACGGCCTCGAGCCCGGGATGCGTGAAGGGGGCCGCGAGAGCACGGGAGAGCAGGGATGCGTCGACGTGATGTCCATACTGCAGGAACGCCATGAGCGCGTCGCGCTCGATCGCCACGTCGCGCGATCGCGGCAGGGTGGCGACGGTGACGCGCAGCTCGGGAACCGGGGCTTCGGCGGGCGCGGACGGTGACGGCGTGCGGTCGTCACCGCGCGATGACGCCCCGTCGGCACGCGCACTCCGCGCGGCACGGTCGACGGCCGCCGACACCTCGGAGAGGTCGAGTCCGAGTCGTCGAGCCAGCACGCGGGTATAGCCGGGACGCAGCGACGGGTCTCGGATCTCGGCCACGATGGGGGCCGCGGTGCGCAGACCCGCGGCGCGTCCTTCGACAGTCGCGAGGTCGTAACCCGAGAGTCGCTGGTCGATCACGAACTCGAACATGGGCACCTTGTTGTCCATGAGGGCCCGCACGGCCCCGTCGCCGCGCTTGAGACGCAGATCGCAGGGGTCGAGCCCCTCCGGGGCGACGGCGACGTACGTCTGGGCCGAGAAGCGCTTCTCGTCGCCGAACGCGCGCAGAGCGGCCTTCTGACCCGCCGCATCGGGATCGAACGTGAACACGACCTCCCCCGACGCGGAATCGTCTCCCATGACGCGCCGCAGCACGGTGATGTGGTCGGCCGCGAACGCGGTTCCGCATGTCGCGATCGCCCCCGTCACACCCGCGAGGTGACAGGCCATGACGTCGGTGTAGCCCTCGACGACGACCACACGATGCCCGCGAGAGATGTCGCGCTTGGCGAGGTCGAGACCGTAGAGCACCTGCGACTTGCGGTAGATCGGCGTCTCGGGGGTGTTGAGGTATTTGGGGCCCTGGTCGTCGTCGTAGAGCTTGCGCGCTCCGAAACCGATGACCTGGCCCGTGACGTCGCGGATCGGCCACACCAGCCGGCCGCGGAATCGGTCGTAGACACCGCGCTGTCCTCGAGAGACGAGCCCGGCCTGCTCGAGTTCTTCTCTCGTGAACTTCTGCGCGACGAGATGGTCGAGCAGAGCAGACCAGCCCTTCGGCGCGTAACCCACCCCGAAATGCGCGGCGGCGCCGGCATCGAATCCACGCTCGCCGAGGAACCTTCTCGCGGTCTCGGCCTCGGGGTCGAGCAGGCGCGCGCGGAAGAACTCCGCCGCCGCCGCGTTCGCGGCGTACAGGCGTGAACGACCGCTGGTCTCCGGTGCCGCTCCCCCGTCTTCGTAGTGCAGCGTGTATCCGACGCGCCCGGCCAGCCGTTCGACGGCCTCGGTGAAAGACACGTGATCCATGGCGCGCAAGAACGAGTAGACGTCACCCGACTCGCCACAGCCGAAGCAGTGGTAGAAGCCGACCTGGGGCCGCACGTGGAAGCTCGGGCTGCGCTCGTCGTGGAACGGACAGAGCCCTTTCATCGAGCCGACGCCCGCCGACTTGAGCGCGACCCGCTCCCCCACGATGTCGGCGATGTTCGTTCTGGCTTTCACCTCATCGATGTCGGCCTGACGAATCCGCCCCGCCATCAGCGGTCCCCGGCGGTCGGTGCGGGCGCCCACGGCGCCCAGACGCCGAGAGACGCAGCATCCACCTCGCCCACGAGCCGCCCATGCCAGGCGATCGCCAGCTGGTCGGTGAGGCTCGCGACCTGATCGACCACGACGCGACGGCGCGCGGCGTCGTCGGCGGCCGACGCGAAATCGTCGGCGTGGATCGCGTCGAGCGAGTCGGGCTGTTCCCACAGCGCCGACGCCAGCCGCTTGAGCACGCCACGCTGCTCTTTGTAGAGCGCCTTGCGACCGTCGATCGAGACGACCGTCGCCCCGATGATGCCCTTGAGCACCGCCATCTCGGCCTCGACGACCCGAGGTACGACGACGTGAGCCCGGTAACGGGTGAGGGCTTCGAGCGGGAACGCCTCACGGGTGGCGGCCGTCGCAGCCCGCGCGAACCGGCCGATGAGGTCTGACGTGAGGTTCTTGAGCCGGGCGAGGTCGGGGCGGCTGCCGTCGAACGACGGCAACCACTCGGGCAGGCGCATGAGCCGGTACAGAGCGTCTTCGAGCTCCTCCCGGGGGAAGTCGAAACCGACCCACGTCTGGATCGCAGACAGGAGCCCGGAGTGCTCACCGGTGTCGGCGAGCAGTCGCGGATCGAGGTAGCGGTTGGTGATCGCGTCTTCGAAATCGTGCACCGAATAGGCGATGTCGTCGGAGAGGTCCATGACCTCGGCCTCGATGCACCGGACGCGCCCCGGCGCACCGTCGCGCATCCACCGGAAGACGGGCTCATCGTCGGGATACACGCCGTACTTCAACCGCCCGCCGGGATCGGGCAAAGGGTGCTCGGAGGTCCAGGGGTACTTGCACGTCGCGTCGAGGCTGGCTCGCGTGAGGTTCAGCCCGAAGCTGCGTCCGTCGTCGTCGATGACCTTCGGCTCGAGACGGGTGAGGATGCGAAGGGTCTGAGCGTTGCCCTCGAATCCTCCGATGTCTTCGGCCCAGTCATTGAGCGCTCGCTCACCGTTGTGCCCGAACGGTGGGTGACCGAGATCGTGGCTGAGGCAGGCGGTGTCGACCACGTCGGGCGAGAGCTGCAACGCGGTGGCGAGCTCGCGACCGACCTGGGCGACCTCGAGCGAGTGGGTCAGGCGGTTGCGCGCGAAGTCGGCGGGACTCGCGGGGCTGAGCACCTGGGTCTTGGCGGCGAGGCGGCGAAGCGCAGCCGAGTGCAGCACACGGGCGCGGTCACGCGCGAAATCGTCACGACGCGAACGGTGCTCTTCGACGTGGAAACGCGCGGCGTCGGGATCGTCGTAACCGGCGGGGCGGGCGGCGGCGACCACCGCGCCGCTCTCAGCCGCCACTGTTGTCGATCTCCGCGGCGGCGAGGGCGGTGGACGCCTCGAGGCCGATCTCACGAGAGGCGAGCCAGCCGTCGGGCAGAGCCGTGCGCTTGGGCGTGCCGGCGCGCCCGCGCTGGCCCTCCGCTCCGGCGCCGGGGTACGGCGCCGAGCGGTCCATCGTTTCGAGGAGGTCGTCGATCTCGGCAAGGCTCGACACCATGGCCAGCTGCGCGCGCAGGTCGCCGCCGACGGGATAGCCCTTGAAGTACCACGACGCGTGCTTGCGGATGTCCCGGCACCCGCGCAGCTCGTCCTCGTAGAAGTCGACCAGCAGCTCGGCGTGACGGCGGAAGGCGTCGGCGACGAAGCCGAGCGTCGCGTCGACGGGGGCGCCCATCGCCGCATCCGGACCGCCCAGCTCGCGAGCGAGATCTCCGAACAACCACGGTCGTCCCAAGCATCCGCGGCCCACGACGACCCCGTCGCACCCGGTCTGCTCCATCATGCGCCGCGCGTCGGCGGCAGACCAGATGTCGCCGTTGCCGAGGACCGGGATGCTGGTGACGGCTTCTTTGAGCGCGGTGATCGCCGACCAGTCGGCGTGACCCGAGTAGAACTCCGACGCCGTGCGGGCATGGAGCGCCACGGCCGCCACACCTGCGTCTTCGGCGATGCGTCCGGCATCGAGGAATGTCAGGTGGTCTTTGTCGATGCCCTTGCGCATCTTGACGGTGAGAGGGATGTCACCCGCGGCCTTGACCGCGCGCGAGACGATGTCGTGGAAGAGCCCGAGTTTCCACGGCAGGGCCGCTCCGCCGCCCTTGCGCGTGACCTTGGGCACCGGGCAGCCGAAGTTCAGATCGATGTGGTCTGCGCGGTCTTCTTCCACCAGCAGACGAACGGCGCTCTCGGTCGTGGCCGGGTCAACGCCGAACAGCTGGATGGAACGCAGAGTCTCGGACTCATGGTGCTGGATCAGGCGCATCGTCACGGCGTTGCGTTCGACGAGCGCACGGGTCGTGATCATCTCGCTGACATACAGCCCGGCGCCGTATTCACGGCAGAGGCGACGGAAAGCGGTGTTCGTGATCCCGGCCATCGGAGCCAGCACGACGGGGGCGTCGAGCTCGATGGGACCGATGCGCAGCGAGCGCGTCGGAGCGAGGGTCGAAGTCATTGTTCCATTCTCCCAGACGTTGACCCACGAGAGCCGCTCACGGTTCTAGCCTGGGGACCATGACCGCTGATTCCACAGATCTCCGCGACATCCCGTTCCAGACGGCGGATGGTGAGCCGACGAGCCTTGCAGCGTACGGACAAGACGTGCTCCTCATCGTGAACGTGGCATCGAAGTGCGGCCTGGCCCCGCAGTACGAGCAGCTCGAGGAGCTGCAGCGCACGTACGGCGACCGCGGCTTCACCGTGCTGGGCTTTCCCTGCAACCAGTTCATGGGGCAGGAGCCGGGGTCGATGGACGAGATCCTCGACTACTGCGCGACCACTTGGGGAGTCAGCTTCCCCGTGCTCGACAAGGTGAAGGTGAACGGGCCGGGAGCGGCTCCCCTCTACAAGGCGCTGAAGAAGGCCGAAGACCTCGAGGGCAAGCGCGGACCCATCCTGTGGAACTTCGAGAAGTTCGTGCTCACCCCGACCGGTGACGTGCACCGCTTCCGACCGACCACCAAACCCGACGACCCGGCGATCGTGGCCGTCATCGAGCGCGCTCTAGGCGACTGACTCCTCGGCTTCGGCGGTGCTGGCCTGTCGGCGCTCGTCCCACACCTGGCGCGCGATCTGGGCGAAGGCTTCTGCGGGTTGAGCGCCGCTGACCCCGTACTTGCCGTCGATCACGAAGAACGGCACGCCGGTGATGCCGTAGGCCTGCGCCTGCGCCTGGTCGGCGCGCACGTCGTCGAGATAGCGCTCTGAGACCAGCGCGTCGCGCGCGGCGTCGGGATCGAGCCCGGCGTCGGCGGCCAGCGCGACCAACACGTCGTCCCGCCCGAGGTGGCGACCCTCGGTGAAGTAGGCCGACATCAGACGCTCGGTGAGCTCGGGCTGCCTGCCCTCCGCCTTGGCGAAGTGCAGCAGCTGGTGAGCCTTGACCGTGTTCGTGTGCTTCAGCGTGTCGAACCGGTACTCCAGGCCCGCGGCGGCGGCGACACCGGTGACGCGGTCGAGCATCTCGCGCGCCTGCTCGGCGGGGATGCCCTTGTGATGCGCGAGGTAGTCGGTCTCGCCGCCGTCGAAGTCGACCGGTGTGTCGGGGGCGAGCTCGTAGGAGTGGAAGACCACCTCCACGACGGGAGCGTCGTCGTCGGTGGATGCTGCGGCAAGGCCGGATTCCAGGTTGCGCTTACCGATGTAGCACCACGGGCAGGCGATGTCGCTCCACACGTCGATTCTGATGGCGTCTGTCATGTCATGCGCAACACGTCGGCCACGGTGCGCATTCCATGACACGGGGGTATTACCGCGACGTGCAATGATGGGTCCGATAATTCGCAAGGGGGTTGCGGATCTCGGGGAAATGAGAATCATGCGTCATCGGGGTAAGAGCGGGCTGTCCGCACTCGGATTCATCGTCGTCGCCTCTGCGATCGCATTCGGACTGGCCGGCTGCGTCGCCGTATCCGCGACCGAGGTCGCGCCGACCACGGAGCCCACGGTCTCGTCGGTGGCGAACGCGACTCCGACTCCCACACCGACGACGACCCCGACCGTCGTGCCGTCACCCACGGCCACCGCAGAGCCCGAGCCGCCCGCGCCGCCGCCGGTCGATCCGCTGCGCCCCGCGTGCGCGGGTGCCCGAGCGATGTCGGTCTGGGCTCATGAAGACGACGATCTGCTGTTCGCCGGCGCGCAGCTCCCGCAGGTGCTCGCGTCTGGCGGCTGCATCCGCACCGTCTTCCTCACGGACGGCGACGCCGGCCGCGGCGCAGAATACGCGAACGGTCGCGTGCAGGGCATCCACCGCGCCTACGACGTTCTCCGTGGAGCCTCGTCATCCTGGACGCAGACAGCGGTGACGCTGCCCTCCGGCGCCACGGTCTCGGTGCATCAGCCCGTCGATGACACCCGGGTGTCGCTCGTCTTCCTTCATCTGCCCGACGGCAACCTCAACGGTCAGGGGTACCCCGCGACGGGCGAGGTCAGCCTGGCCAAGCTGGCCGCTGACAAGATCGCCGCTCTCGCCCCCTCCACGGGCGGGGCGCCCCTGTCGTGGAACGCGATCGTCGCGGGCCTCGGCGACCTGATCAGCGCTTATCAGCCGGCCTCCTTCTTCACGCACGTGCCCGGCAGCGCCAACGCGTTGGCCAAGGGCGACCATGCCGACCACGCCATCACGGGCATTCTCGCGCGCAAGGCGTGGTTCAGCGGCGACCGCGGCGGCGCGACGATCATGTACGCGATGGGGTACCAGTCGGCCCAACGACCGGCCAACCTGTCGGGCGAGGTGCTCCGGCACAAGATCGCCGTGTTCCGCACCTACGCCGCCGACGACCCCGTGATCCGCGGCTGCACCGATGACGCGTCGTGCCTGGCGGTGCCACGCTTCGGCAGCTGGCTCGGGCGCGAATACCTCTTCACCGAAGCGGAACTCGGGATCGGGTGAGCCCGAGCACCCGCTACTCCTCGTCGGGTGTGTCGACGGCGCCGCCGAACCGGCGGTCCCGTCCGAGGTAGTGCCCGATGGCATCCCAGAGGTGCGTACGACGGAAGTCGGGCCAGAGGGTGTCAAGGAATACGAATTCGGCATAGGCCGACTCCCACAGCAGGAAGTTCGACGTCCGCTGCTCGCCGCTGGAGCGGACGAAGAGATCGACGTCGGGCATGTCAGGCTGGTAGAGGTGACGGCGGATCAGTTTCTCCGTGACGGCCGAGGGTTTCAGCCGTCCCGCCGAGATCTCCTCACCGATCCGTCTCATGGCGTCGACGAGTTCGACCCGGCCGCCGTAGTTCACGCACATCGTCAGGGTGAGCACGTCGTTGCCCGCGGTCAGCTGTTCGGCGTACTGCAACTCCTTGATGACCGAGCCCCAGAGGCGCGGTTTGCGCCCGGCCCACCGCACTCGCACGCCCCACTCGTTGAGCTGGTCGCGACGCCGGTGCAGCACGTCGCGGTTGAACCCCATGAGGAAGCGCACCTCGTCGGGCGAGCGCGACCAGTTCTCCGTCGAGAACGCATAGACAGAAAGGTGCTTCACACCGGCCTGCACGGCGCCGGCGACCACATCGAGAAGCGCCGCTTCACCTGCGCGGTGACCCTCGACGCGGGTCAGGCCCTGACGGTTCGCCCAGCGGCCGTTGCCGTCCATGACGATGGCCACATGCTCCGGCACCGATCCGCGCGGAAAGGCGGGCGGGTACTCACCGGTCCAATCCAGAGGGCGGAAGGGCACAGCATCTTTGTGGGTGAAGGGCTTCGGGCTCATCGGGTGATCTGCGCTCTTCCCGTTTCGACGTGGGCGAGCGAGCGGATGCCGCGCTCGAGGTGCCACTGCGCATAGGCGGCGACGAGGCCGGATGCTGCGGCAGAGGCATGCTGCGGTGCGCCGTCGACGGCGTCCCACTCCCCCGCCATCAACGAGCGGAGAAGGGATGTCGTCTCGGGCGCGACCTTCGGCGAACCGACGGGTGCGCAGTTCGCGCACACCATGCCGCCGAGCTGCGCGACGAACGACCGGTGGTCGCCGGCGGTTCCGCAGCGCGCGCATTCGCCGAGCCCGGGCGCCCAGCCCGACAGCGCCATGACACGCAGGAGGTAGGAGTCGAGCACGCTGCGAGGGGTATGGTCGCCCTTGGCGAGGGCGCGGAGACCCCCCACGAGCAGAAGATACTGCTGCGGGGTCGCTTCGGACTCGTTGAGCCGGTCGGCGGTCTCGACCATGGCGTTGGCGGAGGTGTAGCGCTCGTACTCCACGACGATGTCGGCGCCGTACGATCCGAGCGACTCCGCCTGCTGCACCACGTCGAGGGTGCGCCCGCGGTAGAGCTGCACATCGGCGACCATGAACGGTTCGAGGCGCGCGCCGAACTTCGACGAGGTACGCCGCACGCCCTTCGCGACCGCACGGATCTTGCCGTTGCGGCGGCTCAGCAGGGTGAGGATGCGATCCGCCTCCCCCAGCTTGTGGGTACGCAGGATCACGACTTCGTCGCGATAAGTGGGCACGATCCATTATCGGTCGCCCCGACGACGTCAGGCCGGCAGCGCCCCGCCGACGCGGGACAATGGTGGGGTGGATCAGCCCGAGTTCGTCATCCCCCTGTGGGCCGACCTCACCGCGGTCGGGCTCGGAGGCGTGCAGGGGGCGCTGTTCGCCTCGGGTTTCCGAGGCCAACGGCGGCTCGATCTCCTCGGCGTCGCCATCATCGGCATCCTGATCGGCATGGGCGGCGGACTCATCCGCGACCTGCTCCTCGGTGTGCCTCCCGCCACCCTTCAGAGCAACTGGTATCTGCTCGTCGCGACCGGCGCCGCGCTCGTGGGGATGCTGCTGGCCGGGGTCTTCCAGCGGGTCAACCGGGTCATCGTCGTGCTCGACGCCTTCGTGATCGGCATGTTCGGCGCGTTCGGCACCAGCAAGGCGCTGGCGCTCGGCCTCCCGATGGTGCCCGCCGTCTTCGTGGGCGTTTGCGCCGCTGTCGGCGGAGGCGTGCTCCGCGACGCCCTCATGGGGCTCCCCATCGCGATCATGCACGTCGGCTCGCTCTACGCGGTGGCGGCGGCGGCGGGATGCTTCGTGCTCGCCACGGCCGCCGCATTCGGGCTGCCGCTGGTGGGCGCGGCGATCACGGGCATCGCCGTCACCGCCGTCATCCGCATCCTCGCCGTGGTGTTCGACCTCTCGCTCCCCGAACAGCGCATGCTCTACCGCCGCAAGGTCGCCGCGGAGACCCGGGCTATCCCGGTCATCCGCCCCGACGCGCAGCATCCGCCCCTCCCGTAAAGACCGCGAGCCCCCTTCCGACGCACGAGACCCCGGTCGAATGTCGGGGTCTCGCGCGCAGAACGAGGTCTCGCGGTCAAGAGGGGTCAGACGGCGGCGAGCTCGCCCGCGTTCTCGCGGGTGCGGATCGCGCGGTTGACGCCCGAGATGATGGCCTTGAGGCTGGCGGTCGAGATGTCACCGTCGATGCCGACACCCCAGAGGCGCTCGCCCTCCACCCGCAGCTCGACGTACGAAGCCGCCTGCGCGTCGCCGCCGGCACTGAGCGTGTGCTCGACGTAGTCGTAGAGCGAGATATCGATGCCGCGCGAGCGCACGATCTCGAGGAACGCCGCGATCGGGCCGTTGCCGTTCGCGGTGGTGTCTTCGATCGAGTCGCCGTCGCGCAGTCGCACGTGCAGCTCGACGTCGCCGCTCATATCGCTCGACGAGCGCGTGCCGAGCACTTCGAAACGCCCCCAGCGATCGGCGGCGTCGGGCGCCGGCAGATACTCGTCGGTGAAGACGGCCCAGATCTGGTCGCTCGTGACCTCGCCGCCCTCGGCGTCGGTCTTGGCCTGCACGACACCCGAGAACTCGATCTGCAGCTTGCGAGGCAGGTCGAGGGCGTGGTCGCTCTTCAGCAGGTAGGCGACGCCGCCCTTGCCCGACTGCGAATTGACGCGGATGACGGCTTCGTACGAGCGGCCCAGGTCTTTCGGGTCGATGGGCAGGTACGGCACGGCCCACTCGATCTCGTCGACCGTGACGCCCTGGGCATCCGCCCGCGCGGCCATCGCCTCGAAGCCCTTCTTGATGGCGTCCTGGTGCGAGCCGCTGAAGGCCGTGAACACGAGGTCGCCGGCCCAGGGGCTGCGCTCGGGCACGGGCAGCTGGTTGCAGTACTCGACCGTGCGCTTGACGTGGTCGATGTCGCTGAAGTCGATCTGGGGGTCGATGCCCTGCGACAGCAGGTTGATGCCCAGTGCGACGAGGTCGACGTTGCCGGTGCGCTCCCCGTTGCCGAAGAGGCACCCTTCGATGCGGTCGGCACCGGCCATGTAGCCGAGTTCCGCCGCCGCGACGGCGGTTCCGCGGTCGTTGTGCGGGTGCAGCGAGAGCAGCACGTTCTCGCGGTGGCTGAGGTGACGCGACATCCACTCGATCGAGTCGGCGTAGACGTTCGGGGTCGCCATCTCGACGGTGGCGGGCAGGTTGATGACGACCTTGCGCTCGGGCGTCGGCTCGAGGATCTCGAGCACCTGGTTGCAGATGTCGACGGCGAACTCGAGCTCGGTGCCGGTGTAGCTCTCGGGCGAGTACTCGTAGAACACCTCGGTCTCGGGCACGGTCTTCTCGTACTGGCGGCACAGGCGCGCACCGGCCAGGGCGATGTCGACGATGCCCTGCTGGTCGGTGCGGAAGACGACCTCGCGCTGCAGCACGCTCGTCGAGTTGTAGAAGTGCACGATCGCGCGCTTGGCCCCCGCGATCGACTCGTAGGTGCGAGCGATCAGGTGTTCGCGCGCCTGCGTCAGCACCTGGATCGACACGTCGTCGGGGATGCGGTTCTCTTCGATCAGCTTGCGCACGAAATCGAAGTCGGTCTGGCTCGCGCTGGGGAACCCGACCTCGATCTCCTTGTAGCCCATCTGCACGAGCAGCTCGAACATGACGAGTTTGCGCTCGGGGCTCATCGGGTCGATCAGGGCCTGGTTGCCGTCACGGAGATCAACGGCGCACCACCGGGGAGCCTCGGTGATGCGGGCGTCAGGCCAGGTACGGTCGGGCAGATCGACGCGGATCTGCTCGTGGTACGGCCGGTACTTGTGGATGGGCGCGGCCGTGGGCTGCTGGGTGTTCTTCATGATGCTGTCGCTTCCGTTGAATGAGAGACGGGCCGACGACAAGCTCCGCGACGAGGTGGGCCCTAGAACGAGGCCTCGTCGCGGCGACTAAGAAGAAGCAGACCGTGAAGCATGCACAGATCGTACCAGGATGCTGCGCCCCGGCGTTCGCTCAGAACCCGAGGCGTCCGAGCTGCTTCGGGTCGCGCTGCCATTCCTTCGCCACGCGCACGCGCAGAGACAGGAAGACCCGCGTGCCGACGAGCGGCTCGATGCCGGCGCGGGCGCGGGCGCCGACGTCGGCGAGACGCGAACCCTTCGGCCCGATGATGATGCCCTTCTGACTGTCGCGTTCCACGACGATGTTGGCGTAGATGTCGGTCAGGTCGGTGCCCTCACGGGCCGCGATGTCTTCGACGGTCACAGCGATCGAGTGCGGCAGTTCGTCCCTGACGCCCTCGAGTGCGGCCTCGCGGATGATCTCGGCGATCCGGTCGTCGAGGCTTTCATCGGTTACGACGCCTTCGCCGTACAGCGGCGGGCCGTCGGGCATCATGCCGATCAGCTCGGCGACGAGCACGTCGAGCTGCTCCCCCGCCGTCGCCGAGAGGGGGATGACACTCGCCCAGTCCTCGCGGAGAGCGTCGACCTCGAGCAGACGCTCGGCGATCTGGTCGCGACTCGCCGCGTCGGTCTTGGTGACGATCGCGACCTTCTTCGCGCGCGGGTAGCCGCTGAGCGACTCCGCGATCCGCCGGTCGCCGGGGCCCACCTTCTCGGTCGCCGGCACGCAGAAACCGATCACGTCGACGTCGCCGAGTACCTGCTCGACGAGGTTGTTCAGCCGCTCCCCGAGAAGGGTGCGCGGGCGGTGGATACCCGGGGTGTCGACGATGACGAGTTGCCCGTCGGCGCGATTGACGATCCCGCGGATCGCTCGCCGGGTCGTCTGCGGCTTCTCGCTGGTGATGGCGACCTTCTCACCGACGAGGGCATTCGTGAGCGTGGACTTTCCTACGTTGGGTCGGCCGACGAAGGTGGCGAACCCCGAGCGGAAGTCGGTCATCTCATTCCCCTTTTCGAGGGAGACGGATCTCCCCGGTCTGCGGTGCGCGACCATCGGTGGTCGTCGTCGCCGCGTCAAGATTCTCGGCCCGCTCGACGAAGACCGTCGCAAGCCCGCGGCCGCGGCCGCGGGAGGCGCCGCCGGTCATCGTGAGGCCGGCGTACTGCGCTGTGGCGCCCGGCTGCGGCACGCGACCCAGCGCCTTGCCGAGAAGACCGCCGATCGAGTCGACGTCGTCGTCCTCGAGCTCGATCCCGAACAGGTCGCCGACCTCGTCGAGCGCAACGCGCGCACTGAGACGGTATCGGCCGGGCTCGAGCTCGACGATCTCGGTCGAACGCGCGTCGTACTCGTCGGAGATGTCGCCGACGAGCTCTTCGATGAGGTCCTCGAGGGTCACGAGGCCGGCCACGCCGCCGTACTCGTCGACCGCGAGGCACACGTGAACGGCGTCGCGCCGCATCTTCTGCAGAAGCGTCTCGGCCTTCATCGACTCGGGCACGAACATCGCCGGACGCGCTATGCGGCGGATCGGGGCGTCGCGCCACGAACCCTGGTCTTCGAAGCCGAACTGCACAAGGTCTTTGAGGTACAGCATTCCGACGACGTCGTCCCGCTCATCGTCGACCAGCGGGAGCCGGGAATGACCCGTGTCGAGGAAGAGGGTCATCGCCGAACGGGTCGAGGCCGCAGCATCCACCGTCGTCATGTCGGTGCGCGGGATCATCACCTCGCGCACATACCGATCGGTGAAGTCGAACACCGAATGGATGAGCTCGCGGTCGTCCTCTTCGATGAGTTCGTTCTCGGCGGCCTCGTCGATGATGCTGAGCAATTGCTCCTCCGACGCGAACGACGATCCCTGCGACAGACCGGGCGTGACGCGGTTGCCGATCGCGACGAGGCCGTAGGCGAGGGGGCCGAGCAGGATCCGCAGACCCCGCACGAGCGGAGCCGCTCCCAGCAGGAGGCCGCGAGCATGCTGACGCCCCACCGAGCGGGGGCTTGCGCCGACCGCGACGAACGAGATGCCCGTCATTAGCAACGCCGCCGCGAGCATCGCCCACCAGATGTTATCGAAGAGGAGGGTGAAGGCGACGGTCACGAGCACGGCCGCCGCGGTCTCTGCGAGCACGCGGATGAACGCGACCGCGTTGGCATGGGCGTCGGGGTCGTCGGCGATCTTCTGCAGGGCGCTGACGCTGCGACCCTCCGAGGTGAGGTCGACGAGATCGGCGCGCGAAGTGACGCTGAGCGCGGCCTCGATGGCGGCCATGAGACCGCCGAAGGCGACGAGGAGGAGGGCTGCGACGAGCAGGAGGGTTTCGGTCATGTGCGGCGACGTCGCCGCTCGGAAGCCTGGAAGCCCGAGATGAGCTCCTTCTGCAGACCGAACATCTCGCGCTCGTCTTCGGGCTCGGCGTGGTCGTAACCGAGCAGGTGCAGCAGCCCGTGGGTGGTGAGCATGACGAGTTCGTCCTGCGTAGAGTGCTTCGCCGCCACGGCCTGTGTCTCAGCCACCTGCGGGCAGAGCACGATGTCGCCGAGGAGACCGGCCGGAGTGGGCGCGTCGTCGGTGCCGGGGCGAAGTTCGTCCATCGGGAAGCTGAGCACGTCGGTGGGGCCGGGTTCGTCCATCCACTGCACGTGCAGCGCCTCCATCGCGCCCTCGTCGACGAGCACGATGGCGAGGTCGGCGTCGGGACTGACGTGCAGCTCGGCGAGGTCGAACTCGACGAGGCGGAGGAGAACCTGCTCGTCGACCGCCACGCCCGACTCGTTGTTGATCTCGATCGTCACGGGCGTCCTCGTCTCGGCTGGTGATCGCGGGGGCCGGCCGCGCGACCGCCGCGGCGCTCGGCACGGTTGGCGAACTCGGCGGCTTCGTCGCGCTCGCGGCGAGACGCCAGGCGTTCTTCGTCGTACTCGGTGTAGGCGTCGACGATGCGCCCGACGAGCGTGTGACGCACCACGTCGGCGCTGGTCAGGTACGCGAAGTGGATGTCGTCGATGTCGCGCAGCACGCGGGTCACGAGACGCAGGCCCGACGCACCCATCGGCAGGTCGACCTGGGTGATGTCGCCCGTCACGACCATCCGCGTGCCGAATCCGAGGCGGGTGAGGAACATCTTCATCTGCTCGGGCGTGGTGTTCTGGGCCTCGTCGAGCACGACGAACGAGTCGTTGAGCGTGCGCCCCCGCATGTACGCCAGCGGGGCGACCTCGATGGTGCCCGAAGCGATGAGCTTCGGCACGATCTCGGGGTCCATCATCTCGTTCAGCGCGTCGTAGAGCGGGCGCAGGTAGGGGTCGATCTTGTCTGTCAGCGAGCCCGGGAGGAATCCGAGACGCTCGCCGGCCTCGACGGCGGGGCGGGTCAGGATGATGCGGCTGACCTCTTTGCGCTGAAGCGCCTGCACGGCCTTCGCCATCGCGAGGTAGGTCTTTCCGGTACCGGCGGGGCCGATGCCGAAGACGATCGTGCTCTCCTCGATCGCGTCGACGTAGGCCTTCTGCCCGAGCGTCTTCGGGCGGATGACCTTTCCGCGTGACGACAGGATCGCCTCGCCGAGCACCTCGGAGGGGCGGGGTCCGCCTTCGGAGCGCAGGATGCGGCTGGAGCTGCTCACATCCGACGGCTCGAGCCCGTGCCCGGCTTTCGTCATGGCGATGAGCTCTTCGACGAGAGCGAGCGCCCCGGCCACGACACGAGCCTCGCCGCTCAGTGTGATCTCGTTGCCGCGCACGAGCACGTCGACTCCCGGGTGCTCCTTCTCGACCACGCGCAGCAACCGGTCCTGCGGACCGAGCAGCTGAACCATGGCGACACCGTCGACGTAGACGTGCTCGACGACGGTCTCGTCGAAGGATTCAGGCATTCAGGCTCTTCTCGTCGAGGTCGCCCGCGAGCACGTGGGCGTGAACGTGGAAGACGGTCTGTCCGGCAGCTGCGCCGGTGTTGAAGATCAACCGGAACTCGCCGTCGGCGTGTTCGGCGGCGACGGTGCGCGCGAGCCCGACGACCTCGGCTAGGAGTGCCGGGTCACCGGCTGCGAGCTCCACGACATCGCGGTACGCGGCCGTCTTCGGAATCACGAGGATGTGGACGGGTGCCTTCGGGGCGATGTCGCGGATGGCGAAGACGTTCTCCGTCTCGGCGATGATCTCCGACGGGATCTCACCCTCGAGAATGCGCGTGAAGATCGAGGTCTCGGTCATGCAACCAGTCTACCGGCGCGGGGTCGAGCGGATCCGGCCGCGGTCGAGGTCACCAGCGGCCGAGCGCGACACTCACGACGGCGAGGGCGGCGGCGCCCGCGGTCGAGGTGCGCAGAACGGTCGTCCCCAGCCGCACCCGAACCGCACCGGCGTCTTCGAGAGCGGCGAATTCGGCCGCGGCGATTCCGCCCTCGGGACCGACGACGAACACAACGTCGCGCGTGTCGTCGGCGAGGTCGACCGCGCTCAGGGGAGCCTCGGCCGACGGCTCGAGCAGCAGCATCCGCGTCTGTCCGGCCAGGGCGACGAGGTCAGCCGTGCGAGCGAGCGAGCGCACCTCGGGAACCCACGCGCGATGGGCCTGCTTCGCCGCCTCGCGCACGATGGTCGTCCAGCGCGCGATTCCCTTGTCGGCCTTGCCGTCCCACCGCGAGACGCTGCGCTCGGCCTGCCAGGGCACGATCGCGTCGACACCGAGCTCGGTGGCGGCCTGCACCGCGAGCTCGTCTCGGTCGCCCTTCGCGAGCGCCTGCACGAGGATCACCCGCGGGCTCGGTGCCGGTTCCTCCCGACGCGCGTCGACTCGCACCGTCACCTCACGAGGAGAGACGGCAGCACTGCGGCCGGTGAGCCACACGCCCCGGCCATCCCCGACCGTGACCGCCTCGTCGACCCGAAGCCGACGAACGGATGCTGCGTGGTGGGCCTCGGCACCCTCGAGGACGACGTCATCGCCGGGCCGAGCCGAGGTCGCGGCGTCGGAGAGGAAGTGCAGCGCCACGATCAGACGTTGCGGAAGCGGTCGCGCAGCTTCGCGAACAGGCCCTGGTGGAACTCGGCCAGATGAGGGGCGGGGGCCTTCGTGCGCTTGGCGAAGTCTTCGATGAGCGCGCGCTCCTTGGCATCGAGCCTGGTCGGGGTGACCACGTGCACTCCGATGCGCAGGTCGCCGCGCTGGGTTCCCCGCAACGGCGTGATGCCACGTCCCTTGATCGTCAGCACGTCACCGCCCTGGACCCCCGCGCGCACCTCGAGGTCGACCGAGCCGTCGAGGGCGTCGATGGTGGTGTTCGTGCCGAGGATGGCATCCGACATCGACACCTCGAGCGTCGCGAGCAGGTCGTCGCCGTCGCGGCTGAAGGTCTCGTGGGGTGCGACCGTGACCTCGAGGTAGAGGTCGCCGTTCGGTCCGCCGGCCGGTCCGACCTCGCCGGAACCGGGCAGCTGCAGTCGCAGTCCGGTCTCGACACCGGCCGGGATGTCGACCGACACGGTGCGGCGAGCCCGCACACGACCCTGGCCCTGGCAGGTCGCACAGGGATACGGGATGGTCGTGCCGTGGCCCTGGCACGTTCCGCACGGCTGGTTCGTGACGACGTTGCCGAGGAGGCTGCGCACGGTTCGCTGGATGTGCCCGCTGCCGTGGCAGATGTCGCAGGTGACCTCCGACGTACCCGGCTGGGTGCACGCCCCCTGGCAGGTCTCGCAGAGCACGGCGGTGTCGACCTCGAGGTCGCGGTGCACGCCGAAGACGACGTCATCGAGCTCGAGGGTGACTCGCACGAGGGCGTCCTGTCCGCGTTCGCGGCGCGACCGCGGACGCGGACCACGGCTGCCGCCTCCGCCTCCACCCCCGAAGAACGTCTCGAAGATGTCGCTGAAGCCGCCGAACCCGGCTGCTCCCCCGGCCCCGCCGAACGCTCCGCCATCGCCGCCCATGTCGTAGCGGCGACGCTGTTCGGCGTCGCTCAGCACGTCGTAGGCGTGGGTGACGAGCTTGAACCGCTCCGACGCGTCGGCGCCGGGGTTCACGTCGGGGTGAAGCTCGCGCGCGAGACGGCGGTATGCCTTCTTGATCTCGTCTGAGCTCGCGTCGCGCGCGACACCGAGAACCTCGTAGTGGTCAGCCACATTCGCCTTCCTGCCCGCACGCGGCGGGGATCGTCATTAAAACGGATGCCGCGTCAGCGGGCGTTCTCGTCGTCTTCGAGCATCCGGGTCAGATGGTGGGCGACGGCGCGGACCGCCGCCAGATGTGAGGGATAGTCCATGCGCGTCGGGCCCAGGAGCCCGACCCGCGCGCCCGTCCCCGAGGCGTCGTAGTCGCTGGCGAGGACGGATGCCTCGATGAGGCCGAACGGTTCGTTCTCCCGCCCGATGCTCGCGGCGAGTCCCTTGGCGTCGACGACCATCTCGGTCATGAGCTTCAACAGCGTGACCTGCTCCTCGATCGCCTCCAGGAGCGGGTAGATGCTGCCGCGGAAGTCGGACTCTCGACGAGCGAGGGTCGCCGCCCCGGCCATCACGAGGCGATCTTGACGGAACTCCTCGAGCTCTTCGGCAAGCACTCGCAAGATGGCGTGGGCCGCCGCATCCGTTCCGGTCGCCGGCACGATCGAGGCCGCCAGCAGGTCGGCGATTCGCTGCGTGGCGTCCCCGACGAGGTGCCCCACCACGACCGAGGAGACACGGGCGCGCAGCTGGGCGAGGTCGGCCTCGGTCGGCTCTTCGCGGACGAGGGCGATGCGCTGCGAGACGCGTCCGGTGTCGGTCACGACGATCACGAGCAGCCGCCCGCCACCGAGGTCGACGAGTTCGACGTGGGTGACGTTCGCGCGCGCGAACGACGGGTACTGCACGATCGCGACCTGCCCGGTGAGCTGGGTGAGAGCGCGCACCGTGCGCGAGAGCAGATCGTCGAGGTCTCCCGAGCCGTCGAGGAACGACGCGATCGCGCTGCGCTGCGCGGGGCTCAACGGACGGAGGTCGGCCAGGTGATCGACGAAGACGCGATAGCCCTTGTCTGTGGGAATGCGACCCGACGAGGTGTGGGGAGCGGCGATCAGCTCTTCGTCTTCGAGCAGCGCCATGTCGTTGCGGATGGTGGCCGCCGAGACCCCGAACGCGTGACGCTCGACGATGGCCTTGCTCCCGACGGGCTCGCGCGTGTCGACGTAGTCCTGCACGATCGCTCGGAGCACCTGGAGTCCGCGTTCGCTGACCATGGTCCCCTCCGCTCTGCCGTTCTCGTGGGTCGGACTGGCACTCGCGCGCCGTGAGTGCCAATTCTAGCTGATCGGGCCGCGCGAGGCCCTGACGTCACGCTGTGAGCGTGCGCACCACCGTATCGGCCAGCAACCGCCCGCGGCGAGTCAGCACGACGCGTTCGGCGTCGGCCGGTTCCGCCGCGACGAGTCCCTCGTCGACCAGCGACGCGACGGCGCGCACGCCCTCGTCTGTCAGTTCGGTGAAGGGCAGCCCCTCGCGGATGCGCGAGCGCAGCAGCACGGACTCCAGTCGCCGAGCCGTCGCATCGGGACGCTCGCGCGCGGCCGCCGGTGATTCTCCCCGCGCGAGCCGCTGGGCGTACGCCGCCGGATGCTTCACGTTCCACCACCGCAGACCGGCCACGTGGCTGTGGGCGCCGGGCCCGAACCCCCACCAGTCGGTCCCCCGCCAGTAGGCGAGGTTGTGGCGCGACCGCCGGCTGTCGTCGCGCGCCCAGTTCGACACCTCGTACCAGTCGAACCCCGCGGCGGCGAGCATCTCGTCGGCCAGTTCGTACATGTCGGCCTGCAGGTCGTCGTCGGGGGCGACGACCTCTCCTCGACGGATTTGACGGGCAAGCTTCGTGCCGTCCTCGACGATCAGGGCGTAGGCCGATAGATGATCGGGCTCGAGCGCCACAGCGGTCTCGAGCGATGCGCGCCAGTCGTCGAGCGACTCACCCGGAGCGCCGTAGATGAGGTCGACACTCACCGCGAGGCCCGCATCGCGGGCCGCCGCCACCGCCGTCGCCACATTCGCCGGATCGTGCGTCCGGTCGAGCGCCGCGAGCACGTGGGGTCTCGCCGACTGCATGCCGATCGACACACGCGTCACCCCGGAGGCCGCAAGCTCCCGCATGACCGCGGGAGTCACCGTGTCGGGGTTCGCCTCCACGGTGATCTCTGCCCCGTCAGCGAGGCCGAAAGCATCCGTCACCCCGGCCAGCATTCGTCCGAGGTCGCCGGCCGGAAGGAGCGTCGGGGTTCCCCCGCCGAAGAACACCGTCTGCGCGGGGCGGAGCGCACCGGCATCGCCCAGGATGCGGCGCGCGAGGCTGACCTCCTGACCGACCGTGTCGGCGTACTGATCCTGTCGGGCACCCTGCAGCTCGGTGGCCGTATACGTGTTGAAGTCGCAGTATCCGCACCGCACTCGACAGAACGGCACGTGGAGATAGACACCGAACGGTGTCGACGGATCGTGGCCGAGGTCTTCGGGAAGAGCGCCGTCGGGAGGTGCAGGGTCGCCGAGAGGGAGGGCGGAGCCCATCAGGCGGGCGTCGTGTACATCGGAGAGATCGCGCGCAGGTATCGCGAGAAGAGCTCGCGCCGACGCTGACGCACCATGGCGGGGAACAGCCGGTAGAGGAACGCCACCGGGCGATCGAAGGCGCGCACCGTGAACCAGACCTCGTCGTTGTCGCGCCACTCGAGCAGGAAGAGCTCCTCGCCGCTCACGACTGACCCGCCGACCGTGCCGAGCGCGAAACCGACGCGACGGGGGTCTTCGATGACCGAGATCACGCGGGCCTCGGCGTCGGCGCGATAGCGGCCGGCGTGACCGTGCAGATGCACCGTGGTGCCCGGGCCGACGAACGGCGTGCCGTCGGCGGCGAAACGCTGATCGGACTCGAGCCGGCTGGGGGCGATGGGCCTGCCTTCACCGTCATACCCGACCCCGGTGTACGACGGACCCGCCGCCGGGCGCACGTCGGCGAGGGTGAGGCCGCCCTCGCGCTGGGCCGACCAGCTGAGCAGAGCCTCTCCGGCGATGGTGAAGCGCTCTTCACCGCTGCCGATCCGCCAGGCCTCCTCGGCAGGCACCGACCGCTCGGGCGGGTACTGCATCAGGTCGGGGGCCTGGGTGGCTCCGACGGCGGCGTAGTCCACCGTCTCGTCCTTGAAGGTTCCGCGACGCATGACCTCAGCCTTACTTCTTTTCCTCGACGTCGCCCGAGAGAGCCGCGATGAACGCGCCCTGGGGGACCTCGACGCGACCGATGGTCTTCATTCGCTTCTTGCCCTCCTTCTGCTTCTCGAGGAGCTTGCGCTTGCGGCTGATGTCGCCGCCGTAGCACTTGGCGAGGACGTCCTTGCGCATGGCTCGGATGCTCTCGCGAGCGATGATGCGCGCACCGATCGCCGCCTGGATCGGGATCTCGAACTGCTGGCGAGGGATGAGCTTGCGCAAGCGCTCGGTCATCAGGGTGCCGTAGGCATACGCCTTCTCGCGATGCACGATCGCCGAGAACGCGTCGACCTTCTCACCCTGCAACAGGATGTCGACCTTGACGAGATCGGCGCTCTGCTGACCCGAGGGCTCGTAGTCGAGACTCGCGTACCCCTGGGTCTTGCTCTTGAGCTGATCGAAGAAGTCGAACACGATCTCGCCGAGCGGCATGTTGTACCGGATCTCGACGCGATCCTCGCTGAGGTAGTCCATGCCGAGGAGCGACCCGCGTCGCTGCTGGCACAGTTCCATCACCGTGCCGACATAGTCCTTCGGCAGCAGGATCGCGGCCTTGACCATCGGCTCCTGAACGGAGGAGACGCGGCCGTCGGGGTACTCGCTCGGATTGGTCACGGTGACGGTCTCACCGTTGTCGGTCGTGACCTCGTAGACCACGCTCGGAGCGGTGGCGATGAGCTCGAGACCGAACTCGCGCTCGAGTCGCTCGGTGATGATCTCGAGATGGAGGAGCCCCAGGAACCCGCACCGGAAGCCGAAGCCGAGGGCGACCGAGGTCTCGGGCTCGTACGCGAGCGACGCGTCGGAGAGCTTCAGCTTGTCGAGCGCCTCACGCAGGTCGGCGTAGTCGCTCTGCTCGATCGGATAGAGGCCCGAGTAGACCATCGGCTTCGGGTCGGTGTAGCCCGCCAGCGCCTCGGTCGCAGGAGACCGGTGCGTGGTGATGGTGTCGCCGACCTTCGACTGGCGCACGTCCTTCACGCCGGTGATCAGGTAGCCGACCTCACCCACGCTCAACCCTCGGGAGGGCGTGGGCTCCGGACTCGACACGCCGATCTCGAGAGTCTCGTGGGTGGCGCGCGTCGACATCATCTGGATCTTCTCGCGCGGCTCGAGCTTGCCGTCGATCATTCGTACGTACGTGATCACACCGCGGTAGGCGTCGTAGACCGAATCGAAGATCATCGCCCGCGCGGGAGCATCGGGGTCGCCCTTCGGCGCGGGGATGTCGCGGACGATGCGGTCGAGCAGCTCCTCGACGCCCTGGCCTGTCTTGCCGCTCACGCGCAGCACGTCGTCGGGTGAACCTCCGATGAGCCCCGCCAGCTCGGCGGCGAACTTGTCGGGGTCGGCGGCGGGGAGGTCGATCTTGTTCAGCACCGGGATGATCGTGAGGTCGTTCTCGAGCGCGAGGTAGAGGTTCGCGAGCGTCTGCGCCTCGATCCCCTGCGCCGCGTCGACGAGCAGGACGGCTCCCTCGCACGCGGCGAGCGAGCGGCTGACCTCGTAGGTGAAGTCGACGTGACCGGGGGTGTCGATCATGTTGAGCGCGAAAGAGTTCGACGGCGTCTCGAACGCCCACGGCATGCGCACCGCCTGGCTCTTGATCGTGATGCCGCGCTCGCGCTCGATGTCCATGCGGTCGAGGTACTGAGCGCGCATATCGCGGTCGGCGACCACGCCGGTGATCTGCAGCATCCGATCGGCCAGCGTCGACTTGCCATGGTCGATGTGGGCGATGATGCAGAAGTTGCGGATCAGTTCCGGCGGGGTCGCGGAGGGCTCGAGAGACTGGAGTGCGCGCGGTGACATGTTCCGTCGATTCTACGGGCGACGGAGCGCGTCCGCGGGCGCAGGTGCGGGCGGGCGGCTTCGAGCACCCCACGCACCCTCTGGTGGTGGCGGCGTTACCGGACGTTTACCTCGACGACACGCGAGTGTCCGTGACATCGTGGAGTATCGACACAGGTCCCCCCGACCTCCGAACGGCCGTCGTCCCGGCCGCTGTTCGTCGTGCGCCCAAACCCTGGAGAAGAGTCTGTGACGTCGCATCCCCCTACCTCTGATCGGTCCGAGACCACGAGAGGAGGAAAGGGCCGGGCGTTCGCAGCGAGTGCTGCCGTCGCGGCCCTCGCCGTCGGCTCGTTCGGCGTCGGCGCCCTGCCCGCCACGGCAGCCGTCAGCAGCGGCGCCCCCGTCGTCATCAGCGAGGTGTACGGCGGCGGCGGCAACAACGGCGCCGTCTTGAACCGAGACTTCGTCGAACTCCTCAATACGAGCGACGCCGCTGTCGACCTCGACGGGTGGAGCGTCCAGTACGCCTCGGCGTCGGGCACCTCGTGGCAGGTCACCCCGCTCGGTGACATCTCGCTCGAGGCCGGCGAACACCTCCTCGTAGGACAGGCGTTCGGCACGAACACCGCGCTTCCCGGTTTCGAGGCGGACGTCGACGGCTCGATCCCCATGCAGGCCTCCAACGCGAAGGTCGCGCTGGTCGACACCGTCACCCCGCTCGCCGTCGGCACCGGCGTCGCGGCACTCCCCGAGGTCGTCGACTACGTCGGCTACGGATCTGCCAACGACTTCGCCGTCGCAGCGGCACCGGCCACGAGCGTGACCCAGTCGGCCTCGCGCGACGCCGCGGGAACCAACACCGCCAACAACTCCGCCGACTTCGCACTCGGTGCCCCGACCCCGACGAACAGCGGCTCCGGCACGACACCGAACCCCGAGCCGACGACGCCCACGCCGCCATCGCCGTCTCCCTCCCCCACCCAGCCGACCACCCCGGGCGCCGTCGTGCCGATCGCCGACATCCAGGGCACCGGGTCGGCGTCACCTCTCGCAGGCCAGACGGTGACTACCGAGGGCGTCGTCACGGCGCACTACCCGACCGGGGGGCTCAACGGCTACGTCATCCAGACCGCCGGAACGGGCGGGCCGATCGACCTGGCGACCCACACCGCGTCCGACGCCCTCTTCGTGTACTCCCCCGCAGCCGTCGGCGCCGTCGCCCTCGGCGACACCGTTCGTGTCACCGGACCGGTGAGCGAGTTCAACGGTCTGACCCAGATCACTGCGGGTGTCGGCGCGGCCACGAAGATCGACGCCGCCACCGCGCCGACCTTCTCGACCGTCGCGTGGCCGACCACCGATGCGCAGCGCGAGTCGCTCGAGTCGATGCTCGTGCAGCTGACCGACGACTTCACCGTGTCGAACACCTACTCGACGAACCAGTACGGGGAGGTCGGCCTCGCCGCCGGCGCCACGCCCCTTCGTCAGCCCACCGATGCCGCCCGACCGGGAACTCCCGAGGCTGCCGCCGTGGCTGCGGACAACGCGGCACGTGCGCTCACGCTCGACGACGGCGCATCGACGAATTTCCTGAACGTGACCTACAGCGCGCTGACCCCCGCTTACGTCTCGCTCGTCGAGCCGGTCGTCGTCGGCGGCCAGGCCGAGCTCAGCGGCTCGTTCATCGTCGACTACCGCAACAACACCTGGAAGATCAACCCGACGCAGCCTCTCGTGGCCGACGGCAGCGGAGCAGACCAGGTCGCGTTCTCGAACCCGCGCACGGCAGCCCCCCAGCCCGTCGGCGGAGACCTCAGCGTCGCGTCGTTCAACGTGCTGAACTACTTCACGACGCTCGGCGAGTCGACCACGGGCTGCCAGACCTACACCCCGCTCCCGAACGGCCAGGCGAACTCCGTCCGCACCGGTTGCGACGTGCGCGGTGCGTGGGATGCGGCGGACTTCGCCCGCCAGCAGTCGAAGATCGTGACCGCCATCGAAGACCTCGACGCCTCCGTCGTCGGTCTCATGGAGATCGAGAACTCCGAAGCGCTCGGCGAGACGAAGGACGAGGCCGTCGGGTCGCTCGTCGCCGCGCTGAACGCGGCGTCGACCCCGGGCAAGTGGGCGTTCATCCCGACCGCCGACTCGCTCGCCGACGTCGACCGCGACGTCATCACGAACGCGATCATCTACCAGACGGCGCTCGTGCAGCCCGAGGGCGCCTCGGTGGCGCTGGCCACCCAGAGCGGCAACGGTCAGCCCTTCGCCAACGCGCGCGAGCCGATCGGACAGTTCTTCGTTCCCGCAGGCGGCGGGGAGAAGTTCTTCCTCGCCGTGAACCACTTCAAGTCGAAGGGCTCCGGCGAAGGCGTCGACGCCGATCAGAATGACGGGCAGGGCGCGTCCAACAACTCGCGCGTTCGTCAGGCGACAGCGCTGACCGCATGGGTCGACGACGTCACGACTGTTGAAGACGCCGTGTTCCTCGTCGGCGACTTCAACTCCTACACGCAGGAAGACCCCATGCAGGTGCTCTACGGCGCCGGCTACGTCAACGCCGAGTCGGAGTTCGAGGTCGGCTCGTCGAGCTACTCGTTCTCGGGCCTGACCGGTTCGCTGGATCACGTGCTGCTCAACGAGGCCGCTCTCGAGCGCGCCACGGGGGCCGACATCTGGAACATCAACTCCGGAGAGTCGATCGCGCTCGAGTACAGCCGCTACGGCTACCACGGCACGAACTTCTGGGAAGACGCGACGCCCTACCGCTCGTCGGACCACGACCCCGTGAAGGTCGGCCTGTCGGCACGCGCAACCGCGCCGACCGAGATCGACATTCTGACGATCAACGACTTCCACGGCCGGCTGGAAGCCGACAACGGCAACGGCGTGGCGGGCGCGGCGGTCATCGCCGGGGCCGTAGACGCTTACCGCGACGAGAACCCGAACACGCTGTTCGTGTCAGCGGGCGACAACATCGGCGCGTCGACGTTCACCTCTCTGATCCAGCAGGACAACCCGACCATCGACACGCTCGTGGCGTCGGGCCTGGATGTGAGCGCCGTGGGCAACCACGAATTCGACCGGGGTTTCGATGACCTGCTGAACCGGGTGATCCCGCGGTTCGGGGGAAACACCGACACCGACGATGTCACCGACGCGCAGCGCGAGCTGGGCGGAGCATACGGACTCGGAGCCAACGTCTACGACCGCGTGACGGGTGAGACGGTCCTCCCGGAGTACGCCATCAAGGACGTCGACGGCGTGAAGGTGGCTTTCATCGGCACCGTCACCGAAGACACCGCCACGATGGTCGATCCTGCGGGCATCGCCGACATCCGCTTCGGCGACCAGCTCGAGGCGGCCAACCGCGTCGCCGCCGAGGTCGCCGACGAGGCCGACGTCATCATCTTTCTCACGCACTCCGGGGCCGCGACCTCGAACGACTGTGCCGACCTCGCCTCTGATCAGGCCGGGTTCGGTGCGCTCGCAACGGGCGCGTCGGCGGAAATCGACGCGATCGTCTCGGCCCACACGCACCAGACCTACGCGTGCGACGTTCCGGTGGCGGGCACCGACGGTCAGACCCGTCCGGTGATCCAGGCGTCGGAGTACGGCAAGGCGCTCGGCAAGCTCGAGATCTCCTACGACACCGGCTCGGATGAGCTCATCTCGATCGGCGGCAGCACGTTCCCGCTCGTGACCGGAACCCCCGCCGCTGGCGCCTACCCCGCGAACACCGAGATCGCAGCAATGGTCGCGGACTACGTGGCCGACGCTGACATCATCGGTGCCGAGCCGGTCGGCGAGATCAGCGCGGACATCCTCCGCGGGGGCACTCCCCCGGGCGGCAACCGCGGCGTCGAATCGTCGATGGGCAACTGGGTCTCCGACGTCTACCTGTGGGCGACGAGCGAGAACCCGGCATTCGCGGGCAAGAAGGCGCAGATCGCGTTGATGAACCCGGGTGGGCTCCGCGCCGACCTGCTCTACGGCGCGGACGGCGTCGTGACCTACAAGGAGGCGGCACTCGTGCAGCCTTTCGCTAACACCCTCGTGACTGTCACCCTCACCGGTGCGCAGATCGAAGAGATCCTCGAGCAGCAGTGGAAAGCGACGGGCGACCGACCCAAGCTGCACCTCGGTGTCTCGGAGGGTTTCACCTACGAGTATGTGCAAGACGCCGATCCGCGCAGTGGGCGTGTCGTGTCGATGTCGTATCAGGGTGACCGGATCGCCCCGAGCGACACCTTCACGGTCGTCACCAACTCGTTCTTGGCGAACGGTGGCGACGGGTTCAAGACGTTCGCCCTCGGCACCGACCGCACCGATACCGGTCAGGTCGATCTCGACGCCACGCTGGCGTACTTCGAGGCCTTCGACGTCGTCGACCCGGCGCCCCTGGGTCGCGCGATCGTGACGACCGATGAGCCGGGCACCGAGAACCCCGGCACGGGTGAGCCCGGCACCGAGAACCCCGGCACGGGTGAGCCCGGCACCGAGGCGCCGGACGGCAGCTGGGCCAGCGTGACGCTCAACGACCGCGTCGAGCAGGGCGGCGTGCTCAACGTCACCGTGACGGGCCTGAAGCCGGGCCAGCTGATCGGCGCCACGCTGTTCAGCGAACCGATCGTGGTGACGGGAATCCCCGTCGCCGACGCGTCGGGACGCACATCGTTCGCTGTCGCGATCCCGTCGGACTTCGCTCTCGGCGCGCACGAGCTCGTGATCACGACCGCGGGTGAGAGCCCGATCCGGGTCGGTGTCACCGTTCTCGCCGGCGGCCAGCTCGCCGTCACCGGGTCGGAGCTGCCGCTCGGAATCGCCTTCGCTGCGGGCTTCCTGCTCGTGGCGGGCGGTCTGACCTACGCCCTCCGGCGTCGGTCGCCCGTGACGCGCTAGTCGCAGACGAACGCGCCCCCTGTTCGGCTTCGGCCGGGCAGGGGGCGCGTCGTATGTTGGAGACATGTCGGTCGCGGTGGTGTTCGTCCACGGCATCCGCACGTCCGCCAGCATGTGGCGGCCTCAGCTCGAGTACCTCGCAGCGCGAGGAAACACGGCGACAGCGGTCGATCTGCCCGGGCACGGAACCCGGATGGCGGAGGACTTCACCATCGAAGGGGCCTTCGCCACCATCGACCGGGCCGTCACGGATGCGGCCGCCCGGGGCCCCGTGCTGCTGGTCGGTCATTCCATGGGAGGCCTGCTCTCGCTCGAGTATGCGGGATCGGACGAGCCCCCTCCACTGGCGGCGGTCATCGGCGCGGGCTGCACCGCTATCCCACGGGGAGCAGCCCTGCGGGCATACCGCCTCTTCCTCCGAGGATTCGACTCGCTTCCCGATCGGGGCGCCGCCATCACCGACTACGTGCTCGCCCGCACGCTGCCGGAAGAGACCCGCGAGGACTTCGGCGCGGGCGGGTACGCGTTCGACACGCAGCACACCGCGCTGGCGAGCCTCTCGGTGCTCGATCTCATGCGAGCGCTGCGCAGCATCCGTGTGCCTCTCTGGTTCGTGAACGGGCAATACGATCAGCTGCGCATCAACGAAGCGCTGTTCACGAGGACCGTTCCCGAGGCCGAGCTGATCATCGTGCCGAAGACCACCCATCTCGTCACCTCGATGCGCCCCGATGTGTTCAACGCCGTGCTCAACCTCGCGATAACGACGGTGGAGCAGACCTGATAGACTCGGTGTTTGGCTTGCGTGTGGGTTTTCCCACCCTCACGACCGCCGTGCGACAGCCCTCTTCTGTCAACCGGCAATTGACCGAATCCTCCGAACGAAAGACCGTCGAACGTGGCGAATATCAAGTCGCAGATCAAGCGCAACAAGACCAACGCGAAGGCTAACGAGCGCAACAAGGCTGTCAAGAGCGGCCTGCGCACCGAGATCCGTCGCACCCGTGAAGCCATCGCCGCAGGCGACAAGGCCACGGCCGAGAAGGCCCTCATCACGGCGACCAAGAAGCTCGACAAGGCCGTGAGCAAGGGCGTCATCCACCAGAACCAGGCGGCGAACCGCAAGTCGGCCATCGCCAAGCAGGTCGCCGCTCTCTGAGCCGCACCTCGTGAAAAGCCCGTCCCGTTCGCGGGGCGGGCTTTCTCGTTTCCGCCACGACACACCGGAATCGGCCGTTACACGCGGCGCGGCGGTGTGTCTCAGCAGATTGCGGCGTCTCGGCGGATGGACGCCGCTCAGTCGCCGAAGGGCGTGCGCGTCGCGATCACGGTGATCATGCGCTCGAGCGCGAACACGGGGTCGCGTGACGCGCCCTTCACTTCGGAGTCGGCCCGGGCCACCGCATGGATGGCCATCCCCAGCGTCGTCTGCGACCAACCGACGAGGTCGCGCCGGGCTCGGTCGACCTGCCAGTCCTTCATACCCAGCCGGGCAGCCAGAGCCCCCGACGATTCGCGACTGCCCGCAACCCGCGCCATCGTTCGCACCTTCATCGCCACGGCAGCCACAAGCGGCACCGGGTCGGCGCCCGAGGCGAGCGCCTGGCGGAGGGCGATGAGGGCATCTCCGTACCGGCCGGCGATCGCGGTGTCGGCGACGGTGAACGCCGACGTCTCGACCCGACCGCCGTAGTAGCGCTCGACGATCCGGTCGTCGATGTCGCCAGCGACGTCGGAGATGAGCTGCTGACACGCGGCCGCGAGCTCGGTGACGTCATCGGAGAAAGCCGAGACGAGCGCGCGGAGCGCGGTGGGCGCGATGCGTTTGCGAGCGGCCGAGAACTCGCCCGCGGCGAAGTCGTACTTGTCGCTGTCGCGCTTGATCGCCAGGCACGGAATCTCGATGCCGCTCCCCTGCCCCGCGCGCACCGCATCGAGCAGCTTCTTTCCGCGCACGCTCGCTGCGTTGTGCCGCAGCACGATCGTCGCGCCCTCCTGCGGGTGCTCGAGGTAGGCGAGCGCCTCGAGCAAGAAAGTGTCGGATGCTCTCTCGACGCCGCCGATGCGCACCAGACGCGGTTCGCCGAAGAGAGAGGGAGAACTGACGCCGAGCAGGGTGCCCGCGGCGTAGTCGTCGGCACGGACGTCTGTCACCTCGAGGCTCGGATCCTCGGCGCGCAGGTAGTCGCGGATGCCCGCGATGGCACGCTCGGCGCACACTTCTTCGGGTCCGGAGACCAGCACCACCGGCGCCGGTCGCGGCTCGCGCCACGAGACCTGCGGGATCGCCGACTTGGCCTTCGCCGGAGCGGATCGACGGGGAGCGGCGGCCATACCCACCAGCCTAACGAGCCCCCGCGACGTCGCGTTCCCTCCAGAGAGCGAGCACGCCGTCGTTGCCTTTCCACGCCGCGACGATGCCCTCCTGATCGGTGCGGGCGACGGTCGCCCCCACCGACGCCAACGTCGACAAGATCGACTCTCGAGGGTGGCCGTAGTCGTTGTCCGCACCGACCGTGACCAGCGCGAGCGTCGGCGACGCGGCGCCGTAGAGCCGTGCGTCCTGGTCGGCGCTGCCGTGGTGGGCGACCTTCACCACATCGAACTCCCCCACCGGCTCGTTCCGCTGCATCGCCTGCTGCGCCTCGGCAGACAGGTCGCCCAGGAGCAGGGTGTCGGGGATGCCCCCGCCGCGCACGTCGAGCACGACGCTCGCGTCGTTCCCGGCGGCGACCGCCGCGGATGGCCACAGCACCCGCCACCGCGCACCGCCCAGGATCCCCTGCATACCCGGGTGGGCGAGCTCCGTGCGGGATCCGCCCTGCCGAAGCCCAGCGAGCACTCGATCGGCGGCGCCGCCGTCGGAAGGCCCGTGCACGACCAGGTCGACGCGAGCACGCACTGCCTCGACACCGCCCCGGTGATCGGCGTCGAAGTGGGTGAGCACGAGCAGGTCGAGCCGAGAGATCCCGAAGCGCGAGAGACACGTGTCCAGCGCTGCGGGGTCGGGCCCGGTGTCGATGAGTGCGACGGCACCCTCCGATCTCAGCAGCACGGCATCGCCCTGACCGACGTCGCACGCGGCGATCGCCCAGTTGCCGGGTACGGTCCACGGGCCGGCCACCGTGCGAAGGGCCGTTTGTCCGCCACCGACCCCGACGACCGTACAGACCACCACGACCGCGACGCCACGCAGCATCCGCCGATTCGTTCCGGGCGGAGCGAGCACGACCACGGCGACGCACACCGACACGGCCGAGAGGGCGGCGAGTCCGCCCAGTTCGCTCCACCACGGCAGCTGCTGCCCGGGCAGTGCTCCGACCACCTGGGCGATCCCGGCGATCCAGCTCGCCGGGAGCCACGCGATCGCCGTGAGTCCGTCCTGCACCCAGGGGAACGGAGCCGCAAGGCACGCCGCGAGCCCCGCGAGGGTGGCGACAGGGGCGGCCGGCGCTGCGAGGAGGTTGGCCGCGACCCCGAGCACCGGCACGCGAGGGTCGACGAGCACCAATAGAGGCCCGCAGGCGAGCTGTGCCGCGAACGGTATCGACAGAGCGAGGGCGAGCGGTCGCGGCATCCAGCGGCAGAGCCCGTCGGCCAGCGGACGAGCGAGCACCAGAAGGGATGCTGTCGCCACCGTCGAGAGCGCGAATCCCAGCGACATGGCGAGCCAGGGGTCGACGGCGAGCAGCAACACGACGGCGAGGCACAGCACGCTCAGCCCCGCACCCGCGCGCCCGAGCGCGAGAGCGAACATCGCGATGGCGGCCATCGCGCCGGCGCGCACCACGCTGGGCTCGGGGGTGACGAGCACGATGAACCCCCCGAGCGTGACGAGTCCGGCGGCGATCCGCGTGCCCCGTCGCGCGCCGACGAGGGCCGAGGTGCCGTACGCCACCCCCACCACGAGGGCGCAGTTCGCACCCGACACGGCTGTGAGGTGCGACAGCGACGACGCCTTCATGCTCTCGTCCAGCGAGGCCGAGACCGCACGCGTCTCGCCCACGGCAAGGCCGGGCACGAGTGCCGCACCGGGCCCGGGAAGCCCGCCGGCCGACTCGACGAGACCGCGACGCAGATCGGATGCGGCGGCGAGCACCGCGTTCGGCCGCTCCGCGCGCACGATCACCTCCTGTGCGCGGAGAACGAGCACGGCCCGATCGCCGACGCCCAACGGGATGGAGGTTGCGCGCACGGTGACCTCGCTGCCGATGTCGACGCGGTCGAGCGACGCGACGGCGTCTGCCGCGACCCCGACGCGCAGCGGCAGCGCCCCGCCGGTGACGGCACGATCGCCGGCCGTGATGCGGTCGGCGAGGGCGTCGAACCAGATGTCGCCGGAGCTGTTCGGGTCGAGCTTGCCTGAGATCGTCGCCTCGACGACGAGCGCGCGGCCACCGCCCGTGGCCAGGTGCTCCACGCTCGTGCGGCCGGGCTGCGCGAGCGCCACGTGCGACACCGCCACGGCGGCGCCGACCGCGGCCACCACGATCACCGCGCGCACCGGCGTCGGATGCCGCCAGAGCAGGGCGCAGCCCACGACCGCGGTCACCCAGAGCGCCGCCGATGCCCACACCGCCGTCTCGGGGACGCAGACCGCGAGGGCGGCCGCCGCCCACGCCATTACGGCCGCTGGAACGAGCCGCGCTGCGCGCCGGCGTCGACGCGCGGCGCTCATACCCTCACGAGAGCGCGCAGGCCGTCGACGATCTTCTCGCCAATCCCGGGGATGCTGAGCAGATCGTCGACGCTTGTGAACCGCCCGTTCTCGTCGCGCCACGCGACGATCCGCTCCGCCAGCGCCGGGCCGATCCGCGGCAGCGTATCGAGCACCGAGGGGTCGGCACTGTTCAGGTCGATGAGTCCGCCGACGGCGCCGAGCGCAGCATCCGGCTGTCCCTGCGCCGGCTCGTCGGTGATCGCTCCGATCACGGGCACGACGAGCTGCTCGCCGTCGGTCACCGGGCGCGCCAGGTTGACCGACCCCCGGTCGGCATCTTCGGCGAACCCGCCCGCCGACCCGACCGCATCGACGACGCGAGCCCCGACCGTCAGACGATAGAGCCCGGGTGCCGCGACCGCGCCGGTGACGTGAACGTAGACCGCTCCGTCGGCCGGGTCGCCCGGCGGCGCTGTCGCCGAGGGGGTCACCGTCGTGGTTCCCGCACCGCCCGCGCCACGAGCGATACCGATGCCGACCGTGATCACCAGCCCGGCGAGCAGCAGCACGACGACCGCGCCCACGCCTAGACGTCGAGAGGCGGTGCGATCGTGGGCGTCTGGCACCCCGGTGACGCTACGTGGCCCCGGTGCGCGTCGCGAGGCGCCGCCTCACTGCCGTGGAAGGATCGCGACGGACGCAGCCTGGGGAGGGGCGGATGCTACGCCCCTCCCCCGTTGCGACCGTTGCTACTTGGTCGAGAAGCTGACGACCTTGGGCGGGCGCACCACCGCGCGGACGATCTCACGGTCGCCGAGTGCTCGGCGCACCTTCTCGTCGGCGCGCGCACGGGCCTCGAGATCGGCGGCATCGATCCTCGCCGACACCTCCAGCGTCGAGCGCACCTTGCCGTCGACCTGCACGACCGCGGTGACGGACTCTTCCACGAGGAGGGTGGGGTCGGGCTGACGCCAGACGGCCAGACCGACGAAGGGCTCGTACCCGAGCACCTCCCACATCTCCTCCGCGGTGTGCGGGGCGAAAAGGTCGAGGATCATCGCGATCGCTTCGGCCGCCTCGCGGACGGCGGGGTCGCCGGCTCCGGCTCCGGTGTCGATCGCCTTGCGGGTCGCGTTCACGAGCTCCATGAGCCGGGCGACCACGACGTTGAACTTCGTCTGCTCGATGAGTCCGGGCGCATCAGCCCACAGGCGGTGCGTGACGCGACGCAGAGCCGCGTCGCCCTCGGCCCACACGACGTCGGTTTCGCTGTCGACGTCGTGGGCGATGCGCAGCGCTCGGGCGAGGAACTTGGTCGCGCCGGTCGTGGAGACGTCGTCCCAGTCCTTGTCGTCTTCCACCGGGCCGGCGAATCCGAGGGCGACACGAAGGGCGTCGGCGCCGTGCGCGTCGAGCTCCTCCTGGAAGAGCACGAGGTTGCCCTTGCTCTTCGACATCTTCGTGCCGCCGAGGATCACCATGCCCTGGTTGATCAGGTGCGTGAACGGTTCGGTGAACTCGACCATGCCCATGTCGAACATCGCCTTCGTGACGAAGCGCGCGTAGAGGAGGTGGAGGATCGCGTGCTCGACGCCGCCGATGTAGAAGTCGACCGGGCCCCACTTGTCGGCCTCACGCGAGGAGAACGGCTGCGTCGTGTCGCCGGGCGAGAGGAACCGCATGTAGTACCACGAGCTGTCGACGAACGTGTCCATCGTGTCGGGGTCGCGCCGAGCGGGAGCGCCGGTCTCGGGGTCGGCCACCTCGACCCAGTCCTTCGCCGCGCCGAGCGGCGACGCGCCCTTGGGGGTGAGGTCGAGACCCTCGACCGCCGGCAGACGCACCGGCAGCTGGTCGTCGGGCACGGGCACGATCCGACCGTCGTCGGTGTGGATCATGGGGATCGGCGTTCCCCAGAAGCGCTGGCGCGAGATGAGCCAGTCGCGCAGACGGAATGTCTTGGCGGCGCGGCCGAGGCCGTCCTTCTGAAGCTGGTCGATCACGCGAGAAATGGCCGTGCGCTTGGACAGCCCGTCGAAGGGGCCCGAATTGATCAAACGGCCCTCTCCCGTGAGCGCGACGCCCGTGCGCGCCGGATCGAGGTCATCGATGCTCTCCCCGCCCGGATCGATCGGCACACCGTGCTCATCGAGCTCGATAACGGGGATCGCGCCGGTGATCGGAGCGGTGGTGTCGACGACGATCCGCACCGGCAGATCGAACGCGCGGGCGAAGTCGAGGTCGCGCTGGTCGTGGGCGGGAACAGCCATGACCGCGCCGTGGCCGTAGTCGGCCAGCACGTAATCCGCCGCCCAGACGGGCATGCGCTCGCCGTTGACGGGGTTGATCGCCCAGCGCTCGAGGAAGACGCCGGTCTTCGGACGGTCGCTCGACTGCCGATCGATGTCGGTGGCCTTGCGGACGTCGGCCAGGTAGGTCGAGAACCGCTCCTGCGCCTCGGCGGACGCGCCCTGGACGAGCTCGGCGGCGAGGTCGGAATCGGGTGCCACGACGAAGAATGTCGCGCCGTGCAGCGTGTCGGGGCGGGTGGAGAAGACGGTGACCTTCTCGGCGCGTCCCTCGATCTCGAAGTCGATGTCGGCGCCCACGGAACGACCGATCCAGTTGCGCTGCATCTGGATGACCTTCTGCGGCCAGAAACCCTCGAGCTGGTTCAGGTCGTCCAGCAGGCGGTCGGCGTAGTCGGTGATGCGCAGGTACCACTGGGTCAGCTTCTTCTTGACGACCTCGTTGCCGCACCGCTCGCAACGACCGTCCACGACCTGCTCGTTGGCGAGCACGGTCTGGTCGAAGGGGCACCAGTTCACGGCGCCGTCCTTGCGGTAGGCGAGGCCCCGCTCGTAGAGGCGCTCGAAGAGCCACTGGTTCCAGCGGTAGTAGTCGGGGTCGCTCGTGTGGAGCACGCGGCTCCAGTCGAAGGAGACCCCGTAGTCCTTCATGCTCGTCTTCTGCTGAGCGATGTTCGCCGATGTCCACTGCACCGGATCGGCCTTGCGCTGGATGGCCGCGTTCTCTGCCGGGAGGCCGAAGGAGTCCCAGCCGATCGGGTGCAGCACGTTGTAGCCGCGGTGCCGCCAGAACCTCGCGACGATGTCGGAGTAGAGGTAGTTCTCGGCGTGCCCCATGTGCAGGTCGCCGGAGGGGTAGGGGAACATCGCCAGCACGTACTTGCGTGGGCGGGTGTCTTCGTCGCCGCCGGCGCGGAACGGGTCTTTCTCGGCCCAGCGTTCCTGCCACTTCCGCTGGACCGCGTGAACGTCGGGGCCACCGCTCTCAGCGGGCGAAGAGGGCATAGAAGACATACGGAAGAGCCAATCGTGGGGTTCGGGTCGCGCACACGGCGCGCGATCCACGTTACCGGAATGCCGCCGTCACCAGCCCGGCGGCAGAACGGCGCCGATCGCGGCCAGGGGCGCGCGCGCTTTCCAGCCCACCTCGCGCACCTCCGCCTCGGGCCGGGAGTGCCACGTGATGCCGCCCCCGGCGCCGACGTACGCACCGTCGGGGTGCACGACGACGCTGCGGATCACCATCGCGAGGTCGGCTCCTCCGTCGTCGCCCACCCACCCGAAGCAGCCCGAGAACACGCCCCGCGGAGCAGCTTCGAGTTCGCGCAGGATCGTCATGGCCGACAGCTTCGGGGCCCCCGTCATGCTGCCCGCCGGGAACGCGGCCGCGAGCAACGAGCCGAGGGTCGCGCCATCGGCGAGGGAGCCCGCGATGGTGCTCACGAGCTGGTGGACGGCGGGGTAGCTCTCGATGTCGAGCAGCCGTTCGACGGTCACGGTGCCGGGGGCGCACACCCGCGCGAGGTCGTTGCGCATCAGGTCCACGATCATGACGTTCTCCGCGCGTTCCTTCGGATCTGCGCGCAGCTCGTCGGCGAGCCGGCGATCCTCCACGGGATCGATCGAACGCGGTCGTGTGCCCTTGATCGGATGCGTCCGCACCACCCCGTCGTCCACCGTGAGGAAGCGCTCCGGGGTCGCGCTGACGAGCGCTGTGCCTCCGGCCCGCACGAAGCCTCCGTGGTGACTCGGGGATGATGCCCGAAGCCTGCGATGCACCGCGCGCGGATCGATATGCCCGTCGATCTCGAAGCGGGTCGTCACGCAGAGGAGGTAGGCATCGCCCTCACGGATGTGATCGCGACACCTCTCCACCAGTTCGCCGTACTCCGACGGCAGATGGCGGGAACGGGCGACGGATGCGGCGGGCTCAGCCGGCAGCGCAGCATCCGGCCGGCATCGCGCCGCCGTGTCGGCCAACCGCGTGGCTCGCTCGCGCGTCGGCGCCCACGCCCAGACGCGGCGGTTCGCGTGATCGAAGGCGAGGAAGTCGTCTACGCGCAGCCACCACCGCGCGGGGTCCTCGCCGGTGACGGTGGGCGCAGCAGCGGCCGAGGCGCCCGCCTCATAGGTGACCCAGCCCACCCACCCGCCGCGGAAGGGGCCGGCCTCGTCGGTGCGATGCGAGGGTCGCGTCAGGTCGACCGCGTCCACCGCGGCGGGGTCGAACTCGGGGCGTCCGACGCCGAGCCAGCTCCAGCCGTGGAGGGCGTCGGGGCCGGCGTCGAGCCAGAAGCCGTGCGGATCGTCTCCCACGACACCGGCGTAGGCGTCGGAGGGGTCGATCCATGCGTCGACGGCGACGGCGACGTTCAGTGGCGACACGCTCCCAGGGTAGACGCGACGACGGGTTCTAGGCTCGTGGCGTGAACGAGATCCTGACGTGGCTGCTCGACACGGTGCAGAGTGTCGATCCCGTCGTGCGGACGATCATCGCCGGCCTGGCCATCATGCTCGAGACGAGCGTGCTGGTCGGTCTCGTGGTGCCCGGCGACACGGTGGTGATCGTCGCGGGCACCGCCGTCTCCGGCCCCGTCGAGGCAATCGCGCTCGGGTTTGCGGTGGTGGGCGGTGCGCTCATCGGTGAGAGCATCGGCTTCGCCCTCGGCCGATTCCTCGGACCCCGCATCCGCGCCTCGCGGTTGGGGCGGCGCATCGGGGAGAAGAACTGGCAACGCTCGGAGCGGTATCTCCAACGGCGCGGCGGGCTCGCGATCTTCCTCTCGCGGTTCCTCCCCGTGCTGCACTCGTTGGTCCCGCTCACGGTGGGCATGAGCAACTACTCCTACCGGCGGTTCCTCGCCTGGACGACGCCGGCGTGCGTGATCTGGACGACGCTCTACATCTCGGTCGCCTCCCTCGCCGCGGGCACGTATCGCGATCTGTCGCAGTCGATCCATTACGCGGGCTACATCTTCGTCGCCGTGATCGTCGTGTTCCTCGTGCTGATCTTCATCGGCAAGAAGGTGATCGAGCGCGTGGAGCGCAAGCATCTCGGCGACGATCCGGCCGAACCCTCGCACGCGGACGATGCGGGCATGAAAGACTGAGAGCGATGCCTTCCGACGCACCTGAGCGCCCCAAGATCCTGTGGCTCGCCCGTCTCGAGCGACGCTTCCACTCGTGGCGGGAGCGTCGCGCCCGCGGGCGCGGCCTCGTGCCCACCGCGACCGGCTTTCCCGGATACGGCAGTGAGGAGTGGGTACGGGTCCTCGGACGCGTCCTGATCGTCCCGGCTGTGAAGCAGAGTTCATCCGGCGAGTACTCCAGCGTCCGCGGGTGGCGCAGCTTCGCGGCCGTTCCCGTGGCGTTCGCGCAGGTGACGGTCACCATCGAGGGCGAGCGCCACGATGTGCGCGCCGACCGCGGCGGCGTCATCGACACCGTGCTGCCGGCCCGCCTCGAACCGGGCTGGCAGACGATCACGGTGACCGTCGAGGACGGCGAGCCGGTCGAATCTCGGGTGTTCATCGTGGCCTCCGGCGTACGCTTCGGCCTGGTCTCCGATGTCGACGACACCGTCATGGTGACCGCGCTCCCCCGGCCTCTCCTGGCCGCGTGGAACTCTTTCGTCGTCGATGAGCATGCCCGCCAGCCCGTACCGGGCATGGCGGTGATGCTCGAGCGGCTGACCCGGGAGCACCCGGGTTCGCCGGTCATCTACCTGTCGACGGGCGCGTGGAACGTCGCCCCCACGCTCATCCGCTTCCTCCGCCGTCACCTCTACCCCGCGGGGGCCATCCTGCTGACCGACTGGGGTCCGACCCACGACCGGTGGTTCCGCAGCGGCAAAGACCACAAGAAGACGAACCTGCGGCGACTGGCCGAGGAGTTCCCCGACATCCAATGGCTGCTCGTCGGAGACGACGGTCAGCACGACGACGAGATCTACACGGGTTTCGCGATCGACCACCCCGCGAACGTCGCCGGCGTGGCGATCCGCAAGCTCTCACCCGCCGAGGCGGTGCTCGCCGGTGGCCGCACGGTCGTCGACGATCACTCCGCAGCGGAGGTGCCCTGGGTCACGGCGTCGGACGGCGCGGGCCTCCTCGATCGACTCGCGGCCGTCGGCATCGCCGCGGAAGACGACCCCGAGAAGTGACGGTGTCGTAGGGCCCGTCTACGGTGGAACCATGTGCGGTCGATTCGTGGTTGCCAATGTCGGTTCCGAACTCGTGGGGGTCTTGCGCGTCGACGTCGAGAACGACGTTCTCCCCGCTCCGTCGTACAACATCGCCCCCACGGCGTCGGCGGCGATCGTGCTCGATTCGGTGAAGACCGATCCGCCCACCCGGCGGCTCGAACCAGCGCGCTGGGGCCTCGTACCGTCGTGGGCGAAAGATCCGGGAATCGGCGTCAAGGCCTTCAACGCCCGATCGGAAGAGATCGAGAACAAGCCGATGTTCCGGGGGGCGCTCGAGAAGCGCCGTGCCATCGTGCCTGCGTCGGGCTACTACGAGTGGAAGACGACCGACGACGGCAAGGTTCCCCACTACATCCACCCCGCCGACGGATCGCCTCTGTTCTTCGCCGGGCTCTACGAATGGTGGAAGAACCCCGAGCTCGGCGATGACGATCCAGCTCGGTGGATGCTGAGCTTCACCATCCTCACCCGCGCCTCGATCGGTCGGCTGGGGTCGATCCACGACCGTATGCCGTTGTTCATGGACGCCGACTACGCCGACGCGTGGCTCGACCCATCGACCGACAACGTCGGCGACATCCTCGACGCCGCCATCGATGCGGCGCCCACCGTCGCCGACACCCTCGACGACCACGTCGTCTCCACGGCAGTGGGCAACGTGCGCAACAACTCCTCGGAGCTGATCGAGCCGGTCGACGAGTGACGTCGCCCACACAGCAGACCGCGACCACGACCGTACTGAGCGGCGACGAGTGGCGAGCGATAGCCGAGACGCACGCGGCACGCGCTGACGCCCTCACGGCGGGACGGCGAGCCCGGGCATCTCGCGGCGAGACTCACCCGGTCGACGACTTCCTGTTCACCTACTACTCGTACAAGCCCTCGGTGCTACGACGCTGGCACCCCGGTGCCGGTGTCGCTCTCGCCGACGCCGACGAACGTGCCGGGTGGCGGTGGTATCGCTCCAGCGACGGCGGCGTCGTCGTCGTCGACACCGACGCGTTCCGCGCGGATCGCGGCAATCTGATCACGGCCGTCTCTCGCCTCCTCCGGGCGACATCGCAGCGACCGGCCCATTTCGGATGCTTCGGACTCCACGAATGGGCGATGGTCTACCGAGACGCAACACCCCGACACGACGTCCCGCTGCGCCTGAGCGCAGCCGAGACAGATGCCGTGGTCGAAGCATCCGAGCTTCGCTGCACCCACTTCGACGCGTACCGGTTCTTCACCGATGCCGCGGTGCCCCGCAATCATGAGCCCCTGAGCCGCGACCTTCAGGTCGCCCGCGAGCAACCGGGCTGCCTGCACGCCGGCATGGACCTCTACAAGTGGGCGGTCAAACTCGGGCCTCTCGTACCGGGTGAGGTGCTGCTCGATGCGTTCGAACTCGCGCGAGACATCCGCACGCTCGACATGCAGGCTTCACCGTACGATCTGCGGGACTGGGGTTACGAGCCGGTAGCGATCGAGACGGTCGAAGGAAAGACCGAATACGGACGACGCCAGCGCGCGTTCAGCGTGCGCGCGGCCGATATCCGGATAAGCCTGCTCACCCGGCTCGGCGACGGTTTCTCGTTCAATCCACCCGAGTCGCGGGTGGAGCCCATCCGCTAGAGCTTGAGCCGGCCTGCGATCACCTCGGCCGCGACAGCGCTAATAGGCGACCGGGTGGAGCGAGCGTGCATACGCAGCAGCCGGAAGGCTGCGTCCATATCGATGTCGTGGCTGAACGACACATACCCCTTGGCCTGTTCGATGACCACCCGGCTGTTCAGGGCCCTCTGCAGCTGCCTCTGAGCCATGACGGATTCTTCGGTGAGCCGCTGTTGCAGGATGCTGATCGTCGCGATGTCGGCGAGGGTCTTCGCCGCTGTGGCATCGGCGTGATTGAGCTCGCCGGTCCGATCGCGGAAGAGGTTGAGCGAACCGATGACCGAATCGCGCAGCCGCATGGGGATCGCGTACAGAGAGGCATACCCGGATCGATGCGCGTCGGCCGCGAATCGTGGCCACTTGTCGGTGACGTGCCGGAGATCGGGGACCGAGACGACGTCACCGGTCAGAGCGGCTTCGACACAGGGACCCTCACCGACGTGAACCTGGAGGAGTCCGATGAGCTCGCTGCGCTCGCTGGTGGACGCGATGACCTCCAATTGACGGTCAGGCCCGGCCAGCAGGATGCCGGCCGCCGTGGCGTCGAAGATATCGGTGCAGTCGTCGACCAAGAGCTGCAGCAGATCGACGATGTCGAAATCGTCGACGAGCGAGTCGGCCAGTTTCGCCACGGTTCGCAGCAGGTGCTCTTCGCGGGTGCTCATAGTTGAGTGTAGGTACCGTTCCAGCTCAGAGATCGAATCTCAGACGGCGTGCGACGACGTCTTCGGCGACCTGCGCCACCGTTCGGCTGGTGGAATAGGCGCGCCCGCGCAGCACGAGCAGGGCGTCTTCCACCCCGATGCCGAGTTGCGCGGCGACCATGCCGGAGGCCTGGTGCATCTCACGGCGGGAGTGCGGACCGTCCGGCAGACCGTCTTCGGTGTGCTCGACGTCGTCGAGCGCGCGCTGGAGAATCCGTCTGGATGCGATTTCAGCGAGAGTCGTGACGTCGGCGACCGCGCGGGCGGTCAAGTCGCGCGGTCGGTCGTTGTAGAGGTCGACTGCCCCGACGCTCAGCTCGCCGACATAGAGCGGGAACGAGTAGATCGCGCCGACGTCGAGCAGGCGGAATGCCTCCCGGGCACTCGGCCAGTTCGTCGACGTCGTCCGCGCAAGGTCTGTCTCGAGCACCGGTCGTCGGTCGCTCAGGGCGTCCCAGCACGGTCCTTCGCCGAGATCGATCTGGATCTCGTCGATTCGGGCCGCGGTGCGGTTACTGGCGCAGACGGTCTCGCTCCCCAGCGGACGACCGAGAGTGGAGATGGAGGCACCCGAGACCTGCGCCGCGCCCACAAAAGGGCCGCACAGGTCATCGCCCTTCCGGGCGGCGGAGAGACGCGCGAGCGCTTCTGAGAAAGCCGCACGATCGTCGCCGGGGAGGGATGTATCCATACTCACCCGTCCACCTCCGTTGAATGTTCGGGCTCTCAATTCGGGTGCCGTACGGCTGACGCTATCAGCACCGATGCCATCGCGGGGAGGCAGCACGACAGGGACGCCGCATCCCTCGCCGCAAACGACGAAGACCCCCGGTTTCCCGGGGGTCTTCGTGATGTGTGGACCTACTGCATGTCTACTCCAAACAATCCTCGGTCGCGCCTCGTCCGGCCGAGCTGTTGGCGGAGCTCCGACGAGCGGACCGCCCCAGCATTAAGAGGACGGGGCCACGGACGGCACGGCAACTCCAACCCCAGGAGGTCGAGGCCCTGATCGTGAGCTACCGAGCGACAGCCAGCGTTGCTGCCACCGCTCGAGAGTTGGGGATCACGAGGCAGACCGTCGGGCATCATCTCGCGCGCGTCGGCATCCTCACTGTCATCTGGATGAGTAAGGAGCAGGCGACGCAAGCAATCCGACGCTACAGGGAGGGTGCATCCGCAGCCGTAGTCGGACGCGAGGTGGGTTTCAGCACGCACGTGGTGTTGAAGGTACTGCGCGACCATGGAGTTGAGATCCGGCGGTGAATGAAGGAGACCAGAGGCACCGAAGAAGGACGAAACTGCTGCTCGCAGAGTGACCGTCGTCCCAGCACCGTCTTGACGCATTCGGCCTAGGCTGCGCGACATCGCGAAGGCGCAGCGACATTGAGATTCATGTACACAAAGTCAACAATCTGGTATCCTATTGTCATGAATGGTGCATCGAGCGAGTATCTGAATGTACGGCAGACGGCCGCCGCCCTCGGTGTTCATGAGAACACGGTTCGAAACTGGGTCAAGTCAGGCGTTTTGGTTTCTTCCCGCGTCCCCGGCTCCTCGGCGCACCGCTTCTCGCGCGATTACATCGAACGTATGGCACGAGAACGAGGCGAATCGAAGTCCGCGGCCGCCCCTTCGTTCAGCACCATCGGGCCCGAGCTTGCTCGCGCCATCGACATTGATCGATGGGGCGCAACTCTCGACGCCAAGAGTGCGTTCCCTGATCTCATCCGTCGCCTCCTCGCCAGTACGCCCGGCATCACGAATCTCGAGATGCGCGCCCACGAGGGCGTTGCGGCACCAGGTTGGGATGGCACCGTGACCTCGACCGGCGCCGCCGTTCTGCCGAACGGACCGCTTCGCTTCGAGCTCGGCACGGATGCGAAACCGAAACAGAAGGCGCAGAGCGACTACGACAAGCGCGTCCCTCCCCCTGCGGAAGACTCCGGTGCAACCTTCGTGTTCGCAACGCCGCGAAATTGGGCAGGTGGTCAAGAATGGGCGATCGAGCGAGCTCGCGACCAGCACTTCGCTGGCGTGCGCGTGCTGGACGCCCATTCGATCGAAGCGTGGTTGCTCACGGCGCCAGCCGTACACTACTGGCTGTCCGAGCGCCTGGGCTATCGGCCGCGCGACGCCTACACGATCACGACATGGTGGAGTCGGTTCTCGTCAAGCACTAGCCCGAGGCTTCCGGAGAGCTTTTTCATCGCGGGTCGCGAGTCCGAATCCGAGAAGCTCGCGAACTTCCTCAGCGCGGGATCGAACGCTGAGCCGATAACAATCTCCGCCCCGTGGGCCGAGGAGGTCATCGCGTTCGTTTTCGCCGCGACCGCGAATGTCGACCGTGCGCACGAGCGGATCGTCGTCGTTCAGGACGAGTCTGCGTGGCAGCGGATCTCGGAGTCACGTGAGCAGCTCATTCTCATTCCCCTTCACAGGGATGGTCTCGACCTGGCCGCTGCGATTGATCGCGGCCACCAGGTGATCTTGCCGGCAGGCACGGACGACATCGTCCGCGGAGACCGACATGTAACTCTGCCCCGAATCGGACGCGTCGAGGGCGCGGCAGCATTGCGCGAAGTCACTGATCAGGATGTGGGGAGCCTTGTAGCACTCGCCCGTCGCAGCATGCCAGCCCTGTTTAGAAGGATTGGGCGTGAGTCCCGCTACCAGCTGCCGCCCTGGGTCGAAGAACCAGACACAGCCGCAGTTATTGCGCCGCTACTCTCCGCTGGCTCCTGGACGAGCTCGGTTGGTGACCAGGCGGTGATCGAACGACTCACTGGAGCCCCGAAGGCACAGATCGAACGCCTCCTGAGTTCGCTAGCCACCAAACCGGATCCCCCGTTTGTGCGCTCTGGCGGTAACTGGACACTCGCGTCGCCCGCGGAGGCGGCGCTGAGCCTCCTGCCGAAGCTCACCTCAGACCAGTACCGGGTCTGGTCCGACGTCGCGTTGGAGGTGCTCCTCGAAGCAGACCCGTACGACGGAATGGACAGTTTCGAACGGATGCAGGCGCAGGCCAGCGGGATACGGACACCAACTTCCGAGACAATGAAGCGTGGGATCGCAAACGCCCTCGCCCTCGCTGCAGCCACGAGCGAAGACCTGCCCACTTTCCGGATTCAACTTCAGATCGACCGGATCGTTCACCGACTTCTTAAAGAGTCGAGCACCCGCGGCGGTACTGGTTGGATTTTGCTCTCAGCATCGTTGCCCGCCCTCGCCGAAGCGTCACCGGACATTTTCCTCGATGCGGTCGACAACGATCTCAGCGCCGTCGACCCGCAGTTGGCCGCCCTCTTTCAGGACAAGTCCGCCGACTTCTGGGGCCCGTCGTCCCCGCATCCCAGTCTGCTCTGGGCACTCGAACTGCTCTGCTGGTCCCCCATCTATTTCTCTCGCAGCGCATCGATGCTAGCCAAGCTCACACGCATCGACCCGGGGGGACGACTCAGCAATCGCCCCGCCGAGAGTCTCGCAAGTGTCGAGCTCGGTTGGCTCGTGAACAGCGGTGCAAGCATCGACGACAAGATCGAATTCGCTCGCCAGCTCCACCAACGAGATCCGGAGGTGGCATGGAAGCTCATCCTCGCCCTGTTACCCACTCGACACGCTGTGGCGTCACCGCCCCAGAAGCCGAAACATCGGGATTGGACCGCCTCGAGGGAATCAGTGACGTGGGCGGACTGGGGCCGATTCACGGAGTCAATAACAGCGCTATCCGTCAACGCCGCCGGAGTCAACGCCGATCGATGGCGTGACCTCATTCCGAGGATCGATGAGCTACCCCGGGCCTTCCGAGATACGGTCCTCGACGCACTCGAGCAGGCCGCACATGAAAGCGTCTGGTCGCAAAGTGAACGAACATCCATCTGGCGGACGATCGAGACGGAAACTCTCCAACATCGCGAGTTCAGCACGAGTCAGTGGGCGATGCCCGAAGAGCATGTGCAGCGTCTCGAGGCCATCGCTTCTGCTATCGAGCCAGCCGATGATCCGGAGCGCTTCGTGAGTGCCTTCGGTTGGCGGACCCCAATCCCGGGTGTGCCTCGGTCAACCGACGAGTACCGGATCGCGCGAGATCGCCTGCAGCGCGAAGCGGTAGATGCTGTTCTTCCGCAAGGGATCGAAGCACTCACCAAACTTGCCCTGGCCGTCGACGACGCTCGCTCGCTCGGCGCCGCCCTCGGCGCTCGAAGCGATGCGCCTGGCGACGAACTTCTCGATTGGCTCGACAGCGAACAGCAGAACCTTGCCCAGGTCGCTATGGCTTTTGTAGGGCGCCGCATCGCCGAGAACGGCCTGTCGGGTCTCGAGACAATTCTCGACTCGGGCCACGTCGAGAGCGAGCGCGCCCAGATCAACGCCTTGGGCATGCTTCCGTTCGGACGGGCCGAGTGGGAATGGGCTTCGACTCTTACGGATTCGCTCCAGGACCGCTATTGGAGGAGCGTCCGACCCTTCCAGGTCGAGCCGGACGAACTCGAGGACGCCCTTCGCCTCCTCTGCGAACGTGGCCGTCCGTGGCAAGCGCTCGAACTTCTTTCGTCCTCGCTGACCAAGGAGCCGAAGCCGACGATCTCGATCGTCGAGTTCGTCGTGGACGCACTCGTGATGACGCATGAGCCACTCACGGACCATCAGATGACGTCGTATCACCTGGAGCAGGCGCTCACCTTCTTGGAGCAAGAGGCACCCGATCACCCACGACTGCCGGTGTTCGAGTTCACTTTCTTCGAGCTTCTTCATGATCATCGGCCATCTGCCGCCCTCTACAGGCTGCTGAACGCGGACCCTGCGGAGTTCGTCGCGCTCGTCAGCATGGTGTACCGAGGCGAGAACGAGCCGGCTGGCGATCCATCCGCCCATGACCAAGCGCGAGCGCACCTTTCGTGGAGCGTGCTTCACGAATGGAGTGCCACTCCCGGTGCGCAACCTGACGGCACGATCGACGGCGACCATCTCACGACCTGGGTCCGAGCAGCACGGCTCGCCTTCTCGGAGAGCGCGCGGACATCTATCGGCGACGAGGTCATTGGTGAAATTCTCGCCACCAGCCCGATCGGCGCCGACGGCGCGTGGCCTGCCGAGCCAGTGCGGGAGATCGTGGAGAGCGTCGGCAGCGCACGGCTTGATACGGGTCTCGCGATCGGCCGCTTTAACCAACGCGGCATACACTCGCGCGATCTCTTTGACGGCGGAGCCCAGGAGAGGACATTGGAGGACACATACCGAGCATGGTCGACGCAAATCACCAGCAGATGGCCCCGCACAGCGAGGATTCTCCGCGGAATGGCTGAGGACTACGCGCGTGAAGCCGAACATCACGATGCCGACTCCGAGCGACGTTCCGACGAAGGATAAAGCGCGTCCTGCTACATCACCTCAATGGCGCGACCGGAGCACTAACGGACCTTCGTGCTAGCTACTGGGCGACACTTGCTGGGCCCGAGAACAAATCCCCACCTGAAATGTTCTGGCCAGGATAGGAAGCCTTGTGGTCTTGCGGTGCTCTCAGCTACTCCATGAATGCGGAAAACGCGGCCACGCATATACCAAAAGCGAAAGAGAAACGCCCGATCAGACACGCTTTCGCATGACCGATCGGGCGTCCAGTGGTGGACCTGAGGGGACTCGAACCCCTGACCCCCTGCATGCCATGCAGGTGCGCTACCAGCTGCGCCACAGGCCCTTACGCTGCCTCACAAGGCAACCCCCCTAGATTACTACATCCGAAGGGATGCCACGAACCAGGGAGCGCGATTCGTCACTCTTGATTCGCGGGTGCCGGCAAATCGATGGGAACCACAGGGCAGTCCTTCCAGAGACGCTCGAGCCCGTAGAAGACACGCTCCTGCTCATGGAAGACGTGCACGACGAGATCGCCGAAGTCGAGCAGCACCCAGCGCGACTCCTGGCGGCCCTCTCTGCGCAGACGCTTGTGCCCCGCTTCGAGAAGATCCTCCTCGATGGCGTCGGCGATGGCCGCGACGTTGCGCTCGTTGCGCCCGGTGACCATGAGGAAGATGTCGACGAGCGGCAGCGGCTCGGAGACGTCGAGAGCGACCAGATCCTCGCCGCTCTTGGCGTCGGCGGCGCGAGCCGCGATCTGCAGCATCTCGCGGGAGTTGTCGGTGGCGACCATTTAGAAGATTCCTGTCGTGAAAGCGAGGACGAGAAGTCCGGCAACGGTGACGAGCAACGCGCCGGCAGTGATCGTCAGCGCGATGAGCAGCCTGCCGCCCTTCTCAGGGGCGGGGGGCCGGATGATCTCGTCAGAGTTGCGCACCTGACTGATGGCTGCGCTGGCGGCGATCGGGGTGGGTGAGGATGCTGCGGGTAGCTCTCCGTCGACGAGGACGGCGTCGACATCCTTCCCGTCGTGCATCCCCGGCGCGTGCCCGACGGAGCCGAGCCCTTCGGGGAGGTCGAAGGTGCCGGTGATGAGCACCTCGCCGGTGGCCGTCACCGGAGCGACGAGCGGCGCGGCAGCGGGAGTCTGAGAGAGGATCAGCGCGTTCGGCGTCGATGACGAGACCCCCGTCGATCCGGTCCGGGTGATCAGCTGGTCGAACGAGGGAGGCAGCTCCACGACGGGGGTCTCCCCGGCGAGAAGGCCCGACCCGAAGTGGGGGTTCACCACGGCGATGGGTTCGTCGCCGACAGCGGAGGGGCGAACGAGCCCGGGGACGTCGGCGATCGCTGCTCCCGACTCCGCGTCGCCGGAGCGGGCAGACACGGCCTCCGGCTCGTCTGCGTGCGTCGTCGTGTCGGCGTCCGGGGTCGGCGAGGGAGCCCCATCCGGCGCGATGATCGGGACCGACGCGGTGCGGATCCGCTCGACCTCGCGCGCTTGGCGACGGGTCAGGGGGGTCACGGCGAGATCTGCGAAGGATGCGGGCGTGACCGGCTCCTCCCCCGCGACCGACGGCGTAAGGGCGACAGGCTCCGCCGTCTCCGCAGGTCGCTCGGCATCGGCGTCGGGCTCAACGTGCGTCTCCGGCTCGGCGGCCGCATCGGGCTCGGACGACGCCATCCCCGAATCGAGTTGCGGTTCGGACTCGATCGCGTCGGCATCGATGGGCTCCGCCGTGTCGATGGCGTCGTCGGCGTGGGCGTTCTGCTGCGCGTCCTTGTCACGCTGTGCAGCCGCAGCGCGATCGTCGGCCTCGCTCAGGAAGGCTTCGTTCTTGGCGATGTCTTCGGGGGTGAGGACGGGAGTGGCGCCCGTGTTGCGGATCTCTCGCAACCGCCGACGGGTCAGCGGAGGCGTGTCGGGCTGATCGGGTGTGCTCATGCCTTGCTCCGATAGAGGTGATGCTTCTCGATGTACTGGACGACGCCGTCGGGTACGAGATACCAGACCGGATTGCCCCTGCGGACGCGGTCTCGGCAGTCGGTCGACGAGATCGCGAGGGCGGGGATCTCGAGCTGGCTCACGTTGTCTCGCGGCAGACCGTCCGTGCTGAGCACGTGACCTGGGCGTGAAACGGCGACGAAGTGGGCGAGGCCCCACAACTCATCATGGTCCCTCCACCCGAGAATCTGCGCCACGGCATCCGCACCCGTGATGAAGAACAGATCTGCGCCGGGGCGCTGAGCCTTGATATCGCGCAGGGTATCGATCGTGTAGGTGAAGCCGTCCCGGTCGATATCCACCCGGCTGACAGTGAACTGAGGGTTTGACGCCGTTGCGATCACCGTCATCAGGTAGCGGTCTTCGCTCGGCGAGACCTGCTGCTTCTGCCACGGGCGTCCCGTGGGAACGAAGACGACCTCGTCGAGATCGAACGACTGCGCGACCTCGCTCGCCGCGACGAGGTGGCCATGGTGGATCGGGTCGAACGTTCCACCCATGACCCCGATCCGCGGGGCGCGCGTCGTCGTCATGCAGTGAGCCTCAGTGGCCGTGCCTCTCGGGAGTCGGCGTTCCGTGCGTGCGCGCGTAGGCGTCGGCCTTGTGCGCGTGACGGTTGGCCACGTTGCGGTACGAGAGCGTGACGAGTCCGAGGAGGGTGAAGACGGCGAGGGCCACGGCGCCGTACCAGAACGTCTCCAGGGCGACGTTGCCGTGGTGTTCGGCTTCTTCAGCGGCGAAGGCGATCAGCGTGGCGATGGTCATCGAGGCTCCGTTCGGGTTCGCGCGGCGGCGACGCGCATGTACGAGTTTAGGCCGTCAGGCACGGGTCTGTCCGTCACCGCGCGCCAGCCACTTCGTGCTGGTCAGTTCGGCGAGACCCATCGGACCCCGCGCGTGCAGCTTCTGGGTCGAAATCCCCACCTCTGCGCCGAATCCGAACTCTCCGCCGTCGGTGAACCGCGTCGACGCGTTCACCATGACGACCGCGGAATCCACTTCGGCGAGGAACCGCTCGGCGCTGGCCGCGTCATCGGTGATGATCGACTCGGTGTGGTGCGTGGAGTAGCGGCGGATGTGAGCCAGCGCATCGTCGAGGTCGTCGACGATACGCACGGCGAGGTCGAGGCTGAGGTACTCGCGCGCCCAGTCGTCATCGGTGGCGGCAACGACGGAGGTGTCGTACGCCGCGGTCTGCTCATCACCGTGCACAGTGACACCCGACTCCTTGAGCGCCGACAACATTCCGGGAAGGACACGGGGGGCGGCATCTCGGTGGACCAGCACCGTCTCGACGGCGTTGCAGACGCTCGGGCGCTGGGCCTTGGCGTTCACGACGATGTCGCGAGCCCAGTCGGCGCGCGCGGAGGCATCGACGACGACGTGGACGACGCCCGCCCCTGTCTCGATGACGGGTACGAGCGACTCGGTGACGACCGTCTCGATCAGCTGAGCGCTTCCGCGCGGCACGAGCACGTCGACGAGTCCGCGGGCGCGCATGAGCTCGCGGGCTCCGTCGCGACCGAACTCGTCGACGGTCTGAATGGCCTCCGGGTCGATACCCTGCGTCGCGAGAGCAGCGCGCATACTCGCCACGAGCGCCGCATTCGAGCTCTCGGCAGCACTACCGCCGCGGAGGACGACCGCATTGCCGGAGCGCAGCGCGAGTGCCGTGATGTCGACGGTGACGTTCGGACGCGCTTCGTAGATCGACCCGACGACACCGAACGGCACCGACACCTTCGTCAGCCTCAGACCGTTCGGCAGCACGCGCTCGTCGAGCACGCGCCCCACAGGATCGGGCAGTTCGGCGATGTCGCGCACAGCCGCCGAGAGCGCCGCGACACGACTGTCATCGAGGCGCAGGCGATCGAGCAGCGCGTCGCCGATGCCGTTCGCCCGGCCACGCTCGAGGTCTTCCGCGTTCGCCGCGACGATGTCGTGGGAGTCCGCGTCGAGCTGCGCCGCGATCGCCTGCAGGGCAGCGGTCTTCTGCGTGGAGGTCAGCAGCCCGATCGTGCGCGCGGAGTCTTTCGCGCGCAGCATCCGGTCGTGGGCCGAGGCGACGAGAGCGGTCATCAGCCCAGCCTATCGGCGGCGCTCACCGCACCGACGGGCCCGGTGAGCGTGGGGGCTGCATCGGGGTTCGGAGCGAACCACGTGCCGATCTCTTCGCCGCCGAGCGCCTCGGCGACGAGGTCGGCACTGGTCACCAGCACGCCGACACCGGATGCTGCAGCCAGCCGAGCAGCCGATACCTTGGTGGCCGCTCCCCCGGTGCCGACGCTGTTGACGACGACCGTGCCGAACTCGAAACCCGAGAGGTCGTCACCGAACTCGACGTGGGTGATGGGCCGGGCTCCCGGTTCGCCGGGCGGGCGCGTGTAGAGGCACGCGATGTCGCTGAGGAGCACGAGCCCATCCGCGCCGATGAGCTGCGCCACGAGAGCCGCCAGCCGATCGTTGTCGCCGAAGCGGATTTCGTGCGTCGCGACCGTGTCGTTCTCGTTGACGATCGGCAGGATGCGCAGACCCAGGAGCCGCTCCATCGCGCGTCGCGCATTCGATCGGTGCGTCGCGTTCTCGAGATCGCCCGCTGTCAGGAGCACCTGTCCGGCGAGGAGCCCGTGTCGGTCGAGGGCCGTCTGGTAGCGCCACATGAGCACGTTCTGCCCGACCGCTGCGGCGGCCTGCTGCGTTGCGAGATCGTTGGGGCGACCGGCGAGATCGAGCAGCGGTAGCGCTGTGGCGATGGCACCGGAGGAGACCAGCACGATCTCCGTTCCCCGCGCCGACGCGGCGGCAAGAGCGTCGACGATCGTGTCGATGCGGTGCGCACCCTCGCCGCCGATGGACGACGAACCCACTTTCACCACGACGCGCTGAGCTCCGGGGAGGTCTGCGCGGGTCTGCGCCGTCATTGCTCGGTGATCTCCTCAGCGTGGCGCGCCTTGCGCTCGACCTCGTCTTCGGCGCGAGCGGCCGCCTTGGCGTCCATCCGCTCCTTGTAGCGCTCGCGACGCTGATCCGTCGTGCGACGGGGGTTGAGGTCGAGGCGCGGATCGGTTCCACGGGGAGCGGTCATGAGCTCCGCGGGCGAAGACATCGTCGGGTGCCAGTCGAACACGACGGCGTCGTCCTCGCCGATGACGACGGTCGCCCCGGGCGTCGCGCCCACCTTGTACAGCTCGGTCTCGACGCCCAGCTTCTCCAGGCGGTCGGCGAGATAGCCGACGGCTTCCTCGTTCTGGAAGTCGGTCTGCTGCATCCAACGAACCGGCTTCTCGCCCAGCACGCGGAAGATCGGCCCGTAGGTTCCGCCTTCGACGCGCACGGTGAAAGCCTTCTCCGAACCCGTCGGACGAATGACGATCCGCTCGGGTGCCGGTGCGGCGGCGAGCTCTGCGCGGTGCTTCTCGACGACCTCGCCGAGGGCGAACGTGAGTTCGCGGAGACCGGCACGGCTCACGGTCGAGATCTCGAACACGCGGAAACCACGCGCTTCGATCTCGGAACGAACGAGGTCGGCCAGGTCTTTGCCCTCCGGGACGTCGACCTTGTTCAGGGCGACGAGCTGGGGCCGCTCGATGAGGGGCACCTGGCCTTCGGGAACCGGGTAGGCCGCGAGCTCGGCGAGGATGATGTCGAGGTCGGTGAGAGGGTCGCGACCGGGCTCGAGCGTGGCGCAGTCGAGCACGTGCACGAGAGCCGTGCAGCGCTCGACATGGCGGAGGAACTCGAGGCCGAGACCGCGCCCCTCACTGGCACCCTCGATGAGCCCGGGCACGTCGGCGATCGTGAAGCGCACGTCGCCGGCCTGCACGACACCGAGGTTGGGGTGCAGCGTCGTGAACGGGTAGTCGGCGATCTTCGGACGCGCCGCCGAGACGGCGGCGACGAGACTCGACTTGCCCGCCGAGGGGAAGCCGACCAGGGCGATGTCCGCCACCGTCTTCAGCTCGAGGTTGAGATCACCCTCCCACCCGGGAGTGCCGAGGAGAGCGAACCCGGGCGCCTTGCGCTTGGGGTTTGCCAGGGTCGCGTTGCCGAGACCGCCGATACCGCCCTGCGCGGCGATGAACCGCATTCCGGGGGTGATCATGTCGACGATGGTCTCGCCCGCGGCATCCTTCACCACCGTGCCCACCGGCACGTTGAGCTCGACGGGTTCACCGGCGGCACCGGAGCGGTGGTCGCCCATGCCGAACCCGCCGTTGCCGGCGGACCGGTGCGGCGAGTGGTGGTACGACAGCAGCGTGGTGGTCTGCGGGTCGGCGACGAGGACGACATCGCCCCCGTGCCCGCCGTTGCCACCGTCGGGGCCTGCCAGCGGCTTGAACTTCTCGCGCTTGACCGAGACGCAGCCATTTCCACCGCGCCCCGCACGAAGGTGCAGTGTGACGCGGTCTACGAACGTGACCATGCGTGTTCCTTTCGTGCGGTGATGCGGGACGAGGGCCCGGGAGGGCCATGGTGAAACGGTGAAGGGGACGGGCAAAAGCCCGCCCCCTTCCAGAGCTGTGCGACCGGAGCCGCTGCTCGTGCGTGTCGGAGGTTACTCCGCGCCCGCGACGATGTTGACGACCTTGCGGCCGCCCTTCTGGCCGAACTCGACAGCACCGGCCGAAAGGGCGAAGAGGGTGTCGTCCTTGCCACGGCCCACGTTGGCGCCGGGGTGGAAGTGCGTGCCGCGCTGGCGGACGATGATCTCGCCGGCGCCGACGACCTGGCCGCCGAAGCGCTTCACGCCGAGGCGCTGAGCGTTGGAGTCACGACCGTTACGGGTGGAGCTTGCGCCCTTTTTATGTGCCATCTCTGCGTCTCCCTGGCTTTACTTGATGCCGGTGACCTTGACGCGCGTGAGGTCCTGACGGTGCCCCTGGCGCTTCTTGTAGCCGGTCTTGTTCTTGAACTTCTGGATGACGATCTTCGGTCCGCGCAGCTCACCGAGCACCTCGGCGGTCACCGAGACGCCCGCGAGCTTCTCTGCGTCGGTCGTGACGGCGTCGCCGTCGACGAGGAGCACGGCAGGAAGCTGCACGTTGTCGCCTACCTTGGCCGCGAGGCGATCGAGAACGACGATCGTGCCGACCTCTACCTTCTCCTGCCGGCCACCGGCCCGCACTACTGCGTAAACCACTTCATACCTGTTTCGTTCGGGAGCACGAGGCTCCGGTTTGTCTGATGACGGAAGTCTTGGTGCGAATCGTCCGCGTCGACCGCGTCATCCGGGCCGGCGTCCTTCTCAGACCGCCGCTGCCGGGCACGTGACACGAACGCACCAAAGGGAAATGCTACCCGATGCCGACTCCCCTGGCAAAAGCTCGGAGCCGCGTGTCGCGGTGCCCGCATAGGATCTCGACGTGACGATCCTGATCGACAACCCCCTGTGGCCGGCACACGGACGGCTGTGGGCGCACCTGGTCAGCGATTCCGACCTGGCCGAACTCCACGCCTTCGCCCGCGCGAACGGCATCCCGCGGCGGGCGTTCGACCTCGACCACTACGACGTCCCCGACGAGGCGCACCCGCGGCTCGTCGCCGCGGGCGCCACCCATGTCGAAGGTCGTGAACTCGTTCGGCGTCTGATCGCGTCAGGACTGCGTGTGACCGCTCGGGAGCGGCGCAGCATCCGCTGAGAGCACTCAGCCCTCTTCGGTCGGTCCGGCCTGCACCGGAGTGCCACTCAGAGCCGCCGTCGTCACACGGCGGCGCGAGCGACCCTGGCCGGGCGCCTTGGGCTCGGGAAGCGCGCTCAGCACCGAATCGAGCAGGACTTCCTTCTCGGTGCGCGGGTTCTTCGATGCGGCGTCGGTGCGCTTCTTGCGCGGGCGCTTGACCGGCTCCGCCTCCGCGACGGGAGCTTCCACGACGACCGGTTCGATCGCGGGGGCTTCCTCCTCGCCGTTGGGCTGGATGGTCGACGCCGCGATCTGCGCGAGGGCCGACTTCACGCCTTCGGTGATGACGTGGGTTCCGCCCGTGGCGCTGTTGCCGCCAGTGCTCGTGTTGCCGCCCCCGTTGCCGGAACCGCGCGAGCGCCGGTTGGACGAACCGTTGTTCGACGACGATCCGCCCCCGTTGGAGCGGTGCTTCACCACCGGGTCGTGGTGCACGACGACGCCGCGACCGGCGCAGACCTCGCACGCCTCGCTGAAGGTTTCCAGAAGCCCCAGGCCGAGCTTCTTCCTGGTCATCTGCACGAGTCCGAGCGAGGTGACCTCGGCGACCTGATGCTTGGTCCGGTCACGGCTGAGGCACTCGACCAGACGGCGCAGGACGAGGTCCCGGTTGGACTCGAGCACCATGTCGATGAAGTCGACGACGATGATTCCGCCGATGTCTCGCAATCGCAGCTGGCGGACGATCTCTTCGGCCGCTTCCAGGTTGTTCTTGGTGACGGTCTCTTCGAGGTTTCCGCCGGAACCGACGAACTTGCCGGTGTTGACGTCGACCACGGTCATCGCCTCGGTGCGGTCGATGACGAGCGAGCCGCCCGAGGGCAGCCACACCTTGCGGTCGAGAGCCTTTTCGATCTGCTCGGTGACGCGGAACTCGTCGAACGGGTCACGGTCGGCCTCGTACGATTCGACGCGGTCGAGCAGGTCGGGTGCGACGCTCGCGAGGTAGCTCGTGATCGTCTGATGTGCATCCTCGCCCTGGATGAGCATCTTCGTGAAGTCCTCGTTGAAGACGTCGCGCACGATCTTGACGAGGAGGTCGGGCTCGGAGTGCAGCAGTGCCGGTGCCTGGATCGTCTCGATCTGGCGGCTCACGTGCTCCCACTGGCTGGTGAGTCGCTGCACGTCGCGCGTCAGCTGGTCCTCGGTGGCCCCCTCGGCCGCGGTGCGCACGATGACGCCCGACGATTCGGGGAGGACCTCTTTCAGGATCTTCTTCAGGCGCGCGCGCTCGGTGTCGGGAAGCTTGCGCGAGATGCCGTTCATCGCGCCGCCGGGCACGTAGACGAGGTACCGCCCGGGGAGCGAGATCTGGCTCGTCAAACGGGCGCCCTTGTGCCCCACCGGGTCTTTCGTGACCTGGACGAGCACCTTGTCGCCCGACTTCAGCGCGAGCTCGATCCGGCGCGGCTGGTTGCCCGTCTCCACGGCGTCCCAGTCGACCTCGCCCGAGTACAGCACGGCGTTGCGACCGCGACCGATATCGACGAACGCGGCCTCCATGCTCGGCAGCACGTTCTGCACGCGGCCGAGATAGACGTTGCCGATGAGCGAGGCGTCCTGGTTGCGGGCGACGTAGTGCTCGACGAGCACGTGGTCCTCGAGCACGGCGATCTGCACACGGCCGTTCTTGGAGCGGACGATCATCTCGCGGTCGACGGCCTCGCGACGGGCGAGGAACTCGGCCTCGGTCACCACCGGGCGGCGACGACCGGCCTCGCGACCGTCGCGGCGACGCTGCTTCTTCGCCTCGAGGCGCGTGGACCCCTTGATGCGCTGCGGTTCGGTGACGTACTCCACCGCGCGCTGGCGGGGTGCCGCAGGCGCGGACTCCGCGCGATCCTCGCTGCCACCGCTCTCGCCGCGACGGCGATTGCGTCGACGTGCCGAGGTTCCGGCTGCAGGAGCCTCGTCGGGCTCGTCGAATTCCTCCGCACGCGGCGAAAGAGCGACGACGGGTGGGGCGTAGAAGTGCAACTGGGTGCTGACGGCCGAGACGAACACCTCGGGCAGCAGGCCGAGAGCGACGGCCGTCAGCTCGGCCGGCTCTTCGGGGGCCGACTCCTCGGGGGCCGGCTCCTGCGCGGGAGCCTCTTCGACCGGCACCTGCTCCGGCGCGGGAGCGTCCGCGCTCGAGCCGACCGAGGACTGCTCGTCGGCACCGGCGGCATCCGCGACCGGCGCCTCGGCGGCCTCGACCGCGGGGATCTTCTCCTCGGCGGCGGGCTCATCGGCCGCGCCGGGTTCCGGGGCGGCATCCGACGCGACGGCATCGGGCCCGGACGCGTCGGCTGCGGGGATCGCACTGCGGTCACCCTCGGTCGCCTCGACCGCGTCGAGCACGGCCTCCATGTCGGCGATCGTCGTCAGCTGCTCGGGGGCGTCCTGCGGCACATCGCTCGCGGGGGTGTCGTTGCGGTTCTCGGTCTCATCGGCCATCACGGGGGTGCTCCTTGCGGACGACACCGCGCATCGTCCGACGAAATCTCGTGCGGCGCCACACCCGGCGGGGCCGCGAACTCATTTGGTCTGCAGCCGGCCCGAGGCTCTAACTGCAAGGGCGTCCATCGCCCGAAGTCTGTCGTGATGCCGGTGCGGCGCGGCCGCGGGCATCACCGACCATTATCGCACTCCCCCGCCGGTAATGCAGACCAACGCTTCGAGAGTCGGTTCATCGCCGAGCCGGACCAGAGGTACGGGTGCCATAATCCGAGCCATGAGCGCACCGGCAGCATCCCCGCACCGTCCGACCGTGATGGCGGTCTGGCTGATCATCGCGGGGGTGGTCGGGTGGTGGGCCGCCTTCTCCCTCACGATGGAGCGCCTGCACCTCCTGGCCGACCCCGACGCCACCGCCTCGTGCGATTTCAACCCGCTCATCCAATGCGGCAAGAACCTCGTCTCCGCGCAGGGAAGCGTGCTCGGATTCCCGAACCCGATCATCGGTCTCGCCGGCTGGATGGCGCCGTTGTTCGTCGGGGTGGCGATCCTGGCCGGCGCGCGGTTCGCTCGATGGTTCTGGTGGATCTTCACCCTCGGGACCGCCGGGGCGTTCGCGTTCGTGGTGTGGCTGATCGTGCAGAGCATCTTCGTCATCGGCACGCTCTGCCCGTGGTGCATGGTGACGTGGTCCGTGACCATCCCGACCTTCTACGTCGTGCTGCTCCACGTCTTGCGGACGGGCATCGTGCCCGTGCCCGCAGGGGTGCGTCGAGGAGCGGCCGCCACCATGGGGTGGATGCCGCTCCTCGCCGTCGGTAGCTACGCGATCATCGCGATCGTCGCGCAGCTGCGGCTGGACGTGATCGGATCTCTCGTCTGACCCGTCGGGTCAGAACCAGATAGCGAGCTCGCGCGCCGCCGACTCGGGGCTGTCGCTGCCGTGCACGAGGTTCTGCTGCACGGCCAGGCCCCAGTCGCGCCCGAAATCACCGCGGATTGTGCCGGGCGCCGCGGTCGTGGGGTCGGTGGTGCCCGCGAGCGAGCGGAAGCCCTCGATCACACGGTTGCCGGCGAGTCGGATGGCGACCGACGGGCCGGAGAGCATGAACTCGAGCAGCGGCTCGTAGAACGGCTTGCCCTCGTGCTCTGCGTAGTGCTGTTCCAGGGTCGCGCGCTCGGGCTCGACGAGCCGGATGTCGACGAGGGCGTACCCCTTCGCTTCGATGCGGGCGAGGATCGCGCCGGTGAGGCCGCGGGCCACGCCGTCGGGCTTCACGAGTACAAGGGTCTCTTCGGTCGCCATGAGTCAGTTTCCGTTCGGTGTGCGGGGATCGGCCAGTGCGGCGTTTCGGCGGTCGAGGGACGCCCCCTTGATCGTCGCATACGCCCACATGCCGCCGAAAATGAGAGCGACGAGAAGAAGCGCCGGTACGAGGAATCCGCCGAGGGCGAGGACGACCTGCAGCCCCCATCCCGCGACGATCGCCCACCGGTGGCGGAGGAACCCCGACGTGATGACCATCAACAGGGCCAGCACGACCCCGCCGACGATCCCCCACCACGGTTCGATGCCGTCGGGCAGCACCTGCAGTCCGAAGACGACGAGGCCGCCGAGGAAGACCACGATCGACTCGAAGCCGAGCACGACCGAACCGAGCGACTCCTGCGCGCCGCGCTGACGCCGCACCCGCGGCGTGCGCTCGCGGGGGCTCATTCCTGCCACCCGTTCTTCCAGTCCTCTGCTTCGGAGAGGCGCAGCGCCTCGCCGGCCAGCACGACGGAACCGGCGATGACCACGGCCCGGCGATCGGATGCTGCGGCCCACTCGCGTGCGGCCTCCGCCGCGTCGTCGAGCCCCGGGTGCACCGAGACCGTCGCGCCGCGAGCCTCGGCGAGGTCGGCCACGAGGTCGGGGTCGCTGGCGCGTTCCGATTCCGGGGCTGTCGCGAACACGCGCGCCGCCACCGGCGCCAGCGCATCCACGATGCCGGCGGCGTCCTTGTCTCCGAGCACGCCGACCACGACGCCCCACTCGTCGACGTCGAACGTCTCGCGCAGGCCCGCGACGAGCGCCCGCGCACCGTGCGGGTTGTGGGCGGCGTCCGCGACGACGATGGGGTGCGATCCGACGAGCTGCAGGCGCCCCGGCGATGTCGCCTGGGCGAGGCCGTCGGTGACGACCTCGGCGCCGATGCTTCCGAAGAGCGACTCGACGGCGGCGATCGCGAGCGCGGCGTTCGCGCCCTGATGGAAGCCGTAGAGCGGGAGGTACTGCTCATCGAAGGTGCCGGACAGACCGCGCACCGAGATGAGCTGTCCACCGACCGCGAGCCGCTGGGACGAGAGGCCGAACTCCTCGCCCTCGAAGGCGATCGTGGCCCCGCGGGCAGCAGCAGCGGCGCGCAGCACGGCTGCCGCCTCGGGTTCCTGGCGGGCGGAGACCACAGCCGCACCGTCCTTGACGATCCCCGACTTGACGGTCGCGATCTCGCGGATGGAGGAGCCGAGGCGGTCGGCGTGGTCGAGCGCGATCGGGGCGAACACGGCGACGTCTCCATCGGCCGTGTTGGTCGAGTCCCAGGCACCGCCCATGCCGACCTCGAGCACGAGGACGTCCACCGGCGCATCGGCGAAGACGACGAAGCCGAGAACCGTCAAGAGCTCGAAGAAGGTGAGTGCGGCGTCGCCCGCCGCGGCCAGCTCGGCGTCGACGAGCTCGACGAACGGTGCGATCTCATCCCACGCATCGGCGACGGCCGCGTCGGAGACGGGCTCGCCATCGATCATGATCCGCTCGGTGAAGCGCACGAGATGCGGGCTCGTGAACAGACCGGTGCGCAGCCCGGTCGACCTGACGAGACTCTCGATCATGCGGCTGGTCGAGGTCTTGCCGTTCGTCCCCGTGACGTGGATCACCCGGTAGGTGCGCTGGGGGTCTGCGAGCAGCTCCAGCACCCGCCGCGTGCGCTCGATGCGGGGCTGGATCCACTGCTCGCCCTGCCGCGTCAGCAGGGCCGCATACACGGCGTCGGCGCGGTCGCGGTCGCTCATTCGCCACTCTCCTCGTTCAAACGGGTCACCGAGACGGTGAATGCGCCGGCGTTGGCGAAGGTGCCCTTCGCGAACTCGGCCTGGTGTTCGGGCGTCTCCGAGGGCGTGCCGCGCAGCGTACCCCTCGACAGGGTGGTCGCGCCGTCGGATCCGACGATCGCGGCTTCTCGGGCGAGGGTCTCCCCGGCGACGTCCGCGACGTCGAACGCGGCCGATACCGCCGCTGCATCATCCTCGTCGCTGAAGCTCAGCATCAACCGGATGCGATCGCTCACGTCGAATCCTGCCGCCTTGCGGGTGTCCTGCACCGCGCGGACGACGTCGCGCGCGAGACCCTCCGCCTCGAGCGCGTCGTCGGTCGTCGTGTCGAGGAGCACGAACCCGCCACCGGCGAGCACGGCGAGCGCTTCACCGTCGGGGCGACCGGACGTCTCGACCACCAGCTCGTACTCTCCGGTCTGCAGTTCCACGCCACCCGCGACGACGACGCCGTCGGTCTCCGACCAGTCTCCGGCGCGCGCGGCCTGGATGACCTGCTGCACCTGCTTTCCGAGACGGGGGCCCAGGACGCGTGCGTTCACCGTCAGGCGATGCGAGATGCCGTACGAGGCCGACGCCCCGTCGACGAGTTCGACCAGTTCGACCGACTTGATGTTGAGCTCGTCACGGAGGATGTCTTCGAACTGGCCGAGGGCGGCAGCATCCGCCACGACCACCGTGAGACGGGGAAGCGGCAGCCGCACGCGCTTGCCCTCGCGCTTGCGCAGCGCGTTGGCGACGCTCGACACCTCACGAACGGCGTCCATCGCGACACGGATGTCGGCCGACGTCGGGAAGGCGTCGGCATCGGGCCAGTCGGTGAGGTGCACGCTGCGTCCACCCGTAAGCCCCTGCCACACCTGCTCGGAGACGAGAGGGATGAGCGGGGCGGCGACGCGCGTGAGGGTCTCGAGCACGGTGTAGAGCGTGTCGAACGCCTCCGTCGACGACGCGTCGTCGTCGCGCACTCCGACCCAGAACCGGTCGCGCGAGCGACGGATGTACCAGTTGGTCAGCACCTCGGCGAAGTCGCGAAGTCGCTCCGCGGCGGTCGTCGAGTCGAGACCGTCGAGGTCGGCGGCGACGCCGCGCACGAGATCACCCGTGAGGGCGAGGATGTAACGATCCAGCACGTCGGTCGAGTCGGTGCGCCAGGATGCGTCGTATCCCGACTCCGCACCCGCAGACCGACCGGTGGTAGCCCGCGCGGCGTTGGCGTAGGTGGAGAAGAAGTACCACGTGTTCCACAGGGGAAGCAGGAACTCGCGCACGCCCGCGCGGATGCCCTCCTCGGTGACCACGAGGTTGCCGCCGCGCAGCACCGAGCTCGACATGAGGAACCAGCGCATCGCATCGGATCCGTCGCGGTCGAACACCTCTCGCACGTCGGGGTAGTTGCGCAACGATTTCGACATCTTCTGACCGTCGCTGCCGAGCACGATCCCGTGCGCCGAGACGGCGCGGAACGCCGGGCGGTCGAACAGCGCCGTCGACAGCACATGCATGACGTAGAACCAGCCCCGCGTCTGGCCGATGTACTCCACGATGAAGTCGGCGGGCGCGTGCTGCTCGAACCAGTCGTGGTTCTCGAACGGATAGTGCACCTGGGCGAAGGGCATCGAGCCGGAGTCGAACCAGACGTCGAGCACGTCCTCGACGCGGCGCATCACGCTCTGCCCCGTCGGATCATCGGGGTTCGGGCGGGTGAGGTCGTCGATGAACGGACGGTGCAGGTCGACCTCGCCCTCGGTGTTACGCGGTAGGCGACCGAAGTCGGCCTCCATCTCGGCCAGCGAACCGTAGACGTCCAGGCGCGGGTACTCCGGGTCGTCGCTCTTCCACACCGGGATCGGCGAGCCCCAGTAGCGGTTGCGGCTGATCGACCAGTCGCGGGCGCCCTCGATCCACTTGCCGAACTGGCCCTCCTTGACGTTCTCGGGAACCCAGGTGATCTCGGCGTTGCCCGAGATCATGCGTTCCTTCACGTCGGTGACGCGGATGAACCAGCTCGAGACGGCCTTGTAGATGAGGGGGTTCCGGCATCGCCAGCAGTGCGGGTACGAGTGCTCGTAGCTCGCCATGCGCAGCAGGCGTCCGTTCTGGCGCAGGATGCGGATGAGCGGGGTGTTCGCGTCGAGCCAGAGCTCGCCCGCCACATCGCTCACGTCGGAGAGGAACCGGCCGCCGTCATCGAGCGACAGGATGGTGGGCAGGCCCGCAGCATCCGCCAGCCGCTTGTCGTCCTCGCCGTAGGCGGGCGCCTGGTGCACGATGCCGGTGCCGTCGCTGGTCGTGACGTAGTCGTCGACGAGGATGCGCCACGCGTTCTGCGTGCCCCACTCGTCGGCGTCGGCGTAGTAGTCGAACAGACGGTCGTACGCGACGCCCTCCAACTCGGAGCCGAGGACCGTCTGCTGCACGGCGTCGCGGGCGGCGTCGGTCGACTCGTACCCGAGATCCTTGGCGTAGCCGCCCAGGAGGTCTTCGGCGAGGAGGTAGCGGTGAGCGGTGGCCTCGATCGCGTCGTCGGCGAGCCCGTCGGGAGTGTGGTGCACGTCGGCGGCACCCGCCGGTCCGCCGGGGACGACGACGTAGCGGATGGCGGGGCCCACAGCGAGCGCGAGGTTCGTCGGAAGGGTCCAGGGCGTGGTCGTCCAGGCGAGCGCACGCACGCCCGTCAGTCCGAGCGCTTCGGCCTTGGCGCCCACGAGCGGGAAGGTGACGGTGACCGACGGGTCCTGACGCATCTTGTAGACGTCGTCGTCCATGCGCAGTTCGTGGCTCGACAGCGGCGTCTCATCACGCCAGCAGTAGGGCAGCACGCGGTAGCCCTCGTAGGCGAGCCCCTTCTCGTGCAGGGTCTTGAAAGCCCACAGCACCGACTCCATGTAGGTGGTGTCGAGCGTCTTGTAGCCGTTGTCGAAGTCGACCCACCGCGCCTGGCGGGTCACGTAGTCCTGCCAGTCGCGCGTGTACTCGAGCACCGACTCGCGGGCCTTGGCGTTGAAGGTCGCCACGCCCATGCGCTCGATGTCGTCCTTCTCGGTGATGCCGAGCTGCTTCATCGCCTCGAGCTCGGCCGGCAGACCGTGCGTGTCCCAGCCGAAGACGCGGTCGACCTTCTTGCCCCGCATGGTCTGGAAGCGGGGGAAGACGTCCTTGGCGTAGCCCGTGAGCAGGTGACCGTAGTGCGGCAGGCCGTTCGCGAACGGAGGTCCGTCGTAGAACACCCACTCCTCGGCGCCCTCACGCTGGGCGATGGACGCGCGGAACGTGTCGTCGGAGGTCCAGAACGCGAGCGTCTGCTCTTCGAGCGAGGGGAAGCGCGGGCTCGGAACGATTCCGAGCGCCGCGCTCGCCGACGCGTCGGCAGCGGGTCCGAACGAGGACTTGGGGTAGGTCATGTCACTCCAGCAGGTCGAGGATCAGCCTGCGAGGACGACTCCATCGAGCCGCGGTACCACCCCGCGTGACGTCTCGGGCCCTTCGACAGGCTCACGGACCGAGTCGTCCACTTTCACAGCGGCTGTGACGGGCCTGCCCCGCCCGGTTCTACTGACGCGACTCGGGAGTCGACGCGTTCTTCCGGGAGCTCCCCGGTGATGGCCGGATCGAAACTCGTCCTCGAAGTCTACGCGTCTCGCCCTGCCGCGGCATCCCGCGGCAGGGCGGCCGCGAGCAGCTCGCGCGTGAACGGGTGGCGCGCGGCGCCGAACACCTCCGCCGTCGGTCCCGCCTCCACCACGGAACCGTCCTGCATGACGAGCACGTCGTCGGCGATCGCCGCGATGACGTCGAGGTCGTGCGAGACGAACACCATCGTGAGTCCCCGATCGGCCTGCAGCCGGCGGAGGAGGGCGAGGATGCGCTCGCGCACCGTCGGATCGAGCGCCGAGACGGGCTCGTCGAGCACGAGTACGTCGGGGTCGGTGGCGAGAGCACGCGCGATCGCGGCGCGCTGACGCTGCCCGCCCGACAGGCGAGAAGGGCGCCGACGCCCGAGCGCAGCCGAGAGCCCCACCTCTTCGAGGAGGGCCGCGGCCGCCGCCGAGCGACCGGCACGCGGCACGCGGCCTGCCGCGAGTGCTTCGCGCAGCGATCGATCGATCGACCAGCGCGGGTCGAACGCGGCCAGCGGGTTCTGATGCACGAGCTGCACGCGGCGACGAAGACGCGCCTCGTGCGCGCGCGTCCATCCGACGCCGTCGATCTCCACGGTTCCGCCGTCGGGCCGCTCGACGCCCACGATCATCCGCGCGAGCGTGGTCTTGCCCGATCCCGATTCGCCGACCACGCCGAGCGTGCGGCCTCGGTGCAGCGCGAACGACGCGTCTCGCACGGCGGGTCGGTCGAAGGTCTTCGATAGACCGCGCGCGACCAGGAGCGCGGGGGCGCCGGTCACCGGGGTCGCGACCCGCGACTCGTGGCCCGACGCCGCGACGAGCTCACGGGTGTACGGATGCTGCGGGGAGTCGAGCACGTCGACGACGGCTCCCTCCTCGACGAACCGCCCGTCGCGCATGACGGCGACGCGATCGGCGACCCGTCGTACGGCGGCGAAATCGTGGCTCACGAAGACCACCGCGACGCCCTCGTCGGCGATGCGCCGGAGAAGATCGAGCACCTTCGCCTGCACCGTGGCATCGAGCGCGGTCGTAGGCTCATCGGCCACGATCACCACCGGGTCCGCCGCGAGCGCGGAGGCGATGAGCGCACGTTGCCGCAGCCCGCCCGACAGCTCGTGCGGGTACTGGTGCGCGCGTCGGTCTGGATCGGGCATCGCGACCCGCGAGAGCAGTTCGGCGACCCGCGCACGGCGGGCGGCCCGCGGCATCCGGTGCTCATGGATCTGCAGTGCCTCGCCGACCTCGGAGCCGACCCGCCGCAGGGGGTCGAGCGAGACGAGCGCATCCTGTGAGACGAACGCGATCCGAGCTCCTCGGAGGCGGCGCCACCCGCGCTCGCCGAGGCGGCGCGCATCGACGCCGTCGACGGTGAGTTCGTCGGCGTCGACGCGGGCGCCCTCGGGCACGAGGCCCAGGAGCGCCCGGGCCGTGAGCGACTTGCCGGCTCCCGACTCGCCGATGATGGCGAAGCACTCGCCCGCCGCGACCGTCAGGTCGACCCCCTCCACGACGGGGGCGTCACCGAAGGCGATCCGCAGACCCGCCACCCGCAGAACGCTCATGAGGTCCTTCCCTCCGCGCGTGCGCGCACGATGCGTCCGACCACGCTCGCGGCGAGCACGGTGAGGGTGATCGCCGCGCCGGGGAAGACCGCGACCCACCAGGCCTGGCCGATCACGTTACGGCCGCCGGCGAGCATCAGTCCCCATTCCGGTGTCGGCTCGGTCGGCCCCAGCCCGAGGAAGCTGAGCCCGGCGGCGGCCAGGATGCTGGAGCCGATCCCGATCGTGGCGAGCACGCTCAGGGAGCCGACCACGCCCGGCACGACGTGGCGGGTGAAGGCCAGCGGCGCCGGCACGCCCAGGATCCGCGCGGCCTCGACATGCTCGGCGCCCACGAGGGTGCGGGTCCGGGAGCGGGCCTGCCGCACATAGACGGGCACGGCTGCGATCGTCACGGCCACCGCCACGTTCGCGGAACCGGGGCCGAGGACGGCGACGACGACGAGGGCGACGAGGAACTCGGGAAAGGCGAGCAGCACGTCGGTGACGCGCATGGCGACCCCGTCGACGGCCCGGGGGGCGATGCCCGAGAGCGAACCCGCCACGACCCCGACCACGAACGCGAGGCCCGTGGCGAGAAGGGCGATGCTGACGGAGGCCGCGGCTCCGTACACGACACGGGAGTACACGTCGCGCCCGCTCTGATCGGTGCCGAACCAGTGATCGGTGCTGGGGGGCAGAAGAGCGGACCGCACGTCGGTGAGCACCGGATCGTGAGTGGCGAGCAGGTGGGGGGCGAGCGCCGCCACCGCCACCGTCGCGAGCATGACCACCGCCGCGGCGAGGGCCACGCGGCGCGCGCGGCTCACGCGGTCACCTCGGGGCGTCGCGCCCGCACCGACGGCGTGCGTCGCAGCCGCGGGTCGATCAGCGGATACGCGAGCTCGACGAGGAGGTTGACGACGACGAAGACCGCCGCGCTGAGCAGGATCACACCGGTGACGACGGGGAGATCGCGGTCGGTGATCGCGGTCAGTGTGACCCGGCCGATCCCCGGCCGGGCGAAGACCGTCTCGACCAGCACCGCGCCTCCCAGCAGCGACCCCACGAAGTAGGCAGCGAGGGTGATGGCGCCGCTCGCCCCGTGGCGCAGGGTGTGGCGCAGGGTCAGTCGGGTCCACCCTGCCCCGCGCGCGCGAACGGTGGTGGCGAACGGTTGCCTCTCGGCGTCTTCCATCCCGTCCCGCAGCACCTGCCCGAGCAACGCCGCGACGGGGAGAGCGAGCGTGACGGCGGGGAGCACGATCGTGGCCGGATCCCTCGATCCCGAGACGGGGAACCATCCGAGCCCGAACGCGAAGATCGTCAGCAGCAGCAGCCCGATCCAGAAGACCGGCGACGACAGCACCACCAGCTCGACCGCCGCGGCGGCCGTGCGCGCGGGCACGGAGCGCGCGAGGAGGGCGACGGCGAGGGCGAGCACGATCGCGAAGACCAGCGCGAGCGACGTGAGCTGAACCGTCGCGCCGAGCTGGCGGCCGATCACCTCGGTCACGGGCATCCGCAGCTGATAGGACTCGCCGAGATCACCGCGCAGAAGCTGCCCGAGATAGGTCAGGTACTGCTCCAGAACGGGGCGATCGAGGCCGAGATCGGCTCGCAGGGCGTCTTTGACCGCGTCGCTCACCTGCGCCTGCGGGCCGAGCATGACGTCGACGGGGTCGCCCGGGATCAATCGAAAGGCCACGAAGGCCACCGTGGCCGCGCCCCACAACACGAGCACCATCGAGACGACGAGGCCGCCCGCGCGCAGCAGAATGCCGCGCGCGGTGCGCGATCGTGCGGTCATCGTGTCCCCCGCGCCCGGTCGGGGCGCCCGATCAGCGGACGGTGACGTCGAAGAACAGCGGACGTCCGTACAGGTCGTAGCTCAGCCCTGACACCGTATCGCCGACGGCCGTGATCAGCGCGGGGCTGTACAGCGGCACGATCGCAACGTGCTCGCCGTTCCACTGCTGCAGTTCGCCGTACACCGCCGCCCGCGCGTCAGGGTCGACCGTGGCCACACCCGTCTCGAGCAGCTCATCGATCGCAGGATCGGAGACCTGCGAGGCGTTCTGGAAGCCATCCGTGTGCAGGTGGCTGCGCAGCAGGTCGGGATCGACGCCCGAGAACCCCCAGTCGGTGAGGTCGAAGGTCTTCGGGCCGTACTGCTCGTTGTATGCGCCCGGTTCGAGCACCTCGCGTACCAGATCGAAACCCACGGCTTTCAGGTCGGACTGGATGGTGTTCGCCAGCGCTGTCCGGTCGTCGGGAACGGGCGTGTACGCGATCCAGCGTGCCGACAACCGCTGGCCGTCCTTGGTGCGGTAGCCGTCAGCATCCCGCCCCGTCCATCCCGCCTCGTCGAGCAGCTGGTTGGCGACGTTCGGGTCGAAGGGCCAGGTGCCCTCGAGAGACGCGTCGTACCCCGGTGTCGTCGCACCGAGGATGCTCCATGCGCGCGGGAACTGCCCGTAGAAGATCTCCTCGACCGCCGTATCGATGTCGATCGCACGGCTGAACGCCTGGCGAACGCGCTCGTCGGCGAAGACCCCGTACTTCTCGTTGAGGTACAGCGAGTACGGCAGACCCGGGTACTCCTTCGCCTCGACGGTCAGCGGTTCGCCGAGGTCCTTGGCCAGGTTGGGGGGCAGGTTGCTGGCGAGATCGGCCTCGCCGCTCTCGACGACCCCGGCCCGAACGGTGGCTTCCGGGAGGATCTCGACCCGCAGCGTGTCGAACCCGGGCGCCCCATGACTCTCCGGGGCCCACGCGTACGCATCGTTGCGCGTGTAGACGATCTCCTGGTCGGGGGTGTACTCGGTCAGCTCGAACGGACCGGTGCCGACGGTCACATCCGGGCCGCCGGCTTTGAGCAGATCAGCCGAATCGGAGAGCACCGCGGGCGAGTAGAACCCGAGCAGCGCCGTGCTGGCCGCCTGGAGGAACGGTGCGAACGGCTGAGTGAAATCGACGCGAACGGTGTACTCGTCGACGACCTCCGTACCGGCATAGAACTCGCCGCCCAACATCGTCGCCGCCTGTGCCGACGCCGTCGCCGGGTCGGCGATGCGGTCGAAGTTCGCCTTCACGGCGGCGGCGTTGAACGGCTCGCCGTCATGGAACACGACATCGTCGCGCAGACGGAACGTGTAGCTAGTGCTGTCGTCGGAGATCTCCCACGACTCGGCGAGCCAGGGCGAGTACGACCCGTCCGGTTCTTCGAACACGAGCGAATCGAGCACGACCCGCTGCACCATGGCCGACACGTCGAGCTGGCTCGTCTGCGGGTCCATGTGGCCCGCCGACAGATTCGCCCCTTCGATCGCCCAGACGACCTCGCCGCCCGCCGCTTCGTCGTCACCGGGCGCTGCGCAGGCGCTGAGCGCCAAGCCGGGCACGAGCGCGATCGCCGCAAGCGCGACAAGCCTGCGGGAGAAGGAAGAAGGCATGCAGGACCTCGGTCTCGATTCGGAGGGGAAGAGGCAATTCTATCCAGTTCTTGGACTGGGTGGATCAACGCCCGACGTCGACCGGGTCGTTCTGCGCCGTGACGCGCCGCTCTATCGTCGGAGGATGACGCGCCCTCTGCCCGCCACCGACCGGCTGCTCCTTCGCGAGATGGGCCCCGACGACCTCTCGTCGCTCACGGCCATCATGGGTGACGCCGAGACGATGACCGCCTACGAGGGGCCGTTCGACGCGACCGAGATCGCCACCTGGCTCGCTCGATCGCAACAGCGCTACGCCGACGACGGTTTCGCACTCTGGGCGGTGACTCTGCGGGAGACGGGCGAGATGATCGGCCAATGCGGACCGACCCGCCAGCTCATCGACGGGCGATCCATGGTGGAGATCGGCTATCTCTTCGACCGCCGTTGGTGGCACCGCGGATTCGCGCTGGAGGCCGCCCGGGCCTGCCGCGACTGGGCTTTCCGCAACCTGCCTGTCGACGTGGTGTGCTCCAAGATCCGCGACACGAACCTCGCCAGCATGAACGTCGCGATCCGCAACGGCATGTCGGTGCGTCAGCGCACCGTGACCCACTACCGCGGCGTCGACATGCCCCACCTCGTCTTCGAGATCACGCGGGACGAATGGATGCTGCAGCTGAGGCCCGAGCCCTGACACCGAGCGGGAATGACTCCTGCGCACCCGCCGGTAGACTGGCGGCGACCCACACTCAGGCACGCTCACACAGTGCCGCACATACCGAGGAGCTCTCGATGTCCGACGCGCAGATCCCCGACAAGCCCGTACTCGAAGGCCTCGAAGCGAAGTGGGATGCGGCATGGACCGCAGCCGGAACCTACGACTTCGATCGCGCGAAGGCCGCCGAGGTCGGACGCGCCGGCGTCTTCTCGGTCGACACTCCCCCGCCCACCGCATCGGGGAGTCTTCACATCGGTCATGTGTTCAGCTACACGCACACCGACGTCAAGGTGCGCTTCGAGCGCATGCGCGGGAAGACCGTGTTCTACCCGATGGGCTGGGACGACAACGGTCTGCCGACCGAGCGGCGTGTGCAGAACTACTACGGCGTGCGGTGCGACCCGTCGCTGCCCTACGACGCCGACTTCACTCCCCCGTTCGAGGGCGGCGACAACAAGAGCACGAAGGCAGCCGACCAGCGCCCGATCAGCCGCCGCAACTTCATCGAGCTCTGCGAGAAGCTGACCGCCGAAGACGAGAAGGCGTTCGAGGCGCTCTGGCGCGATCTCGGCCTCAGCGTCGATTGGACGCAGACCTACCGCACGATCTCCGGCGACACGATCCGCACCAGCCAGTCCGCGTTCCTTCAGAACCTCGACCGTGGCGAGGCGTACCAGGCGCTCGCTCCCACCCTCTGGGACGTCGACTTCCGCTCGGCTATCGCGCAGGCGGAGCTCGAGGATCGTGATCAGCCGGCCGCCTACCACCGCCTCGGCTTCCACAAGGTCGACGGCTCGGGCGATGTGCACATCGAGACCACCCGTCCCGAGCTGCTCGCCGCCTGCGTCGCGCTCGTCGCACACCCGGATGACGAGCGTTACCAGCCGCTGTTCGGCACGACGGTGCGCACCCCGCTGTTCGACGTCGAGGTGCCGGTGCTCGCCCACCCGCTGGCCCAGCCTGACAAGGGCTCCGGCATCGCCATGATCTGCACCTTCGGCGACGTGACCGACATCATCTGGTGGCGCGAACTCGATCTGCCCAACCGCACGATCATCGGCAAGGACGGCCGCATCGTCGCCGAGGCCCCCGACGCGATCGAGACGGATGCCGCGAAGGCCGCCTATGCCGAGCTCGCAGGCAAGACCGTGTTCAGCGCCAAGAAGCGTGTGGTCGAGCTGCTGCAGGAGTCCGGTGAGATGGAGGGCGATCCCCGCCCGTTCACGCACGCCGTGAAGTTCTTCGAGAAGGGCGACCGTCCGCTCGAGATCGTCTCGACCCGTCAGTGGTATCTGCGAAACGGCGCCCGCGACGAGTCGCTGCGCGAGCGCCTCCTCGGACTCGGCCGCGAGATCTCCTGGCACCCCGACTTCATGCGCGTTCGCTACGAGAACTGGACCAACGGCCTCACCGGCGACTGGCTCGTGTCGCGTCAGCGGTTCTTCGGTGTGCCGATCCCGGTCTGGTACGCGCTCGACGAGAACGGTGACCGCGACTACGCCCGCGTGCTGACGCCCGATGCTGCGTCCCTGCCCGTCGATCCCACGACCGACGTCCCCCCGGGGTACACCGAAGACCAGCGAGGCGTGCCGGGTGGTTTCGACGCCGAGCGCGACATCTTCGACACGTGGGCGACGTCGTCGCTCACCCCGCAGCTCGCCGGCGGCTGGCAGCGCGACGAAGACCTCTGGAAGCTCGTCGCCCCGTTCGACCTCCGCCCGCAGGGGCAGGACATCATCCGCACCTGGCTGTTCTCCACCCTGCTGCGCAGCGCGCTGCAGGACGACCGCTCACCGTGGTCGGACGCCGCGATCTCCGGCTTCATCGTCGACCCCGACCGCAAGAAGATGTCGAAGTCGAAGGGCAACGTGGTCACCCCGGCCGACGTCCTCCACCAGCACGGTTCGGATGCCGTGCGCTACTGGGCGGCGTCGAGCCGCCTGGGCACGGACGCCGCCTTCGACCCACAGAACCCGACCCAGATCAAGATCGGGCGGCGCCTCGCCATCAAGATCCTGAACGCGGCGAAGTTCGTGCTGTCGTTCCCGGTGCCCGATGACGCCGAGGTCACGCACGCCCTCGACGCGTCGATGCTCGCGACGCTCGACCAGGTGGTGCGTGATGCGACGAAGGCCCTCGAAGCCTACGATCACGCCCGTGCCCTGGAGATCACCGAGTCGTTCTTCTGGACCTTCTGCGACGACTACCTCGAACTGGTGAAGGAGCGCGCGTACGACCAGACCGACGTCGGACAGGCATCGGCCGCGCTCTCGCTGAGGGTCGCGCTCTCGACGCTTCTGCGCCTGTTCGCGCCGGTCGTGTCGTTCGCCTCGGAGGAGGCCTGGTCGTGGTTCAACGAGGGCTCGGTGCACCACGCCGAGTGGCCGGTACCGGTCGGCTCCCCGGGCGACCCAGCAGTACTGAGCGCCGTCGGCGAGGCGCTCATCGGTATCCGCCGGGCCAAGACCGAGGCGAAGGTCTCGCAGAAGACCGTGGTGGCCGTCGCCACGGTCGCCTCCCCGCATACCGCTGCGCTGAAATCGGCCGAGGGCGACCTCAAGGCCGTCGGCCGCATCGAGACGATCGTTTTCGAAGACGCCGAGACGACCGCCGTCACGGGCATCGAACTCGCCCCCCAGGAGGCCTGATATGCAACTCGGTACACGCTGGACCTCAGGATCCACTCCCCCGTCGGCGGTCCCGGCCAGCCTGCATGCCCAGATCGCCGCGGTCGAGAACTCGCTCCCGGCCGACCAGTTCGGCCAGCCGGCACCGCGGTGGACGCTCACCTGGCTCGAGGGGCGTCCGGTCGTCGAGCTCGATACGGGCATCATCGTCACGCTGGATCGTTCGGGTGAGGCGGTCGTCACGCACGACGAGCACGAGCAGTTCTCCGACCGGGACTACTCCGGACAGGACTGACCGTCGGGCCGAGGTTCTGGCACGATGGCGGCATGGCCAGCATCCCCGACCCGCGGCTCGATGAGCTGACGCGGCTTCGAAGGGTGCGCGACCGTATCGACCGCGAGCACGGCCGCCCCCTCGACGTCGAAGCCCTCGCTCGCGGGGCGCACATGTCGGCGGGCCACCTCAGTCGCCAGTTCCGTCTCGCCTACGGCGAATCGCCCTACGCGTACCTCCTGACACGGCGCATCGAGCGCGCCATGGCGCTGCTGCGACGCGGCGACCTCTCGGTGACCGAGGTGTGCTTCGCGGTGGGTTTCTCCTCGCTCGGCACGTTCAGCACGAGGTTCACCGAGATCGTCGGCACGTCGCCGAGCGTCTACCGCCGCGAAACGGCGGGGATCGCTGCGGAGCTGCCCAGCTGCGTCACGCGATTCGTCATGCGACCGGTCAGGAATCGAGAAGCGTCCGTCGTGCCGGCGCTCTAGCGTGAGCGACATGGACATCACGATTCGCGAGTCATACCTGCCGCACACCGATCCCGAGGCGTCTGTGCGGTTCTACCGCGACCTCCTCGGTTTCGAGGTGCGTACCGACGTCGGGTACGAGGGGATGCGGTGGCTCACCGTCGGTCCGGCCGGACAGCCGGACACCGCGATCGTGCTGCACCCGCCGACGGCCAACCCCGATCTCACCGAGGAAGAGAGCCGGATCCTGCTCGACCTCATCGCCAAGGGAAGCTACTTCGGCATCAACCTCGCGACGCCCGACCTGCTGGCGACCTTCGAGACGCTGGAGGCATCGGGGGTCGAGATCGTGCAGGAGCCGACCGAGCAGCCCTACGGCATCTTCGACTGCGCGGTGCGCGACCCCGCAGGCAACATGGTGCGCATCCAGCAGCCCCGCTCCTGATCAGCCCGGCCGAGAGCGCCGCCACGGCGGGATGTCACCGCGGCATCCGTTGCATGGCGACCGAGCCGCGTGTTCGCGGTGGACAGGATCACCGCATCGCGCCACTCGGCCGTTTCCGCGTCGATCCCGCGTTCGGAGAATTCCGCCAGCTGCTCGTGACGGTTGCGGAGAAACTCGCTCATCACCATCTGCCAGACGGCCCTCCCCGCCGGCGTCTTCATCGCATCGGGGTTGGTCAGCTCGATTCCCCCCCGCCTTCCCCGCGAGAACAGACCGCGTTTTCGATGTCGGGGCCCTCCGCGCGCTCGCGCATCCGCTGCGTATGCGCATCTTCGACATGCCCGCAACGGCGGTCATCGACCTCCGACGTAGGGTGGACGAATGGCTGCTGATAACCCCTTGCTGCGCCCGCCCACCCTTCCCTTCGGGCTTCCCGACTACGGGTCGATCGACACGGATCACTACCTTCCGGCTTTCGCGGAGGGGTTCTCCCGGCACCGCGGCGAGGTCGAGCGCATCGCCACGAACACCGATGCGCCGTCTTTCGAGAACACGATGGTCGCCCTGGAAAAGAGTGGAGAACTCCTTGGACGGGTGGCCAGCGCCTTCTATACGATCGCCTCCGCGGATGCCACGGCTGCAGTGCAGGAGATCGAGGAGGCCCTCGCGCCCCAGATGTCTGCCCACCACGATGCGATCGAACTCGACGTGCGACTGTTCGATCGCGTGCGTACCCTTCACGATCAGCTCGGCGATCTCGACCTCTCCGGAGAGCAGCGCTACCTCGTCGAGCGTCGCTTCCGCGAGATGTCGCGTGCCGGAGCCGGCCTCGGCGAGACCGACAAGACGCGGCTCACGGCCGTCAACGAACGGCTCGCCATCCTCACCACCACGTTCGAGAAGAACCTTCTCTCCGATACGAACGCTCTCGCCGTCGTCTTCGACTCCGCCGCCGAGCTCGACGGACTCAACGCGGGCCAGTTGTCGGCCGCCTCGCAAGCGGCGTCGGATCGCGGCCTCGACGGTCGGTACGTCGTGACACTCCCCTTGTTCACCGGACACCCCTACCTCGCGGCCCTGACGAACCGCGAGAGTCGTCGCCGCATTCTCGACGCATCCCGGTTGCGCGGCCGCCACCCGGGCGCGCATGACAACCGTCCCGTGCTCCTCGAGATCGTGCGGCTCCGCGCCGAGCGGGCGGCGCTGCTCGGTTTCGACAGCCACGCCGCCTACGTGACGGCGGATGAGACGGCCGGCTCACCTGCTGCGGTGCACGACCTGCTGCGCCGCCTCGCCGCTCCCGCCGCGCGCAACGCGCAGGTCGAACGCGAGAAGCTGCGGGCCATCGCCGCCGCCGACGGCGTCGAGGTCGAAGCCCACGACTGGGCGTTCTATACCGAAAAAGTGCGTCAGGCCGAGTACGACCTCGACACCGCTGCGCTTCGACCGTGGTTCGAGGCAGAGCGCGTTCTGAAGGACGGCGTCTTCTTCGCGGCCGAGAAGCTCTACGGCATCACGATCTCCGAGCGCCACGATCTCGCCGCCTATCACCCCGAGGCCCGGGTCTTCGAGGTGACGAACCCCGCCGGTTCCGCTCTCGGCCTGTTCATCCTCGACCTCTACACCCGCGACACCAAACGCGGCGGGGCCTGGATGAACTCGATCGTGGTCCAGTCCGTCCTGCGGGGCGCCTCGCCCGTCGTCGTGAACAACCTCAACGTCAACCGCCCTGCCGCCGGCCAGCCCGCTCTGCTCTCGCTCGACGAGGTCACCACGCTGTTCCACGAGTTCGGGCACGCTCTGCACGGGCTGTTCGCGACGGTCACCTATCCGTCGTTCGGCGGTACTGCTGTCTTCCGCGACTTCGTCGAGTTCCCCAGCCAGGTCAACGAGATGTGGATCTTCTGGCCCGAGGTGCTGGCGAACTACGCCCGCCACCACGAGACGGGCGAGCCGCTCCCTTCCACTGTGGTCGCCAAACTCGCGGCGACGGAGGCCTTCAACCAGGGCTTCGCGACCAGCGAGTACCTCGCCGCATCCTGGATCGATCAGGCGTGGCATTCCCTGTCGGCCGCGGAGTCGTCGCGAGAGATCGATGTGGCTGACTTCGAACGAGCGGCTCTCGCCGATATCGGCCTCGACGAGCCGACCGTGCCACCGCGCTACTCGTCGACCTACTTCGCGCACGTCTTCTCGGGCGGCTACAGCGCGGGCTACTACTCGTACATCTGGAGCGAGGTGCTCGATGCTGACACCGTCGAATGGTTCCGTGAGAACGGCGGGCTGACGAGGGAGAACGGCGACCGCTTCCGCGACCGCCTGCTCGGCGTCGGCGGGTCGAAGGACCCGCTCGAGGCTTACCGCGACTTCCGTGGGCGAACCGCCGAGATCGCGCCGCTCCTGAAGCGCCGCGGCCTGGAGGACTGAAAGTGAAGAGCGGCCGGGAATCCCCCGGCCGCTCTCATCTTCGCGATGTCGTCAGGCGCTCTTGCGCTTCTGCTCGAGCACCATCGTCGGGGCGGCGCCGTCCTCGACGCAGGCCCGCGTGATGATGACCTTCGAGACATCGTCGGACGACGGCACGTCGAACATGATCGGTCCGAGGACGTCTTCGAGGATCGCGCGGAGACCGCGTGCACCGGTCTTGCGCCCGACGGCGCGGTCAGCGATGGCGAGCAATGCGTCGCGCTCGAACTCAAGCTCGACCCCGTCGATCTCGAACATGCGCTGGTACTGCTTCACGAGCGCGTTCTTGGGCTCCGTGAGGATCTCCATGAGCGCGTTCTGGTCGAGCGGCGATACCGACGCGACCACGGGAAGACGCCCGATGAACTCGGGGATCAGTCCGAACTTGTGGAGGTCTTCGGGCAGCACTTCGCTGAACAGGTTCAGGTCTTCACCCTTGCTGTGCAGGGGGGCGCCGAAGCCGACACCGTGCTTGCCCACGCGCGCCGAGATGATGTCTTCGAGACCGGCGAACGCACCCGCCACGATGAACAGGACGTTCGTCGTATCGATCTGGATGAACTCCTGGTGCGGATGCTTGCGGCCGCCCTGCGGCGGCACCGACGCAACAGTGCCCTCGAGGATCTTCAGCAGTGCCTGCTGCACGCCCTCGCCCGAGACGTCGCGGGTGATCGAGGGGTTCTCGGCCTTGCGGGCGATCTTGTCGACCTCGTCGATGTAGATGATGCCGGTCTCAGCGCGCTTGGTGTCGAAGTCTGCGGCCTGCAACAGCTTCAAGAGGATGTTCTCGACGTCTTCGCCGACGTAGCCCGCCTCGGTGAGAGCCGTCGCATCGGCCACGGCGAACGGAACGTTGAGTCGTTTCGCCAAGGTCTGCGCGAGATAGGTCTTGCCGGTACCGGTCGGCCCGAGGATGAGGATGTTGCTCTTGGCGATCTCGATCTCGTCGGCGCGCTGCTCGGCGGGCTGGATCGTTCCGTGCGCGCGGACACGCTTGTAGTGGTTGTACACAGCGACGGCCAGGGAGCGCTTGGCATCTTCCTGCCCGACGACGTATTCCTCGAGGAACGCGAAGATCTCGCGCGGCTTGGGCAGATCGAAGTCGGAGACCACGCCGGCGGACGACTCGGCCATGCGCTCTTCGATGATCTCGTTGCACAGCTCGACGCACTCGTCGCAGATGTACACGCCGGGTCCAGCGATGAGCTGCTGCACCTGCTTCTGGCTCTTCCCGCAGAAGGAGCACTTGAACAGGTCGGCGCTCTCACCGATACGTGCCATTGCGGCTCCTCCTCGCCACCACGGGAGCCACTCCCCCGTGCGCACTCACGAGCCTAACCTCTGCCCGCGACATCGGATGGCATTGGAGATCGACTGTTCCTCCCGCCGTCGGCGAACACGACGAAGCCCCCGCCGCGAGCTGCGACGGGGGCTTCGAAGCATCCGATCAGGAGGTGAGTGCCGCCGGAGTGCGCTTGCGCGTGGTCAGCACCTGGTCGATGAGGCCGTACGCCACGGCCTCCTCGCCGGAGAGGATCTTGTCGCGGTCGATGTCTTTGTTGACCTCTTCCGGCGTCTTGTTCGAGTGCTTGGAGAGGGTGGCCTCCAACCAGGTGCGCATGCGGAGGATCTCCGCGGCCTGGATCTCGATGTCGGATGCCTGCCCGTGACCCGACTCGCCCACGGCGGGCTGGTGGATGAGGATACGGGCGTTCGGCAGCGCGAGACGCTTGCCGGGCGCACCCGCGGCGAGGAGCACCGACGCCGCCGACGCCGCCTGGCCGAGCACGACCGTCTGGATCTGCGGCGAGACGTACTGCATCGTGTCGTAGATCGCCGTCATAGCCGTGAACGAGCCGCCGGGCGAGTTGATGTACATGATGATGTCGCGGTCGGGATCCTGGCTCTCGAGCACGAGCAGCTGTGCCATCACGTCGTCGGCCGACGCGTCGTCGACCTGCACGCCGAGGAAGATCACGCGGTCTTCGAACAGCTTGTTGTAGGGGTCCTGGCGCTTGTACCCGTAGGCCGTGCGCTCTTCGAACTGCGGCAGGATGTAACGGCTGCCGGGCATCTGGATGCCCTGGCCGGCCGCGGCTCCGAAGGTGGGGGTGTGCATGTGGGTTCTCTCTCTTTCGCCTTCGGGTGCGTTACTCGGCGGTCGTTCCGCCGCCGCCGGTCACGTCGAGCGCGCTGGAGCGGATGTGGTCGACGAAGCCGTACTCGAGTGCTTCCTCGGCCGAGAACCAACGGTCGCGGTCGCCGTCGGCGTTGATCTGCTCGACGTCCTTGCCCGTCTGGCCCGCCGTGATCTCGGCCAGGCGACGCTTCATGTCGAGGATGAGCTGGGCCTGGGTCTGGATGTCGCTCGACGTGCCGCCGAACCCGCCGTGCGGCTGGTGCAGGAGCACGCGCGCGTTGGGGGTGATGTACCGCTTCCCCTTCGTGCCGCTGGTGAGCAGCAGCTGGCCCATCGAGGCCGCCATGCCGATACCGACGGTCACGATGTCGTTCGGCACGAACTGCATCGTGTCGTAGATCGCCATACCCGCGGTGATCGATCCGCCGGGCGAGTTGATGTACAGGAAGATGTCCTTTTCCTGGTCTTCGGCGGCGAGCAACAGGATCTTGGCGCAGATCTCGTTGGCGTTCTCGTCACGCACCTCTGAGCCCAGCCAGATGATGCGGTCTTTGAGGAGCCTGTCGAAGACGCTGGTTGCCATTAGTGGTTCGGCCATGAATACTCCTGATTCCTCGGGGTCGGCTTCGAATCTACCGGCGCGGTTTCAGGCCCGAGGTCGTGTTCGCCGTGGGCAGATCAAGCGTGTCCATTCACGATCTCCTCGGCGTAGCCCCGCACCGACCGCGTGTAACGCGGGAGGTGCGGGGCGAGCGCACGAAGCGCGACGGATGCCGCGCGGTCGGCCTGCCCCGCCGAGACCAGCGCCAGTGCGTAGAACGCCGCGGCGGCGTCGTTCATCGGCGTGCCGGGGGCGCGTTCGTACTCCTCACGCAGAAGGGCGAGTGCCTCCGGCACCTGACCGAGATTGCGGATCGTGCTCGCGAGCTGGATGGTCGCGCGTGCGCGGCGCTCATCATCCAGCCCGAGCTCGAGCGCGCGCCGGTACATCGTCTCGGCCTCGGACTCCCGGCCGGCCGAGTCGCGGGCACCGGCTCGCTCGAACAACGCCACAGGGTCGTCCTCCGGCCGTTCCGAAGCGAGCGCGTCGATCGCCGTGATCACGTCGTCGGGGGCGAGGGTATCATCCGCCCACACCGCGTCCACGCGGTCCTGCCAGCTCTGCTCGCTCATCGCCCTGCTCCTCCGGGGACGAGAAAGGGGCGGATGCTGCTGCATCCGCCCCTTTCTCGAAGGGTCTTACTCCTTGGCCGCAGCCTTCTTCTTGGCGGGGGCCTTCTTCTTGGGCTTCTCTTCGGCTTCGACCGTCTCGGCGTCGGAAGCGTCTGCCGCAGCATCCGCGATCTCTTCGGCTTCTTCGACGACCTCGGCCTCGGCCTCGGGCTCGTCCTCGATCGCGACGAAGCCGCTCAGGTCGACGGGAGCGCCGTTCGAGTCGACGACGGTGACGCGGCCGAGCGCGACGGCCAGCGCCTTGTTGCGGGCGACCTCGCCGACGAGCGCGGGCAGCTGGTTGCCCTGCTGCAGCGCCTCGACGAACTCCTGCGGAGCCATACCGTACTGGGCGGCCGACTGGATGAGGTACTGAGTCAGCTCTTCCTGCGAGACCTGGACGTTGCCGTCCTCGGCGATCTTGTCGAGGATCATCTGCGTGCGGAACTGCTTCTCGCTCGCTTCGGTGACCTCGGCGCGGTGCTCGTCGTCCTCGAGGCGGTTCTCGCCCTCGAGGTGGTTGTGAACCTCGTCTTCGATCAGCTGCGGGGGAACGGGGATCTCGACCTGCGAGAGCAGCTCCTCGATCAGCTTGTCGCGAGCGGCGGAGCCCTGCGTGAAGGTCGACTGCTGGGCCACGCGCTCCTTGAGGCTGTCGCGCAGTTCGGCGATGGTGTCGAACTCGCTCGCGATCTGCGCGAAGTCGTCGTCGGCCTCGGGGAGCTCGCGCTCCTTCACGGCGGTGATCTTGACCGAGACCTCGGACTCCTCGCCGGCGTGGTCTCCGCCGACAAGCTTCGAGCGGAACGTGGTGTCTTCGCCCGCGGTGAGCGACTCGATAGCCTCGTCGATGCCCTCGAGCAGTTCGCCGGAGCCGACCTCGTACGACACGCCCTCGGCGCGGTCGATCTCGGAGCCGTCGATCGTGGCGACGAGGTCGAGCTCGACGAAGTCGCCGGTGGCCGCGGGGCGGTCGACCGTGACGAGGGTGCCGAAGCGGGCGCGCAGGCTGTCGAGCTCAGCGTCGATGGCCGCCTCGTCGACCTCGACAGCGTCGACGGTCAGCGTGATGCCCTCGTAGGCGGGCAGATCGAACTCGGGGCGCACGTCGACCTCGACATCGACGATGAGGTCGCCGGAGTAGTCCTTGAGCTCGGGGAGTTCGACGACCTCGGCGTTCGGACGACCGATGACGCGGAGGCTGTGCTGCTCGACGGCCGCACGGTAGAACCCGTCGAGGCCCTCGTTGACGGCGTGCTCGACGACGGCGCCGCGGCCGACGCGCTGGTCGATGATGGGGGCGGGCACCTTGCCCTTGCGGAAACCGGGGATCTGCACGTCCTGCGCGATGTGCTCGTACGCGTGAGCGATGCTCGGCTTGAGCTCCTCCGGCGAGACAGTGATGTGCAGCTTCACCCGGGTCGGGCTGAGCTTCTCGACGGTGCTGTTGACCATGCCTGTTCGTTCTCCTCGTGATGGACCGCGCACAGCGCGGCGTTCGGAAGGGTCTGGGGTCTGCGGGGCTCGTTCGTCGGGGCGACAGGATTTGAACCTGCGGCCTCCCGCTCCCAAAGCGGGCGCTCTACCAAGCTGAGCTACGCCCCGGGCGGTGCACGCGGACGTGCGACGATACGGCCCCGAGAAGTCTAGACGATGGGGCCGCCACCACCCGCCGGACGGGGCGGATGTGCAGAACGGGCGTCCGGAACCGGTAGACTTTCGGATGCTGCGGCTGAGCCGCGGATAACTGAAAATCGCGGGGCTGTAGCTTAGTGGTAAAGCCTTAGTCTTCCAAACTAATGATGCGGGTTCGATTCCCGTCAGCCCCTCCAAAGATCATCCATTCGGTTGATGCGCCGCCTCTCCCCCTCGGGTTGGCTGGGGGAATGGACGTTTTCGCCCTCTTCCACCCGACGGCTTCCGACGCGCGCGACGAGTGGCAATCGAAACAGGAGCTCCCCGCTCCCACGCCCACTCCCGGCGATGGTCCGGGGGTCATCCACGGCGGGCGCATCGTCATCGAACTCGGCTGACGCGGCGATCCGCGTCACTCCGGCCGGTCGCCGATCACGTCGGCCGCCGCGCGGTGCTCGTCCAGCCTTGCCCGGTAGACCTCCGCGTTGCGGAGGATCTTCGCCTTCTCATCGTCGGTGAGTTCGCGACGCACCTTCGCGGGGACGCCGGCCACGAGCGATCCCGGAGGGATCACGGCCCCTTCCCGTACGACCGCTCCCCCGGCCACCAGGCACCCTTCGCCGATCACGGCGCCGGAGAGCACCACGCTCCCCATCCCGATCAGCGTCCCGTCACCGATGGTGCACCCATGGACGACCGCGTTGTGGCCGACCGACACGTTCTCACCGATGCGCACAGGATGCCCCTTGTCGACGTGCACGGAGACGTTGTCCTGAAGGTTGCTGCCGGCCCCGATGACGATGGTGTCGCCGTCGGCCCTGAGCACCGCGTTGTACCAGACGCTCGATTCCCGTTCGAGCGACACCGCCCCGATCACCCGGGCGCCCGCGGCCACGAAGGCCGATTCATGAACGAAGGGGACCGCCTCGCCGAGGCGGAGAACACTGGCATCGTTGGCGCTGGTCATCCATCGACCCTACTGACAGACCCCGACGAAGCTCGGCCGCGTCGTGCGATGAGCCGTCCGCATCCGCTCACCGCGTCATGGCATCTCTCAGCGCCGCGGTGATCTGAGGTGCGAGCGAATCGGCGAACGTCACGGTCACGTGGTCCTGGTCGCGATAGATGTTCGCGCCTCCGACCACGGGATGACAGACCTCGTCGTCGCAGTACACGTCGGTGAAGTCGAGGAGCGTGACGAGGTCTTGCCCGTCCGCCGCTCCGCGCAGGGGGTCGTTCTCGACGAGGACGTCGGCCCGGGCACCCGCGCATTCCGCTGCGTCACGCGTGCGCAGGCACTTGTTCGGGTCGGTCTCCCAGACCGGATTGTCGACCACCGTCACCACGGGGATCCCGCGGCCGGTCATGGTCGACCAGGCCTCTCGGTACCCGGCCACCGCTGCGTCGTACGACGAGTCATAGCCGGCCGACGAGTACGGTGTCGTCGCGATCGCCGCGGTGAACACGGCGTCGAACTCCTGCGAATCGAGGCTCTTCTGCACGCCGGCGCGCCAATCGGAGCACGCGTCTCCGAACGCTCCCGGCGTCGACAGGGGCGTCGCGTTCCAGGGGCACGCGCCCTTGAAGAAGGTCGTCAGGTGCCATCCCTCGGCATCCGCAACGCGCTGCATCGTCGAGAGGAGCTGGAAGGCGTGGCTGTCCCCCACGAGAGCGATACGCGGGGCGTCGGGTGCGTCGGAGCCGAAATCGCACTGCTGGGCGCGTGAATCGTTCAGCTGGATGAAGCACTGCTCGTCACCCGGCCGATCGACGCCGGCGAAGCCCGGGGCGGGGAGGATGCTGTCGCCGAAATCCACGGTCTCGCACCCCTGTTCGAGCACCGACGCCGCTCCGAAGCAGTCGGGCGGGTCTTCGCGCAGTTGCGCGAGGGTGGTGACCCCGTCGCGGTAGGTGGTCGCGTTGACGGCCCATGCCCCACCGGCGGCGAGAGCGACGACGAGCATCGCCGCGAGCGAGGTCCACAGCGTCACCTTCGCGGGCCGGGAGGTGAGCACCTTCCAGCTGCGCGTCGGATCTTCGACGAACCTCTTGGTCAACCAGGCGAGCACGAAACAGATGCCCAGGAGGGCGACGCGGTGGTAGATCGTCAGACCCCAGAACGGAACAGACGGGGCGATGACGATCAGTGGCCAGTGCCACAGGTAGAGCGAGTAGGAGATGTCGCCGATGAACTGAGCCGGACGGAGGGACAGCACCCGCGTCGGGTACCACCAGCGCTCGGTGTTCGATGCAGCGATGATGGCCGCGGCGCCGAGCGTCGGGAGAGCCGCCATGTAGCCGGGGAACGGTGTCTGACCGTCGAAGCGGAAGGCGACGAAGAGAAGAACGACGACCCCGCCCCAGCCGAGGACGAAGCTCAGCCATCGATTGCGCACGCGCAGTATCGGCACGAGGGCGATCATCGCGCCGACCCCGAACTGCCACATGCGCGTGAAGGTGACGAAGTAGGCCGGCGCAGGGTTCGTGAGGGTGAAGACGACACAGAAGACGAACGAGGCCACCGAGACGGCGCCGAGCGTGATGAGCACCGTGCGGCGCACGTTTCCGCGGATCCACTTCACCGCGACCCAGGCGGCGAGCAGCATGAGGAGCGGCCAGACCACGTAGAACTGCTCCTCGAGCGACAACGACCAGTAGTGCTGGACCGTTGTCGGTTCGCCGCCGTGGTTGAGGTAGTCGGCCGACGTGAAGGCGAGGAACCAGTTCTGCACGTAGAACGTGGAGGCGACGATCTCCTGCACCTCGTTCGGGAGCGCCGACGTGGGGGTCAGATAGGGGGACATCGCCACGAGCGCGCAGACGAGGAGGACGAGCAGCGATGCCGGCAGCAGACGCCGCGCGCGGCGCGCCCAGAATTGGCCGAGCTTCACCGTCCCGGTCGCGGCGAGCTCCCGCATGAGGTGACCGGTGATGAGGAACCCGGAGATGACGAAGAAGATGTCGACACCGACGTAACCGCCCGGAAGACGAGCCGGCCAGAAGTGATACAGCACGACGAAGAGCACCGCGATCGCCCGGAGCCCCTGCACGTGCGGCAGGAAACGAGACGGCTCCGCATGCTCGGGCGAGCGGTCGGACCGAAGCCTCGCCCGCGTGGCGACGGGCTCACCGAGGTTCTGCGGTCCGGAGCGGGAGTCGGCGCCGGAGCGAGAGTCAGCGGAGTGCACCCCTCGACGGTAGTCGACGGCGCACACAGACCCGGGAACGACGCGTGTTTACGCGGGCGTAAGCCGAGCCTCAGCTTGCTTGCGGAATGCGGGGGGCTGAGTAGCGTTGGCATCCATAGGGGCACGATGTGCCCAGCATGGAGGCGAAAATGACTGACATCCACACCACTTCCGAGACCGCGACGGTCGCCGACCCCACGATGGCCGCCGCCACCGCCCAGTTCCTCTCCCCCGTCGTCCTCGGCCTCGAGGCACTCGTCGTCAACGGCAAGCAGGCGCACTGGCATGTGCGCGGCGCGAACTTCATCGGCGTCCACGAACTGCTCGACACGATCGTGAGCCACGCTCAGGCTTGGTCCGACCTTGCCGCCGAGCGCATCGTCGCCCTGGGGCTGCCCATCGACTCGCGCCTGCAGAGCGTCGCGTCGAAGGCGAAGCAGACCAGCGTCCCCGCCGGGTTCGCCCCGTCCGACGTCATCATCCGTGCGGTCCTCGCCGACATCGACGCCGTCCTCGGAGACCTGCAGGCCGCTGTCGACGGACTCGACGAGACAGACCTCACCAGCCAGGACGTCGCGATCGAGATCAAGCGGGGCCTCGACAAGGACCGCTGGTTCCTTTTCGCGCACCTCGCCGCGTAACCACGCACTCTACGACGAAGGGCTCCGGGTCGATCCCGGAGCCCTTCGTCGTATCACGTGCAGTGCGTCAGCCGCCCGCCCAGCAGCGTCGCCGAGACCTGCATGCCGCGCAGTTCGAGTTCGGACGCGCCCAGCGGGTCGTTCTCGCAGAGGGCCAGATCAGCCAGGGCCCCAGGCTCGATGCGCGCACCGCCGCGCGAGCCACCGGCCGTCGACGCGGCCAGCGCGACCGCCGCGTCGATCCGTTGCTCGGGCCGCCAGGGTGTTCTGCCGTCCCGGGTGCGGTACACCGCGCCCGCGATGGCGGCCCAGGGATCGAGCGGCGAGACCGGTGCGTCCGACCCGAGGACGAGGTTGACACCGGCGTCGGCGAGAGCCCGCAGCGGGTAGGCCGTCGCGGTCTGGGACGCCCACATCTCGTCCGTGACGTCGCGGTCGTCTATCGCGTGCTCGGGCTGAACGCTCGCCGTGACGTCCAGACGGGCGAACCGCGGGACGTCGGCCGCGGCGACCAGCTGCGCATGCTCGATCGTTCCGACCGCGCCGGTCGCCGCGAACGCATCGAGGGCGTGGGAGTTCGCGACGTCTCCGATCGCGTGGATCGCGCACTCCAGCCCCGCACCGGTCGCACGCATCATGAGATCGGTGAGGGTTGCGGGATCGACGGTCAGCACGCCCCGGTTGTGCGGGTCGTCGGAGTACGGGTGCCCGCACGCTGCCGTCCGCGTACCGAGCGAGCCGTCGGTGATCACCTTCAGCGGCCCGGTGCGGATGAGGCTGCCCGCCGAACCTCGAACCGGATCGCCCGTCCGCAGCCCCTCGGCGATCGCGCGGTCGAGATGCTGCGGGTAGATGCCGTAGCGCACGCGCAGCACGTCGAACCCCGCGGCCGCGCGCCGCATCCACGGCTCGTCGTTCCACGTCATGTCGAGGTCGACCATCCCGACGACGCCGCGGGCCGCAGCCGCTCGCGCGGCTTCCTCTACCAGCCGATCGCCCCCGAGCGGATCCGCGGCGTTCAGCCGGCGCGAGATCTCGAAGGCGTCCTCCTCCCGGAGGAACCCCGAGGGGTCAGCGGGGAATCCCTCCCGGGCGAAGGCCGCAGTGTTGAGCCACACGCTGTGGACGTCGGCATTGATGAGGTAGGCCGGCTGGTCACCGGTCGCCTCGTCGAGCAGCGCGAGCGACGGCTCATCGGGCCACAGCGCGTCGCGGAACCCGACGCCGATGCGGCGTCCGTCGATCGGCGTCGATGCCGCCATGATCGTGACCGCCTCGCGCGCGGTCGTCGCATGACCCAGGTCGATCCGCCGGGAGACCAGAGCCCACTGCAGCGCGTGCACGTGGTGGTCCCACAACCCGGGGATGAGCCACGAGCCGTCTGCATCGACGACCTCGCCCACCGCACGCAGAACCCCGGTGGGCGCGATGTCGACGATGCGTCCGGCGGCGATGAACACGTCGAAGGCGCCGTCGTGCGGCAGCACCTCCCGTCCCGCTCCGGCGATGCGGGCAGCACGGATCGTGCCGATCTGCGCCCCGATCATCGCTGCACGCGCGCGTCCGCGGCGCGCCGCATCTCGGCGGCGAGCTCGGGCTGCGCGTACGCCCCGGCGCCGCTGAGCTCGGCGATGATGGTCTCGACCACATCGGGCGTCTTGTTCTGACTCAGCTTCCGCTTCGCGACGATCCTCGTGGGCGTCATCCGGAATCCGACGGTTCCTCTTTCGAGCCGCTCGACGAAGGTGTCGTCGTTCGGTCTCTGCCACAGCATCCGCGGCTCGGGCACCCGCCGCTCGAAGTGCTCGACCAGTCGGTCGAGCACGCGCAGGTTCTCTTCCGGCGCGAGGATCTCGGGGACGCCCGTGAGGTGGGCCGACACGAAGTTCCAGGTGGGGACGGCGGCCGCGCCGCCGTACCAGGACGGCGAGATGTATCCGTGCGGGCCCTGAACCACGAGCATCAGCTCGCGCTCACCGAGCCCGAGAATCAGGTCGTCGGGCTTGCCGACGTGCCCGACCACGGTGAGGTCGTCGCGATCCTCGTCGAGCAGGACCGCGTAGTGGGAGGCGACGAGACCGTCGTCCGTACTGCTCACGAGGGTCATCCAGGGGTTCCGCTCGATGAGACGACGCAGCTCGCCCACATCGGTCATCGCGAAGCTCGGGTTCTGCCGCATCCGCTCAGCCTAGAGCCGTCACGCCTGGCACCGGGGACACCAGTACAGCTTCCTCCCGGCCGCTTCCTCGACGATGATCGACGTCCCGCAGACCCGACACGGCAGGCCCGCACGGTGGTAGACCCAGTGGCGATCGTCGCGGCTGGCCATGGCCGCGCGATACGCCTGGGGGTCGAGGTCGTCCATCGTCATCATCTGGCCGGCCTCGACACCGATCGCGAGGAGCCGCACCCAGTCGCGCCACAGGCCGCGCACGATCTCCTCGGGCACGTCGCGCCCGGGCGTGTGGGGGTTCTGACGCGCTCGGAACAGCATCTCGGCTCGATACACGTTGCCGATCCCGCTGATGACGCTCTGATCCATGAGCAGCAGGCCGATCGCCGTCGGCTTGCGACGAACGACGGAGACGAAGCGCTCCTCCCCCTCGACGACATCGTCGACGAGCGGGTCGGGTCCGAGCTTGGCGATCGTCGAAGCGACCTCATCGGGTGTCTGGATCTGGCATGCCGTCGGCCCGCGGAGATCGGCGCACGTCAGTTCGGTGAGCAACCGGAGCCGCACCTGGCCCACGACGGGCGGGGGCCATTCGGTCTCCTCCTCGAGCCCTCGCGTCTGCTCCGACATCCGAACACGACCCCGGGCGCGCCGGGGAGCCCCGATCGACGACAGGGAGTTCTCGCCCGCCGCATCCATGATCGGCTCGTCGTTGTCGTCATCGACGACCGTGCCGCGCTGATTCGTCTGACCCATGCGCCCGTTCGACGAGGCGATGGTGGGATCGACGATGATGTCGCCGGCGAAGTCCCAGGCGCCGTACATGCCGAGGTGCACGCGCAGCCAGACGTCATCGAACTCCAGGAACATCTGCTTGCCGACCGCGCGCACCGATGTCGCCTCACGACCATCGATAATCGAGGCACCGTCGGCGAAGCGCCCCTGGGGGCTGGATGCTGCGACGCGGCGCCCGACGATGTTGCGGTCGAACTGGCGGGCGATGCGGTGGACGGAGTGTCCCTCCGGCATCAGCCTGCTCGCAGTTCGATGGGCAGAGCGTCGAAGGATCCGGATGCAGGCATCAGCCTGCTTCCGGATCGAAGGCGTCGACGTCTTCGCCGCCCCGGATCGCCGCACGGGGGTCGGGCAGCAGCGAACCGTCGTTCTCGAACGCGGCGAGCTGGGCGATGCGCCGCGCGTGGCGTTCCTCATCCGAGAACGGCGTAGCGACGAAGCGGTCGATGAAGGCGACGGCCTCGTCGAACGTGTGCTGGCGCGCCCCGATCGCGATGACGTTGGCGTCGTTGTGCTCGCGGGCCAGTTCGGCGGTCGCCATATTCCACACGAGCGCCGCTCGCACCCCGCGCACCTTGTTCGCCGCGATCTGCTCGCCGTTGCCCGAGCCTCCGAACACCGCGCCGAGGGTGTCGATGCCGGCGGCCTGGTCGCGGACCACGGCCTGCGCTGCCCGGATGCAGAACGCCGGGTAGTCGTCGACCGGGTCGTACTCGATGGGGCCGTGATCGACGACCTCGTGGCCCTGTGCCGCGAGGTGGTGCTGGAGCTGGGTGGAGAAGTCGAGACCCGCGTGGTCGGTCGCGATGTGGATGCGCATGGCACTCATCCTAGAAGTGCGTCGGGACAGAAGTCGGGATCAGGGAAGCACACCGGAGGCCGCGGGCTTGAAACCCGCTCGCACGTTCTCGCAGCAGCCCGGCCGGCAGACGTCGAACCACGGCCCGAGCTTCGTCTCATGGGGGCGCTCCGAGGCGGGCGTGCCGTTGAGGCGCTCCTCGATGAGGTCGACGAGACCGGCGACGTAGGCCGGATCCACGCCCGGCGTCGGTGTGCGCACCGCGCGGATGCCGACCTCCTGCGCCGACTCCATCGCCTCGGTGTCGAGGTCCCACAGCACCTCCATGTGGTCGCTGACGAAACCGAGCGGCACGATCACGACGGCTTCCACGCCACGGCCCGGCAGCTCGGCGATCACGTCGTTGACATCCGGTTCGAGCCACGGCTGCGTGGGCGGGCCCGAGCGCGACTGGTAGACGAGCTCCCAGTCGAGCACGCCCTCCGACCCCGGGACGGCGGCGTACACGGCGTCCATGACGACCTCCGCGACGGCTCGGTGCTGGGCCGCGTACGCGCCGCCCTCGCCGAAGTCGACGTCGCGGGGGCCGGAGCGATCAGCGTCGGCGGTGGGGATGGAGTGCGTCGAGAACAGCACCTGGATGGCGGAGGGATCGACGTCCTGAGCGACGAAGGCCTGCACCGCGTCACGGACTCCGGTGACGAAGGGCTCGACGAAGCCCGGGTGGTCGAAGAACTGGCGCACCTTGTCGATGGTGACCGACGCTCCCGCTCCGGTCTCGGTCAGCACGCGCGCGAAGTCCTCGCGGTACTGCCGGCAGCTGGAGAAGGAGCTGTAGGCGCTGGTGGCCACCGCCAGCAGTGTCGTGTCGCCGGCCGCGGCGGCATCCGACACGGCCTCCTCGAGGTACGGCGCCCAGTTGCGGTTGCCCCAGTAGACGGGGAGCCCGAGGCCGCGGCGGGCGATCTCGGCCTCCAGCGCCGCCTTCAGCGCGCGGTTCTGGGCGTTGATCGGACTGATGCCGTCGAAGTGGCGGTAGTGGTGGGCGACCTCCTCGAGACGCTCATCGGGGATGCCGCGACCCCGCGTGACGTTGCGCAGGAACGGGATCACGTCGTCCTGCCCCTCCGGGCCGCCGAATCCGGCGAGGAGGATCGCGTCGTACGCGACCGGTGTCTCGACGTGAGGAGCACCTGACGACGCGGCGGGCGATGCGAAGAGCACGGTCGCGTGGGCGTCGGCCGGGGCTGGCTGGAGGGATTCGTTGGCGGTCACGCCGTCGATTCTTCCATTCCCGACGCCTCGCTTCGCCGGGTTAGCTCGATGGTGTAACGAACCACCCCTCCGCGCCGATCGGCCCCGGAGATAGGGTGGGACGGTTGTCGTCGGCGCCAGCCGCGTCGCGCAGCATCCGACCCCTCTACCCCTGGGAGAACGTCAGTGCCTGGAGAGAACCTCACCCGCAGCGAAGCGCAGCAGCGCCGCTCCGTCGTCGACCCGGCCGCGGGCGGTGGCATCGAGTACGAGATCGCGCTCGACCTGACGCGAGGTGCGGAGGTCTTCGGTTCTCGTACCGTCGTCCGTTTCTCCGCGGTCGAGGGCGCCGACACCTTCATCGACCTCATCTCGGGCTACGTTCACTCGATCACGCTGAACGGCCGCGACGTTCCGGTGTCAGCGCACTCCGACTCGCGCATCGCCCTGAGCGGCCTCGAAGCACGGAACGAACTCGTCGTTGTCGCCGACTGCAGCTACACCAACACCGGCGAGGGCCTGCACCGTTTCGTCGACCCGGTCGATGGCGAGGTGTACCTCTATACGCAGTTCGAGGTTCCCGACTCCCGCCGCGTGTTCGCGGTGTTCGAGCAGCCCGACCTCAAGGCGACGTTCCAGTTCACGATCACGGCCCCCGAGACCTGGGTCGTCGTGTCGAACTCGCCGTCACCCGAGCCCGCCGGTCAGGGCGAGGGGGTCGCCACGTGGACCTTCGAGCCGACCCCGCGTATCTCCTCGTACATCACGGCCCTGATCGCCGGCCCCTACGAGTCGACCTTCTCGGAGCTCACGAGCGCCTCCGGCCGCGTGATCCCCCTCGGCGTGTTCGCGCGCAAGAGCCTCTGGGAGCACCTCGACGCCGACTACGTCTTCGAGAAGACCCGGCAGGGCTTCGCGTACTACGAGGAGAAGTTCGACTACCCGTACCCCTTCGCGAAGTACGACCAGCTGTTCGTCCCGGAGTTCAACGCCGGAGCCATGGAGAACGCGGGCGCGGTCACGTTCACCGAGACGTACGTCTTCCGCAGCAAGGTGACGGATGCGGTGAAGGAACGCCGCGTCGTCACGATCCTCCACGAGCTCGCCCACATGTGGTTCGGCGATCTCGTCACGATGAAGTGGTGGAACGACCTCTGGCTGAACGAGTCGTTCGCCGAGTGGGCCTCGACGATCGCGACAGCCGAGGCCACGGAGTGGACCGAGGCCTGGACGACCTTCAACGCCATGGAGAAGACCTGGGCCTACCGCCAGGACCAGCTTCCCTCCACCCACCCCGTGGTCGCGGAGATCAACGACCTCGAAGACGTGCAGGTGAACTTCGACGGCATCACCTACGCCAAGGGTGGCTCCGTGCTGAAGCAGCTGGCGGCGTGGGTCGGCATCGAGCAGTTCTTCGCCGGCGTCGCCGCCTACTTCGCCAAGCACGAGTGGTCGAACACCGAGCTCGGCGACCTGCTGACCGAGCTCGAGGCGACGAGTGGCCGCGAGCTCGGCGCGTGGTCGCGAAAGTGGCTCGAGACCGCCGGCGTGAACACGCTCTCCCCCCTGCTGGAGGAGTCGACCGACGGCACGCTCTCGCGTTTCGCGATCGTGCAGACGGCCCCGGCCGACTACCCCACCATCCGCCCGCACCGCCTCGCGGTCGGCTTCTACTCGCTGAAGGGCGGCTCGCTGCAGCGCGTGCACCGCATCGAGCTCGACGTCGACGGCGACCGCACCGACGTGCCCGAGCTCGTCGGCGTCCGGCGCCCCGACCTCGTGCTCCTCAACGACGAAGACCTCGCGTACGCGAAGATCCGTCTCGACGAGCGGTCGCTGGCAACGGCCATCGCGCATCTGAAGGACATCAGCGACCCGCTGGCCCGCTCCATCGTGTGGGGAGCCGCCTGGGACCAGACGCGCGACGCCGAAGCATCCGCCACCGACTACGTCGACCTCGTGCTGCGCAACATCGGCTCCGAGACGGAGTCGACGACCGTGCGCACGACGCTCGCCCAGCTGCAGCTCGCAGCGAATTCCTACGTCTCCCCCGAGAAGCGCGACGAGACCCGGGCCAAGGTCGCTGACGCGATGTGGGAGCTGGCACGAGCCGCAGCCCCCGAGAGCGACAGCCAGCTGCAGTTCGTCACCGCCTTCGCCTCCGCCGCCGCCACCGACGCGCAGTGGGCCCGGGTGCGCGCGCTCCGCGACGGCGACACGACGCTCGACGGTCTCACCGTCGACACCGACCTGTCATGGCAGCTGCTGGTCTCGCTCGCCGCCGGCGGTGCCGTTGCGGCGAAGGACATCGACGACGCCCTCGCCGCCGACAACACGGCGAAAGGCGGCGAGTTCGCGGCGCAGGCGAAGGCCGCACTCCCGACGGTCGAGGCGAAGCGGGCCGCGTGGGACTCCCTCGTGGTCAAGGACGACGCCCCGAACACGATCGTGCGCGCGGCGGCAGCCGGACTCGTACACCCCGCCGGCGTGAGCGTGCTGCGTGACTTCGTCACGCCGTACTTCGACATGCTGCTGCCGATCTGGAACTCGCGCAGCTACCAGATCGCGCAGTACCTCATCGTCGGGCTCTACCCGGCGGCTCTCGCCGATACCGCGCTGCGCGACGCGACGCGCGCATGGCTGGCCGAGAACGCCTCGGCGCCCGCAGCGCTGCGTCGTCTCGTGAACGAGAACCTCGCCGGCGTCGAGCGCGCCCTGTCGGTGCAGGAGCGCGACGCCGAGTAGCACACCGACCCACTCGAACGCCTCGGAGCCCAGCCGGCTCCGAGGCGTTCGTCGTTAACATGGGAGGGATGCCCTCCTTCCTCGCCGCGCCCTCCCCGGAACCCACCGACCCGCCCAACCCCGGCGTGGTCCTCACCCCCGAGTTCTGGCAAGCGGTACTGGACTGGCTGCGGGCAGCCGGCATGAACCTGCTCGGCGTCGCCGGCATCATCGTCGTGGCTCTCGCGGTGTCGTGGCTTCTTCGCTCGGTCATCCGTCGAGTGGTCGGCCGCGTGGTCTCCGGCGCGAAGAACAAAGCGAACGTCGACGACACGCAGGCACTGGAGCGATCGCCGCTCGCGGCCGTGCGGCTCGTCCAGCGCACGCGCACGCTCGGCACGATCCTGCAGAACATCCTCAGCGTCATCATCGTCGTCGTCGCGCTCGTGCTCATCGTCGGTGTCGTCGCCCCCGACGTGCTCGCCTCTCTGACGCTGCTGACCGCCGCCGTGGGTGCGGGTCTCGGCTTCGGCGCGCAGAACATCGTGAAGGACGTCCTCAACGGCATCTTCATCGTGGCGGAAGACCAGATCGGCATCGGAGACGTGGTCGACCTTGGGCTCGCGACCGGCGTCGTCGAGTACGTGAGCGTGCGCGTCAGCCACGTCCGTGACGTGAACGGCACGCTCTGGTACGTCCGCAACGGCGAGATCCTGCGCATCGGCAACATGTCGCAGGGGTGGTCGCGGGTCATCATCGACCTCGCCGTGCCGGCCAACGCCGATATCCCGGAGGTCGAGGGAGCCATGCTCGCCGCGGCGAAATCGCTCACCGACGAGCCGAAGTGGCGCTCCCGCATCATCGAGCAGCCCGAGGTCTGGGGTCTCGAGTCGGTTTCCGGCGACGCGCTCGTCATCCGCCTCGTCATGAAGACCCGCGCCAACGCGAAGGACGACGTCGCCCGGGAGCTGCGGATGCGGTTGAAGAACGCGATCGACGAACTGGGTCTCACCCTTCCTCAGCTGAACTCGATCACCCTCAGCGGACTCGAGGGCGCGCAGCGGGTGCGCGGGGCGAATCCTCCCCGCACCCGGCCCAACCCGGTGACCGTCGAGCATCGGCCGGTGTGGAAACCGCGCAAGCGATCGAAGACGAACGACCCGGGCGGCGAAGCCCGCGAGCAGAAGACACCCCCCGCCACCAAGGCGAAACCCGATACCGGCGAGGAAGACCAGTGACCGAGCAGACGAGCTTCTACGACGAGATCGGCGGGATGCCCACGTTCCGGCGACTCGTCGACACGTTCTACCGGGGAGTGGCGGGTGACGAGGTGCTCAAGCCGATGTACCCCGAAGAGGACCTCGGTCCTGCCGCCGAGCGATTGACACTCTTTCTCGCGCAGTACTGGGGCGGCCCCACCACCTACAGCGAGCAGCGCGGTCACCCGCGGCTGCGGATGCGGCACCAGCCGTTCCACGTGAACCCCGACGCCCGCGACCTGTGGCTCTCTCACATGCGCGCTGCCGTCGACGAACTGGAGCTCTCCCCCCTGCACGAGGCCACGCTGTGGGATTATCTGCAGAGGGCGGCACTGGCGATGGTGAACACCTTCGAGCCGACCGGCATCGGAACCCCTTCCGACGGGCGTTCGGCCCCGGGGCTGCCCGTCTCGAGCCGGAGCGACAGCGCCGACTGACATCGCACGACGACGAAGGAGTCGCCATGACCGCTCGCATCTACGACACCGACGTGCTCGTCGTCGGGTGGGGGTTGGCCGGGCTGGTGGCGACGCGCGAGGCGCTCCTCGCGAACAAGCGCGTGGTGATCGTCGACCAAGAGCCCCGCACGAACCTCGGGGGCCAGGCGTGGTGGTCGTTCGGCGGCCTCTTCCTCGTCGACTCTCCGGAGCAACGCCGTCTCGGTGTGAAGGACTCGCTCGACCTCGCGCGGCAGGACTGGTTCGGCAACGCCGGCTTCGATCGTGCGGAAGATGCGTGGCCCCGCCGGTGGGCCGAGGAGTATCTGCACTTCGCCGCCGGTGAGAAGCGCTCCTGGTTGCGCGGGCTCGGCCTGGGCTTCTTCCCCGTGGTGGGATGGGCCGAGCGCGGCGGATACGGCGCGATCGGCCCGGGCAACTCGGTGCCTCGGTTCCACATCGCGTGGGGAACCGGTCCGGGCGTGCTCGCTCCGTTCCTGCGCGCGGCCGATGAGGCCGAGTCGGACGGGCGCCTCCTGGTGCTCCCCCGACACCGCGTCTCGGAGCTGGCGGTCCATGACGGCGTGGTCACGGGCGCGGTGGGCGATGTCCTGGCACCGAGCCTCGCCGAACGGGGCGCCGCCACGAACCGCGACGTGATCGACCGCTTCGACGTGCGTGCGCGTGCCACGATCGTCTCGTCCGGCGGAATCGGGGGCAATCACGACCTCGTGCGGGCGATGTGGCCCGAACGCCTGGGTACCGCGCCCGCCACGATGCTCTCGGGGGTGCCCGCCTACGTCGACGGCTCCATGCTCCCCGTGGCCGAAGCCGCCAGTGGGCACGTGATCAACGCCGACCGGATGTGGCACTACGTCGAAGGCATCCAGAACTGGTCGTCGATCTGGCCCGATCACGGCATCCGCATCCTGCCCGGGCCGTCCTCGCTCTGGCTGGACGCGACGGGACGGCGGCTCCCCGTGCCCCTCTTCCCCGGCTTCGACACCCTCGGCACACTGGCTCATCTGCGCAGTACCGGTCACGACCACTCCTGGTTCGTCTTGTCCTCGCGCATCGTCGAGAAGGAGTTCACCCTCTCCGGCAGCGAGCAGAACCCCGACCTCACGGGCAAGGACGTGCCGCTCCTGGTGCGCTCACGTCTCGGAAAGGGCGCGTCCGCGCCCGTGCAAGCGTTCCTCGACAATGGCGCGGACTTCGTCGTGCGCGACAACCTCGACGACCTCCTCGCCGGTATGCGGGCGCTCCCCGGCGGCGATCTGCTCGACGTCGAGCGCGTCCGGGCGGAGGTCGAAGCGCGCGACCGTGAGATCGTGAACGACGTCACCAAGGACGCGCAGATCGCGATGCTGCGCTCCGCGCGCGCCTTTCGAGGTGACCGTTTGGTCCGCACGGCCGCACCCCACCGCATCCTCGATGCCGCAGCGGGGCCTCTCATCGCCGTGAAGCTCCACGTGCTCACCAGGAAGTCGCTCGGCGGACTCCAGACGGATCTACAGGGACGGGTCCTCGACGCCGGGGGTCACCCGGTGCCGGGTTTGTTCGCCGCCGGTGAGGCCAGCGGCTTCGGGGGCGGCGGCATGCACGGCTACAGGGCCCTCGAGGGCACGTTCCTCGGCGGTTGCCTCTTCTCGGGGCGCATCGCCGGACGCGCGGCGTCGGCGGTCTAACCCGCGGTGCCCGTGGAACGCACGGCCGTGAGCCCGTTGCGGACGGTGGTCCTCACCAGCACATGCCCCCGTCGCAGCGAAAGCCGACGCCACGGGCCGGCTTCGCGCACCTGGGCCTGCTCCTCGCCCGAGATGAACCCGAGAGCGAACGCCGCGAAGGCGGCGCCCAGTGGCAGACCGTCGAGGAGGGGCTCGGCCGCACCCCATACGCCCGCCCGGACGCTCTGCACGATCTCCTCGCCCGCATCGCGCGGGACGGTCTGCGCGACGCTGGCGATACCCGCCTGCGCACGCGAGGCGAGAACGGATGCGGCGACCTCACCGACGGGTCGCCATCCCGCGCGCGGCGGCGAGATCCCGGCCCACGTCGCCGTCACGGCGGAATCGGGCAGGACGACCTGCGACGCATCGTCGGAAGCGACCGCGAGAGCGCTGCCGGGCAGCACGAGATCGCAGACGAGCTCAGGATCGATCGCGGTGGCGCGCAAGCCGAGCACCGTCGGGGTGGCGTCGAGCAGGTCGCGCGGCGCGAGCGGGGCGGACGTCATCACGAGAGTCCCCTCTGCGGCGCGCAGCCGCACGGCGCCGTCGCCAAGCTGAGCGGCGCGGGAGGCGAACGTCACGACGTCGGCGGCGCCCTGCGGATCGGGGAACACGAGGCGAGCGGACACCCGCCCTAAACTACCAAGTGGCGGGCGGATGCTCGTCGGAACGGGAGAATCACGTGCCTCACGCCCTCGATCCCGTCGCCTCGCTGCTCGCGGTGCTCGATCTCCGCGACGTGGGCGCGCGCACGACGGAGGACATCTTCACGGGTGTCTCGCAAGCGATGCCGGGCGGGCGCGTCTACGGCGGACAGGTGCTCGCCCAGTCGGTCGTCGCTGCATCCCGCACCCTCCCGGCCGAGCGCGCGCCGCACTCCATGCACGGGTACTTCCTCCGGCCCGGCGACGCCAGCGCCGACATCACGTTCTCGGTCGACCGCATCCACGACGGTCGCTCGTTCTCGACGCGGCGCACCCAGGCCTATCAGTCGGGCGTGCCGATCTTCTCGATGATCGCGTCGTTCCAGGACGAGGATCCCGGCCTCGAGCATCAGGCGCCCATGCCCGACGGGTACCCCGACCCCGATGAGCTTCCCGACATCGAGAGCGAGATCGTTCGCGCGCACCCGCACTCCGGGCGGATCTTCCGCGAACGCCCCATAGACGTTCGACACGTGCCGTCACCCATCTACGTCGAGGTCGACGAACCCGTGGCCCGGCAGGCGGTGTGGATGCGCGTGAAACGCACTCTGCCCGACGACGCGGGAATCCACCGCGCAGCCCTCGCGTACATGAGCGACATGACCATTCAGGAGTCGATCATGCGCGCGCACGGCATCGCGTGGACGACCCCCGGGCTGAAAGTTGCGAGCCTCGATCACGCCTTGTGGTGGCACCGCCCCGCACGTGTCGACGAGTGGCTGCTCTACGTTCAAGAGTCGCCCAGCGCCCGAGGCGGCCGCGGGCTGTCGAACGGGCGGATCTATTCGCGGAACGGCTCGCTCGTCGCCAGCATCGCGCAAGAGGTCATGGTGCGGGTGCGTCAGGACGCGGAGCCCCGCCGGTAGTCGATGGGCGCTGAGATGAACGGCGCCCACGCTGCGCGCTCCAGCTCGCTCCAACGGGTCGGCCGGCCGCTCGCGGTATCGACGATCACCACGACCGCCGTCGCGCGAGCGTAGATCACCGGGGTCTCGTCACCCAGGGGGCTGTAGACCTCGAAGCAGATGTCGGCGCTCGATCCGCCCATGCGCCCGATCCACATCTGCACGTCGAGCGGTCGCTGTCCGTAGGGGACGGGCCGGTAGTACTCGATCTCCTGGCGCGCGATGAGCGTTGCACGCGACCCGCCGCTCTCGAGCACGTCCATCTCGAAGACTGCGGTAGGAAGAGGATCGGCCTCGCCGTCGCCCTTCCAGAACGCCCGGAGCCGAGCCTCCTCGAGCAGCTTCAGCATCGAGGTGTTGTTGACGTGCCCGAGCGCGTCGAGGTCGCCCCATCGCAGATGGATGGACACGTGGATGCGGGGGCGCGCAGCATCCGGTTCGATGGCGCTCCCCCGCTCCGAGGACGTGTCAGTCACGCGTGAGCTTGCGGTACGACGAGCGGCTGGGGTTGGCGGCGTCCGGACCGAGCCGCTCGACCTTGTTCGCCTCGTACGCCTCGAAGTTGCCCTCGAACCAGTACCACTGATCGGGATTCTCGTCGGTTCCCTCGTACGCGAGGATGTGCGTCGCGATGCGGTCGAGGAACCACCGGTCGTGGGTGATGACCACGGCGCAGCCGGGGAATTCGAGCAGCGCGTTCTCGAGCGAGCTCAGCGTCTCGACGTCGAGGTCGTTCGTCGGCTCGTCGAGGAGGAGGAGGTTGCCGCCCTCCTTGAGGGTGAGCGCCAGGTTGAGACGGTTGCGCTCTCCACCGGAGAGCACGCCCGCCTTCTTCTGCTGGTCGGGTCCTTTGAAGCCGAACTTCGACACGTAGGCGCGCGAGGGGATCTCGACCTTGCCGATCGTGATGATGTCGAGTCCGTCGGACACGACCTCCCACAGGGTCTTCTGGGGGTCGATGTTCGACCGGTTCTGGTCGACGTAGCTGATCTTGACGGTTTCGCCGATCTTGACCTCGCCACCGTCGACGGGCTCGAGCCCCACGATCGTCTTGAAGAGCGTCGTCTTTCCGACACCGTTCGGACCGATCACGCCCACGATTCCGTTGGGCGGCAGGCTGAAGCTCAGGTTCGAGATGAGCGAGCGCCCGTCGAAGCCCTTCTGCAGCTTCTTCGCCTCGATCACGATGCTGCCCAGGCGCGGGCCCGGCGGGATCTGGATCTCGTCGAAGTCGAGCTTGCGCGTGCGGTCGGCCTCGGCGGCCATCTCCTCGTAGCGTGCGAGTCGAGCCTTCGACTTGACCTGGCGGCCCTTGGCGTTGGAGCGCACCCACTCGAGCTCCTCGGAGAGGCGCTTGGCGAGCTTGGCGTCCTTCTTGCCCTGCACCTCGAGGCGCTGGCCCTTCTTCTCGAGATAGGTCGAGTAGTTGCCCTCGTATCCGATGAGGCGACCGCGGTCGACCTCGGCGATCCACTCCGCGACGTTGTCGAGGAAGTACCGGTCGTGCGTGATGGCGATGACGGCGCCGGCATACTTCTGCAGGTGCTGCTCGAGCCACTGCACGCTCTCGGCATCCAGATGGTTGGTGGGCTCGTCCAGCAGCAGCAGGTCGGGCTTCTGGAGGAGGAGCTTGGTGAGCGCGACGCGTCGCTTCTCACCACCGGAGAGGTTGGCGATCGCCGCATCGCTGGGCGGGGTGCGCAGCGCCGACATGGCCTGCTCGAGCTGTGAGTCGAGATCCCACGCGTCGGCGGCGTCGATCTCTTCCTGCAGGGTGCCCATCTCGGCGAGGAGTGCGTCGAAGTCGGCGTCGGGGTCGGACATCAGCGCCGAGATCTCATTGAAGCGGTCGACCTTCGCCTTGATGGCGATGCCCTCCTGGATGTTCTCCAGAACGGTCTTGGTCTCGTCGAGTTCGGGCTCCTGCATCAGGATGCCGACCGAGAAGCCCGGACTGAGCTTCGCCTCGCCGTTGGATGGCGTGTCCATCCCCGCCATGATCTTCAGGATCGTCGACTTACCGGCACCGTTCGGACCGACCATTCCGATCTTCGCGCCGGGGAGGAACGACATCGTGACGTCGTCGAGGATCAATTTGTCGCCCACGGCTTTTCGCGCGCGGACCATCTGATAGATGTACTCAGCCATATCGTTCCCAGTCTAGGGGCGCGAGCCGGGCCGTCCGAGGCGCGGGGTCACCAATCGATCGGGCGGGTGTTGCCCACGAGGCACCGACCGGCCGCGAGTCCCGGCATGACCACGGCCACGGGCTGTCCTGTCGAGGGGCCGACCTGCCCGATCAGGCACTCGTCTCCCCACCGCACCGAGAACTGCATGCTCTCTGCCGCATTGCCGACCGTCGACTGGTTCTCGGTCACCTGCATGGCCGCCTTGTCGAACCCCGCGGCGACCAGGGCATCGACGTATGCACGCCCGGTGTCGGGTCCGGCAGCGACCGACTGCACGATCTGCGCGAAATACGGGAGGTTCGCCGAAGCATCGCCGTCCGGAACGAGAGTCGGCGCCTCGGCCGTGGGCGGCGCCTCGGCCGTCGGGGTGAGCGAGACCGTCGCGGTCGGCGCGGGCTCGGACGTATCGGTGCACCCGACCAGAGCGGTCGCCGCGGCGACGGCGAGCACGACGAGGCCGGCACGGCGGGAGGCGGTGGATCCGATCACGCTGCGAGTCTACGGGCGCACCTCAGAATGGAGTGTCGGCGAGCTCGGCCTCGGGCGCGAGGTCAACCGTCGCGGCCGGAATGCCCCACCCGCCGGCGTCGGTCGCGGCGACCGGCGAGGCTCCCACGGCGACGGGCGCGGGCCCCGACGACTCCGCGACGGCCCCGACCTCAGGGCCCGACGCTCCGGGCTCGACGGCGGCGCGGTTCTTGTGGAAGGTCGTGCGCCCCCGGAGCAGATCGTGCCCGACGGCGTCCGCCTCGACCTCGACGGCGAGACCGCGCTTGGTGCCGTTGTCCCACTCGCGCAGACGCAGGCGGCCCGTGACGATCACGCGATCCCCCTTGTGGAGCGAAGCGTAGGCGTTCTCGCCGAGCGCGCGGTACGCCGACACCTGGTACCAGTTCGTGTACACATCGACCCATCGCTCGGTCGACTTGTCGAACCGGCGGTGCGTGGACCCGACGCGGAAATTGGTGACGGACACGCCGCCTCCGAGAATTCGTTGTTCCGGCTCTGCAGCGAGATTGCCCGTGAACGTGATGGTGTCGGTCATTTCGGTTCCTTTCCGTCGGGGATGCTCCGGCACCCGAGTGCCCGTCGGGCGCCGGAGCGCATCCAGCTTCGCCGTGGGGCCGACGCGGGGCGGCGCACGATGTGCTTCTGGGGATGACCACGCCGCCGTCACCCGGTGGGGAGGAGCCGATCGGCGAACCGCTGGCCCCGGGGCGCGATGTCGGAGGTCGGACATATCTTCGAACTCGGACGGAGGAACGATCATGCAGATTCTGGAGCGAGACACCCCGACATTCGACCTCCCACCGTGGGTGCGCCTCACCCGCGCGGCGCCGACGCTGTGGCGAGTGGCAGACGCCGACGGAAGACCGCTCGGCCATGTGCGTGCAATAGCGAGCGGCGACGAGTGGAGCTTCCGGGCGGAGCGCTACCACGGCGGCACGCGTTCGTTCCGCTCGCTCGGCGAATTCTGGGCCGTCTCCGACGCGTTCGACTGCCTCCGCTATCAGCGGTGACGTTCAGACCACGGCGTCGAAGCTGTCGACGAGCGCGCGAGGCGCACCGTCGTGCACGGTCGGCCAGACCTGCTCCAGGATCGACACGGCGCTGACGAGGCTTGCCGCCGGGGCCGTGAAGGGCACGCGCAGGTGGCGGTCGTAGCCGCCCTCGACCGCGAAACGTGAACCGGCCGAGAGGTACAACCCCCGCGCTCGCGCGGCCATGACCAGCCCGGAACTCAGCGGGGCATCCAGTTCGACCCACAGCGAGACTCCTCCATCGGCGGCGGGCACCCGCCACTGAGGAAGCCGATCGCGCAGCGCCGCTGAGACGGCATCGCGCCCCTGTCGCAACAGGTGGGCGCGTTGATGGGCGATCTCGTCGAGACGCGGCAGGAGCGCCTCCGCGACCGCCTGTTCGATCTCCGGCGTGCCGAGGTCGTGCACCGCCCGCGCCGAAACCAGGCGACGAATGAGCTCCACCTCCGCGCGGATCCAACCGATCCGCAGGCCACCCCACACCGTCTTGCCGAGCGACCCGAGGCGGATCAGGTCCTCCCCCCGACCGAACGGCTCCGGCTCGACCGCTCGGTCGATGTTGAGATCCGACGTGGTCTCGTCGACGACGACGAGCGTGCCCGAACGGTCGGCGGCGGCAGCGATGATCGCACGCTCCTGCGCCGTCATCGTGCGACCCGTCGGATTCTGGAAATCGGGCATCAGGTAGGCGAGCACCGGGAGGGTTCGCGCGAACGCCTGCTCGGCGCGATCGAGGTCCCATCCATCCGACGTCGTCACCGGAACGCCGACCATGCGAGCGCCGGCTCGGCGGAAGGCGTCGGCCGCGTGGGGGTAGGTGGGCGTCTCGATGAGCACTCTGTCGGCGCGGCCCAGCAGCACCGACGCGATGAGGTGGATCGCGCTCTGCGCCCCTGTCGTGATCATCACCTCGTCGGGCGACGTCGGAATCCCCCGAGCCGTGTAGCGGGCGGCGATGGCATCTCGCAGACCGGGGCGGCCGACGATGTCGTAGCCGACCGTGGAGACGAGCGTCGCAGCGCCGGCGGCCACCTCGGTGATGACGCCGGCGAGTCCCGGCCACGCCGGTGGACTCGCCTGCTGAAGGTCGATCGTCTCATCGCCGGTGGCGCGATGCCCCGGATCCGTGCGCCGCAGCGGCAGAGTGATGCTGCCGGAGCCGCGAACGCTCTCGATGTGCCCGGTGTCGCGCAGGCTCCGGTACGCGGCCGCCACGGTCGTGCGGCTCAGGCGCAGCTCGGCGGAGAGTTCGCGCTCTGCCGGAAGCGCCGTGCGCGGTGCGATCCGATTGTCGAGGCACAGGAGTCGGATGCCATCCGCGAGGGCCTCGTACACCGGCTCCTTCGACCGCCACCCTCCCAGAGAGGCAGCGAGGGAGCGGGCCGATATCCGTGAGTCCATGAATCCACATTACCGGTATTGGACTGTTCAGTGTGATCCAATTGCCTGATTGGATATTCGCATGGCTCGACGCATCCTCCAACTCCTCATCGGCCTGGTGCTGTACGGCGCAGGATGCGCCCTGACCGTCCGCGCCGGGTGGGGTGTCGACCCGTGGACCGTCTTCGCCGAAGGCATCTCGATCCACACCGGCATCGGCATCGGCTGGGTGACGAACATCCTCGGCGGGCTCGTGCTCCTCGTCTGGATCCCGCTCCGACAGAAGCCCGGAATCGGCACCATCGCGAATGTCGCGCTCGTGGGCACCTCTCTGCAAGCGACACTCGCGCTCGTACCTGCCGCACCGGACCTCTGGGCGGGCGGCGCGATGCTGGCCGGCGGGATTCTGCTGGTCGCGTTCGCCTCCGGCCTCTACCTGGGAGCCGCTTTCGGCCCGGGACCGCGAGACGGCCTCATGACCGGCCTGCACCGCCGTCTCGGGTGGCCGATCTGGGTGTGCCGACTCCTCGTCGAGACCACAGTGCTCATCGCCGGCTGGCTGCTGGGCGGGACCGTCGGCGTGGGCACCGTGGTCTTCGCGATCTGCATCGGTCCGCTCGTGCACCACGCGCTGCCGCTGTTGGACGTGAAAGAACGGCGCCGGGTCCGGGTCGACGCCTGACCGCCCGGCACTCCTGTCTCAGTGCTCGCGGAACTCGGGGCGCTCAGACCCCGGCTTCAGATGCGCGGTGAGGGCGGATTTGGCGATCTCCATGGTCGGGTACCGCCCGAGTTCCTCGTCCGCACCCGCCATCTGGACGACGTACGACTCGTCGTCGGTCTGAATCTTGCCCACGGCACCCGCCGGCCCGTAGGCCACCCACAGCCTGCGCGTCTTCGCTTCGGTCATCATCGACTCCTTACGCCTGTCGTTCCGACGCTACGCCTGGCGCGGAGCGTGCGCCAGTGCGTGCCGGTGCGACCCCCGGTACTCTGGTCGTCGGCCCCCAGTAGCTCAGTGGATAGAGCAACGGCCTTCTAATCCGTTTGTCGCACGTTCGAATCGTGCCTGGGGGACTCCACATCCTGTGTCGACGGCCGTCATTAGACTGAGGCGCATGGTGGCTGCCTCCGAGAACGATCGACTTGTCTGGATCGACTGCGAGATGACGGGACTCGATCTCGACGTCGACGAACTCGTCGAGATCGCCGTCGTCGTCACGGATTTCGATCTCCGCATCCTCGACCCCGGATTCTCCATCGTTATCAAACCCGACGATTCGGCCCTGGCGTCGATGAGCGAGTTCGTCACCGACATGCACCGCTCCTCCGGACTGCTCGAAGAGATCCCCCACGGCGTGAGCCTCGCCGACGCCGAGTTCCAAGCGTTGGAGTACATTCAGCGGTTCGCACCGGTCGAGGGCAAGGCGCCGCTGGCGGGCAACACGATCGGCACCGACCGCATGTTCCTCGCGAAGTACATGCCCCGCGTCGATCGCTGGCTGCACTACCGCAACATCGACGTCTCGAGCGTGAAAGAGCTCTCCCGCCGGTGGTTCCCGCGCGCATACTTCCACGCCCCGGCGAAAGACGGCGGGCACCGCGCGCTGGCCGACATCCGTGAATCGATCCGCGAACTTGCCTATTACCGCCAGGCGGTGTTCGTGCCCGAGCCCGGGCCCACCAGCGATGCGGCGAAGGCAGCCGCGGCCTCCACCGTGTCGTCTTTCACGGCAGGAGTGTGAGAGAATTGTTGGGTTGCCCGCGCGAGCGGGAGACATGGTGGGTATAGCTCAGTTGGTAGAGCGCGGCCTTGTGGTGGCCGATGTCGCGGGTTCGAGCCCCGTTACTCACCCCAATGCTTGATCTGAGTTCCGACGCGTTCGAGAGACTCGTCGTGGACGAGCTCGATCGACTCCCCGACGAGATGATCGACGGTCTCGACAATGTCGTCTTCGTCGTCGAAGACAGAGCGGAAGACGGCAGTCTCGACCTCCTCGGTCTCTACGACGGCTGGGCGTTGACCGAGCGGGAACGCTACGGCGTCGGCGAACTCCCCGATCGGATCATCCTCTACCGCGAGGCCCATCTCGCCGTATGCGACGACGAAGAAGAACTGCGCGACGAGGTGCACACCACGCTGGTACACGAGATTGCGCATTTCTACGGCATCGACGACGAGCGCCTGCATGAGTTGGGATGGGCATGATGGTCTCACTCACGCTTGTCGACGCCCAAGAGCACCTCGACACGGATCGGCTCGGCGACGACGCCTGGCAGACCGTGGTCTGGAACGACCCGGTGAACCTCATGAGCTACGTGGCACATGTCTTCCGGGAGTACTTCGGCTTCGACGCCGAGACGGCATCCCGTCTGATGCTCGCGGTGCACCACGAGGGGCACGCGGTCGTCGCCCACGGACCGCGCGAACAGATGGAACTGCATACCCAAGCCATGCACGACTACGGCCTGTGCGCGACCGTGCGAAATGGAGCATCGTCATGACCGACAAGATCGTCGTCCTCGAGATCTCGGCCATCGAGGCCGTGCACCTCTCGGGAATGGTGAGGCAGTTCGTCGAACTGCTCGAAGCGACGTCCGTCGAGGGCGCCACTCCCCCCGACCCCGCCGTCGCGCGCCTCCTCCCCGACGCCTATGCCGATGACGCCGCCGCCTCCGCCGAGTTCCGCAGGTTGACGGGTTCCGACCTGCTCGACCGACGTCAGCAAGACGCCGACGTGGTGCTCGCGACGCTCTCGACCGGCGGGCCCGAGCTCGACATCGCGACGGCCGAAGAGTCTGAGCTGACGCGCGCCTTCGTGCTCACCCTCGACGACGAAGAAGCGGGGGCATGGATGCGTGTGCTCGCCGCCATACGCCTCGTGCTCGCATCGCGACTCGGAATCGAGACGGAAGACGACCACGACGAGGATGACCCCCGCTTCGGAATCTACGAGTGGCTGGGCTTCCGCCTCGACGGTCTCGTGCAGGCGCTAGAGGCCTCTCGCTGACTCACGGCACCGCCAGAACGAGCGTGGCGTGGCTGGTCGGGTCGTCCCGGACGATGTGCGCTTCCTCTTGCAGCGCCCAGCGATCCCAGTGCGGCTCATACGTCTCACCGTCGCGAGCGATGCCGCGTCGACGTCTCTGCGGTGCCGGAGACTCCAGCCACACTCTGACATCGCCCAGACGCGCCGTGGCCGGGGTGAGGAGTCCGGAGCCTTCCACGATCAGGGGGAGCGAGGGGTCGACGGCGTGTGCTTCGGCGCGGGCCTCCTCGACCCAATCCCACCGATGCCACACTCCGATCATTCCGCGCGCATGCGGCATGAGGATGGCCCCGCGTGCGTATTCGACGCCGGCCTCGAGCCCGTCCCATCCGGGGTAGAGGGAATCCAGCGCCACCGACTGAACCCGGCCCGGCACGGGCCATCTCTCGACGACGCGCTGCGCGAGGGTGGTCTTACCCGCGCCGCTCTGCCCGTCTATCAGGATGACGGGGTTCACGGCCTCGACCCCGATCACAGCATCGAGGATGCGCGCGACAGCCGTGTCGAGTGCGCGAGCGACCGGGTCGACGCTACTTCTTGAGTGCGCGGATGACACGGCTGAGCGCGCGTCCGACCACCCACACGAGCGGGATAGCGACGGCGGCGAAAGCGACGATGTTCGGTTCGAACCGCAGATCGTCACCGCGACGAATGTAGGCACCGAGCGGCAGGGAGTACCCGCCGCCACCGCCACCGCCGTTGCCGGACTCGTCAGAACCGCCCCCGAAGCCGGTCCAGGTGAGAGCCACCGGGATGAGGCGGACCCCGTCGACGTCCTGCTGCTCGCCGTAGGAGGACGTCACTCCGAAGGAGGCGGACTGCTCACCGAGCTCTAGTGCGATATTGGGCATGACCCCACCGTACCCGCCGCACTTCCGGGTTCCCAGGCCTTGACGGCGGCGAGACGGTCGGATCAGCGCTCGTGAGACGACGGGCGGGGATGCGACGGCAATGCCCCCGTGTCGCGCATCGGTCCGAGCAGAGCTGCCCTCGTGATGACGCCTTTGCCGAAGCGCGCGGTCGCGTTGTCGAGCGCACCCTCGACCCGGCGCCACTCCTCGTCGTCATCCCAGAGGGCGAAGCCCGACGTGGGGGCGCGGAGCTTCTCGGCACGAACTCCGATCAGCCGCACGGGCAGTGGGCGCTCGATGGCGTCGAAGAGTTCGATCGCCGCTTCGCCGATGCGCTGGCCTACGGCCGACGGCTCGGCGAGCGTGCGCGACCTGCTGAGCGTGGTGAAATCCGAGAAGCGCACTTTGATGGCGATCGTGGACGCCTCGACCCCGTGGCCGCGGAGCCGTGAACCCACCCGGTCGGCAAGACGACGCAGCTCGACGTGGAGAACCTCGGTCGAGGAGATGTCGTCGGAGAAGGTCTCTTCATGGCCGATGCTCTTCTCGACGCGGGTTGTGTCGACCTCGCGCACATCGATGCCTCGCGCGAGGTTCCAGATGCGTTCCCCCATCGCCGCGCCGAGGGCTCGATCGAGCACATGGCGAGGCGTGCCGAGCACGTCACCGACCGTGCGGATGCCTCGGGACTCGAGTGCCTCCGACGCCTTGGGGCCGACGCCCCAGAGCGCACGGACGGGTCGTGGCGCGAGGAACGCCGCCGTCTCGTGCTCGGCCACGATCAACAGCCCATCGGGTTTGCTGATGGTCGACGCCATCTTGGCCACGTGCTTCGTCGCCGCCGCGCCGATGCTGCACGTGAGACCGGTTTCGTCGCGCACGCGTTGACGGAGAGCGCGCGCGATCACGCCGGGACTCCCCCACAGACGACGCGCGCCGCGCACGTCGAGGAATGCCTCGTCGATCGAGAGGGGCTCCACCAGCGGGGTGACGTCGGAGAAGATCGACATCACCTGCTTCGACAGTGCGACGTAGCGGTCGAAGTGAGGACTGACCACTGTGGCCATCGGACACAGGCGCAGCGCCTGCCCCATCGACATCGCCGACCGCACGCCGTATCGACGTGCCTCGTACGAGGCCGCCGACACCACGCCGCGACCCTCGGTGCCGCCGACGATGATGGGCTTGCCGCGCAACGACGGGTCGTCGAGCACCTCTACCGACGCGTAGAAGGCATCCATGTCGACGTGCAGGATTCCTGCGCCGGTGTCGTCCGCCGCATCCGACGAGACGAGGCGCCCCGATCCGTCAGCTCGACCCATGGCTCGATTCTCGCTCTCCCCACCGACATCGCGGCGAGGAGATCATCACTGGGCGGCGCGCTCGAGGATCAGTTCGCGCACGCGCGCCGCGTCGGCCTGACCCTTCATCGCCTTCATCACGGCACCGATGATCGCACCGGCGGCCTGCACCTTTCCGTCGCGGATCTTCGCCATGACATCCGGCTGGGACGCGAGCGCCTCGTCGATCGCGGCGATCAGGGCACCGTCGTCCGAGACCACCGCGAGCCCGCGCGCGTCGATGACCTCCTGCGGCGTGCCCTCCCCCGCGACGACGCCCTCCAGAACCTGGCGGGCGAGCTTGTCGGTGAGCGTTCCGGAGTCGATGAGCTTCTGCAGCGCGGCGACGTCGGCCGGAGCGATGAGATCGGATGCTTCGCGATCGGCGGCGTTGGCGATACGGCTGATCTCGCCGGTCCACCACTTGCGCGCCGATGCCGGGCTCGCGCCGGCAGCCACGGTCGCCTCCACCTCGGCGAGGAGACCGCCGTTGGCGACGTCCTGGAACTCGAGGTCGGTGAAGCCCCAATCGGCCTTCAACCGGCGACGACGCACCGCCGGCGGCTCGGGAAGCTGCGCGCGCAGCTCCTCGATCAGCTCGATCGAGGGCGCGACGGGAAGAAGGTCGGGCTCGGGGAAGTACCGGTAGTCGTCCGCATCGGACTTCGGCCGTCCCGGCGAGGTCGTCCCGGTGTCCTCGTGCCAGTGACGGGTCTCCTGAGTGATCGTGCCGCCCCCGGCGAGGATCGCCGCCTGCCGTTGGATCTCGTAGCGCACGGCGCGCTCGACCGAACGCATGGAGTTCACGTTCTTGGTCTCGGTGCGGGTTCCCAGCGGCGCCGGCGCCTCGCCCTCGGCGCTGCGCGGGCGGAGGGAGACGTTCGCGTCGCAGCGGAGGTTTCCGCGCTCCATTCGCGCCTCGGAGATGCCGAGCGACAGCACGATGTCGCGGATCGCCTGAACGTAGGCCTTGGCGATCTCGGGCGAACGGTGCTCGCCCCCGTAGATCGGCTTGGTGACGATCTCTACGAGCGGGACCCCCGCGCGGTTGTAGTCGACGAGGGAGTACTCCGCGCCCTGGATCCGCCCGGTCGCGCCGCCGACGTGCGTGAGCTTGCCGGCGTCCTCCTCCATGTGAGCGCGCTCGATCGGTACGCGAACCAGGGTGCCGTCCGCCAGCTCCACCTCGACCTCGCCCTCGAACGCGATCGGCTCGTCGTACTGCGAGATCTGGTAGTTCTTCCCGAGGTCGGGATAGAAGTAGTTCTTGCGCGCGAAACGGCTCGACGGGGCGATCGAGCATCCGAGCGCGAGGCCGAGACTGATCGAGTAGCGAACCGCTTCCGCGTTGACGTTGGGGAGCGCCCCCGGCAACCCCATGTCGACAGGAGCCACGAGGGTGTTCGCCGCGGCGCCGTGATTGGCCTCGTTGGCGGGGTTCGGCGCGCCCGAGAACATCTTCGTCGCGGTGTTCAACTCCACGTGGACCTCGAAACCCATCACGGGTTCAAAGCGCTCGAGCGCCTCATCGAAGTCCATCAATGCACTCTTGGCCATCACGCCACACCTTCCGTTGCCTGAGCCTGTCGAAGGACCGGCGCCCGGTCGAGCAGGGGGCCGCCCCAGGAGTCGACGAGCAGAGCTTCGAGCGCGGCGCCGACGCGGTAGAGGCGGGCGTCCTCACGAACCGGCGCGAGGAACTGGATGCCGACGGGCAGGCCGTCTTCCTCGGCGAGTCCGGAGGGGATCGAGATCCCCGGCACACCGGCGAGGTTCGCGGGAATCGTGGTCACGTCGTTCAAGTACATCTGCAGCGGGTCGTCGATCTTCTCGCCGATGCGGAACGCGGTAGTCGGCGCCGACGGTGTCGCGATGACGTCGACGGCCGAGAACGCGGCGGCGAAGTCCTGCTGGATCAGCGTGCGCACCTTCTGCGCGCTTCCGTAATAAGCGTCGTAGTAGCCAGCCGACAGGGCGTAGGTGCCCAGGATGATGCGGCGCTTCACCTCGTCTCCGAAGCCTGCTTCGCGCGTGGCGGCCATGACCTCCTCGACGGTCGCGCCCCCGGGAGGCGTCACGCGCAGGCCGAACCGCACGGAGTCGAACTTCGCGAGGTTGCTCGATGCCTCCGCCGGGAGAATGAGGTAGTAGGCCGCCACCCCGTACTCGAAGTGGGGGGCGCTGATCTCGACGATCTCGGCGCCCTGCGCTTCCATGGCCGCCAGCGACGCGCGGAAAGACGCGGAGACTCCGGCCTGGAACCCGCTGTCGGGCAGTTCCTTGACAACTCCGACCTTCAGACCGCGCAGCACGTCGCCCCGGGCGCCGTCCCTCGCCGCGTCGGCGAACGACGGCCAGGCGTCGGTCAGCGATGTCGAATCCTGCGGATCGTGCCCGCCGATCACGTCGTGCAGGAGGCCCGCGTCGAGCACCGTGCGCGTGACGGGGCCGACCTGGTCGAGGCTCGAGGCGAGCGCGATCGCTCCGTAGCGGCTGACGCCCCCGTAGGTCGGCTTCACGCCGACGGTGCCGGTGACGTGCGCGGGCTGACGGATCGAGCCTCCGGTGTCGGAACCGAGCGCCAGAGGGGCCTCGAAGGCGGCCACCGCGGCGGCTGAGCCCCCGCCGGAACCGCCCGGGATGCGGTCGAGGTCCCACGGGTTGCGCGTCGGCCCGTACGCCGAGTGCTCGGTGGATGACCCCATGGCGAACTCGTCCATGTTGGTCTTGCCGAGGGGAACGAGACCCGCGGCGCGCGAGCGCGCAACGACCGTCGCGTCGTAGGGCGACATGTACCCCTCGAGGATCTTCGAGCCGCTCGTGGAGGGCATGTCGGTGGTCACCAACACGTCCTTGATCGCAAGCGGCACGCCCGCGAGGGGGCCGAGCTCCTCGCCCGCGGCCCGTCGCCGATCGATGTCCTCGGCGACAGCGACCGCGTGGTCGCTGACGTGCAGGAAGGCGTGGACGTCGCCGTCGACGGCCGCGATGCGGTCGAGGTGCGCGCGCGTCGCCTCGACGCTCGACACCTCGCCGCGAGCAAGCGCCGACGCGAGGTCGGCGGCATTCAGACGAGTGAGTTCGCTCACTGTTCCTCCCCCAGGATCGCTGTCACGCGGAATCGGTCTTCGGTCGCATCGGGCGCGTTCTGCAGCACCTGCTCTCGACTCAGCTCCCCGCCAGGCACGTCGGCTCGGAAGACGTTCTCCAGCGCCACCGGGTGGCTCGTCGCGACGACGTCGGGAGTCGCGACTCGCGACACCTTCGCGATGTTGTCGACGATCGCGTCGAGCTGGCCGGTCAGGCGCTCGACCTCCTCGTCGTTCAGCTGGATCCGGGCGAGCACGCCGAGATGGCGCACGAGATCGGGGGTAATTTCAGACACTCCCCCAGTCTAGGTCTGCACGGCGACGCACCTCGGTGCCCGACGCATCGCTGGCTAGGCTGTGCGCGTGACGACCTACGACCCGCCGCGCCCCTGGATCGCCAGCTACGCGGAAGGGGTGCCGTCCGATCTCGAGGCCGTGTCGGGTTCGCTCGTCGACATCGTCGACGCCTCGGCGCGGGATTATCCCGATGCCCCCGCCCTGCAGTTCTTCGGCCGGGTGACCAGCTATCGCGACCTCGACGAGCAGATCGCCCGCGCCGCCGAGGGGCTGCGCGCTCTCGGAGTGAAGGCCGGCGATCCGGTTGCGATCGTGCTCCCGAACTGTCCGCAGCACATCGTGGCGTTCTACGCCGTCCTTCGACTCGGCGCTGTCGTCGTCGAGCACAACCCTCTCTACACGCCGCGGGAGCTGCGCAAGCAGTTCGAGGATCACGGTGCGAAGCACGCGATCGTCTGGAACAAGGTCGTGCGCACCGTCCAGGAGTTCCCCGCAGACCTGCGCGTGCATGCGCTGGTCTCGATCGACGTCACGCGGGCGATGCCCGCCGCCACGCGGTTCGCCCTGCGCCTCCCCATCGCGAAAGCCCGCGAGTCGCGTGCGGCCCTCACCGAGAGGGTGTCGGGCACCGTGCCGTGGCAGAAGCTGCTCGCCGGCACCTCGCTCTCGCCCTCGCACCCTCGTCCTGCGACCGACGATCTCGCGATCATCCAGTACACGAGTGGAACGACCGGGGTACCCAAGGGCGCGTCTCTCACCCATCGCAACCTGCTCGCCAACGCCGCCCAGTCGCGGGCGTGGGTGCCTCAGATCGTTCGCGGCGAGGGGTGCGTCGTCTACGCCGTCCTGCCGATGTTCCACGCGTACGGCCTGACGCTCTGCCTCACCTTCGCCATGTCGATGGGCGCCCGGCTCGTCCTGTTCCCCCGCTTCGATCCCGACATGGTGCTCGCGGTGACGAAGAAGCATCCGGCGACGTTCCTTCCTCTCGTGCCGCCGATCGCCGACCGTCTGCTGAAGGCATCTCTCGAGAAGGGGGTTCCGCTCACCGGCACCGACATCGCCATCTCCGGCGCGATGGCGCTGCCGCACGACCTCGTCGTGCCCTTCGAGGCGGAGTCGGGCGGATTCCTGGTCGAGGGCTACGGCCTCAGCGAATGCTCGCCGGTGCTCATGGCGAACCCGGTCGCCGCGAACCGGGTGCCCGGCACCGTGGGCCTGCCGCTTCCCGGCACCGAGTGCCGCGTCGTCGACCCCGAGAACCCCACGGCGGACGTCGCCCCCGGGGCAGCGGGCGAGCTGCTGGTGCGGGGTCCGCAGGTCTTCGGCGGCTACTTCGGTCGCCCCGAAGAGACCGAGGCGGTCTTCGTCGACGGATGGTTCCGCACGGGCGACATCGTGACGATCGATGATGCGGGGTTCGTCCGTATCGTCGACCGCATCAAGGAGCTCATCATCACGGGTGGTTTCAACGTGGCTCCGACCGAGGTCGAGAACGTGCTCCGGCAGCATCCGTTGGTCGAGGACGTCGCAGTGGTCGGCCTTCCCGATGAGCACAGCGGTGAAGAAGTGGTCGCCGCGGTCGTGCTGGCACCCGGAGCAGCCCTGGACGAGGAGGCCATCCGCGCCTTCGCGCGTGGCATTCTCACGCCCTACAAAGTGCCGCGCCGGGTCGTCGTCGTCGACGACCTGCCGAAGTCGCTGATCGGCAAGGTGCTGCGCCGTCAGGTGCGTGATCGCCTTCTCGCGAGTGCGGCCGAGTAGCGGCATCCTCAGGCACGGAACGTGCCGGGTCTCGGCTGCAGCGAGCCCGCCAGCGAGTAACCGGGCTGACCTGGGAAGTGGCCTCCGTCATCGTCATAACTGAGTTGCAGGAGTCCGACAGACGCCTGGGCGGGGCGCTGGTAGAACCTGTTCGCCGCGAACGCGATCTCACCGGGGTTGGGCACCCGCTCGACGAGTACCCGTCGTCGCCCGTGTGAGAACTCCAGGAGTTGGCCCTCCGTGAGATCGCCCCCTTCCCGAACTCGTTCGGCGACATCGTTGAGCAATCGACACGAGTCGGCCGGGCCAAGACCGAAGACGAGCACTTCGGGATGACCGATTCCGAAGAGCCCCACGGTATAGGCGAACGAGGTGAGCTCATCGGACGGGGCGGCATCTGCCCTGGCGCCGTCGACGCCTGTGCCGCAGGCCGCGCAGCAGGCGTCGACGCCGACATAGACGATCTCGACGCCATACCTGCGGATCACATCAGCGGTACGACGGTCTTCTTGATCGAGCCACGCTCGGGTGGCTGAGTCGATGGTGGTCATCGGTGTTCCTCTCTCGATGCGACGAGAGTAGAACAAAGGTACGACACTCGGGCTCACCGATCAGTCGCCCGAGTCACCTCGCGGAGGGAGCGCGCTCGGGCCTTCGGTGACGAGCACATGGAACTGGGCCGCATCGATGATGCGCAGACCCAGTTCTTCGGCCTTGGCGAGCTTCGAGCCGGCACCGGGGCCCGCCGCGACGAAGTCGGTCTTCTTCGACACGCTCGAGGCGGCCTTGCCACCGGCCTGGAGGATCGCCTCCTGCGCTCCCTCGCGGCTGTAGCCCTCCAGGGAGCCGGTCGCGACGACCGTGACACCTTCGAGCACGCCCCCGACACCCGCCGCGGCGCCCGGACCGGGATGCCCGGGTGTGGCGAACCTCACGCCGGCGTCGCGCCATCGATCGACGATGTCCCGATGCCAGTCGACGGCGAACCAATCCACCAGCGAGTCGGCGATGATGCCGCCGACGCCTTCGACGGCCGCCAGCTCGTCGCGCGACGCCGAGCGGATGGCGTCGAGCGAGCCGAACCAGTGAGCGAGCGCGCGGGCGGCGACGGGGCCCACGTGGCGGATGTTCAGGGACACCAGGAGCCGCCACAGGTCTTTGGTCTTGGCCTTCTCGAGCTCGGCGATGAGCTTGATCGCCTGCTCCGACGGCAGCACCTCTCGATGATCCTTGCGGATTCCGGCTCGTCGGCGCTCGGCGGCGTCGAGCAGTTCGGCGCCGGGCGGGTAGGTCGCAGGCCCGAGTTTCTGGAACGGAGTGCGCCGTACGTACTCGCCGGTGACCTCATCGATCCGGGGTTGCCCCGTCTCGGAGTCGCGGACGACGACCTGGATCGGCACGAGCTCTTCGAGGGTGAGATCGAACAGACCCGCCTCGGTGTCGAGAGGCGGATGCTCGGGAACCTCCGGCTGGGTGAGCGCCGCCGCGGTCACTTCGCCGAGCGCTTCGATGTCGAGAGCGCCCCGCGAGCCGATGTGTTCGACGCGACCGCGCACCTGCGCGGGACACGACCGCGCGTTGGGGCAGCGCAGGTCGATATCGCCCTCCTTGGCCGGTGCGAGCGGTGTGCCGCACTCGGGGCACCGCTCGGGCATCACGAAAGCGCGCTCGGTTCCGTCGCGCAATTCGGCGACCGGACCGAGCACCTCGGGAATCACATCGCCCGCTTTGCGCAGCACGACCGTGTCGCCGATCAGCACGCCCTTCGCCTTCACGACGTCTTGGTTGTGCAGCGTGGCCTGCCTCACAACGGAGCCGGCGACGCGCACCGGCGCCATCACCGCGAACGGCGTCGCTCGCCCGGTGCGCCCGACCGACACCACGATGTCGAGGAGCTTCGTGTTGACCTGCTCGGGCGGGTACTTGTAGGCGATCGCCCATCGCGGCGCGCGGCTGGTCGCTCCCAGCTCGTCGTGGAGATCGAGTTCATCGACCTTGACGACGATGCCGTCGAGCTCGTGCTCGACGTCGTGACGGTGCTCGCCGTAATGGGTGACGTAGCCGAGCACGCCGTCGACGTCGTCGAACGTGCGGTAGTAGGGGCTGGTCGGCAGCCCCCAGGAGGCGAGGAGCTCGTAGACCTCGCTCTGCGACGCCACCGGCGGGTGCGGCCAGGCACCGATGCCGTGAACCAGGAGGCGCAGCGAATCAAGACGCGCCTGCCCTGCCTCGAGTTCGAGGCCGTCTTTCTTCTCGAGCTGCTGCCGCAGACCGCCGCTCGCCGCGTTGCGAGGGTTCGCGAACGCCGGGAATCGCCGCTCGGCGCTCAGCGTCGCCCGGGCCTCGTCGAAGCCCCTGCCTCGCGAACGCGCCTCGTCGACGACGCGCTCGCGCATCCGAGCCTGCAGGGCGTTGAGCTGCTCGAACGACGCGACGGGGATGAACACCTCGCCGCGCACCTCCACGATCGGCGGGTGCCCGGTGCCGGTCAGCCGCTGCGGGATGCCGTGCACCCGGACCGCGTTGATGGTGACGTCCTCGCCGGTGCGGCCGTCGCCGCGCGTCGCAGCCGAAGTCAGCACGCCGTTCTCGTAGCGCAGGCTGATCGCCAGCCCGTCGATCTTCAGTTCGGTCAGCCACCGCACGGCGCGTCCGGCTGCCGCCTGGGCCTTCTCGCACCACTCGCGCAGTTCGTCGGCGCTGAAGACGTTGTCGAGGCTGAGCATGCGCTCGGCGTGCTGGACCGGGGCGAACATGGTGCCGGATGCTGCGCCGACGGAGAGCGTCGGGCTGTCCTGCCCCTGCAGTTCGGGGTGGAGACGTTCGATGGCCTCGAGCCGCCGCATCCACCCGTCGTAGGTGGCATCGTCGACGAGCTCTGCGTCGGCGCCGTAGTACGCGTCGCGCGCGCCGAGGATGCGCTCGACCAGCGACGTGACCTCGTCGCGCGCCTCATCGAGGGTGAGGTCGGGGAGTTCGTCGACGCCGTCAGCCATCCCGTCAGTTTAGAGAGCGGCGCAGACATCTCCGCGGGGTGGACACCACCGCGCCGTCGCGTCAGACGATGGCCGGGACCGCCGACACGGTGCGGGCGATCGTGAACTGCCCGAGCACGCGTGTCCCGTCGTAGAGGACGGCGGTCTGGCCGGGAGCGACCCCGTCGAAGGGCTCGTCCGGCACCACGGTGACCCAGCCGTCGGCAACCGTCGCACGCGCGGGCACCGGATCCGAGTGCGCACGGATCTGCACGTCGCAGGCGAACGCCGTCTGAGCCGGCGCGCGACCGGCCCAGGAGTGGCGCTCCCCCGCGATCTCGGCGGTCGCGAGGGCCTCCTTCGGACCGACGACCACCGTGTTCGACACCGGGCGCACCTCGAGCACGAACCGGGGCTTGCCATCGGCGGCCGGAACCCCGAGCTGGAGCCCCTTGCGCTGACCGACGGTGAAGGCGTGCGCTCCGTCGTGACGACCGATCACCGCGCCCGATCGATCGAGGATCTCGCCCTGCTCGGCGCCGACGCGCTCGGCGAGCCATCCGCGCGTGTCGCCGTCGGGGATGAAGCAGATGTCATGGCTATCGGGCTTCTGCGCCACGGTCAGCCCGCGCTCGGCGGCCTCGGCCCGCACCAGCGCCTTCGACGGCGTGTCGCCCAGCGGGAAATACGTGTGCGCCAGCTGCTCGGCCGTCAGCACGCCGAGGACGTAGGACTGATCCTTCGCGGAGTCGGACGCCCGGTGGAGCTCGAGCCCGTCGGGTCCGTCGACGAGGGTCGCGTAGTGCCCCGTGCACACCGCGTCGAACCCGAGCTCGATGGCGCGCTCCAGGAGAGCGGCGAACTTGATCTTCTCGTTGCAGCGCATGCAGGGATTGGGGGTGCGGCCCGCGCGGTACTCCGCCACGAAGTCGTCGATCACGTCGTCGCGGAAACGCTCGGAGAAGTCCCAGACGTAGAACGGCATCCCCAGCTTGTCGGCCGCCCGCCGGGCATCCATGGCGTCCTCGATGGTGCAGCATCCCCTGCTGCCGGCGCGGAGCGTGCCGCCTGCGCGCGAGAGGGCGAGGTGCACGCCGACGACCTCGTGGCCCGCGTCGACGGCTCTGGCGGCCGCGACGGCCGAATCGACGCCACCGCTCATGGCTGCAAGAATCCGCATTCCTCCAGTCTACGGAGCGCCGCGCGCCGGGGCTCAGCGAGCGGCGGCGGCGCGCTCGTAGGCGAGCGGCAGCGCACGGGCGACGGCCTCAGCATCCGCGGCGGTGGAGGTGCGTCCGAAAGTGAACCGCAGCACCGAGCGCGCGTCGCGTTCGCTCCGCCCCAGAGCCAGCACGACGTGCGAGGGTTCGGGAACACCGGCCTGGCAGGCCGACCCCGTCGACACCGACACGCCGGCCTGATCGAGCAGGAACAGCAGGGTCTCCCCCGCCGCGCCGGGGAACAGCACGTGCAGATTGCCCGGGATGCGGTCGACCGGGTCGCCGAGCACCTCGGCTTCCGGAAGGGCGTCTCGGATGCTGCGTGCCAGCGCGTCGCGAAGACCGTCGAGACGCCGCGCCTCCTCTTCGCGCTCGCCCACGGCGAGCTCCGCGGCCACGGCGAACGCGGCTGCGCCGGCGATGTCCTGCGTCCCGGCTCGGAGGCCCCGCTGCTGCCCGCCGCCGTGCTGCAGCGGCGTCGGGGTCGCCGCCCGGCCCACGACGAGCGCACCGACGCCCACGGGCGCTCCGACCTTGTGCCCCGATACGCTCACGGCGACGAGCCCGGTGGGGCCCGCCGCATCCGCCCGCCACCGCCGGAAGGACACCGGCAGGTGTCCGAAGGCCGAGACGGCGTCGAGGTGGAGCGCGACCCCCGCGGCTGCGGCGGCAGCGGCGAGTCCGGCGGCGTCGTTGACCGTGCCCACCTCGTTGTTCGCCACGAGAGCGGTCGCGACCGCCGCGCCGGGAAGCGCGTGCGCGAACGCGCCGGGATCGATGCGACCCACCGCGTCGAGGGGCACCGGGACGACCGCGGCGCCCTCGTGGTCGGCGAGCCAGCGGACGGCGTCGAGCGTCGCGTGGTGCTCACCATCGGGCAGCACCACAGAGGCGGCAGCCGGACGCCGTGACCACCACAGTCCCTTGAGTGCGAGGTTGATCGACTCGGTACCACCCGAGGTGAACACCACCTCGACCGGGTCGCAGTCCAGCACCGCGGCGAGACGCTCGCGAGCGCCCTCGAGCACGCGGCGAGCCGCCTGTCCGCCGCCGTGGATCGACGAAGCGTTGCCCACGACGTCCTGGGCTTCGAGCCACGCGGCTCGCGCCTCGGGGCGCAGCGGCGTCGTGGCCGCATGATCGACGTAGACGGCCACGCCGCCTCCTTGCGTAACTTTCCGGACTTCCGGCCTCATTACTCTAGGACGCATGGTCCGCACCGAGACGCCCTCCGTCCTCTCCGGCCCCCGCTTCCTCGGTCCCGCGCTCGATGACCTGGGCGTGCGACGGGGCGCGGACGGGATCGCCACCCTCCGGGTGTGGTCGGGCACCGCCGACGCGATGGATCTCGTCGTCTTCGACGACACCGATCTCGACTGGGCGACCGCGGTGCTCCCGATGTCCGACGCCGGTGACGGCGTATGGAGCGTCACGAGCGAGCTGCTGCGTCCCGGCGCGCGGTACGCGATCCGGGTCAACGGTCCGCACGGCTCCGGGAACACCTTCAACCCGACGACACTCCTGGTCGAGCCGTACTCCCGAGGCCTCGTCTCCGGCGGATACGAGGACTGGCGCTCCGTCGTCGTCGACGGCGGGTTCGACTGGGGCGACGCGCGCAAACCGCGCATCCCTCTCGATCGGACGGTCATCTACGAAGGTCACGTCAAGGGCCTCACGAAACGCCACCCCGATGTGCCCCCGGCGCTCCACGGCACCTACGCCGGCCTCGCGCATCCCGCAATGATCGAGCATCTGCAGACGCTCGGTGTGACCAGCGTCGAGCTCCTGCCCGTGCACGCTTTCGCCACCGAGCCACGGCTGCTCCAGCTCGGGTTGACGAACTACTGGGGGTACAACTCCCTCAACTTCTTCACCCCTCACGGTGCCTACGCGACGGCCGAGAGCCGGCGGGAGGGGCCGGAGGCCATCCTCCGCGAGTTCAAGGGCATGGTGAAGCTGCTCCACGAGGCGGGCCTCGAAGTGATCCTCGACGTGGTCTACAACCACACGGCGGAGGAGGGCATCGGAGGGCCGCGCACGAGCTTTCGCGGCATCGACAACCGCAACTACTACCGGCAGACCGAAGACGGCACGTACATCGACGTCACCGGGTGCGGAAACGCCGTCGACACCTCGACCGACGCGGCCGCGAGACTGGTGATCGACTCGTTGCGCTACTGGGCTCAGGAGGTGCAGGTCGACGGTTTCCGTTTCGACCTGGCGGCCACACTCGGCCGTGACGAGACTCACGCGTTCACCCCGCAGCATCCGCTCCTGCAGGCGATCCTCCACGACCCCCAGCTCGCCGACGTGAAGATGATCGCCGAGCCCTGGGATGTCGGGATGGGCGGATGGCAGACCGGCAACTTCGGGGCCGGCTGGTCGGAATGGAACGACCGCTACCGCGACCGTGTGCGCAATTTCTGGCTGAGCGACGTCGACTATGCGCGACGAGCCGACACCGCGCCCGTCGGGGTCGGCGGCTTCGCGACGCGCCTCGCGGGGTCGTCGAACACCTTCAGCGTCGAGCGCGGGCCCCTGGCGAGCGTGAACTTCGTCACCGCTCACGACGGCTTCACCCTCCGCGACCTCGTCTCGTACGACGTCAAGCACAACATCGGCAACGGCGAGCACAATCGCGACGGCGCCGACACCAACCGCTCCTTCAACCACGGCGCCGAGGGCAAGACCGACGACGAAGGCATCCTCGCAACGCGCCGCAAAGCGATGCGCAACCTGCTGGGCACGCTGCTGCTGTCGGCGGGCGTACCCATGCTGACGGCGGGCGACGAGTTCGCACGCACCCAGCGCGGGAACAACAACGCCTACTGCCACGACTCGGCGCTGACCTGGCTGTCGTGGCAGCACGAGCCCTGGCAGGAAGACCTTTTCGCCCACGTGCGCGAGCTGATCCGCCTCCGGCAGGCCAACCCCGCGTTGCGCCCGACGCGCTTCGCTCGCTCCGGCGAGTCGACGCCGTCCGCCTCGGTGATGGCCTGGTACGACGAGCGCGGCGAGACGATGTCGGAGGACCGGTGGACGAACCCGGCGCACCGCACGCTGCAGTACGTGGCCACCTCCACTCCGGAATTCGAGGACCCGAACACGGTGCTCCTGATGGTGCACGGCGACGAACGCCCCATCGACGTCACCCTTCCTCTGCTCGACGGCGTCGCACGCTACGTGCCGGTCTGGTCGAGCGCGGACGAGCGGCCCGCCGCGCAGGACGGCGCTTCAGCGCCCGGCGACACCGTCTCCCTCGTGGGCACCTCGATGCGACTTTTCGTCGCTGAGTGATCACGACGCATCTGTCAACCGCTTCCGGTCCGCTGTCATGCGCCGGAGAGCCACGGTAGGTTTCAACCGTGGCTCCGACGACGCGAACTCCTTCCCCCTCGGCGTGGCGTAGCGCCTCGTCCATCCCTGTCCGACCGGTGGTCGCGACGCCCTCTCCGGGGGCGACGCAGACTCCTCGCATTCCGCTTGCCCTCCCCTTTCCGCAGGTTCCGGGTGGCAGGTTCGACCCGACCGCCTACGTCGGCGAGGCGGTGCCGTTCACCGTCACCGCCTTCCGTGAGGGCCACGACCGCATCGGCGTGCACGTGCGGCTGTTCTCCCCCGGCGGCGACGAGTCGCTGCACCGCCTGAGCGCGCTCGGCGACGGCTTCGACCGGTGGTCGACCCTCATCGTGCCGCTCGAGCAGGGCGTGTGGAAGTTCCGTTTCGAGGCGTTCGCCGACGACTTCACGACCTGGCAGCACGCGGCCGACGTGAAGATCTCCGCCGGAGTCGACGCGGCGCTCATGCGTGAGTCGGGTGCCCTCCTGTTCAGTCGGGCCGCGAAAGAGAAGTCGCGCCCGGCCGAAGAGCGGCGCCTGCTCGAGCGCGGCGCCGTGACCCTCCGCGACCCCGCAGCATCCGACGAGACCGCACTCGAGGTCGTCCGCTACGCCGAGATCGAGAAGTCCTTCGCCCGGCGCCCGCTCGCGTCGCTGGCCACCGTCGGCGACGAGCACTCGCTCCTCGTCGAGCGCGAGCGCGCCGGTGTCGGCGCCTGGTACGAGTTCTTCCCGCGTTCCGAGGGTGCCGTGCGCGCCGAGGACGGCACGGTCGTGAGCGGCACGTTCCGCACCGCCGCCGCGCGACTGGCCGGGGTCGCCGGCATGGGCTTCGACGTGCTCTACCTCCCGCCGATCCACCCGATCGGCGAGCGGAACCGCAAGGGACCCAACAACACGCTCGACCCCAAGCCGGGCGATCCCGGATCGCCGTGGGCGATCGGCGGTGCCGCGGGTGGACACGACGCGATCCACCCCGACCTCGGCGACCTCGACGATTTCCGCGCCTTCGTGGCGGAGGCCCGACGCCACGACATCGAGATCGCTCTCGATCTCGCCCTGCAGGCCTCCCCCGACCACCCCTGGGTAGCCGAGCACCCCGAGTGGTTCACGACGCTCCCCGACGGCTCGATCGCGTACGCCGAGAATCCGCCGAAGAAGTACCAGGACATCTACCCGGTCAACTTCGACAACGACCCGGAGGGCATCCGCGCCGAGGTGCTGCGCGTCGTCCGCCACTGGATCGCGCAGGGTGTGAACATCTTCCGCGTCGACAACCCGCACACGAAGCCGCTGCAGTTCTGGGAGTGGCTCATCGCGACGGTCAACGCCGAATCCCCCGACGTCGTCTTCCTCGCCGAGGCCTTCACCCGCCCGGCCCCGCTGCAGGGGCTCGGCATGGCCGGGTTCCAGCAGAGCTACACCTACTTCACCTGGCGGAACACCAAGGAGGAGCTCACCGAGTTCCTCACCGGTCTCGCCCACGGGACGGCCGACTTCCTGCGGCCGAACCTCTTCGTCAACACCCCCGACATCCTCACCGAGTATCTGCAGTACGGCGGTCGGCCGGCGTACAAGACCCGCGCGGCGCTCGCCGCCACCGCGGCTCCCACGTACGGCGTCTACGCCGGGTACGAGCTCATCGAGAACGTCGCACGGCCGGGGTCGGAAGAGAACATCGACAACGAGAAGTACGAATACAAGTTCCGCGACTGGGCCGGAGCCGAGGAGCGCGACGAGTCGATCGCGCCGTACCTGCGCCGCCTCAACGAGATCCGCCGCGCGCATCCCGCGCTCGCGCAACTGCGCAACATCTCGTTCCACTGGACCGACGACGACGCGATCCTCGTCTACTCCAAGCACATCGACGCGGCGCTGAGTCCGACCGGTCGCGACGACACGATCATCGTCGTGGCGAACCTCGACCCGCACTCTGCTCGCGAGACCACCGTCCACCTCGACACGAGGATCTGGGGCGTGGACGGCGCAGCCGGTGAGACGTTCGAGGTGGAAGACCTCGTGACAGGAGCCCAGTGGACGTGGGGCCAGCACAACTTCGTGCGTCTCGACGCGTTCGTCGAGCCCGTCCACATCCTGCACGTGAAGGAGACCCGATGAGCCGCTCATCCACCCCCGACGACGTCGTCCTCGACACCATCGCGACGGGCAGCTACCACGATCCGCACTCGGTGCTGGGCGTCCACACCGACGCGGACGGCACCGGGGTGCTGCGCACGCGCCGTCCTCTCGCGTCGACCGTCACGGCGGAGCTCGCCGACGGCTCGAGCGTCGAGTTCAGTCATCTCCGAGCAGGGATCTGGGAGGCCGACATCGCCGCGGCGCCCGGGCGCTACACGATCACCGCGACCTACGACGACGGATCGTCGCACACCGCCGATGACCCGTACCGGCACGTGCCGACCATCGGCGAACTCGACCTGCACCTGATCGCCGAGGGGCGTCACGAAGAGCTGTGGCGGGTGCTCGGCGCGCACGAGCGCGTGCTCGACGGCACAGCGGGAGTCGCATTCGCGGTGTGGGCACCCGATGCGCGCGCGGTGCGCGTGATCGGTGATCACAACGGCTGGGACGGCCAGGCGCACTCGATGAGGTCCATGGGGGGCAGCGGCGTCTGGGAGCTGTTCATCCCCGAGATCGGTGTCGGCGCCCGCTACAAGTTCGAGATCCTCACGCGGGCGAGCAACTGGATCGAGAAGGCCGATCCGATGGCCCGTCTTGCCGAAGTTCCCCCGGCCACCGCATCCGTGGTCACCTCCTCCGACTACACCTGGACCGACGACACCTGGATTGCCCAACGGTCCTCGGCGCCGGTGACCGATCAGCCCATGTCGATCTACGAGGTGCACCTCGGCTCGTGGCGGCCCGGCCTCGGCTATCGCGACGCGGCCGACCCCCTGGTGGAGTACGTGACCCAGCAGGGGTTCACCCACGTCGAGTTCATGCCCCTGGCCGAGCACCCGTTCGGCGGATCGTGGGGGTACCAGGTGACCGGGTACTACGCTCCGACGAGCCGGTTCGGCGGACCCGACGATCTGCGGTATCTCATCGATCGTCTGCACCAGGCGGGCATCGGCGTGATCATGGACTGGGTTCCCGGGCACTTCCCGAAGGATGCTTTCGCTCTCGCGCAGTTCGACGGCGAGCCCCTGTACGAGCACCCCGACCCTCGGCGCGGCGAGCACAAGGACTGGGGCACGCTGATCTTCGACTACGGCCGCAGCGAGGTGCGCAACTTCCTCGTCGCGAACGCCCTCTACTGGTTCGAGGAGTTCCACGTCGACGGGCTGCGCGTCGACGCGGTCGCATCGATGCTCTACCTCGACTACTCGCGCAACGAGGGCGAGTGGGCTCCGAACCAGTACGGCGGCCGCGAGAACCTCGAGGCGATCAGGTTCCTGCAGGAGGTGAACGCCACCGCCTACAAGCGCTACCCCGGCATCGCGATGATCGCCGAGGAGTCCACGAGCTTCCCCGGGGTCACAGCCCCCACCTCGCACGGCGGGCTCGGCTTCGGCTTCAAGTGGAACATGGGGTGGATGAACGATTCGCTCCAGTACATCTCCCGCGACCCGCTCTACCGCGCCCATCACGAGGGCGAACTGTCGTTCTCGTTCGTCTACGCGTTCACCGAGAACTTCGTGCTGCCGATCAGCCACGACGAGGTCGTCCACGGCAAGGGCAGCCTCTTCGGCCGCATGCCCGGAGACCACTGGCAGAAGCTTGCGAACATGCGCGCCTACCTGGCATACATGTGGGGGCACCCGGGCAAGCAGTTGCTCTTCATGGGCCAGGAGTTCGGCCAGATGTCCGAGTGGTCAGAGGGCCGAGGACTCGACTGGTGGATGCTGGAGCAGCCCGCCCACGCTCAGCTCCACGACTTCGTGGCAGCGCTGAACCGCGTGTACCGCGAGGAGTCGGCTCTGTGGGCGCGCGATCACGACGGCGCGGCCTTCGGCCGGCTCGGGGGGCCCTCGTGGAACCCGAACGTCTCGGCCTTCTCGCGGCGAGACTCGCACGGGAACACCGTCGTCGTCATCGCCAACTTCTCGGGTGAGCCGGTGCACGACTACGCCATCGACCTGCCCGAGGGCGGCGTATGGACCGAGGTGCTCAACAGCGATGCCACCGTCTACGGAGGTTCGGGCGTCGGAAACTACGGCGTGGTCCACGCCGACGACCACGGGCGCGCGACCCCCACGCTCCCCCCGCTCGGAGTGCTCTTCCTGAAGCACACCGCCTCCTGACCGCGAAACCCGTTCCACGCAACGAGACCCCGACATCATGTCGGGGTCTCGTTGCGTGGAACGTGGTCTCGCCGGTTTAGAAGAGAAGCGACGTCAGGCGGCGGCGCGCGACGCCGACGCGCGGGTCGGCATCGCCGACCAGGCCGAACAGCTCGAGCAGGCGCTCCCGCACCGGAGCGCGGTCGTCGGAGGGGAGAGCCGCGAACAGCTCGAGCAGGCGATCGAACGCGTCCTCGACGTGGCCACCGGCGATGTCGAGGTCGGCCACCGCGAACTGGGCCTGCACGTCGGAGGGTGACGCAGCGGCAGCCGCCCGAGCTGCCTGCAGGTCGAGCCCCTGCACGCGATCGAGCAGACGCACCTGGCCGAGCCCGGCGCGAGCGTCGTCGTCACGCGGGTTCTCGGCGAGAGCCTTCTCGTAGGCGGCGATGGCACGCGGGTAGTCGCCCGCCTCGATGGCTTCGAATGCCTCGGCGTGGAGCGGCGGCAATGCGGGCTCCTCGGGCTCGGCAGCATCCGCCGGCTCTTCCGAGACCGACAGCGAACCGGTCACGCCGTTCTGCGCGGCCAGCTGAAGGAGCTGCGCGAAGACCTCGCGCACCTGCTGCTCGGGCACCGCGCCGGTGAACATCGGCACCGGCTGTCCCGCGACGAGAGCGACGACCATGGGGATCGACTGGGCACGGAAGCCCTGTGCGAGCTGCGGGTTCGCGTCGACGTCGACCTTCGCCAGCACGACGCGTCCGCCGAGCTCGATCACGACCTTCTCGAGGATCGGGCTGAGCTGCTTGCACGGCCCGCACCATTCGGCCCACAGGTCGACGACGACCGGAACGGTGCGCGAGAGCTCGAGGATCTCGCCGAACGTCTGATCGGTGACGTCGCGAACGAGGGCTCCGGCGTCGCCGGACGGCGCCGGCGGTGCCGCTCCCTCGGCGGGGGGCTGCGGACGGTTGCGCAGGGTGGACAGGTCCACCGCTCCGCGCATGACGGCACCGGGTGCGGGCGTGCTCACGGGATCACCTTTGCTTCGAGGATGCTGGACCGATACCCGAGCAGACGGATCTGCTCGCTCGAGCCCTGGGCGGGGACATAGAAGAAGAGCTGGTCGGAGTAGGTGGTGAAGAAGCCCGTCGACGACTCCTCGACGCCGGTGAGGGTCTTCACCGCCGGGTTGTCGAGCAGCTTGATGACGGCATCGGTGTTGGTCGGCTTCACCGTGTCGTTGTCGTTGACATTCACCGCCACGATCGCGCCGCCCTCGAGCGTCGCGAGGGCGAAGGGTTCCTGCGACCCGGCAACCGACTCGAAGGCGATCTCGGCCGTGTTCGTGCCGGTCTGCGCCAGATCGGCGGTGCGCTGGTCCTTGTTCGCCTGGATGCCGGCGAGGAGAAGGTCGCCCTGCGTGTCGAACTTCGACCAGTACTCGCTGTTCTCGCCGTTGTTGATGACGTCGGCGTACGCGGCGGCGAGGTCGTCCGGCGCGAGCGAGAGGAAGCCCGAGTCGGGCGGCACCTGGTATGCACCGACATAGGATGCGGCGACGTCGGGAAGCTCGGTGGATGCTTCGAGGCTCGCCACGTACATCGCCTTGTAGTCCGACCAGGGGTCTTCCTGGGTCAGGAGCATGATGGTCGGGGCGACAGTGGTGTCGGCGTCGTTCTCCACCACGGTCAGCACCGAACGGGGCCAGCCGTCGAACGCCTGCGGCAGCACGATCTCGACGGGCGACGCGGGGATCGCCGGCAGGGCGGGGTGCTCGGGGATCGCGGCGCGAAGGGTGTAGTTGGTCTGGCGCTCCGCCAGGGCCGCGCCGCCGAGACGGGTGGCGGCGAGACCTGCGTCGCCCGCGGCATCCGCCGAAGCGATCGTCGCGGCCATCTCGGAGACGATCCGCTCCGCCTGGTTCTCGGTGACGGCCGGGGCCTGCTGACCCTCGGGCACGATCACCGTCTCGGTGGGCGTCGGGGTGGCCGAGCTGGCGAGGTCGGGCCACGCGTCGGCCGAGCAACCGGCGAACAGGAGCGTCGTCGCCGCCACCGCAGGCACGACGACGAGGGCGCGTCGACGCGACGACACCGACCTGCGCGAGGCGGGGGCACCGGAGGTAATCACGCCCTTGTCGGCACCCTCGACGGCGAGGTCGATCGGTTCGGTCACAGGCATGGGCAGGCCCTTCCTGCGCGGGCCGCGCGACCGGCGCGAGTGCCGGATCGCGAGCACGTACAGGAAGATGCCCACGAGCAGCACGATCGATCCGCCCACGATCAACGGGCCGGCCCAGGGGGTCGTCACGGGAACGGGCCACGACAGCACGATGGTCGACGGTGCGGGTTCGCTTCCGTCCGAGGCGAGCAGCACGCTCATGGTGTCGGGAAGCTGGAGCGGCATGGTGAGCGAACCGTCGCCCTGGAACTCTTCCAGCCACAGGTCGGATCCTGCGGGGTTGCGCACGACCGGAGCGGCCGCGTCGTCACCGGCGGACTCGCCATCGGTAGCGGCCTCGTCGGCCGCCGCACCCGCAGACGCGCTGGGGCTCGGAGTGGATGTCGGGGTGGGTGTCGGGGTGCTCGTCGCATTCGACACGGCGCCCTCGCCGTCGACGGTGACCTCGGTGAAGGTCGTGTCGGCGAGCCACGCGCGAAGATCGGCGGTGCGCCCGTAGGCGGCGAAGACCGCCCCGTCGCCCTCGGCGGTCACCGTCTGAGCGCCGGGGAGACGGGTGAGGACCGCGCCGTCGATGAGCGTGTAGGCGGCCGAGCCGTCGGTCTGGATCGTCTGCGTCTCGGTAGAAGGACCTTCGAAGACCGTCCGCTGGGCGATGCCCGCTCCGATCATGACGGCAGCGATGAGGAACGCCACCACGGCCCACACGAAACGCACGAATACACCTACCCCATCGCCGGTCTCCGGGGCGGAAACCGCTACTCGACATTCCAGACTATCCAACACCGCCTGAAAGTTGTCCCGATGGGCCCGCTTCCGCGAATCACCCCCGCCGCGCCGTATTCTGACCTCACCCCCGGCAACGACCGGTCCGAGTCAGGAGCAGCGCACCGTGAAAATCCACAACCCGTTCCGCGTCGCGCTCGTTGCGACGCTGGGCGTCGGCGTCGGGCTTCTGCTGATCGGCAGCATCCAAGCACTCTCGACGATCCTGCTGTACGTCGGAACGGCTCTGTTCCTCTCACTCGGCCTCGAGCCGATCGTCGGCTGGCTCGAGAAGCGCCGACTGCCACGCTGGGCGGCGGTGCTCGTCACCATCCTCGGCGTCCTCGCGGTCTTCGCCGGCATCATCCTCGCGGTCGTGCCGATCATCGTCGACCAGATCGTGCAGCTCATCGGTCAGATCGACGTCATCGTCCAGACGAGCAACCTCGACGACATCGTCGAACAGGTGCGGCAGTGGGTGCAGACGAACTTCCCGGGCATCAACGTCGACCAGGCGTGGCAATACGTCGAGAACTGGTACACCTCTCTCGACGTCGGCTCGATCGGCGGCGAGATCGGCGGCAGCATCATCGCGATCCTCGGCGCCGTGATCACCGGTTTCGGAGGGGCGTTCATCGTGCTCATCCTGACGATCTACTTCACCGCCTCGACCCCGTCGCTGAAGTCCGCGGTGTATCAGCTCGTTCCCGCCTCGAAGCGTCCGCGCTTCATCGACCTCGCCGAACAGATCGTCGACTCGGTCGGCTTCTACGTCATCGGCCAGATCAGCCTCGGCGTCATCAACGGCGTGCTGAGTGCGATCTTCCTGACGATCATCGGCGCCCCGTTCCCGGCCGTGCTCGCCGTCGTCGCCTTCTTCTTCTCGCTGATCCCGCTCGTGGGCACCTTGACCGGCTCGACGATCATCGTCTTGACGTGCCTGATCCCGGGCCTCGGCGGCGGGGGCGGCCTCTTCGGTCTCCAGTCGCCGACTCTCGCCCTCGTCGCGGCGGTCTACTACCTCGTCTATATGCAGATCGAGGCCTACATCGTCTCGCCGCGCATCATGAACCGCGCCGTGTCCATTCCCGGGGCGGTCGTCGTGATCGCCGCCCTCGCCGGCGCGGCGCTCGGCCAGCTGCTCGGCGCGCTCGTGGCGATCCCGGTGGCTGCCAGCATCCTGATCATCTACCGCCAGGTGATCATTCCGAGGCAGAACGAACGCTGACGCGGGTCAGGACGCCTCGGGGTTCTCCGGCCATTCGGTCGGTAGCGGCAGGGCGCCCGGGTTGACCGCTGTGACGATCTCGGTGAGCACGCGCGCGGTCTGCGCCTCGCCGACCCAGAGGTGCTTCCCGCCCTCGACGGCGATCAGCTCGGCATCGGGGATCGACGCGAACCGTTCGGCGGCCTCGGCCGGGCGCAGGTAGTCGTCGAACTCGGGGACGAGGATCACGACGCGACGGTCGTCACCCGCCCACGCGGCCACCTCTTCAGGCGTTGCCCGGTGCAGCGGAGGCGAGAGCAGGATGATGCCCTCGATGTCGTGCTCGCGGGCGTACTTGAGCGCGAGCTCGGTGCCGAACGACCACCCCACGATCCAGGGGCGGGGCAGGCCCCGCTCGCGAACCACGTGCATGGCCGCAGCGACGTCGAACCTCTCCCCCGCCCCTCCGTCGAAGGTGCCCTCGCTCGTCCCCCGCGGCGAGGTGGTGCCCCGGGTGTTGAAACGCAGGACCGCCAGATCGGCGAGGGCAGGCAGCCGCGCCGCAGCCTTGCGGATGATGTGGGAGTCCATGAAGCCGCCGGCCGTGGGTAACGGATGCAGCGTGACGAGCGTCGCGACCGGTGCGGTCTCTTCGGGCAGAGCGAGCTCTCCGACGAGCCGGAGGCCGTCGGAGGTCTGCAGTTCGATGTCCTCGCGGCGCGCGGGGAGCACGATCGGTCCTCGGATCTCCATGTCAGCCCAATCTCCAGCAGTGCGTGTGCCAGTGTCGTCGATTCGCGAGGTCGGCAGCATCGCCGAGTACGCCGTCTGCGCGCCAGGTCACGACGTGCGCCGTGCCGGCCGCGATCGTGCGGCCGCACCCCGGGCAGGTGTAGGCCTTGACGGCCTTCGACGCCGAGATGGGCTGCACGGTCCATTCGGCGCCGCGACGAGTCTCCGAGCGCTTCCACCCTGCGATCAGACGGTCGAGGGAGTCGTCCGACGAGGAGGGGTCAGGACGACGGCGATGTGAGCGGGGCATGACGCGGCTCGCTCACCACCAGTGGTTGCGGGTCCAGAAGTCGTACGCGGCCGACCAGCTGCCGTACCGCCCCTCGGCGTATCCCGTCGCCCATCGCAGGTTGTCCACGGGGTCGTAGCCGTTGCCCGGCACCTTGCTGCACGGCAGGGCCTGCACGAGCCCGCAGGCCCCCGACGAGGCGTTGGTGGCGTTCGGGTTCCAGCTGCTCTCGCGCGACACGATGTAATCGACGTAGCCCCGGTCGCTCTCGGCGATGCCCGCGGCGGCCATCCACTCCGCGGCCGATCCGCCGCCGGTGTACTGCGGGCGCGCGAAGATAGACTGCGGAGATGTGCCGCCCGACGCGCTCGCACTCGGAGTCGGCGTCGGGGTCGGCGTGGGCTTCGGGGTCACGTAGACGGAGTAGCCCGCCCTGTCGAGCGATGCCGCCGCGCCGTCGGCCCCGCTCGCGAACGACTGGGCGTCGTCCATCGCGACGGCGTAGAGCGAGACGCCGTCCGACTCCGCGGCTCGCGCGTCGACGACCGCCCCTCCGAGAGGGCCGACGTAGGCGACCGCGAACGCCAGTGCGGCGCACCCGGCGAAGACCGACAGGACACCGCGACGCCGCGACCAGCGCGGCTGCGGACGCACGGAGGCCACCGGCGAGACGACGTCGACCGTCGCGTCCGACCGACGTGCGAGGCGGCGCGAAGAAGCGCGAGTCAAGTCGGTGCCGGGAGTCACAATGCGGTCGAGTCTAACGGGCGGGCAGCGGGGCTGTCACCCGCGTGGGGCGCGTCTGTTCACCCGACCGCGAGCATGACCTCGACGACGGCGTCGAGCACGGCGTCTACCTGCGTCTCGCTGTATCCGCCGCGTTGCATGCGGAAAGCGACCGCCCGTACCTGGTCGGGTGTGACGGGGTCGCCCGACGCGATGTAGCGGGCGATCTTGTCAGCCACGAGATCGACCTCGTCGATGCGGTAGCCGTACCGGAGCACGCCGACCCGGTCGAAGCGATGCCTGCGGGGCCTGGTGAGCCTATCGAGCACGACCTGCGCGGTCTGTCGCGATTCGGCGACCCAGGCGCGGGCTCCGCGCCGCGACATCGCCTGCTCGCGCTCACGAGCGGCGAACGCGTCTTCGATCCTTCCGAGCGCGGCGTCCACCGGGGCGATCGCGTAGCCCTTCTTCACGAGAGGGAACGCGGTCTCCCGAACGACCGCGGATCGCAGGGTGCCGGGCTCATCGGCTTCGAATGCGGCCCGCGCCTGCGCGAGGAACGCGTCGACGGCACGCTTCTCGTACCCCTTCTGGCGCCCGAACGTCTCGGGGAACGGCGACTCGGTCGCGGCCGTATCGACTTCGGAAGACATCGTCAGGACACCGCCAGAGGTGAGAGGAGGTAGAAGAGCGCGAGCGCAGCCGTCGCCGACGGAAGGATCGAATCGAGACGATCGAGCACTCCGCCGTGTCCGGGGAGCCAGGAGCTCATGTCTTTGATACCCAGGTCTCGCTTGACCATCGACTCTCCGAGATCGCCGATCGTGGCCGTTCCCAGAATGACCGCACCGATGATCAACCCCGTCCACCACGGCAGGCCGAGCATGTACAGCGACAGGAGCACGCCGGCGATCAGCGCCGCCACGAACGCGCCGCCGAAACCTTCCCACGTCTTCTTCGGACTGATCCGCGGTGCCATCGGGTGCCGACCGATCGTCAGCCCCGTGACGTAGGCGCCGGTGTCGGCGGCCACCGTGATGATGATGAAAGCCAGGGCCCACCACTCCCCGCCGTCCTGGCTGAGCAGGATCATCGCGAGGCTCCCGAGGAACGGGACGTACAGGACGACGAGACCGGTGATCAGCACGTCGGACAGAACCGCCCCGTACGTGCGCCCGTCATGGGAGAACATCTGCCCGAGGAGCCGCCAGACGATCAGCACGACGACGACGACCACCGTGAGCACCCAGTGCAACCAGAGATCGACGAAGTAGCCGCTCAGCATCAGCACCACGCCGCCGAGCAGCTGCGGGATCAGGTCGACGCGGCGGCCCGACGCTCGCAGAGCACGGACGAACTCGAAGACGCCGAGCGAGGTCGCGCCGATCGCGAACAGCAGGAAGATCCACTTGAAGAAGATCAGCGACGCGACGACGACGACGCCGATCGCAACTCCGATGACGATCGCGAGGATGAGATCACGGCCCGTGCGCTGCTTGATCCGCTCGTTCGCCTCTTCGAACTCCGCCCGCGCGTGTGCGACGTGGGTCTCGAACTCCGCGCGCGCCGAACGCGCGCCGGACACCGTCGTGGCGGGGGCATCGGCCGCGCTGTGCGCGCGTCGGAGCCCACCGCTCTCACGGCGGCTGATCGGAGGATCGGACGGCTCAGAGCCTTCCGACCCGGGGGCGTCGGTCACGGGGATTCTCAGACCTCGAGCAGCTCTGCTTCTTTGCGCTTGAGTGCATCGTCGATCGCGTCGACGTGCGCACGCGTCAGGGAGTCGAGCTCCTTGTCGGCACGGGAGATCTCGTCTTCGCCGATCTCGCTCTTCAGCGCATCGAGGTCATCCTTCGCCTTCCGACGGATGCCGCGGACGTGCACCTTCGCGTCCTCGCCCTTCGTGCGCACGATCTTGACGTACTCCTTGCGACGCTCCTGCGTCAGCTCGGGAAGCGTCACCCGCACGAGGTTGCCGTCGTTCGTGGGGTTCGCTCCAAGGTTCGGCATGTCGCGGATCGCCTGTTCGATGGCCTTCAGCGCCGACTTGTCGTAAGGGGTCACGACGAGCGTGCGAGCCTCGGCGTTGTTCAGCGATGCGAGCTGCGCAAGCGGCGTCGGCGTGCCGTAGTAGTCCACGAGGATCTTCTGGAACATCTGCGGGTTCGCCCGCCCGGTGCGAACGGTGGCGAAGTCGTCCTTCGCCGCCTCGACGGCGCGATCCATGCGCGTTCCTGCATCGGCCATAACTTCGGCGATCACGGTGACTCCATTCGTAAAACCTGTGCCATAACTCTAACGGCGGTGCGGCGCGCTTCCCGGGCGCGACGAACCGTCATACCGAGACGCGCGTACCGATCGGCTCCCCGACCAGCGCACGGGTGACGTTGCCGGCGGGCTCCATCCCGAACACGCGCATATCCATCCGGTTGTCCATGCAGAGGCTGAAGGCCGTGGAGTCCACGACCTTCAGGCCGCGTTGCAGGGCGTCCATGTAGGTGATGTGGTCGATACGGGTCGCCGTCGGATCCGTGCGCGGGTCGGCGGTGTAGACGCCATCGACCCCGTTCTTCGCGACCAGCACCTCGGTGCAACCGGTCTCAAGAGCGCGCTGCGCGGCCACCGTGTCGGTGGAGAAGTACGGAAGCCCGGCGCCCGCACCGAAGATGACGATGCGACCCTTCTCCATGTGCCGGACGGCGCGGCGCGGGATGTAAGGCTCGGCCACCTGTGTCATCGAGATGGCCGACTGCACGCGCGTGGCGGCACCCGCTTGCTCGAGGAAGTCCTGCAGGGCGAGGGCGTTCATGACCGTACCCAGCATGCCCATGTAATCGGCACGACCGCGGTCCATGCCGCGCTGGCTGAGCTCGGCACCACGGAAGAAATTGCCTCCGCCGACGACGATGGCGATCTCCACCTGGTCTACGGCCGCGGCGATCTCGCGGGCGATCTGGCTCACGACGTCGGGATTGACCCCCAGTTGCCCCCCACCGAATGCCTCCCCGGAGAGCTTCAGCAGAACCCTGCGTCGGGTGGAGTTCTCATCGATCACGGGTGTCGTCCTCTCGTCGGGTTCAAAGGTACCGCGCGCATGTCGCGGGCAAGACAAGAGCCCGGGATGCTGATGCATCCCGGGCTCTGGAGACGAGCTACGCGCCGACCTTGAAGCGGGCGAAGTCGGTCAGGGTGATGCCGGCGTTCTTCGCGACCTGGGCGATGGACAGCTTGTTGTCCTTCGCGTAATCCTGGTCGAGCAGCGACACCTGCTTGAAGAACGCGTTGACGCGTCCTTCGACGATCTTCGGAAGAGCTGCTTCCGGCTTGCCCTCGTTGCGGGAGATCTCGGTGACGATCTCGCGCTCCTTGTCGACGTCGGCCTCGGGCACGTCGTCGCGGGAGAGGTACGACGGGTTGGCGAACGAGACGTGCTGCGCGATGCTGCGCGCGGTCTCCGCGTCGTCACCCGAGTAGGCGAGGACGACGCCCACCTGGGGCGGGAGGTCCTTGCTCGTCTTGTGGAGGTAGATCTCGAAGTGGTCGCCCGACAGGGTGCGGACGCGACGCAGTTCGACCTTCTCGCCGATGATCGCTGCCTCGTCGGAGATGAGCTGGTCGACCGTCTGGCCGTTCGCGTCGGCGGCGAGAGCCGCCTCGGCCGAGTCCGCGGCGGCGGCGGCCGCAGCATCCGCGACCTTGTCGGCGAGGGCGATGAAGCGCTCGTTCTTCGCGACGAAGTCGGTCTCGCAGGCGAGCTCGACGAGGGTGACCTTGCCGTTCAGCTCGCGCGCGGCGACAAGGCCCTCGCTCGTGGAACGGTCGGCACGCTTCGCGTTGCCCTTCGCTCCCTTGAGACGGAGGATCTCGACGGCCTTCTCGACGTTGCCGTCAGCCTCTTCGAGCGCCTTCTTCGTGTCGACCATGCCCGTGCCGAGCTGCTCTCGCAGCGCCTTGATGTCGGCGATGGTGAAGTTTGCCATGGGGTGCTGGCTCCTTGGTTCGTATGTGGGTGACGGATGCCCGGCGCGCCCGCCGCTCCGACCGGGGTCGGAGGGCGGGCGCGCCGATCGTAGCGTCTGCGGGGAAAGCGCCGGTTACTTGGCGTCGGCGGCTTCGTCGGCGGCGACCTCTTCGGTCGACTCGCCGGCGGCGGCCGCGACGGCCTCGTCGTGCGCCTCGGCGCCCAGGGCGTCGGCGATCGACTCGGTGGCGCGCTCGGTCGTCTCGACCTGCTCGTCGGCGACGAGCTCGGTGGCCTCGGCCGTGGCCTCACCCAGGTCGGCGACCTTCTCGGTGTCGGCCGACGACTGCGCCGGAGCACCCTGCTCGAGCAGCTCGCGCTCCCAGTCGGCGAGGGGCTCGGCCTCGGTGGCCGCCTCGTCGGTGGGGTTGTGGCGCTGGATCAGGCCCTCGGCGGCGGCGTCGGCGATGATGCGCGTGAGCAGGCTCACCGAACGGATCGCGTCGTCGTTGCCGGGGATCGGGTACTGGAACTCGTCGGGGTCGGCGTTCGTGTCGAGGATGCCGATCACGGGGATACCGAGCTTCTTGGCCTCGTCGACGGCGAGGTGCTCGCGCTTGGCGTCGACGACCCAGATGGCCGAGGGGGTCTTCTGCAGGTTGCGGATACCGCCGAGCGACTTGTGGAGCTTGTCGAGCTCGCGCTTCTTCAGAAGGAGTTCCTTCTTGGTGAAGCCGCTCTCGGCCGGGTTCTCGTAGTCGAGCTCCTCGAGCTCCTTCATGCGAGCGAGGCGCTTGGAGACCGTCTGGAAGTTGGTGAGCAGACCGCCGAGCCAGCGCTGGTTCACGTAGGGCTGGTTGACGCGCGTCGCCTGCTCGGCGAGGACTTCCTGCGCCTGCTTCTTCGTACCGACGAAGAGGATGGTGCCGCCGTGGGCGACCGTCTCCTTGACGAACTCGTACGCCTTGTCGATGTAGGTCAGCGACTGCTGGAGGTCGATGATGTGGATGCCGCTGCGCTCGGTGAGGATGAAGCGCTTGACTTTCGGGTTCCACCGGCGGGTCTGGTGTCCGAAGTGGACGCCGCTGTCGAGCAGCTGGCGAATGGTGACGACGGCCATGGCCGTTCTCCTGTTCTCGGCGCGCGCACGCGCCGTCTGCGGTTGATCTCGCCGGTCCGGAGGAGCGGCGGGCCTGGTGCCCGGCGCGCACCCACCCTGAAACTTCTCAGGGACCGATGGGTGCGGGATGCCGCGCGGTGCGGTTCGAAGAACCACGAAGCGCTGAGGGCACGCGGAGTCACCCCGATACACGGGGTGCAACGTCTACTCTATCAGCGCGCCCCGCTTCCCGGGCACGCCCGCCGCTCGGGACCGGCCTCTCCTCCCCAGGCCGCCGAAGGCAAGACATTCACCACCGCGTGACCGGCGTCCGCTCCCCTGGCGCTCCGAGAGGCGAGGCTCGCTGGCATGTCGACACGCGCCCGATTCCTGCCGATCGCGGCGGCAGCAGCCGCGGTCGCACTCATCGCCACCGCTGATGCATCGTCGGCCGAGACGGTCGACCTCTCGGCGCTCGGATGGCGCTGGCCGGTCGACACCGTCCAGGTCGTCGAACCCTTCGCCGCGCCCGCGCACGCCTACGGCCCGGGCCACCGCGGAGTCGACCTGGTGTGGGACGGGGGCGCCGTGCGTGCACCGTCCGGGGGGATCATCGTCTTCGCCGGGCCGGTGGCCGGGCGCGGGGTGGTGACCATCGACCACGGCGGGGGCCTGGTGACGACACTCGAGCCGGTCGAGCCGCGGGCGGCGATCGGTTCCGTCGTCTTCGGAGGCGACATCGTGGCCGCTCAGGGCGAGGGCGGGCACACACCGCCGGGGGTGCTCCACTTCGGAGTGCGCCTCGATGGGAACTACATCAACCCGATGCTGCTGCTCGGCGGCGTGCCGCGCGCGGTACTGCTCCCCTGCTGCTGATCAACCGATGCGGTTGCGTTGTCCGTCGACCGTGACGTTCGACACCGGAGCGGTGACCGTGTTGTCGTTGCCCGAGACGACCACGTCTCCCCCGCCACCCGGTGCGGTGACCGCGTTGCGATCACCGCGGATCGTCAGAGCACCGACCGATGAAACCTCCAGCGACGCGTCATTGCCGTCGACCGTCGTGTCGCCGATGGCTTCGGCGGTAAGGGCGATGCGGTCTCCCGCGATCGACACCGCGCCCACGCTCGCGCCCCGAGCATCGACGGACACCGCGTTCCCCTCGATGCGAACGAGCGGACACTGCCCGGTCAGCACGATGGTTCGATCGCTCGCGGTGATGGTCCGCGCCTGACCGCCGCAGTCGTCCGCGTCTTCGACCGACGGCGACGGGGTCGACGAGGATCTCGCCGAGGTAGTGGGTGTGCCGGATGCGGACGACGAGGCGGATGCGGACGGCGTGGCCGAGGCGGCCGGCGCGCCGTCGGAAGGGAGGCGCGTGACGATGGGCTGCGACACCGCGGAGCATCCGGCCACGAGGAGCGCACTCACGAGGGCGAGGGCGGCGGCGAGAGAGCGGGCTCGGGTGCGCATTTCACCACCGTAGCGTCGGGGGTCGGTTCAGGCGCGGGGGTGGGCGAGGCGGTACGTGGCCGCCAGACGTTCGCTCGAGACGTGGGTGTAGATCTGGGTGGTTCCCAGACTCGCGTGGCCGAGGATCTCCTGGACGGCTCGAAGGTCGGCGCCCCCATCGAGCAGATGCGTGGCCGCGGAGTGGCGGAGGGCGTGGGGGCCGACGCTGGCTCCCACGAGCGGCGCCAGTGTGCGCGAGACGAGGTCGTACACGCTGCGGACGCCCATTCGACCGCCGCGCGTACCGAGCAGGAGTGCTCTGCCGGCCGCCGCCGCACGAGAGGCGAGCACCGGACGACCGCGCACGAGATAGGCATCGACGGCGCGCCCCGCGGGAGCGCCGAACGGAACGACGCGCTCCTTCGACCCCTTGCCGAGCACACGCGCGGTGCGACGTTCACGGTCGACGTCGTCGACATCGAGACCACAGAGCTCGGAGACCCGCATCCCCGCCCCGTAGAGCAGCTCGAGGATCGCGTGGTCGCGGAGCGCGATCGCGTCGCCCTCGGCGGCGATGTCCGTCATGGCATCGAGGGTCTCGCGCAGTGCATCGGCCGTCGCGACGCGAGGAAGAGTTCGACCGCGTTTGGGTGTCACCAGACGCAGTGCCGGATCGACGGCGACCAGCCCCTGCTCGGCCGCCCACGCGAAGAACCCGCGGACGGTGGCCGTTCGCCGCGCGATCGTCGACCGCGCCGAGCCGGCCTGGGTCACAGACCACAGCCACGAGCGCAACTCCTCGAGATCGATGCGATCGAGGTCGACGTCGCCGACATGAGATCGGAGGTCGGCGAGATCGGAACGATAGGCGCGGACGGTGGCGGGAGAGAGTCGGCGCACCTCCGTCAGCTGACGGAGGTAGACCTCCACCGCTCGCTCCCATTCCATGTGCCCAGCATGCCTTCCGTTGCCGGCGCCGCGGTGTGCCGCGTCGGCGCGTCATCGGGTGGAGGGTGCTCGTCGCCACCCGTCCGCCCGCTCGAGAGCCTGCCCCGACAGCTCGGCGAGGGCGATCAACCCTTCCGCCTCCTGAGGTGCGATGCCGCTGCGCCGAGCGATCTCATCAGCGCTGCGTGACTGCCGGGTGCTCATGGCGTCGAGCACACGGGTCATCTCATCGGTGCGGGTCTCATCGAACGACAGAGTGGGTGCGTCGCTCAGGCCGAGCATCTCGCGCACGTCGCCGGCGCAGGTGACGAGCGCGCCGTCGAAGTCACGGATGACGCGATGGCACCCGGCGGATGACGCACTCGTGATCGCTCCGGGAACGGCCCCGAGGGGCCGGCCGAGGGCGGCCTCGTGCGCGGCGGTGTTCAGCGAACCGCTGCGCACACCTGCCTCGACGACGACGGTCGCGTCGGCCAGCGCCGCGATCAGCCTGTTCCTCGCGAGGAAGCGCCATTTCGTCGGGGGCGTTCCGCACGGGGTCTCCGCGAGGACTGCGCCGGAGCGCGCCGTCGCATCGATTAAAGCGGCATGACCCGAGGGGTAGGGCCGATCCACTCCCCCGGCCAGCAGAGCCACCGTCCGCCCACCGACGTGGAGCGCGGAGCGATGCGCGACGCCATCGATGCCGTATGCGGCACCGGAGACGATCGTGATCCCGGCCGATGCGAGCTCCGCCGCGAGTTCCCCGGCCACGTGTTCGCCGTAGGCGGTCGCTGCGCGCGCCCCCACGATGGCGACCGTTCGCCGGTCGTCGGCGACGAGCGCGGTGTCGCCCCGCGACCACAGCACGAACGGCCCGTGGACGCCGAGGTCGGCAAGACGGCCCGGCCACCCGGGGTCGCCGGGGAGGATCAGGCGAGCACCCGTCCGACGCGCGGACTCGACGGCCGCCCGCACAGCCGTCGCGTCGCCGCGGGTTTTCCACCGGGCGAGGCCCTTCGCCAGATCGGACGCATCGATGCCGTCCGTCGTCAACGACTGACCCGCGACCAGGCGCCGCAGAGCCTCGGCGGCGCCCCACTGCTCCACGACGCGTCCGGCCACTCCGTCGCCGGGCTCGACGACGACCCCCCAGATCAACCGAGCGAAGGCGTCCATGAGCGTCGCATCGTCGTCGTCGACCTCGCGCACGCCCGAGAGCGTCGCACGGGCGGACGCGGCGGTCACCTCGATCCGCATCACGCCGGCACTCCCTTCTTCAGGTACAGCGCGCGACCGACGTCGCCCACGTCGATGGCTCCGCGCCCCGCCAGATCAGCCAGCGACCATGCCACGCGCAGCACGCGGTCGTAGCCCCGCAGCGTCAGCATCCCCCGATGCAACGCCGCGTCGATCGGGCGCCTCACCACCGGGGCCGGGGCCAGCGGCCCCTGCCGCAACCACGAGCCGGGCACCTCGGCGTTGCGCCGCCACGGGGTGTCACGCAGCCGGAGGGCTGCCCTCGCCCGGGCCTCGCCCACCTTCTCGCGTGCGGCGGAGGTCGTCATCGACCCACCGAGCGAAGGATCGTTGCGGGCGACGACCACTCGTCGCATCGATAACTCGATATCGATGCGATCGAGCAGCGGCCCGGACAGCCGCGAGAAGTAGCGCCGAATAGCTTGGGGCGGGCAGACGCACTCCGCCCCGGGCACGGCGAAGTTTCCGCACGGACAGGGGTTCGTGGCGACGACCAGCTGGAACCGGGCGGGGTACGCGGCTGTGATTCCGGAGCGATGGATGACGATCGACCCCGACTCCAGAGGCTGGCGCAGCGCGTCGAGCGCGCTCGAGGCGAACTCCCCCGCCTCGTCGAGGAAGAGCACCCCCTCACTCGCACGGGCGATCGCGCCGGGACGAACGATCTTCGATCCGCCGCCGACCAACGCGGCGATGCTCGTGCTGTGATGCGGCGACTCGAAGGGTGGCACCCTCGAGAGCCGGGTCACCGGCTCGCCCGAGAGCGACCGCACCGAACCGACGGCCAGCGCGGCGGCCTCGTCGAGGGGAGGCAGGATGCCGGGGAGACGCTGCGCGAGCATCGTCTTGCCCGCGCCGGGTGGTCCGCTCATGAGCAGATGGTGCCCTCCCGCCGCGGCGACGAGCAGCGCGTCGATCGCCTCGCGCTGGCCGATCACGTCAGCGAGTTCCGGCACCTCGTCGGCGGAGACCTGTTCGCGGGCCAACGCCACCGGCTCTACCGCGGGGATGTCGATGTCGAGCCCGTGCCACCGCACGACCTCGGCGAGGCAGCTCGCACCGCACACCTCGATCCCGTCGACGAGCTCGGCCTCCGCGAGGTTGGCGCGAGGCACGACCACACGTCGAATCCCGGCGCGTGCCGCCGCCGCGACTGCGGGGAGAACGCCCGGGACCGGACGCAGACGCCCGTCGAGACCGAGTTCGCCCAGATGTACGGTCGACGCGACGCCCGCCGCATCCATCTCACGTTCCGTCGCAAGCGCCGCGACAGCGATGGCGACGTCGAAGCCGGATCCCTGTTTCGGCAGGCTGGCGGGAGAGAGGTTCACGGTGAGGCGCCGTCGCGGAAGCGCCAGGCCCCTGTTCACGCAGGCGTTGTGCACGCGTTGCACGGCCTCGCCGAGCGACTTGTCGGGGAGGCCGATGATCACGAACTTCGGCGTCTGCTCCGACAGGTCGGCCTCGACCTCGACGATCGCTCCTTCGAGGCCGTTGAGCGCGACCGACAGAGTGCGTGCGACGCTCACAGCGCGTCTTCCAGGTGCTCGAGCACGCCCGTCGCGGGATCCGCCCCGGTGATCGCGATCGCGTCGAGACGAAGCCTGCGCCCCCGGGCCTCCTGCGGGTGCGCGGCGATCCACGCTGCCGCGAGACGCCAGAGCCGCGTGGCCTTCCGGTCGTCGATGGCCTCGAGGGGGTGGCCGAACGCCAGTGACCGCCGGGTCTTGACCTCGACCACCGCCAGCGTCCGTTCGCGGACGGCGACGATGTCGACCTCCCCCTGGGAACACCGCCAGTTGCGGTCGATGATCCGGTATCCGAGGGTGATCAGGTGGTCGGCGGCGCGCTGTTCACCGGCGCGTCCGAAATCGTCCTTGGCTGCCATGCCCCCATGGTGCGCGGAGCGGGGAGCTCAGACGGGGCTTCTCCGACGAGCTGTGGGCGCAACGGATGATCCGCCTCCTGGGGAGGAACGGATGCTGCGGCGTCAGCTGTCGAGCGAGAGTTCCTCGGGCAGCTGGAAGTCCCGCCGCGAAAGCTCCTCGACGTTCACGTCCTTGAACGTGAGCACGCGCACCGACTTCACGAACCGGTCGGCCCGGTAGATGTCCCAGACCCAGACGTCGGTCATCGAGATCTCGAAGTAGAAGTCGTGCTCGGTATCGCGACGAACGACGTTCACCTCGTTCGCAAGGTAGAACCGCCGCTCGGTCTCGATCACGTACTGGAACTGCAAGACAACGTCGCGGTACTCCCGGTAAAGGGCGAGTTCGAGTTCGCGGTCATAATCCTCGAAAGCATCGTCATCCATGGTTGCTCCATCCTACGGGCGCGCGCGTGCGCCCGGCACAGCGGGGGTCAGAAGAGCGTCGGTGCGTCTGCGATGGCCCAGGAGTGCCGGTGATGGGCGCTGAGGCCGTTCGTGGATATCGCCTCGCGGTGGTCGAGACTCGCGTATCCCTTGTTCCGCGCCCAGTGGTACGCGGGCAGGTCGTCGTGCAACGTCACCATCAGCGCATCCCTCGCGACCTTGGCGATCACGGAGGCGGCGGCAGCGCTGGCGCAGTCGCGGTCTGCCTTGATGATCGGCGTGACGCGCAGCCCCTGGGCACCGGCGGGGGTGATGTAGTCGTAGTTGCCGTCGAGGATCACGATCGCCGTCTCGGGCACGACCCCGTGTGCGCGCAGGTCGGCCAGTGCCCGGACGGCGGCGAGACCGAGCGCCGCCATGATCCCGATCTCGTCGATCTCGACCGAGCTCGCCCACCCCACCGCGCTCTCCGACACCCACGATGCCGCCCGAGCGGCGACGTCGGCACGCCGGGGTTCAGGAACCAGCTTGGAGTCGCGTAGCCCTGCCGGGATGCGTGTGCGTGACAGAGCGGGGTCGACGACCGCAGCACCGACGGCGACAGGACCCGCAAGGGCGCCCCTCCCGACCTCGTCGCAGGCGATCACCAGGGGGTAGTCCTTGAGCAGCCGACGCTCCAGCGTCAGACGCGGCTCGATGACGGTCACGACGCCGTCTCCGGGGGGAGCGTCACGGCGCGGCCTCCGGCGCAGGCACCCCCGCGAACACCTCGTGGTGGAAGTCGATCAGCCCGAAGCGGTCGAAGGGCCAGGTGATGAGGAACGCGCGACCCACGACGTTGTCGACGGGAACGAACCCTCCCCCGGGCTGATCCTGGTGGAAGCGGGAGTCCTGCGAGTTGTCGCGGTTGTCGCCCATCACCCAGATCGAGCCGTCGGGCACCGTCACGTCGTACTCCATGACATCGGGCGCTGTCTTGCCGGGGAGGAGGTTCAGGTAGGCGGTCTCGTCGATCGCCTGCCCGTTCACCGTCGTCTGCCCGAGGGCGTTGCAGCAGACGACGTGGTCGCCGCCGACGCCGATGATGCGCTTGATCAGGTGCTCGTCGCTGTCGGGGGCCGCGAGGCCCACGAGCGAGAGCACCCACTCCACGCTCTCGGTGAAGGGCGAGACGGGCACCTGGGGCGCCTTCTCGAGCCAGCCGCCGGGATCGCGGAAGACGACGACGTCACCACGGTCGTACCCGCCGAAGCGCGGGGTGATCTCATCGACGAGGATGCGGTCGTTCTCGATCAGCGTCTGATTCATCGACGCCGACGGGATGTAGAACGAACGCACGAGGAAGGTCTTGACGAGGAACGACACCAGCAGCGCGATCAGAACGATGACCACGACGTCTCGCAGGAACGTCAACCATCCACGACGCGGTTTGTCCTCCGCTAGAACGGGGGCCGTTTCGTCGGCGGGGGCGGCCTGGTCACTGCTCATGGGATGCCTCACTCGGCTCGCCGCCGTTCGGGAACCGCACACACAAGGTTCGCACACGCTCCGCCGCCTGCGGTGCACCGGACCGCCCATCTCGACCGATGTCGGACGGGGGTACGACGAACGCCCCGGGCATCAGCCCGGGGCGTTCGAGAGAAGCGACTCAGCGAGCGTCGCGCTTCTCCTTGATCTTGGCCTTCTTGCCGCGGAGGTTGCGGAGGTAGTAGAGCTTCGCGCGACGCACGTCACCGCGCGTGACGACCTCGATGTGGTCGATCACGGGGCTGTGCACGGGGAAGGTGCGCTCCACGCCCACCTGGAAGCTGATCTTCCGGACCGTGAAGGTCTCGCGAACACCGTCGCCGGAGCGGCCGAGCACGATGCCCTGGAAGACCTGGATACGGGAGCGGTTGCCCTCCGTGATGTTGACGTGGACCTTCACGTTGTCGCCGGGGGCGAAGGTCGGGATGTCGGTGCGGAGCGAAGCCGCGTCGACTGCGTCGAGGATCTGCATGATCGTCTCTTCCTGCGGCCGCCACAGGTCGACAGCATGATGTGTTCAAGAATGGGATGACGCGTCCGTGCCGCGAATGCGGCGGGTTCCCCTGTGGCAGAACCGGTCAGGACACAAACGACTATTCTGCCACGGATGCGGCAGCGGTCCAAAACCCCCTACGACTGGTGAGGGCGCTCCTCGAGGACGACGACCGTCGGATCGGCTCTCGGGGTGGACGACGGCCGCGTCGGCGGAATGTACCCGGTGCCGTCAGCTGTGCGCAGGAGCATGACCGATGCCCGGCTCTCGCGCCAGAGTTGCGCGACGCTCGCCCAGAAGACCCCCACCGCCGCGAGAATCGCCAGGACGAGCGAGAGAGCGAACCACGACGAGAAGAATCCCGTCGCGATGATCAGCGCGTGCCAGACCGAGAACGCCAGGACGTCCCACCACGACACGGCGCGCTCCGCACGAACGCTCCCGCGGGAGCGGACGAGCAGAGCGAGCACGGTCTGCCCGACCAGCACCGACGGCGCGGCGATGAACAGCACCCAGAGGAAGGCGAGCCCGCCCGCCTGGAACACACCCCACCCGACGAGAAGCCAGAGGGGCAGCACCACGGCAGCCGGGAAGAGCCAGTGGAAGAACAGCCGTCGGAGCCACATGCTTCGATGCTACGCGGCGGTCTCGACGTCTCTGCCGTTGCAGGGCGAGCCCGAAGCATCCTCTCGGATTCGCGCCGTGACGAATAGGTCGCACGGTCGTGTCGCGGAAGAATAGAGCGGTCGAAAGGACACCCATGATCGAACTGCGCACCCCGGCCGAGATCGACGCCATGCGCCCGGCGGGTCGCTTCGTCGCCGAGACGCTCGCCGCACTCCGCGATGACACCAAGGTCGGCACGAACCTCCTCGCCATCGACCGCCGCGCGCACGAACTGATCCGGCGCGCCGGCGCAGAGTCCTGCTACATCGACTACCACCCCTCGTTCGGCGCGAGCCCGTTCGGCAAAGTCATCTGCACATCGATCAACGACGCCGTGCTGCACGGACTCCCCCACGACTACGCCCTCCGCGACGGCGACCTGGTCTCGCTCGACTTCGCCGTCGCGATCGACGGATGGGTCGCCGATTCGGCGGTCTCGTTCGTCGTCGGAACCCCGCGCGACGAGGACCTCGCCCTCATCGACACCACCGAGCGCGCCCTCGCCGCCGCCATCGACGCGGCTGTGGTGGGCCAGAAGATCGGCGACATCTCGTCAGCGATCGCCGCCGTCGCCCACGCGGACGGCTACTCGATCAACACCGACTTCGGCGGCCACGGTGTCGGCCGGGTCATGCACGGCGATCCTCATGTGCCCAACGACGGAAAAGCCGGACGCGGATACCCGCTGCGCGAGGGGCTGGTCGTCGCACTCGAACCGTGGTTCCTGGCCACCACCGACAAGCTCGTCACCGACGCAGACGGCTGGACCCTGCGCAGCGCCGACGGTTCACGCGGGGCGCACGCCGAGCACACCGTGGCCATGACGTCCGACGGCCCGATCGTCCTGACCGACCGCTCGTTCCTCGGCGTCGACTGACGCGCGGAAGGCTACTCGGGCAGCAGGTCGGGACGACGCTCGCGCGTCCGCTCGATCTGCTGCTCGCGACGCCACGCGGCGATCGCCCCGTGATTGCCGCTGAGCAGGATCGGCGGCACCTCCCGCTCGCGCCATGAAGCGGGCTTCGTGTACGACGGGTACTCCAGCAGGCCGTCCTCGTGCGATTCCTCGACAAGGCTCGCCGGGTTGCCGACGACGCCCGGCACGAGACGGCCGATGGCCTCGATCATCGCCATCGACGCCACCTCTCCCCCGTTGAGCACGTAATCGCCGAGACTCACGAGCCGCACGCGGCCGATCGTCTCCGCGTACGAGAACACACGCTCGTCGATCCCCTCGTAGCGACCGCAGCCGAACACGAGGTGGGACTCCTGGGCGAGCTCGCGAGCCGTGGCCTGAGTGAAGACCTCCCCCGCGGGCGAGGGGAAGATGATGACCGGATGCTGCGCCGTGGGGTCGTCGCCGGCATCCGCCACGATCGAATCCAGCGCTGCGCCCCAGGGCTCGGGCTTCATCACCATGCCGGCGCCGCCGCCGTAGGGCGTGTCGTCCACCGTCCGGTGACGATCGTGCGCCCAGGAGCGCAGATCGTGCACACGTACGTCGAGAATGCCCGCGCCGCGGGCCTTGCCGAGGAGCGATACCTCGAGAGCGTCGAAGAAGGCGGGGAAGATCGTGACGACGTCGATGCGCACGTCAGCGGTCCGTGTCGTCGCCCTCGGAGGACTCGGTCGCCGCCGGCTCCGCCACGTCGGCCTTGCCGGCGGCCGTCTCGGATTCGTCGGACTCGAGCTCCTCGAACAGACCTGCCGGAGGGGTCACGATGACGCGCCCCGCGGAGATGTCGACCTCGGGCACAATCGCCTTCACGAAGGGGACGAGGATCTCGTCGTCGGCGGCGCCCGCGGGGCGCACGGCGAGCAGATCCTGCGAGGGGAGATGATCGACGCGGATCACGCGGCCCACGACGGCACCGTCACGCACGACGTCGAGGCCGACCAGCTGGTGGTCGTACCAGGCGTCGTCCTCGACGGGGGCGGACTCAGCATCCTCGTCGATCCAGAGGATGGCGCGAACCAGCTCTTCGGCTCCGCTGCGGTCGTCGACGCCCTCGAAGAAGGCGACCGGGTGGCTGTTCATCCAGCGGAACTCGCGCACGGTGAGCGGCTTGCCGTGCCACGGCGACGACTCGGGAACCTGGAGCGTGAAGGTCGACCCTGGCGCGAAACGACCGTCGGGGTCGTCGGTGTAGAGCTCGATCTTGAGGGCACCCTTGAGCCCGTGCGCCTTGACGAGGCGACCCACGCGCAGCTGGGTGCGGGCCGGACGCGGGGAGTGCGCGCGGCCTTCGGCGGGCACGTCAGTCATCGGCGACGTCGACCCGCACGCGGCGACCGTCGGCGAGAGCGCCGACGACCGTCCGCAGGGCTTTGGCCGTGCGTCCGCCGCGCCCGATCACGCGACCCCGGTCATCGGGGTGGACGTGCACCTCCAGCACGTCACCGCGAGGCGACGTGGAGGAACGGATGGACACGGCGTCGGGGTGATCCACGATCCCCTTGACGACGTGCTCGAGCGCGGCGGCGAGCAACGGCTTACTCGGAGGCGGACGCCGCGTCGGCGTCGCCCTCAGCGTCGGCCGGGGCCGCGGCGGGCTTGTCGGCCTTGGGCTTGATGACCGACTTCTTCGAGGAGTCGACCTCGAAGGGGACCTTCTCGGCCTTGGTCTTCAGCGTCGACGTCGCGTTCGCGTCGCCCTTGAAGGTGCCCCAGTCGCCGGTGATCTTGAGGATCGCGAGCACCTGCGGGCTCGGCTGAGCGCCGACGCCGAGCCAGTACTGCGCGCGCTCGGAGTCGACCTCGATGAACGAGGGCTCCTCGGTGGGGTGGTACTTGCCGATCTCTTCGATGACACGGCCGTCGCGCTTGGTGCGCGAGTCGGCGACGACGATGCGGTAGTACGGCGCACGGATCTTGCCCAGGCGCTTGAGACGGATCTTTACAGCCACGATTCTCCTGAATGTGTGGAAAGCGAACGAACCGAACGCCTGGAGAGTGGGGTGCACACCCGGCGGAAGCTCAAATAGGTGGACCGGGAACTGGATAGAGGGTCGAGTACCGGGTCCGACCCTCTATTCTGCCAGATGACGGCGCGTGCCGCGAAACGACGGCTCGCGGATCGCGGGATGTCAGAATGTGGCCATGACGGTGCCCTTCGCGACATCCCCCCGTTCGACGGTCGGGATCGAGTGGGAACTCATGCTCGCCGACGCGGATACGGGCGACCTCGTCCCGCGCGCGCCCGAGATCCTGGATGCGCTGGAGGACTCCACGGCGCTCGAGCGCTTCACCGTCACGGGCGAGCTCCTGACGAACACGGTCGAGATCACGAGCGGTATCGGCGACACGGTCGCCGCGGCCGTCGATGACGTCGCGGACGCGATCGCCGCCGTCCGGGCCGAGACCGAGCCGCGCCATCTGGAGCTGCTCTGCGCCGGCAGCCACCCCTTCGCGCAGTGGTACGACCAGCAGGTCACCGACAAGACCCGGTACGAGAGCCTCATCGAGCGCACCCAATGGTGGGGGCGCAACATGATGATCTGGGGCATCCATATCCACGTCGGCGTGGAGGACGTCAACAAGGTGCTGCCGATCATCGGCGCCCTCACGACCTACCTGCCGCATCTGCAGGCGCTCTCGGCCTCCAGTCCGTTCTGGGCGGGCGAGCGCACCGGCTACGCATCGAATCGCGCATTGGTCTTCCAACAGCTCCCGACGGCCGGACTCCCCTGGCCGCTCGACGACTGGGCGCAGTTCGAGGGCTATCTCGACGACATGGCGCGCACCGGCGTGATGGCCGATGCGTCCGAGGTGCGCTGGGACATCCGCCCTGCGCCGCGCTGGGGAACGATCGAGGTGCGTGCCTGCGACGGCATGTCGACCCTTCCCGAGCTTGCCGCCGTCGCCTCGCTGGTCCAGACGTTGGTCGAGCAGTTCTCGCGCGATCTCGACGAAGGGCGGGAACTCCCCCGCATCCAGCCGTGGTTCGCCCGGGAGAACAAGTGGCGAGCGGCACGCTACGGGCTCGACGCCAGGGTCATCGTCGACGCGGACGGACGCGAAGAGCCCGTCGTCGAGCACCTGCACGAGACGATCGATCGGCTGCGCGATGTCGCGTCGGAGCTCAAGTGCGCGCGCGAGTTCGAGGGCCTGCAGACGATCCTCGCCACCGGCGGCAGCTCCGCGCGCCAGATCGCGGTCGCCGACGCGGCCGACGGCGATCTCCGCCAGGTCGTTCAGCACCTGATCCGCGAGTTCCGGGGCGGACCCACGCTGCGCGAGCACCTGCTGTCATCGCTGTAGCGCGCAGCATCCGCCCCTCCCTGCGCCGAAAGCAGGAGATGGCGCCGACGAAGGACGATCTGCGGCGAAACGTCCTACCCTCGCGCCGGGTCCTACGCTCAGAACCTCGGCGGTGCGAGGTGCAGCCCCTGCGCCACCGCGAGGAGGAGTGTTCGCTCAACGAACGCCCAGTCGAACATGACCTGATACCAGTCGAACCGCAGCGTGGTGAAGCCGCGGAGCGCGAGCCTGGCGTCGGCTCGGATATCGCGCCGGCGATCCTGCGCGTTCGAGTGGTGCGCGAATCCGTCGAGCTGCACGAGCAGGCGTTCTCCGATGACGGCGTCGAGCGGATGCCCGTCTATCCACACTTGCTGGCGCACCGCGAGCCCGAGGGCCCGCACGCCATGCACGAAGATCGACTCGAGTCCGGAGTCGCTGAGCGCCGACAGATGCTCGGCGATGTCTGCGGCGGCCGTCGACCTCCACATCACGCGTGCGAGCTCGGAGGGCTCGACCATGCCCAGCCGAACCGCCGATTCCCACACCGCGAATGCGTCTCGACGCGACTGACACCGAGCGACGTGGAACAGCACGTCGATGAGGGGGTCTTCGACGCAGTGGGGAGGCACGGGCATGGGCCCATTCCCCCAGTGAACGACGAGCGACCCTCCTTCCACGCGCGAGGCGGTGGGTTTGACCGCCACATGGACGAGTCCGTCGCTGGGCGGAACCCAGAGGCCCCATCGGGCCGCGGCGCTGACACACGTGAGACGACCACCGACCTCGATGGCCGACCTCGCTACGGCATCAGCATCACGCGTCACCAGCCACGACCGACGCACCCGGTCTACGCGGCCGGCCGCCACCGCGTCGGCCATGGCGCGCTGAGAATACCCCGCGCCCCGGGCGGTGGCGGAATGTGCGATCCCGCCGTTCTCTCGGAGCCACGCGGTGAAGGGAGGACGACGCATCCCGCTACGTTCGCTCACGACGGGCCCCGGTGACGGCGCCAACCGGTGCCGCCGTGGAGAACTGTCGTTCTCAGCGTGCTGGGGAGGACGAGCCGGGCGCGATCAGCCGTGCCCGGCGTAGGTCATGGCGCGGAGGTAGGACGACACGCGGAGAAACGGCCTGTGTGCGCGCCATCTCCTACGTTCGAGACGGCGCATGCGACGCGTCAGCCGCGGCCGAGCATCTTCTGCAGCTCGGCGAGGTCGGCCTCCGACGGAGCGGCGCCCTTGGCACCACCGAGGCCGAAACCCGACCCCGCCGGAGCGGCGGGGGCGGATGCGGCGATGCCGGCGTTCTCGGCGGCGCGCTTGGCCGGGTTGCCCGATCGCGACCCCTTCGCCTTCTGCTGCTTGCCTCGCTTGGAGGAGGCTCCCGGACGCCCCGCTCCGGGAACCGGACCCATGCCCGGGATGTTGGGCACCCCGCCGCGGGCCATCGTCTTCATCATCTTCGCGGCCTGATCGAAGCGCTGTACGAGCGCGTTCACGTCGGTGACGGTCATGCCCGAACCGCGCGCGATGCGCAGGCGCCGCGAACCGTTGAGAAGCTTCGGATTGCGACGCTCGGCGATCGTCATCGAACGGATGATCGCCTCGGTACGATCGATCTCGCGCTCGTCGAAGTTCTCCATCTGCTGCTTCATGGAGCCCATACCCGGGAGCATCCCGAGCATCTTCTTCATCGAGCCCATCTTCTTCATCTGCTGCATCTGCTCGAGGAAGTCCTCGAGGGTGAAGGTCGAGGTCGCGAGCTTCTCGGCGACCTTCATCGCCTCTTCCTCGTCGAAGGCCGACTGGGCCTGCTCGATGAGGGTCAGGATGTCACCGAGGTCGAGGATGCGGCTCGCCATGCGGTCGGGATGGAACGGCTCGAGGTCGTCGAGGCCCTCACCGGTCGACGCGTAGATGATCGGACGGCCGGTGACCGAGGCCACCGACAGAGCCGCTCCACCGCGCGCATCGCCGTCGAGCTTGGACAGCACCACTCCGGTGAAGTCGACGCCCTCCTGGAAGGCCTTGGCGGTGTTGACGGCGTCCTGACCGATCATCGCGTCGATGACGAACAGCACCTCGTCGGGATCGGTCGCCTTGCGGATGTTCGAGGCCTGCTTCATCAGCTCGGCGTCGACGCCGAGGCGGCCGGCCGTGTCGATGATGACGACGTCGTGCTGCTGGCGTCGCGCGTGCTCCACGCCCGCCTTCGCGACCTTCACCGGGTCGCCGACGCCGTTGCCCGGCTCGGGGGCGAAGATCGTCGCACCGGCCTGCTGCGCGACGACCTGCAGCTGGTTGACGGCGTTCGGACGCTGGAGGTCGGCGGCGACGAGGAGCGGGGTGTGACCCTCCTTCTCGAGCTGCTTCGCGAGCTTTCCGGCGAAGGTCGTCTTACCCGACCCCTGGAGACCCGCGAGCATGATCACGGTCGGCGGGTTCTTCGCGAACTGCAGCCGACGCTGCTGCCCGCCGAGGATGCCCACGAGCTCCTCGTTGACGATCTGCACCACCTGCTGAGCCGGGTTCAGCGCCTTGTTGACCTCATCGCCCAGGGCGCGTTCACGCACGGATGCGGTGAAGTCCTTGACCACGGGCAGAGCGACGTCGGCGTCGAGGAGGGCGCGACGGATCTCGCGCACGGTCCCGTCGACGTCCGCGGGCGTGAGCTTGCCCTTGGTGCGGAGGTTGCGGAACGTCTCTGTGAGACGGTCGGAGAGCGTGCCGAAAGTAGCCATGATCCGACAAGTTTACGCGAGCGGATGCGGCGCGCCGGCGTGGGCGCGTAGCATCCGCCGCTGCTACGCCGGATCCTCGTCGAAGAGCGTCAGCTGCAGATCGGCCGGGCCTCGCAGGCGACTGTTCAGAGAACCCCACGGGGTGACGCGTGGCGAGGCGATCACGCTCGCTCCGCCCTCCGCCAGCCGCTCGGTCGCCGCCGCACCGCCCGACACCTCGAGGCCCAGGCGGATGCGGTCGCTCGTGTCGCCGTCGGTCTCGACGCGATCGATCATCTCGACCTGAGCGGTGTTCGCCAGTTCGAGGGTCGCGACCCCGGCATCGAGGATCGTCACGCGCGCGTCGCCGTCGCCCTCGTACGCAGCCCTCTCGGGCATCCCCACGACGTCGCGGTAGAACGCCACCGCGGCTTCGTAGTCGTCGGCGCGGACGACGACGCGCAGTTGCCGCACCGCCCCTCCGCCACCGGCGGGCGCGACGGCCTCCAGCGCCCGCGACAGGATCGCGCCGAGCGGAGTGCGGCCCGCGCCGGAACCCGCCCATCGCGACAACGCCGCCAGCACCGCTCCCCCGTGCGCCGCACCCAGCACCTCGGCGCGCAAGGGATCGACACCCCCGGCGACGAGTCTCTCGGCGACCGCCCTCGCGATGCGCGCGCGCCGCACCGCCGACTCGCGCTCGATCTCGTCGGTGAGTCCCATCGTGTCGGCCTGCGCGAGCGCCAACGCCAGGGTGTCGGGATCGAATCCGTCGAGCAGATCCCTCAGCGCGCCACGGACCACCGCGTCGACGTCGCCGCCGTCGTGGTCGTGGTCGAGCGCTGCGTCCAGGCTCGCGACGCGCTCATCGAAGCCCGCCCAGAGCACATCGCTCTTGGTCGCGAAGTAGTTGAAGAAGCTGGAACGGCTCACTCCGGCGCGCGTCGTGATGTCGGCGACCGAGGTCTCGGCAAAGCCCTTCTCGAGGAAGAGCTCGGATGCCGCTTCCGCCAGGGTCTCTCGAGACGACGCGCGAGGTCGCCCCCCGCGCTGATCGGGTGCCATGTTCTCCAGGGTAGGCGCGTGGGCATGACCTCCACGCACCAGCGGAGGTTGTTAGACTCCATGCAACAACCCCGGCGGAGGTCGAGATGATCGAGATCCTCGAGGCGGGCCTTGCCCCGCACTACGTGCCCTACCCCGATGGGTGGGCACTGCAGCGACGCATCCACGCCGACGTACTCGCCGGAACCAGGGCCGACACGCTGATCGTGCTGGAGCACGAGAGCGTCTACACGGCGGGCACCCGCACGCAGGAGGCCGATCGCCCGCGCGACGGCATTCCCGTCGTGGATGTCGACCGGGGCGGACGCATCACGTGGCACGGCCCGGGGCAACTCGTCGGATACCCCATCGTGCGGCTGCCGGAGCCCATCGACGTCGTCGCGCACGTCCGACGCCTCGAGCGCGCGCTCATCGCCGCGCTGCGCCTCCACGGCGTCGACGGCCGTCAGGTCGAGGGACGCAGCGGCGTCTGGGTGCGTGGGCCGCTGTCCGACAACAAGATCGCGGCGATCGGAGTCCGCGTCGAGAAAGGCGTCACGATGCACGGGTTCGCCCTCAACTGCGACAATTCGCTCGCGCCCTTCCGTCAGATCGTCCCGTGCGGCATCTCGGATGCGGGCGTGACGACCGTGAGCGAGGTGGTGGGCGCAGCCGTCTCGCCGCGCGACGTCGTCGCAACGGTGACGACAGCATTCGCGTCCGAGTTCGCGGCGGTGGCCGCGTGAGCGTCGCCGCGCCGGAAGGGCGCAGGATGCTGCGCCTCGAGGTGCGCAACGCTCAGACCCCGATCGAGCGCAAGCCGGAGTGGATCAAGACCACCGCGCGCATGGGGCCCGAGTACACCGCGCTGCAGTCCCTCGTGAAGACGGAGGACCTGCACACCGTCTGCCAGGAAGCCGGCTGCCCGAACATCTTCGAATGCTGGGAAGACCGCGAGGCGACGTTCCTCATCGGCGGCTCGCAGTGCACCCGACGATGCGACTTCTGCCAGATCGACACCGGCAAGCCTGCCGATTACGACACCGACGAGCCGCGCCGCGTGGCGGAGAGCGTACAGCGCATGAACCTGCGCTACGCGACCGTCACCGGCGTCGCCCGTGACGACCTCCCCGACGAGGGCGCCTGGCTCCACGCCGAGACCGTGCGCCGTATCCACGCCGACAACCCGGGCACGGGCGTGGAGATCCTCGCCACCGACTTCTCCGGCAACCCGGTTCTTCTCGATGAGGTCTTCGACGCGCGTCCCGAGGTCTTCGCGCACAACGTGGAGACCGTGCCGCGGATCTTCAAGCGCATCCGTCCGGCCTTCCGCTACGACCGCTCGCTCGGCGTCCTCACCCGCGCCCGCGCGGCGGGCCTCATCACTAAGTCGAACCTCATCCTCGGCATGGGCGAAGAGCCGGCGGAAGTCGTGCAGGCGCTCCGCGACCTGCGCGAGGCCGGGACCGACATCATCACCATCACGCAGTATCTGCGACCCACTCCCCGCCATCTGCCGGTCGCGCGCTGGGTGAAGCCCGCCGAGTTCGTCGAGTTCAAGGAAGAGGCGGAGCGGATCGGATTCCTCGGGGTGCTGGCCGGCCCGCTCGTCCGATCGTCCTACCGCGCGGGTCGGCTCTGGGCGCAGTCGATGGTGTCGCTGGGCCGTGACATCCCGCCGCATCTCGCGCACCTGGCGAAGGACATCGCCTCCACCGACGAGGGCTTCGCCCAGGCGGTCTGAGTCCCTGCGCGCATCGGACCTGCGACGCGGAGGCGGGTCGGGGAGCGCCGCCCCGCGTGGACGATCAGTCGGCGCTGGTGACCGACTGCACGATGCCGTCCGAGCCGAGGTTGACCAGCAGCACGTCGTCGGTGGCCTCGGGGTCCAGCGCGTACTCGAGCACGGCGAAGGGATCGTCTCCCCCGTGCTCGTCGGCGAGGATCGTCATGCTCATGAGCTGCAGCGAGCGGATCACGTCGATCTGCGTGTCACCGGAGACGTCCACGAGCAGGTCGTCCAGTTCTTCGCCCAGGAGCTGCTGCTGCTGGAGGATGTACTCGATCACCTCGCTCGTGCGGTCGTCCAGCTCGGAGACCATCGCGTCGCGCGCCGTACGGTCGATGCCCTCCAGGGAGGAGACCATCCCGGCGGCGGCGTCGAGCGCCTCCTGCGAGACGTCGTCCTGGTCGGGAGCCGTCAGGTCGACCGTCACCGTCTGGTCACCGAACTCCACGTTCTCGGACCAGAAGATCGATCCGTCCGGACCCGACTCGAGGAGTCCGAAGAAGTCGTGCTCGATCGCCATGGCCCTATGAAACCAGTCCGGCGGTCACGACGGTAGTCGCCGCACCGCACACGGCCGGGCCCGCCCCGATGCCCGTCATCAATCGACCAGCGCCGAGGCGAAGACGTGCGGCGTGAAGCCCGTGAGATCTCCGATCCCCTCGCCCTGTCCGAGCAGTTTGACGGGGATGCCGGTGAGCTCCTGAACAGCGAGGACGAAGCCCCCGCGGGCCGACCCGTCGAGCTTCGTGAGCACGAGGCCGGTGACCCCGGCGCTGTCGAGGAAGGCCTGCGCCTGCATGAGACCGTTCTGCCCGGTCGTCGCGTCGAGCACGAGCAGCACCTCGCTGATCGGCGCCTGCTTCTCGATGACACGCTTGATCTTGCCGAGCTCGTCCATCAGCCCGCCCTTGGTGTGCAGGCGTCCCGCGGTGTCGACGAGCACGATCTCCGTGCCGGTCTCCTTCGCGTAGGTGATGGTCTGGAACGCGACGGATGCAGGATCCTGGCCCTCGTGCTGCGGGCGCACGATGGCGGCGCCCCCGCGCTCCGCCCAGGTCGCGAGCTGGTCGACGGCGGCCGCCCGGAAGGTATCGGCGGCTCCGACGACGACCGAGCGCCCGTACCGCTGCAGGAACTTGGCGAACTTGCCGATGGTCGTCGTCTTACCGACGCCGTTCACCCCCACCACGAGCACCACCGCGGGGCGCTCGGTGAGGCGGAGGGTCGTGTCGAACTTCGCGAAGTGCTCCTCGATCGTCTCGCGAAGCATCCGCTGAAGATCCTTCGGGTCGGTCGTGCGGAAGCGCTCGACCTTCTCGCGGAGCTCGTCGATGATGCGCTCGGTGACGTCTGGACCGAAGTCGGCGGTGATGAGCGCCGTCTCGAGGTCGTCCCACGTGGTCTCGTCGATCGTGGGTTTGACGAACATGCCGCGCAGAGCACGGCCGAGCGACCAGGGATTCTCAGCCATGCATCCAGCCTACGGTCAGCGAGCGGCGCGGTCGCCGACGCGCTGACCGACCACGGCGGAAACGCCGTCTTGGCGCATCGACACACCGTACAGCGCATCGGCGATCTCCATCGTGCGCTTCTGGTGCGTGATCACGATGAGCTGGCTGCTCTCGCGGAGACGCTCGAAGACGCCCAGGAGACGCCCGAGGTTCGCGTCGTCGAGAGCGGCTTCCACCTCGTCGAGGATGTAGAAGGGGCTGGGCCGCGCGGTGAAGATCGCCACGAGGAACGCCACGGCGGCCAGCGACCGTTCGCCGCCCGAGAGCAGTGAGAGCCGCTCGATCTTCTTACCCGCGGGGCGCACGGTCACCTCGATGCCGGTCGTCAACGGTGCGTCGGGATCGGTCAAGGCGACGCTGCCCGTTCCGCCGGGGAAGAGGATCGGGAAGATCTCGCCGAACGCGACCTTCATGTCGTCGAACGCCGCGATGAAGATCGTCTGCATGCGCTCGTCGAGCTCGTCGATGATCGTCATGAGGTCGGCGCGCGTCTGGGTCAGGTCGGTCAGCTGCTCGGTGAGGAAGGAGTGACGCTGCTCGAGCGCGGCGAACTCTTCGAGCGCGAGCGGATTCACGCGCCCCAGCTGACCCAGTTTGCGCTCGGCTTCCTGCAGTCTCCGACGCTGCGCCGCGCGGTCGAAGGGAACGGATGCTTCGTCCGCGGCGTCGTCGCTGTCTCGGCCGTCGGTCGGGATGGGCTGATCGGGGCCGTATTCGGCGATGAGAATATCCTCGCTGAGCCCCAGCTCCGAACCCACCCGCTCGAGGAGGCTGCCGGCGTGCAGACGCTTCTCGTGGATCTGCAGCTCGAGGCCGTGGACGCTCTCGGTCAATCCGGCGAGACGCTCCCTCACGGCCGTCTCCTGGGCGCGCACCCCCGCGAGCTCCGCGGTGACCGCGGTGCGCGCCGATTCGGCCTCGGCGAGTTCGACGCGCGCACGGCTGACGGAACGGTCGACGGAGTCGAGGAGGGCGGGGAGCTGCTGCGCGACGTCTGCCGCGATCTCGCGCTGCGCACGTCGGATGACGGCGCGCCGTGCGGCCGCCTCGGCAGCGGCGCGTTCGCGTTCGCGCTGGCTCTCGAGCTGGACGATGCGGGCCTCCCCGGCACGCACCCGCTCGCGGAGCGTCTCCACGTCGAGCCTCGCGCGCATCTCGCCGTCGCGCGCGGCCTCCAGCTCGGCGAGCATCCCGTCACGAGCGGATGCGTCGAGGATCGGACGCGGCGCCTCCTGCGCCGCCTCGAGGGCCTGCTGCGCAACCCGGGCCGCATCCTCGGCGCCGGTCACCGCGGCGGCGGCTTGCGCCAGCCCCGCGGCGAGTCGCTCGCACTCCGCGGCAGCCGCCTCGAAACGTACGGTCGCGCGGTTGACCTTCTCGGCCTGTGACGCGACATTGGCGTCATGCTCCCGCAGGGCGGCGAGCGTGTCCTTGGTCTTCTGGCGGGACTCCCGGTGCACGACGGTCGCATCGGCGAGGGCCTCGCGGAGCGAGTCGGCGACGACGACGATCTCCGACAGCCGAGCGGCCGCAGCATCCCGTTCGGCCGCGAGTTCCAGGCGCGAGCGGCCTTCGCCCGAACCGGCCCTGATCGTGTATGCGGTGACGGTCTCGCCGGTGCGCGTGACGATCGTCGCGTGCACGAGCTCGGCGGGCAGCGCCGCCGCCGCAGCACGCGCCGCGTCGAGGTCTTCGGCCACGAACACGTCGGCGAGGATCCCGAGCACACCCGCCGGCGCCGTGACCACCTCGCGGGCGGCGACGAGTCCGGCGGGCGCGGTGTTCGACGCCGCGGCGACCACGGGCTCGGCCACGGTGATGTCCACGACGCCGAGGTCGTCGTCACGGGCCGACGAGGCTGCCGAGAACGCGTCGTCCCACGCGTCGACGAGCAGTCCTTCCGCGAGCGTGCCGAGCGCCGCCGCGATGGCGGCCTCGAAGCCGGCGGTGACCTTGACGCTGTCGGCGAGCAGTCCCCGCACCCCGCGCCCACCCCGCGCGGCGAGTCCCGCGGCGGCATTGCGCACGTCGAGGGCTCTCCCGAGAGCCGTCGTCTGCGCGGTCAGCGACTCGACCTCGCGCTCCGCCGCATGCAGCCTCTCGCGCAGCGACTCCACCGTGCTCTCGGCCTCCGCCGCATCGCGTTGCGCGCGCTCATACGCGGCCGCGTGCTCGGCCACCGATTCCTCGGGCACGACCACGGGCTCGAGTGCCTCGAGCGCCTGTGCGGCCTCGTCCCGTCGAACGGTCGCCGCATCGAGGGCGCGCTGCTGTCGCTCGACACCGGCGAGCATCGCGGTCAACGCCGACGTCGCCGCCTCTGCGCGGCCGCGGAGGGCGGTCAGCCGCATGTCGTGCTCGGAGACGAGGGCGCTCTGCGCGGCGATGTCGGTGTCGAGGGCGTCCAACTCGGCTCGAGCGCGCGAGACCTCGCGGGTCGCGGCCGACGCCGCGTCCTGCGCATCGCCGAGTCCTTCGGCCAGCTCGTCGATCTCGGTCCGCACGTCGTCGATCGAGGCCTGCGACACTGTCGTCGCCATCGCCGACGGGTCGACGTCGTCGGAACCGAGAAGCGACAGACGCTGACCGGCGAGCGAGTAGAGCCCGCGCAGTCGCTCCTGGACCTGTTCGAGGGAGAACGCGACGCGGCGCGCGGCGTCGACGGCCTCGGAGCGCTGCTCCGCCTCCAGTCGGTCGACCCGGGCACGGATGTTCTCCGCCTGATCCTGGAGCACGAGTCTCTCTGTATGGCGCTCGTGCTCGGTGCGGGCGTGGTCCGCGAGCTCGCGACGGAGCGCGACCAGCTCGTCCGCGAACAGCCGCGCCTTGGCATCGCGCACGACGGCTGCGATCGTGGCGGCCTCCCGTGCGATCTCGGCCTGGCGCCCGAGGGGCTTGAGCTGCCGGCGCAGCTCGCCGGCGAGATCGCTCAGCCGCGTGAGGTTGGCTTCCATCGCCTCGAGCTTGCGAAGCGTCTTCTCTTTGCGGCGGCGGTGCTTGAGGATGCCCGCCGCTTCCTCGATGAATCCGCGGCGGTCTTCGGGCGTGGCCTGCAGCACGCTGTCGAGGCGGCCCTGCCCGATGATCACGTGCATCTCGCGCCCGAGGCCCGAGTCGCTCAGCAGCTCCTGCACGTCGAGGAGGCGGCAACTTTCGCCGTTGATCGCGTACTCGCTCGATCCGGTTCGGAAGAGGGTCCGGCTGATCGATACCTCGGAGTACTCGATGGGAAGCGCCCCGTCGGAGTTGTCGATCGTGAGCTGCACCTCCGCGCGACCGAGCGGGCCGCGCGTGGAGGTGCCGGCGAAGATGACGTCCTCCATTTTTCCGCCGCGGAGGGTCTTCGCGCCCTGCTCCCCCATGACCCAGGCAAGGGCGTCGACGACATTCGATTTGCCCGACCCGTTCGGACCGACGATGCAGGTGACGCCGGGCTCGAGGGCGAACGTCGTCGGCTGGGCGAACGACTTGAAGCCCTTGAGCGTGAGGCTCTTCAGATGCATGGCGTCGTCCTTCGGATCAACGCATCACGGTACCGGAAAGAGCGCCGCTCCCCTCCTCGGCGTCCCGCCGACCCACCGATGCTGATCGATGACACGCCCGAACTCCCGGCATTTCTGGGAATACGCTTGACGTTCGCTGTGCCACGCGAGTATCGTCTCACCCTGCTACGAGGTCGAAAGGAGGTCACCATGATCCAGCCCACATTTATGGATAGCGCGTTCCGCGTCCGCGCTGGGGTGACCCGTTCCTTCGTCGCCCTCCGCCCGACCGCCGGCTGACGCCTCGGTCTCTCCGTCGCCCTCCCCGGGCGCACGCTCGCGCTCCGCGTTCGAGCTCTCCGACGCATCCGGCGTCCCCTCCCTCCGGCGACCACCCTCGCCCTTCGCGCGCGTCGACCTCTCGAGCGCGCACCACTTCGAAAGTGACTGCCATGAACGATCTGGTCTCGCCCGTTCGGTCGACCGACCGCGCCGAGCACGACCTCCTCCGGGCGGTCGTCCACCCCGGCGTCCGCATCTCTCTCGTCGACCGACTCTCCCTGCGTCTCGGGCTGTGGCTGTTGCTGAGAAGCACCCGCCGCATCCATCGCGTGCGCGATCACGCCGATCACGCCCGTCTCCTCGCTCTGCACCGCGCCGAGCAGGAGCGCGCGCGTGCTGACGCGTGGACGCAGTTCGACCGACGACGTCCCTTCTGACCCCTACCTGCCGGCCGCTCACGCGGCGGCCGGCGCACCCCTCTCGAAGGAACACCGATGAACACCCCTCCCGTCGGACTCGAGATCCGGCCCATCGCCATCCCTCGCGCCATCGGCGACACCGACGCCGCCGACTTCATCGCCATGACGCAGGTGCGCAACCTGGTCTACGCGGAGATCTCCGGGCACGACGACGGCCGGATGACCCCCGCCGAACTCCTGCCGAACTATGCGCCGGACCCAGCGGAGATCCGTCACTGCTGGCTCGTCCTTCTCGACGGCGAACCCGTCGGACGCATCGGTGTCGACGTTCCCCAGGAGGAGGGCTCGCGCGTCGTCTACTGGCTCATCGAACTGCGCCGCTGCGTCTGGGGCCGCGGCATCGGCACCGCCTGCTACGCGCTCGTCGAATCGACTGCTCGCCAGCATGGTCGTCGCGTGCTGCAGGCATGGGCAGAGCATCCGCCCGCGCCCGGCGAACGCCTGCAGCCACCCACAGGTTTCGGCAGCATCCCGCTCGACCACGTCGCACGGTTCCTTCAGCATCGCGGTCATCAGCTCGAGCAGGTCGAGCGCATCAGCGCCCTCGACCTCCGTGACGGACTCCCCCGGGTGCGCGAGTTGTGTGAGCGTGCCACCGAGGCTGCGGCCGGCTACCGCACCGTGCAGTGGCGCCTCCCGACTCCGCCCGAGTTCGTCGCGGGATACGCCTGGATGAAGTCGCGCATGAACACCGACGCTCCCGCGGCCGGTCTCGAGTTCGACGAGGAGACCTGGGACGCCGCCCGCGTCGCTCGCGCCGACGCGAAGATCGTCGATGCCGGACGCACCGCCCTGGTCACGGCTGCGCAGCACCTCGAGACGGGCGATCTCGTCGCGTTCAACGAGCTCGTCATCAACAACGACCTGACCGAGGCCACCTCCCAATACGACACTCTCGTGCTCTCGTCGCACCGAGGTCACAAACTCGGGATGCTGGTCAAGTGCGCGGGCCTGCTCGCCTGGCTCGACATCGCACCGCGCTCGCCGCGGGTCCTCACGTACAACGCGGAGGAGAACCGGCCGATGCTCGACATCAACGAAGCCATCGGGTTCGAACCGATCGGATACGAGGGCGCCTGGAAGAAGGTGCTCAGCGACCCGTCGACAGCGGCAGCCGCTGACACCGCGGGCAGTAGTGGCTCGAGCGGTTCGTGAACGACACGCGCATGATCGGTCGCCCGCACCGGGCGCACGGTTCCCCCGTGCGCCCGTACGCGTTCAGCGAGTGCGCGAAGTAGCCTGCCTGCCCGTTCACATTGACGTACTGGGCGTCGAAGCTCGTGCCGCCTTCGGCCAGGGCCTTCTGCAGCACCGCTCGCACTTCCGCGAGCAAGCGGTTCACGGCCCGCGTCGACAGATCGAGCGCGCGGGTCTCCGGATGGATGCGCGCCGCCCAGAGGGCCTCGTCGGCGTAGATGTTGCCGATGCCGCTCACGACGGTCTGGTCGAGGAGCACACGTTTGATCCCTGATGCCTTGCGGGCGAGCACCGTGCGGAACGCACCGTCGCGGAAGGCGGGGTCGAGCGGATCGCGCGCGATGTGCGCGACCTGACGCGGAGCGAGGGCGGACTCATCGCCCCTGCCCCCGGCGGCACCGTCGGGTGTCGGCTCGAGAGAGTCGATCGCGAGCGAACCGAACGTGCGTTGATCCGCGAAGACCACGGCGATCTCGCCGTGCGTCGGATGCTGCAGATCGAGCCGCACGCGTTCGTGGCGCTCCACGGGTGCCCCCGACGTACGAAGCAGCATCTGCCCGCTCATGCCGAGGTGCGCGATCATCGCGTTCCGCTCGGGACCGGTGACGTCGAGGGGCAGCCAGAGGAACTTCCCCCGACGCACCGCGGCGGTGAACGAACGACCCGTCAGAGCACGCTCGAATGACGGGCCGCTGTCACCGTGGCGGGTGAGCGCGCGCTCGTCGAGCACGGTCACCGCCGCGATGCGCGCGCCGGAGACGGCGGGCGCGAGGCCGGTGCGGACGACCTCGACTTCGGGAAGCTCAGGCACGTCCGCCGAGTTCGCGCCACGCGGCCAGCGCAGCCACCATCTCGGCCTGCTTCTTGCTCGTGCCCTGGCCGTGGGTGACGACGTCGCCGACACGAACCGTGGCGGTGAACCGCCGGTCGTGATCGGGGCCGGTCGCGTCTACCTCGTAACTCGGCGCGGACGCCCCCTGCTGAGCTGCGAGTTCCTGAAGACTCGTCTTCGGATCCATCGCCGCACCGTAGCGCTCGGGATCGTCGAGGAGGGGTTCGACCAGCCGCAAGACCAGAGCCGTCGCCTCGTCCTGGCCCGCCGACAGGTAGACCGCACCGATCACGGCCTCGGTCGTGTCGGCGAGGATCGAGTCCTTGTCGCGTCCCCCGGTGAGCATCTCTCCCCGGCCCAGGAGCACGTGGTCGCCGAGACCGATGCGTCGCGCGACCTCGGCGAGAGCCACGGTCGATACGACGCTGGCACGACGCTTGGCGAGCGAGCCTTCGTCGAGGTCGGGATGCCGCGTGAACAGACGCACGGTCACGGCCTGCCCCAGCACGGAGTCGCCGAGGAACTCGAGGCGCTCGTTGTGCGGGATGTGGCCGTTCTCGTACGCGAACGAACGATGAGTGAGGGCAAGCGACAGAAGCTCGGGGTCGATATCGACCCCGAGCCTGTCGATGAGCGTCTGGCGCTCAGCAGAAGCGACTGTCACGGCACCTGCCGCGGACGTCAGACGTCGGCGACCTTGCGTCCCTTGTACTCCAGGAACAGCTCGGTGCCCTGCGAGTCGGTGACGACCTTGGCCTGGTGCGGACGGCTGTACACGACCTTGCCGTTCTCGACCGTGGTGGTCAGCGTGATGGGGGCAGCCTTCCACTGGGCACGACGCGAGCGCGTGTTGGAGCGGGAGACCTTCCGCTTCGGGGGGTTACCTGCCATGACTAGCTCTTCTCTGTGACGGTGTCTTCGGATTCGGGCGTGGCGCTACGGGGCGCTTCGCCGTCAGGGTCTGAGGGGTACTGCTGGAGCGCAGCCCATCGAGGATCGACAGGCGTTCGCTCACTTTCGCCGGTGCTCTCGGTCAGTCGCTCGCCTGTTTCCGGGTCGAGCCCGAGGCAATCCGGCTGACACACCGGCTGGAACGGAAGCGAGAGGACAATGGCGTCCCTGATCAGAGTTTCAAGATCTACGTAATCGTCTTGAACCTCGAAATCAACCGCTTCGTTTCCAGGATACGTGAAAAGCTCCTGAAACTCGACTTCGACAGGCTCGGCGATGTCTTGCAGGCAGCGCCCGCACACCCCGGTCAGTCGCGTGTCGGCGGTACCGGTGACGAGGATGCCCTCGTGCACCGATTCGAGGCGCACGTCGAGGTCGAGCGGTTCACCCGCCGGGATGGACACGAGGCCCTCGCCCCACTTCTCGGGCGTGTCGAGATCGAGCTCGAACTCGCGCATCTCCCCCGGGTGGTGGACGATGTCGCGGACGTGCAGCATGAAGGGTCCGGGTCGGCGAGTTCTCACGGTCGTCCATGCTACCCGCCGGGAGCGGCCGCGGCTCCGTCAGCGGGCGCTGGTACCGGTATCGAGGAACCGCGCGACGGCCGGTGGAACGAACGGCGAGACGTCTCCGCCGAGGGCGGCGACCTGGCGCACGAGCGAACTCGAGACGAGCGCGTGGGCCGGATCGGGCAGGAGGAAGACGGTCTCGATGTGCGCGAGGTGGCGATTGACGATCGCCATCGGCGATTCGTACGCCACGTCGATCTGCGACCGGATGCCTTTCACGAGCACACCCGCCCCGACATCGGTGGCGTAGTCGACGAGGAGGCCCATGCTCCACGCGGCCACGACGACGTCGCCCTCGATGCCGTCCTCGGCGATCGACTGCTCGAGGAGCGCCTGACGCTGCGCGATGGGGAGCAGTGCCTCCTTGCCGGGGTTGTGCACCACCAGCACGTGCAGCTGGTCGTAGAGCGCTGCGGCTCGGCGGATGACGTCGATGTGTCCCAGCGTCGGCGGGTCGAACGACCCCGGTACGACGGCGATCCGGCTGTCCATGTCGTCAGCCTATCGAGGGACGACGGCACAAACCTGAACCTCGCGACCCGATGGGTCAGGAACGAGCGAGGGCTGCCCGCTCCAGCGCACCGACTCGTCGATCGATCGCGGCGGCGAGAGCGGGATGCTGGGCGAGGGTCGGGTCATCGGCGAAGATGCGCTCGGCCGCAGCACGCGCCTCTGCGATCACGTCGGCGTCTGTGACCACGCGCAGCAGGCGCAGCGACGAGCGAGCACCCGACTGGACCGCACCGAGCACGTCGCCCTCCCCGCGCAGCTCGAGGTCGACCTCGGCCAGCTCGAAGCCGTCGAGGGTGCTGGCCACCGCCTCCACCCGCGCGCGCGCCGACGTGCCCGTCGACGCTTCGGTCACGAGCAGGCAGATGCCGGGGAGGCCGCCTCGCCCGACTCGGCCTCGCAGCTGGTGCAACTGCGAGACACCGAAGCGGTCGGCCTCGAGGATCACCATCGCCGACGCGTTCGGCACGTCGACACCGACCTCCACGACGGTCGTCGCGACCAGCACGTCGATGTCGCCCCGCGAGAACGCCTGCATGACGGCGTCCTTCTCGTCGGACGGCATCTTGCCGTGCAGGATCTCCACGCGCAGCTGCGCGAAGGCGGGGTGACGCGAGAGCACGTCGGCGACCTGCACCACGCCCCACCGAATGCGCGGAGCCGCGGCCTCCGCCTCGGCCACCATGTCGTCGGCGGTGTCGTCTTTCGTCGAGGCTTCCGCGTCGATCGCGGGGCACACGACGAAAGCCTGTCGCCCCTCGGCGACCTCTTCGGCGACGCGGTCCCACACCCGGGCGAACCACCCCGGCTTCTCGGCGACGGGTGCGACGAACGACGAGATTCCCGCGCGTCCCGCGGGCATCGTGCGAATCGTGGAGACGTCGAGGTCGCCGAACACCGTCATGGCCACGGTGCGCGGAATGGGTGTCGCCGTCAGAACGACGGTGTGCGGGGTGGAGCCCTTCGCGCGGAGCGCCTCGCGCTGCTCGACGCCGAACCGGTGCTGCTCGTCCACCACCACGAGACCGAGATCGGCGAACGTGGTCGACGCGCTCAGCAGGGCATGGGTTCCGACGATGATGCGCGCTTGACCGGATGCGGCGCGCAGCGCGGCCTTGCGTCGCTCGGCGGCCGGCAACTGCCCCGTGAGAAGCGTCGGCATCAACTCGGGGGCGAGCTGAGGACCGAGCATGCGGGCGATCGAACGCACGTGCTGCGCGGCGAGCACCTCGGTCGGCGCGATCAACGCCGACTGGCCCCCCGACTCGGCGACCTGCAACATGGCCCGCAGCGCCACGAGGGTCTTGCCCGATCCGACCTCGCCCTGAATCAGGCGGTTCATCGGCCACTCGCCGACCAGATCCGCCGCGACGGCATCGCCCACCGTGACCTGGTCGGGGGTTCGATCGAAGGGAAGCAGTGCGTCGAAGCGTTCGAGGAGCCCGCCGGGCGCGGCGGGGCGCCGCGTCGCCGACATGGCACGCACGAACTGCCGCTGCTGCAGGAGCGCGGACTGCAGGACGAGCGCCTCGTGCATGCGAAGCGTCGCGACGGCTGGTCCGACCTGTTCCTCGACGTCGGGCCGGTGCACTCTCTCGAAGGCCGTCCGCGCTTCGAGCAGACCGTGCCGCGCGCGAAGAGTCTCGGGGAGCGGATCATCGATCGGGCCGAGCCCGGCGAAGACGAGGGCGATGGCGTCGGAGATCATGCGGCTGGTCACCGTGCTGGTGGCCGGATAGATGGGGATGGGCAGATTCGCGTTGGCCTCGGCCGTCATGCGCGCCTGCTCGACGTCTTCGAACAGCTCGTAGTCGGGATTGGTCAGCTGCGTCGCGCCCCGATACTCGCCCACCTTGCCCGAGAAGATGCCCCGGCGCCCCGGGTAGAGCTCTGTGATGCGCCACGGCTGGTTGAAGAACGTGAGGCTCATGTGCCCGTCGCCGTCGGTGATGACGACCTCGACGAGCGACCCGCGTCTGTTCTGCATGCGACGCTCCCCCGCGCGCACGACCTCGGCGACGATCGTCACGGGCTCGCCGAGGGGAAGGGAGGCGATCGGTGTCAGCTCACCGCGCTTGGCGTACCGACGCGGGTAGTGCCCGAGCAGTTCACCGACGGTCGCCATGCCGAAGGCACGGTCGAAGGCGGCAGCCGTCTTGCCGCCGACCACGCCGTCGAGACGCGACGCGAGAGTCAGGGCGGGCATGGGGAGAGTCTAGGCAGGATCACCGACATCGCCGGCGGACGCCGCCCTCAGCGCCTCGCGGGTGTTTGTAGGGTGAAACGGTGACCCGCATCATCTCCGGCTCGGCCGGAGGCACCGTGCTCGACGTGCCTCCGAGGGGCACCCGCCCCACGAGCGAACGCGTCCGCGAGTCGCTCTTCGGCGCGCTCGACGCCGCCGGGCTCGTCGACGGCGCGAGAGTGATCGACCTCTATGCCGGATCGGGCGCGCTCGGACTCGAGGCCGCGAGCCGGGGCGCAGCATCCGTCGACCTCGTGGAGCACGCTGCGCAGGCGGTGTCGCTGATCCGACGCAACGCCGAGCGGGTCGCGAAGGCGCTCGGAAGCCCGCCGCCGATCCGAGCGCACCGCGCGACGGTCGCCGGATTCCTCCGAGACGCGGCGGGACCCTACGACCTCGTCTTCGTCGACCCGCCCTACGACGTCTCGGACGCCGACCTGACCGAGGCCCTGACCGCCCTCGCCCCGCACCTGTCGCCGGACGCCGTCGTGGTGGTCGAGCGCGCCAAGCGGTCCCCCGGTCCGCGCTGGGTCGACGCGGGCCTGGAGCCCCTCCGCGACCGCGTCTACGGGGATACGGCGATGTGGTGGGGTCAGCCTCTTCCCGCGTCCCAGTCCCTGTAGGGATCCCACCCGCCGGGCTTTTCGTACGGGACGCCGTCCACCGTCACCGGCGCATCCACGCGGGAGCGAACCTCGCCGATCGCACGGAACCCTTCCGGCAGGGCTGCGCCCCGGGGGAAGGTCGCGAGCAGCGCGTGGTCCTCCCCGCCCTCGAGCGCCGCGTCGGGGGAATCGCCGAGCAGCGCTCTGGCGATGTCGAGGGTCACGCCGGAGGCGTTGGCCATGCGTCGTGCATCGAGGGCGAGTCCGTCGGAGACGTCCATCATCGCCGTGGCTCCGGCGACCGCCGCGATCGCTCCCCCGGCGATCGGGGGACGCGGCGCCAGCTGCCGCTTCAGCCCCTCGGTCTCGGCGGCGGTCAGCCCCGCCCACGCGCGCGGATCGATCGCGACGGGCGAACCGGCGGCGTCGACGAAGCTGCGGAACAGCACCGACAGGCCCAGGGCCGCGACGCCGAGGTCGCCCACGACGGCCACCGTGTCGCCGACGGCCGCCCCCGAGCGACGAACGGGCTCCCGCCCGTCGAGCGACCCCAGGGCGGTCACGGCGATCGTGAGCGTGTCGGAGACCGTGAGGTCGCCGCCCTCGACCGCGCACCCGGGGGCGAGCTCCGCACACGCGGCGGCGAGCCCCGCGGCGAGCCCGTCGACGAACGACACGGGGAGGTCGTCGGGCATGGCGAGGGCCACGAGCAGGGCGGTGGGGCGCGCGCCCATCGCGGCGACGTCGGCGAGGTTCACCGCGGCGGCCTTCCACCCCAGGTCGAACGGGCTCGACCACGCCAGCCGGAAGTCGGGGCCGTGCACGAGGGTGTCGGTCGTCGCGACGACCCGCCCGTCGGCCGCGTCGAGCACGGCCGCGTCGTCGCCCGGCCCGACGATCGCCCGGCTCGTGGGAAGACGGTCGAGGATGCGGCGGAGGATCGCCCCTTCGCTGAGGTCGCCCACGGTCTGCTCCTGCACGGTTCCACGCTAGCGCTCGGCGCCGCCACCCGATCGCGCGGCGGGTACCCTGGAGAGGTGATCCGCCTGCCCCGCCTCCTCGCCGCGGGCGTGGTGCTCGCTGCCGTCACCGGGCTCTCCGCGTGCGCCGGCACCGTCTCGATGGACGCCGCACCGAACGCGAACGACCCAGCGTGCGCCGACGTGTCGGTGAGGCTTCCCCAGACCATCGCGGGCGAGTCCCGCCGGTGGACCGACGCTCAGGCGACGGGGGCCTGGGGCGACCCGTCGACGATCCTCCTCACGTGCGGGGTCGCCGTGCCCGGGCCCTCCACGCTCTCGTGCGAGACCGTCGAGGGCGTCGACTGGCTCGTCGACGGGACCGACGCCCCGTTCTACCGTTTCACCACGTTCGGACGCACCCCCGCCGTCGAGGTCTACCTCGACTTCGACGTCGTCGGCAGCGCCGACACCCTCCGCGCCGTCTCGCCGATGCTCGCGCGTCAGTTGGCCGAGACCGGCAGCGTCTGCACCGACCGGCCCGCTACCGACGGCTGACGGGCCGCCGGCTCGGCAGAACACGTCGGTCGGCCGAGACAGCACGCCTGCCGGTGTTCCTCACCCCGGATGCTGGGTCTCAGCGTCGACCGACGTCACGCGCGCTCGAGAGCCTGTTCGATGAGATCGGTGATGAGTGCCTCGTACGACAGGCCGGACGCGATCCAGCACTTGGGGAACATCGAGATCGGCGTGAAGCCCGGCATCGTGTTCAGCTCGTTGACGACCGGGCCGTCCTCACCGAGGAAGAAGTCCACGCGCGCGAGTCCGCGACCTTCGACGGCCGCGAAGGCGCGCAGCGCAGCATCCTGCACCGCCGCCGTCTCGGCATCGCTCATGGCGGCGGGGCAGACGACGTCGACGCCGTCGCCGCCGAGGTACTTGCCCTCGAAGTCGTAGAACTCGCGGCTCGTGAGCACGATCTCGCCGGGCAGCGACACCCGCGGCTCCCCGCCCGCGCGCGCTCCGAGCACACCCACCTCGATCTCGCGCCCGGCGATGCCCTGCTCCACCAGCACCTTGTCGTCCTCGGCGAAGGCGATGTCGAGCGCTCCGGCGAGCTCTCCGAGGTCGTGCACCTTCGACACCCCCACCGATGAGCCCGCCCGGGCGGGCTTCACGAACCAGGGGAAGGACAGCTCGGACGCGCGCTCGGCGATCGCCGCGGCGTCGCCGGTCCACTCCGCGCGTCGCACCGTGATCCACGGCGAGACCGCGATTCCCGAGTCGCGCAGCACGATCTTCATGAAGTGCTTGTCCATGCACAGCGCGGAATCGAGCACCGCTCCCCCGGCGTACGGAATGCCGAGGGTGTCGAAGAAGCCCTGGACGGTGCCGTCCTCCCCGTGCGTTCCGTGGAGGATCGGCAGAACGACATCGATCTCGCCCAGCTCTTCCTCCGTGCCGTCGGCACGGCGCACGACGAGCGTGCGTTCGCCGGCGTGCGGCCAGAAGACCCGGGTGCCGTTGTCTACGACCTCCGGCAGAGCGTGCGCGTCGAGCGCGAACTTGTCGGGGTCGTCGTCCTCGAGCACGAACACCCCGTCGCGGGTGATCCCGACGGGGAACACCCGGTAGCGATCGCGATCAATCGCCCGCAGCACCCCGCCCGCCGTGGCGGAGCTGATCGAGTGCTCGCTGGATCGACCGCCAAAGAGCACCGCTACCGCTGTCCGAACCATTCTGCGTCCTCTCACCCTTGGGCGTATCGTCGTCGGTCGTCAAGTGTGGCGCGATGTCGCGCGGGTTCATGGTGCCGTCCAGCACGCGCTTGACCTGAGCCACGATCGGCATCTCGACCCCCGCCTTGCGGGCGAGTTCGAGCACGGGCGTCACCGATGACAGACCCTCGGCGGTCTGCTGCATCTGCTTCACCACGTCCTGCAGGCTGTAGCCCTGACCCAGCAGGCGTCCGGCTGTGTTGTTCCGGCTCAGCGGCGACTGGCACGTCGCGATGAGGTCGCCCAGGCCCGCGAGTCCTTGAAGGGTCTCGGGCTGCGCACCCTGCGCCACCGCGAAGTCGGTCATCTCGACCAGCCCCCGCGTGATGATCGAGGCCTTGGTGTTCTCGCCGTATCCGACGCCGTCGACGATGCCGATCGCGACGGCGATGAGGTTCTTCAGCACGCCCCCGAACTCGGTGCCGATGACGTCGGTGTTCACGAAGGAGCGGAAGTAGCGGTTGCGAGCCCGCCGTGCCACAGCCTCGGCGGTCTCCCTGCTGATGGAGGAGATCACGGCGGCCGTGGGCTGCTCGCGCGCGATCTCGAGGGCGAGGTTGGGCCCCGACGCCACGGCGATGCGCTCCGGGTCGCACTGCAGCTCCTGGGCGATCACCTCGCTCATCCGCAGGCCGGTGCGCTTCTCGACGCCCTTCATGAGCGACACGATCGGCACGTCGGTGGCGTCGACGAGCGGTCGGAGCGCCTTCAGATTCTCGCGCAGCGCCTGGCTCGGCACGGACAGGTAGATCTGGGTCGCCCCCTCGACAGCCTCCGCCAGGTGGACGCTCGCCGACATCTCCCGGGGAAGGTTGATACCCGAGAGGTACTGGCTATTGCGCTTGGCCTCGGTGATCTCCTGCGCGATCTCGGCGCGACGTGCCCACATGGTGACGTGCGCCCCGCCGTCCGCGAGGATCTTGCCGAAGGTCGTGCCCCAGCTCCCGGCTCCGACGACGGCGACGCGCGGCAGTGCAGCATCCGATCTACGACTCAAGGCGGCCCGTCTCGGTCTGGCCGTGAGCGGACGGGTTCCAGCGCTGCTCGGGCGGAGTGCCGCCGCGCAGCCGCGCCAGGAGTCCCGAGATCCGGTCCATCAGCACGTCGGTGGCCGCAACGAGCGTGGACGGGCGCGACACGTCGGCACCGTGCTCGGACGGCAGGATCGGTTCGCCCAGCACCACGCGCACGCGGCGACGCAGCGGCCAGAGCCTGATCTTGCCGTAGCGCGGCATGATCTCCTGCACACCCCAGTGCGCCATCGGCACCAGGGGGATGTCGCCGGCGATCGAGAGGCGGACGGCCCCGGTCTTCCCGCGCATCGGCCAGAGGTCGGGGTCGCGGGTGAGAGTGCCTTCGGGGTACACGATGACGCCGCGCCCGTGCTCGACGAGCTGCTCCGAGCCGCGGATCGTGTCGCGGGCGGCCGACGCCGACGAACTGCGCGACACCGGCACCATCCCGGTGGCGCGGAGCGCCGCGCCCAGGACGGGCACGCGGAAGAGGCTCTCCTTCGCCATGAAGCTCGGTGCCCGGCCGAGCCGCCAGACCACGACGGCGACGACCAGCGGATCGAAGTTCGAGTAGTGGTTCGGGGCGAGAACGAACGCTCCCTCGCGCGGCAGCTTGTCGGCGTCCTCGATCTCGATCTTGGCGAAGATGCCCGTGAGGGGCACGACGACGGCCGCGAGCGGCCAGAAGACGCTCGGGCGGGATTTCTCGCGCGATGCGGCGCGACGACCGGACGCCACGGCTATCCGATGACGTCGAAGTCGGCGCCGAGGGTGTCGAGCTTGGCGAAGAGCTTCTCGTACCCGCGACGGAGGATGCCCACGTTGCGCACGACGGACTCCCCCTCGGCCGCGAGAGCGGCGATGAGGTAGCTGTAACCGCCCCGCAGGTCGGGGACGACGACATCGGCACCCCGGAGCGGGGTGGGTCCGGTGATGACCGCGGCCTGCTCGAGCGCTCGCCGCGGAACCCGGCGTGCGGGATCGGCGATCCCGTTCGGGTGCACGACGATGTCGGCACCCATCTGCACGAGGGCGCGGGTGAAGCCGAGACGGTTCTCGTACACGGTCTCGTGGACGGTCGACACGCCGTTCGCCTGGGTCAGAGCGACGACGAGGGGCTGCTGCCAGTCGGTCATGAACCCGGGGTGCACGTCGGTCTCGACCACGACCGGACGCAGTTCGCCTCCGCGGAAGAAGCGGATGCCGTCCTCGTGGATGTCGAACTCGCCCCCGACCTTGCGGAAGACGTTGAGGAACGTGAGCATCTCCTGCTGGCGGGCACCGCCGACGAAGATGTCGCCGTCGGTCGCGAGCGCGGCGGCGGCCCACGACGCGGCCTCGTTGCGGTCGAAGATGCACCGGTGGTCGTAGCCGCGGAGCTGGTCGACACCCTCGATGAGGATGACGCGGTTGGGCTCGTAGGAGATGATCGCGCCCATCTTCTGCAGCACAGCGATCAGGTCCATGATCTCGGGTTCGATGGCGGCGTTGCGCAGCTCGGTGACGCCCTTCGCCCGCACGGCCGTGAGCAGCACCTGCTCGGTCGCGCCGACGCTCGGGTACGGCAACTCGATCTGGGCGCCGTGGAGGCCGTCGGGGGCGGTGATGCGGATGCCCTCGTACGTCTTGTCGACGACCGCACCGAACGCCCGGAGGGCGTCCATGTGGAAGTTGATCGGGCGATCGCCGATGCGGCAGCCACCGAGGTCGGGGATGAGCGCCTCGCCGAGGAGGTGCAGGAGCGGTCCGCAGAACAGGATCGGGATGCGGGAAGCCCCCGCGTACGCGTCGATCTGCTCGAAGTTCGCCGACACGGCGCCGCTCGGATCGAACACGAGTTCGCCGGGGTTCTCGCCGTCCGTGACGTGAACGCCGTGCACCTCGAGGAGCGAGCGGACGACCCCGACGTCGCTGATGTCGGGAACGTCGCGCAGGATGCTCGTCGAGTTGCCGAGCAGCACCGCGACCATGGCCTTCGTCGCGAGGTTCTTCGCGCCCTTGACCTCCACGCGCCCGGTGAGCGGCCTGCCGCCGCGGATGCGAAGCGTCTCGCCCTCTTCGGAAGAAGATGCCGGCGCGACCGCGCCCGTGACGACTGAACTCATTCGATGGACCTCACTTGTATGGACGAGGGGCGGAAGAACCGGCCCGGGTGGGGTCGATCTGGCTTACGGAACAGGAAGTGTCCGCGGCCGCCATGCCTCGCGACGAGCCTCGAACTGCGCGATCTTGTCTTCGTTGCGCAGGGTGAGCCCGATGTCGTCGAGCCCTTCGAGAAGCCGCCACCTAGTGTAATCGTCGATGTCGAAGGCGACCTGGAGGTCGCCGATGCTCGCGCGCCGCTCACGCAGATCCACGGTCATCTCGACACCCGGCTGCGCGTCGACCGCGGCCCAGATCCGCTCGATGTCGTCCTCTGTCACGACGCCGGCCACGAGGCCCTGCTTGCCCGAATTGCCGCGGAAGATGTCGGCGAATCGCGAACTCAGCACGACCCGGAAGCCGTAATCGCGCAGCGCCCAGACCGCGTGTTCGCGACTGGAACCGGTGCCGAAATCCGGACCGGCGACGAGGATCGACGCGCCGGCGAAGGCGGGCTGGTTGAGCACGAACTCCGGATCCTGACGCCAGCTCGAGAAGAGGGCGTCTTCGAAACCGGTCTTCGTGACCCGCTTCAGATACACGGCGGGGATGATCTGGTCGGTGTCGACGGCCGAGCGCTTCAGCGGCGCGACGACTCCTGTGTGCGTGGTGAAAGCATCCATGTCAGACCTCCACCTCCGTTCCCTGGTTCTGCGTACTCGGCTCATCGGAGAGCGGGGCGAGGTCGCTCGGGCTGGACAGCGTGCCGCGCACGGCCGTCGCCGCAGCGACCAGCGGCGACACGAGGTGCGTTCGTCCGCCCTTGCCCTGGCGCCCTTCGAAATTGCGGTTCGACGTCGACGCGCACCGCTCGCCGGGTGCGAGCTGGTCGGGGTTCATGCCCAGACACATCGAGCAGCCGGCGAACCGCCATTCGGCACCGAAATCGGTGAAGATCTTGTCGAGCCCCTCGGCCTCCGCCTCGAGACGAACGCGCGCGGAACCCGGAACGACCATCACCCTGACGCCGTCAGCCTTCGTGCGACCCTCGATCACCGATGCGAAGGCGCGGAGATCCTCGATGCGGCTGTTGGTGCAGGAGCCCATGAACACCGCGTCGACCGCGACCTCCTTGAGCGGCATACCCGGAGTGAGATCCATGTACTCGATCGCACGCTCGGCCGCGGCGCGTTCGTTCGCGTCGGCGAACTGCGACGGGGTCGGCACGACGTCACTGAGCGAGACACCCTGTCCGGGGTTCGTGCCCCAGGTCACAAAGGGCTCGAGCTCGTTCGCGTCGAGGAACACCTCGGCGTCGTAGACCGCACCCTCGTCGCTCGGGAGCGTGCGCCAGTAGGCGACCGCGTCGTCCCAGTCCTGCCCCGTGGGCGCGTGATCGCGACCGCGCACGTACTCGAAGGTGATGTCGTCGGGCGCGACCATTCCGGCGCGAGCACCGGCCTCGATCGACATGTTGCACATCGTCATGCGCCCCTCCATCGAGAGGGCGCGGATCGCACTGCCGCGGAACTCGAGCACGTAGCCCTGCCCGCCGTTCGTGCCGATCTTGGCGATGACCGCGAGGATGATGTCTTTCGCGGTGACTCCGGGCTTGAGGTCGCCCTCGACCGTGATGGCCATCGTCTTGAACGGCTTCAGCGGCAGCGTCTGGGTCGCCAGCACGTGCTCGACCTCGCTCGTGCCGATGCCGAAGGCCATCGCGCCGAACGCACCGTGGGTCGACGTGTGGGAGTCGCCGCAGACGACCGTGACTCCGGGCATGGTCAGACCGAGCTGCGGACCGACGACGTGGACGATCCCCTGCTCGGCGTCTCCGAGCGAGTGGATGCGCACCCCGAACTCGGCGGCGTTGCGCCGCAGGGTCTCGATCTGGGTACGACTCGTCAGATCGGCGATCGGCTTGTCGATGTCGAGCGTCGGGGTGTTGTGGTCCTCGGTCGCGATCGTCAGATCGAGGCGGCGAACCGGTCGACCCTCCGTGCGCAGACCATCGAAGGCCTGCGGGCTGGTGACCTCGTGCACCAGGTGGAGGTCGATGTAGATGAGATCGGGCTCGCCGTTCTCGCCTTTGACCACCAGATGGTCGTCCCAGACCTTCTCGGCCAGGGTGCGCGGACGATCGGGCACGACGATGTCGTCGAAGGATGCTGTGCTCATGAACTCTGTCGTTCTCCTCGGGTGGGGATTTCGGCCCGCGATGAACTCCGCGACGAGAGAGGCCTAGATGAACGAGGTCTCGCCGCGGCCGCTAAGAAGGAGACGAGCGATCCGCACGGCGTCAGAATACCACCGCCCATCGCCCGCTCGCGGAACCTGCGCTCCTCGGAACTGCCGGATCACAAGACGAGTGATGTGTCAAGGTCTCTTCGCGAAACTCTCACCGCTTCTACAGTGAGGGACGCGTACGAAGACACGACCGGTGTCCGCAGGTGACCACCACCAGCGCCGGTCAGCGGCTTCTCACCCGGAAGTCGCGTCGCTCGTATTCAGTGAAAGGACTTCTCGCCATGGGCTTCCTCGGATTCCTCCTCCTCGGCCTCATCGCCGGCGCCATCGCCAAACTGATCCTCCCCGGCAAGCAGGGCGGCGGCTGGCTCATCACGCTGCTGCTCGGCGTCGTGGGCGCACTCCTCGGCGGATGGATCGGCAGCGCCATCTTCGGTGTCGGTGTCGACAGCTTCTTCGAGATCAGCAGCTGGCTGCTGGCTATCGGTGGTTCGATCATCGTTCTGCTGATCTACGGCCTCATCGTGGGACGCCGCAAGGCCTGACCACTCGTTTCCACGAAGGAGTCGTCCCCTCGGGGGCGGCTCCTTCGTGGTTTCCGCCGTAACACGGCGCCCCAGACTTTCGTCTGAGGACAGGGCCCGTGTCAGCCTGTTCCGATGACCAGGCAGGAGAGCGACGCATGACCGAGTCGACCGGATTCACCACGCGCCAGGTGCATGTCGCAGACGAGACGGTGTCGGCCGAGCCCCGTGCGCTCCCCATCTATCTGACAGCCGGTTTCCGGTTCAGCGATGTCGAGCACTCCGCCGACCATTTCGGCACGGGGGCCGGCTTCGGGTATTCGCGCACCGGCAACCCCACGGTCGACGCCGTCGAGCGGCGCCTGGCATCGCTCGAGGGCGGCGACCAGGCCATCCTCGTCGCCAGCGGGCAGGCCGCCGTCGTCTCGGCACTGCTGTCTCTGCTCAGCGCCGGTGATCACCTCGTCGCCGCGACGCAGATCTACGAGGGCACCCGCGGGGCCATCATCCACAACCTCGAACGCCTCGGCATCGAGACGACGTTCGTCGATGCCACCTCGCTCGACGACTGGCGGGCAGCGATCAGGCCGAACACGAAGGCGCTCTTCGCCGAGTCGCTCTCGAATGCCCGCAATGACGTGCTGGATGTCGCCGCGGTCTCGGGCATCGGAGACGAGCGTGGAGTGCCGCTGATCGTCGACAGCACCTTCACCACCCCCTACCTCCTCCGCCCGATCGAGCACGGCGCGGCCATCGTCGTCCACTCCGCGAGCAAATTCCTCGCCGGTCAAGGCTCGGTCCTCGGCGGTGTGATCGTCGACGACGGGCGGTTCGATGCGGCGAAGTCGGGCCACCTCTATCCCCACCTGACCACGGCCGACCGCCTCGGTGGCCCGAGCTACGCCGAGAAGTACGGTCGGCGAGCTCGCGGCCAGTACATCCGCGAGAGCGTTGTGCCACGTCTGGGCCCCACCCCCTCGCCCCTCAACGCCTTCTTCATCGGGCAGGGGATCGAGACCCTCAGCCTGCGGGTCGAACGCCAGAGCGCCAACGCCCTCGCGGTGGCCCGGTGGCTCGCGGCCCGGCCGGAGGTCGTCGGAGTGGACTACGTCGGATTGCCGTCGCATCCGCATCACGCACTCGCCGAGCGCTACCTGCCCCGCGGCAGCGGGTCGGTGTTCACCTTCACCCTCGTCGGGGGCAAGGTGGCGGCCAGCCACATCGCCGAGTCGGTCGAGATCATCACGCACATGACCCATCTCGGCGACGTGCGGTCGCTGATCCTGCACCCGGCCAGCACGAGCCACGCGGGTCGAACGGAGGCCGAGCGAGCGGAGGCCGGTGTATTCCCCGGCACGCTCCGCGTCTCGATCGGTATCGAAGACATCGACGACCTGTTGCGCGACCTCGGTCGCGCATTCGACAGCCTGCCGGCCTCGGCCTCTCAGCGCGAGGTGGTCGTGCTGTGACGCAGCTGCAGCACTTCGGATGGTTCCTCGCACGCGGCTTCGGACCGCACGGGTGGGGTCATCCCTACCTGGACTGGAACTACCGGTGGACGAGCCCCGACCTCTACCAGGAGTCTGCGCGCGCACTCGAGCAGGCAGGATTCGATCTCGTCATCATCGAGGACGCTCCGTCGCTCGGAAGCGCCGACACGATCGACCTCCGGGTGCGCCACGCCTTCGGAGGACCCAAACTCGACCCCCTGCTGCTCGCGCCCTACCTGTTCGCCGCGACGCAGCACCTCGGTATCGCGCCCACGGTGAATCCGGCGGCCTACCTGCCGTACACCGCCGCCCGGCAGTTCGCGACGCTGCAGCACCTCAGCGGTCACCGCCTCGGACTGAACGTCGTCACCGATACCGGCAGTGCGCGCCACTTCGGCACCGCTGCCCAGCTCGGCCACGATGCCGCCTACGACCGCGCAGAGGAGTGGCTCGCCGGCATCCGCGATCTCTGGCGCAGCTGGGACGACGGCGCCCTGCTCGAGGACACCGCGACCGGCCGGTACGCAGACGGCACGCGGCTGCGCACCGTGCGCCACCGCGGGGAGCACTTCGGTTTCGACGGCCCGCTCAACGCCGTGCCCTTCACCGATGGCGAACCTTCGATCGTCTCCCCCGGCGGCTCCGGCCGCGGTCTGGCTTTCGCCGGCGCCAACTCCGACGTGCAGCTCGCACTGGCCCCTCTCGACGAGGCCAGCATCACGGCCTACCGCGGGCGCATCCACGACGCCGCGCGAGCCGCCGGCCGCAGTCCTGACGACGTCAAGGTGCTGTTCGCGATCCAGCCCGTGATCGTCTCCTCACCGGAGGAGGCCGACCGGCTGGTCGCCGCATCCGCTCATCCCGACGATGCCGCACTGGCTCTGATCGCGCAGCGACAGTCGAGCGACCTCGAGACCGACCTCACCGCCCTCGATCTCGACAAACCGCTCGATGTCGCAATCTTCGGCGACCACGTCTCGCAGGGCAGTATCCGCCGCCTCATCGGGGCGCACGACGCCTCCGCTCCCCTCCGTCAGGTGCTCACCGCGCACGCGCGGCTGGGGCGCCTGTCGGACGGGTCGGGGTTCGTCGGCACGGCCGTGGAACTCGCCGACCGCATCGAGGAACTCGGCACCTGGGGCAACGACGGCGTGCTCCTCTGGGGCGATCTGCACCCGGTCACGGTGCACCGCATGCTCGACGAGCTCGTGCCGATCCTTCGCCGTCGCGGCATCCTCCGCTCGGAGTACACCGGCGGCGGTCTCGGGTCGAACCTGGCGGCGTTCTAGCCCCTCATCGCCCGCGCGATCGGGTCTCGCGGTCAGCGGCGTTCGTCGGGCGCCGGCGGCTGCTCCACCGTGGCGGGCGTGCCCTTCTCCTCAGCGACCGCAGCGGCGGCATCTTCGGGGGCCTGCGGCGACTTCTCGCGTGACGAGGCGATGAGGCTGGCGATCGTGGCGACGGCCATCGACAGCACGATCACCGCGAGCGAGACCCACGTCGAGATCTCGGGAGCCCACTCGATGTGCTCTCCGCCGTTGATGAACGGCAGCTCGTTCACGTGCATCGCGTGCAGCACGAGCTTCACGCCGATGAAGGCCAGGATGAACGCGATCCCGTAGTGCAGGTAACGGAGTCGATCGAGCAGGTCGCCGAGCAGGAAGTAGAGCTGGCGCAGCCCCATGAGGGCGAAGATGTTCGCGGTGAAGACGATGAACGGGCTGGTCGTTATCCCGAAGATGGCGGGGATCGAGTCGATCGCGAACAGCAGATCGGTCACGCCGATCGCGACGAACACGATGATCATCGGGGTGAACATCTTCTTGCCGTTCACGACCGTGCGCACCTTGGCGCCGTCGTAGTCGTCGCTGATGTTCACGGTGCGTCGGATGAGGCGGACGATGAAGTTCTCGCGCTTCGCGTCGTCGTCGTGCGCGTCGTCGCCGGGGAAAGCCTGACGGATCGCCGTGTACACGAGGAACGCACCGAAGACGTAGAAAATCGGGCTGAAGTTCTCGATGACGGTCGCACCGACGAGGATGAACGCGCCACGCAGCAGCAGCGCGATGATGATGCCGACCATCAGCACTTCCTGCTGATACCGACGCGGCACCGAGAACTGCGACATGATCAGCACGAAGACGAACAGGTTGTCGATCGAGAGGCTGTATTCCGTCAACCAACCGGCGACGAACTGCCCGGCGAACTCGCCACCGGCGACGATCCACATGATGCCCGCGAAGATGAGGGCGAGCGTGACGTAGAACACCACCCAGAGAGTGGATTCGCGCGTGGACGGGATGTGCGGGCGCTTGAGGATGATCAGCAGGTCGGCGACGAGGATCAGCGTCAGCACGACGAGCGAGCCGATCTCGAAAGCGAGCGGGAGTTCCAGGTCCATGACGGCCTTTCGAAGCGGGGGTGTGACGGAGGCCGAAAGTGTTGCCGGGCGAGTCTACCCCCGTGTCGAAATGGTCTGAGACGATCCCGCCGGAGGCGACACCTCTAGGTGAGAGACAATGCACCGAAGGCTGACGGATGCTTCGGGGACGGGATGCTGATGATCGACGCGATCGACGATGCCACGCTCATCGCGCGCGCCGCCGGCGGGTCGGAGGTGGCGTTCCGCACGCTCTACCGCGCCCACGTGCGGCCGGTCTACTGGATCGCGCATCGGCTGCTCGGCAACGCCACCGACGCCGAGGACGTCACCCAGGAGACGTTCGTCGTCGCGTGGCGGAAGCTGCCCGCTCTGCGCCTCGAGGGAACCTCGGCTCTGCCGTGGCTCGCGACGATCTGCCGCCTGCAGGCGTCGAACCGACTGCGCTCGAGAGCCCGAGACCGCGCGCGCACGACGGAAGTCCACGACGGCATCCCCGACACCGTCGACGTCGAGAAGCAGGTGATCGATGCAGCGACCGTCGAGGCGATCCTCCGGGAAGTGTCGGCGCTCACCCCGCTCGACCGCGAGATCTTCCGGTTGTGCACGGAGGAGGGCTACGGCTATCAGGCCGCGGCAGACCATCTCGGGGTCGCGCACGGAGTGGTCCGCAACCGTCTCTCCCGCATCCGCACCCGGGTGCGCGGCGCTGTCACCGAGACGGAGAGCTCATGAACACCACTCCCCCCACCGAATCCGCGCTCCCCGATCTCCCCGACGAGCGTGTCGAGGCGATGGAGAAGCGCGTGTTCGCGCGTATCGGTGCCGAGCGGAAGATGCAGGTGGCCCGACGGACGGTTCGTCGCCGATGGTGGGCGGGCGGAGCGGCCGCCGCGGCCGTTGTGGTGCTCGCCGCCGTGATCGCGCCCTACATCTCGGTGGGCACCACGGCGACCAGCAGCGCAGGGTCGAGCGCTGCCGACGCGACGGCCGTGGTCCCCGGGCGCGGAGTGTCGGGTGCCACCGAGGAGGGGTGGGTGTCGCTCGACGGTGCGGCCGTTCCGGGGGCGGAGCCGGGCTCAGGAGCCGCGGACGGCGCACGGGAGATCGCCACGACCGCCTCGGCGAACGTCGTCGTCGACGACGTGGCCGACGCCGCCCGCGCCATCGGCGACGACGCGGAGGCGCGGGGAGGCTACGTGGAGACGGCGAGCATCGACTCCGCCCCGAATACGCGCGGGTCTTCCGGCGGCGCCTCGGACACGATGGTCGCGCCTTACCCGTACCCCGCGGACGGTGGGTGGATCAGCGTGCGCGTGCCGTCGGATCAGCTGACCGACGCCGTCGAGGCGCTCGACGCGCTCGGGGAGGTCACGTCGTCGAGCATCGCGCGGCAGGACGTCACCGACCAGGCGATCGACCTGCGGGCACGTGTCGCCGCATCCGAGGCCTCCATCGCACGCCTCACGGAGCTCATCGGTCAGGCCCAGTCGGTCGCCGATCTCATCGCGGCCGAGTCGGCGCTCGCCGATCGCCAGGCCACGCTGGACTCCGACCGGCAACAGCTGGAGTCGCTGGAGGATCAGGTGTCGCTCTCGACGCTGACGGTGCAGCTGACCCCGGTGACGCCGACCGTCACGGCGGATCCCGCCGGCTTCGGCGACGGCATCGTCGCGGGGTGGAACGGACTCGTCGCCACCCTCAACGGCATCGTGGTGGCGATCGGATTCCTGCTGCCGTGGATCGCAGTCGTCGGCGTCATCGCGATCGTGGCATGGGGCGTGGTGCGACTCGTGCGCGGCGCGCGCGTGCGGAAGGGTGCAGCGGCAGGGCGGCCGAGCGAGTGACTCGCTCGCCGAATCCGGCGTGAGCTCAGGCCGCCCAGCCGCACATTCCGCACTCGCCGGTCGCGGTGACCTCGACGAAGCAGTTCGGACAGGTCTCTCGCTGCTTCTCCACGATCGGCTCGCGACGAGCGGCGGGCGCTCGGCGTTCGCGGATCGGTGCCGGTCGCGAGCGACCCACCGTCTCGGTCACGGGAGCGGCGAACACCGGACGGTGGTCCGCGCAGTAGAAGCGGACGAACCCGCCGTGGTCGTTCGGGTGGCGGTGCTTCACGACCCACAGCTCGGTGCGCGGCTTCGGTTCGGCCGTGGAGCCGCACGTGAAGCACCGGGTCGGTTCGCCCGGGGCGACGTCTGCGACGATCATCGGCGTCTCGAACGGGATGCTGTCGCGCCAATCGGCTGAGGAGACAACTCTCATGGGGTGGCCCTTCGTTGCGAGATGCGCGTGCGGGTGAACGCGGGTCTCTCCTACCGAGGCTAGTCGACCCGCACCGGCGCGGGTGGCAGACCTGTCAACCCGGGCCTCACGAGGACGGAACGCTCGTAGCGTCGCTCCCATGAACGCAGACAACGGCACGCCCGCGACGACCGAGACCGAGGGCCTCACCGATCCCGAATCGGTGCGCAAGGATCGCACGTACAGCCCGGCAAGCGAAAGCGAGACCGAGCAGAAGCAGGGCGAAACACTCTCCGACAACGTCGACTCCGACATCGATTCCGACCAGGTCGAGGTGGCCCCCGGCACCGGAGGCCCCGACGACGTCGGAGAGATCGAGGTCGACCCCGGCGATCTGAATCTGCCCTGGAAGGCCTGAAACCCCCCGTGGGAGGATCGGAGTATGCCGCGCGCCGTCCAGCTGATCCGATCCTCCGCCCTCTCGAACGTCGCGGAATACGCTTACGCCGCCACCGCCCCGAAGGATGCGCGCCTGATCTTCCTGGCCGGAGCGTGCCCGCTGGATGCTGACGGCGCGATCGTCGGCCGCGGAGACGTCGCCGCCCAGGCCGAGGCGTGCGTGGGCACGCTGAAGCTCGCCCTGGATGCCGCCGGCGCCACGATGAACGACGTGATCACCACGCGTGTGCTGGTCGCCTCCGCGAGACAGAGCGACCTGGTCGCGGCGTGGGAGGTCGTGCGCGACGCCTTCGGCGATCACGACGTTCCCAGCACCCTGCTCGGAGTCACCGTCCTCGGGTACACCGACCAGCTCGTAGAGATCGAATCGGTCGCCGCCGTGCTCGATGAGAGGGCACCGGTGTGACACGTTCGTTCTCGGTCGAGACGAGTTCGCAGCATCCTGTCGAGGCCCTGTTCGACCTGTCGCTCGACATCGACGCGCACGTGGGCTCCATGCGGCAGTCGGCGGAGTCCGCCGTCGAGGGCGTCACGCACGGGCGGATCGGACTCGGCGAATCCGTGACCTGGCGCGCTCGCCACTTCGGAATCTGGTTCCGCCTCACGACGAAGATCACGGCGCTCGAGAGGCCTCGCCTGTTCGCGGACGAGCAGACTCGCGGGCCGTTCCGAACGTTCCGGCACGAACACACCTTTCGCGAACGCCCCGAGGGCGGAACTGTGATGGTGGACAGGATCACCCTCGCCTCCCCCGTGCTGGGCTTCGTCATCGACCGGGCGATCCTCGTGCCCTACCTGCGACGGTTGATCCAGCAGCGCAACGCATTCCTTCTGGAGACGCTCGACGCGCGGTGCGCCGATGACTGACCCCTCCGCGACCGTCTGGCGCACCGGCGACGCGGCCTTCCGCCGTTCCGAGGTGTCATCGGCGATCGGCGCGGGCGAGGACGTGTGGGTGCGGGCCTCGGCAGACCTGCTCCGGTGGCGCGTCAAGACGCGCAGCGGCTTCGCCGTGAAAGGACCGACGCCGGTCTCGGTCGGCGATCGTCCGCTGATCCACGCGCGTGTGCTCGGCGTCACGGTGATCGAGCCCGTAGAGGTGGTCGAGGTGGTGGAGGAGCACAATCGCGTCGCTTTCGCCTACCGCACCCTCCCCGGGCATCCCGTGCACGGCGAGGAGGCGTTCATCGTCCACAGAGACGACGACGACGTCGTGCGTATCACCGTGCGATCGCTCACCGCGCCCTCCGATGTCGCGGGATGGCGCGCGGTGCACCCCCTCCTCCGCCTGGCGCAAGGCGTCGCTCGTCGCCGCTACCTTCGCGCGCTCTCCTGACACGGCCCGCACTCGCACGCGGCGCTCGTCAACCCCGCGCGGGCAGCGAGGGCCGCGGCGTAGGTTCGTGAACCCCGACAGAGGAGACAACGATGACGACCAACTCCCTCCCGCCGATCGTGCCCGGCCCTGACGACGACGCCGCGACGAACGCGACGAGAGAGGTCGAGGGCGACGAAGTGCTCGACGCCGATGCGAACGACGACGTGATCGACAGCGCCGACGCCGACCGCCTCGCCGCCACAGACCCCGACGCGTGACGCGTCGACACCCGACAGGAGAATGACACGATGACGGATACGAGCCCCCAGCGCGATGCCGACGACGCCCACGCCGACGACGGCCCCCCGACCGATGCACTCACCGACGAGGTGAAGGCCGACTCCGCGGAGAGCGTCGTCGCCGAGACGGAGGCCGGTGAGACGTCGGCCGAAGAGAACGGCGAATCGACGGCACGCGTCGAGGAACCCACCGACTGAACGCCGCACCGGCCGCGGACGCAGCGTGCGGATGCTGCGTCGCGGAACGAGAAATGCCCGTCCATTCGGACGGGCATTTCTCGTGTTGTGACCCCAGCGGGATTCGAACCCGCGTTACCGCCGTGAGAGGGCGGCGTACTAGGCCGCTATACGATGGGGCCGTTGCGACAACCGTTCAATTATGCCACGGCGATGACGGCACGGCCAAATCGAGGCAGGCCCACCCCCGGAGGTTGCCGTCCGCGGTGCGGGCGAGTTGACTCGCACCATGCGAGTGACGAAGTACGAACATGCCGCCCTCCGCCTCGAGGTCGCGGGCAAGGCCCTCCTCATCGATCCCGGTGCGTTCACCAGTCCGCTCGACGACCTGCAGAGCGTCGTCGGCGTCGTCATCACCCACCAGCACCCCGATCATTGGACCGCCGAGCACCTCGACCGGGTTCTCGCCGCGGTGCCGGGCGTCCCCATCTACGCGCCCGAGGGAGTCGCGAAGGCGGCTGCGGGCTTCGACATCACCGTCGTGCATCCCGGGGACACCGTTGCCCTCGACCCGTTCGAACTCGAGTTCTTCGGCGGAACCCACGAGGTCATCCACTCCTCCCTCCCCACGGTCGACAACGTCGGGGTTCTTGTGAACGGGCAGTTCTACTACCCGGGCGACTCCTACGCCCTGCCGAAGGGGCACGACATCGCCCTGCTCGCCGCGCCGCTCGGAGCCCCGTGGCTCAAGGTCGGCGACGCGATGGACTTCGTTCTCGCGGTGAAGCCCCGGCGCGCGTTCGGCACCCACGACATGACGGTCTCGCAGATCGGCCGCGATATGCACCGCGCTCGCCTCACCTGGGCGGTCGAGGAGAACGGCGGCGAGTTCCTCGCGCTCGACCCGGGCGACTCCACCGACCTCTGACACCTCTTCATCGCCACCCCTGAGCGAGCTCGCCTCGCACGAACTCAGGATGGATGCCTGCCGGCTCCCGCGCATCCGCAGGATTCCGGGACGCCCGCGGTCGCCTCACACCTTCCATCCTGAGTTCGGACGAGATCAGCGGGGCGACGACTCGGCTGCGGCGCCCGTCACACCTCGGGAAGATCCGCGGATGCCACCGCCCCGGTACGGGAGTCGCGGATCTCGAGACGCACGACGTCTTCCCGCAGCACCGCCGCGTTGACGCTGCAATGGATCGGCACGTTCGAGCCCAGCATCGCGCCCGCCGAGAACTCCGTACCGTCCGAACCGACGAGCACGATGGCGTACGTCACCCCGACGTCGAGTCCGGTGGCGTCGAGGATCGCCTCCGTGCCCCACGTGTGCGCGACCAGGTCGGCATCGATGGCCGCACCCGACGGTTCGTCGCGCAGGTCGACCGTCTCGAGCGCGCCGAGGGTTCCGGGAGGCCCGGTCGGGGTCGTACCGGCGGGCGGGAGGGCCACACCGACGGCCAGACCCAGGGCGAGGCACGCGGCCCCGACCGCGGGCAGGACCCACCGCCGCCGACTCGCCGATCGCAGAGGGGTGACGTTGACGGGAGCGGCGTGGGGGATGCCCGTGACCCGGTCGCGGAGCGCCGCATCCGGCTCGGTCTCCCGCCACGTCATCCCCTCGAGGTCCGCGGTCAGTCGTCGGAGCTCGGCGATCTCGCCGTCGATCCAGGGATGCTGCGCGCGGAGCGCGTCGAGCTCGCGCTGCTCGTCGGGCGACAACTCGCCGGCGACGGCCCCCGCGATCAACTCGGCGGTGCGGTCATCAGGGCTGTGCATCGGGTTCGTCCGATCCTTCGAGGTGGCCGCGGAGGGCCCGGAGTGCGTGGAAGGCGCGTGTGCGCAGGGTCGCGACGGGCGTGCCCGTCGCGTCGGCGAGCTCTTGATACGACCGCCCGTCGAGGTGCACCGCGACGACGACCTCGCGGTGGGCGTCGCTCAGCCGGGAGAGCCCCTCGACGATGCGGAGCCGCTCGAGTGGATCGCGGTCGGTCGACGGCTGCTGCTCCAGCAGGGCATCCGAGCCGATCCGCCCGAGTCGGGCGCGCGCCCGGAGGGCATCGGCCACGACGTTCCTCGCGATCGCGAACAGCCAGGTGCGCTCACTCGCCCGGTGCGGGTCGAACCGATCGCGCGATCGCCACGCGCGCAGGAACGTCTCCTGCACGCAGTCCTCCGCGAGGGCGCGGTCGCGCAACGCGTTGACGGCGAACCCGAGGAGCACCGATCCGTGGTCGTCGAATGCCCGCGACGTATCGAAGTCGTTCGGCTGCTCCATCACGCTCCCCGCGCGCATCTCGACGACTGCCGCCACGGGCTCACGCTCCTCACAGGCTAGACGACCGCACCTCCGACCGAGGTCCTGCGGGTGATACCGCGATCGTCGCCGCCGTGTTCATTCGGGCCGAGAAAAGATCGCAGCCGGCGTGAACGCCAGCGGCCTCTGCCGCGTATCCCCCTCCAACGGAGGCATCCCGCGTCCGCGTCGAAAGGTCGAGACATGTCGAACAACACACTCCCCCGCACGATCGCGCTCGGTGCCGTCGCTGCCGTGGGCCTGGTGGCCCTGGCCTCGCCGGCCCACGCCGAGACCGAGGTGGCCGAGCCCTCGTCGTTCACGAGCGCTTTCACCGTGATGGCCACGCCCGACCAGGTCATCAACAGCGACGGGGTCGTCGCTCCGGGCCAGGAGGGAGCGACCGGTTCGTTCACCTTCCGCATCAACAGCGACGAAGAGATCATCTGCTACGACATCACCCTCAACGGCGTCTCGGGCGACTACCAGAGCCCCGCCAAGACGGCGACGCACATCCACGAAGCCGCGGTCGGCAAGCCCGGCCCGCCGCGCATTGCGTTCCCCAACCCCGCACCGGTCGGCGACGGTCCTCGCACGAGCTCCGGCTGCCTGCAGGGCCCGTTCACCACGGGCATCGTGACCGACGGCGTCGACAGCGGCGAGGGCTTCTCTCTCGCTGAGGTCGAGGCGAACCCCGCCGGGTTCACCGGCGACTCGCACACGGTGGACTTCGCCGCCGGTGTCGTGCGCGGACAGCTCTCGGCCGTGCCTGTCGGCGGAGTCAGCACCGGTGCCGGCGGCACCGCGACGTCGAGCGTCGACGCTCTCGGCCTGACGCTCGCCGGCGCCGGCGTGGTGGGCCTCCTCGCGGCCCTGGGTGTCACGTCGCGGCGTCGTCTCCACGCGAGCGCGTGATCGCGGCTCCTTCCCGCATCACCGAGCGCCGCCGTGTCCGCACGGCGGTGCTCGGTTCCGTGTGCGCCGCGGTTCTCGCGACCGCCCTCGCGCTCGGCGGCTGCTCGTCTGCGCCCCGCGTCGAATCCGCTCCGTCGGGGCCGGCCGTCGCCGAGCCCACGCGCACGGCGCCTGAGGCGCCGCCGACCGCCGCAACCGTCGAGGCGCTCGCACCCGCGAGCGTGCGGATCCCCGCGATCGAGCTCGACGAGCCGCTGATCGACCTCGGCATCACCGACAAAGGCGACATGGAGGTGCCGGAGGACTTCGACGACGTCGGCTGGTTCACCGGAGGCGGTCGCCCCGGGGGCCGAGGCCCCACGGTGATCGCCGCGCACGTCGACTCCCCCACCGGCCCCGCCGTCTTCCTGCGCCTTGAGCAGCTGGCGCCGGGCGACACCGTGGAGGTCACCGACACGGCGGGAACGACGTTCTCCTACGTCGTCACCGAGGTGGCTGATTATCCGAAGTCGGCGTTCCCCACCAGCCGCGTCTTCGGGGCGGTCGCCGACGACGAACTCCGACTCATCACGTGCGGCGGCGTCTTCGACACGGCGGCGGCCTCCTACGTCGACAACCGCGTGGTCTACGCCGAGCGCACCGCCTGACCCCGCAAACGACGGATGCTGCGGACCCACGTGGGTCCGCAGCATCCGATCCGTTCGTGCTACTGAGCGTCGAGGTCGGTCTCGAGCAGGGTCACCAGCTCGTCGAGCGCCTGGTCGGCGCCCTCGCCCTCGGCCTTGAGCGTCACCACGGTGCCCTTGGCAGCGCCGAGGCCCATGAGCGACAGGATGCTGCCGGCGTTCAGGTCGGCGCCACCGGCGACGGCGATCGTCACGGGAATCTTCTTCTCCTGGACGGCCTGGACGAAGAGCTTCGCGGGACGCGCGTGCAGCCCGGAGCTGCTGGCGATGGTGGCCTGACGTTCTGCCATGGTGCTTCCTTCCGATGGGTGTATATCGATCATGCCGGAACGGCGGCGAGCTGCGGCGCTTCGGCGTCGTTCAGCTCCTTGCGGCCGACCCACTTCTTCAGCGCGACCACGATGAGGGCCGACACGACGGTGCCCGCCACGATCGAGATGAGGAAGCCCCAGAACGGGTTGATCGCGAAGAACACGAAGAGCCCGCCGTGGGGGGCGTACGACTGCACCGCGAAGGCCATGCTGAGTGCACCCGTGACCGCGCCGCCCACCATCGAGGCGGGGATGACGCGCAGCGGGTCGGCAGCAGCGAACGGGATCGCACCCTCGCTGATGAACGACGCGCCCAGCAGCCAGGCCGCGACACCGTTCTCGCGCTCGACCGGGGTGAACGACTTGCGTGCGAGCACCGTGGAGGCCAGCGCCATGGCGAGCGGCGGAACCATGCCCGCCGACATCACGGCGGCCATGATCAGGTACGGCGCGGTGTTGTCCACCGTGGCGGCGGCGAGTCCGGCCGTCGCGAACGCGTAGGCGACCTTGTTGACCGGTCCGCCGAGGTCGAAGCACATCATGAGCCCGAGGATGACTCCGAGCAGCACGGCGCCGACGCCGCTCTGCGACATCGAGGTGAGCCAGTCGGTCAGCACTGTCATGAGCGCGGCGATCGGGCGACCGAGGAAGAGCACCATGAGTCCCGAAGCGAAGATCGATCCGAGCAGCGGGATGATGACGACCGGCATGAGACCCCGAAGGAAGCGGGGCACGTCGAGGCGTCCGAGCCACCACGCGATGAAACCCGCGAGCAGACCACCGATGATGCCGCCGATGAACCCGGCGTTCATCAGCACGGCGACCGCACCCGCGACGAATCCGGGGGCGATACCCGGACGATCGGCTATCGCGAACGCGATGTAGCCGGCGAGGGCGGAGACGAGGAAGCCCATCGACGTCGCACCGATCATGAACGCCACCGACCCGAGGTACTGCCCGAGGGGTCCGATGGGCGAGGTGATGTCGGTCGTCGGGAGATCCCACAGCGAGTTCTGGGTGATGACCGTCGCGGCATTGGTGGTGACCTCAAAGCCGCCGAGCAGGAAGCCGAGCGCGATGAGCAGACCGCCACCGGCGACGAACGGGATCATGTAGCTCACACCGGTCAGCAGGATGCGCTGGATGCGCGCGCCCCACGACACCGGGGCCGTCTCGGCGGCGGCCGAGGTCGCCTCCCCCGTGACGCGTGCAGCGTTCGGGTTCTTCGCTGCGGCGATGGCCTCGGCGATGAGCTGCCTCGGCTGCTCGATACCCCGTTTCACGCCCGAACGCACGACCGGCTTGCCGGCGAAACGCTGGGGTTCGCGAACGTCGACGTCGGTGGCGAAGATGACCGCGTCGGCATTGTCGATCACGCTCTGCGGAAGAGCCTTGTAGCCGCTCGAGCCCTGGGGCTCGACGATGAGATCGACGCCCTCCTCTTTACCTGCAGCCGTCAGCGCGTCGGCCGCCATGAAGGTGTGCGCGATACCCGTGGCGCACGCGGTCACGGCGACGATACGGGTGGGCGAGGATTCCGGCGACGCTTGGGCGCGGGCTTCCGCGCGGGTCGGTGCCGGAGCCGGCTCCGCCGCCGAAGCGGGCGCGGGCTCGATCGCGGCGCTCACGATACCGACCGCCTGCGCGGGGGTCGACGCCGATCGCAGACCCGCCATGAAGTCGGGGTTCATGAGGCTGCGCGCCAGCTGCGACAGCACGGCGAGGTGCGCCTCGTCGGCCCCCGCAGGGGCGGCGATGAGGAACACGATGTCGGCCGGGCCGTCCGGTGCGCCGAAGTCGACCCCGGGGCTCAGCCGGGCGAAGGCGAGCGTGGGCTCGGTCACCGATGCGCTGCGTGCGTGCGGGATGCCGATTCCGCCGGGGAGACCGGTCTCGTCCTTCTCCTCGCGCGCCCAGGCGTCGGCGAACAGCTCATCGGCGTCACGCGCCCGACCGTTCGCGACGACGCGTTCGGCGAGGGCCCGGATGACGTCGGCTTTGCCGTCGCCCAGCGGCACGTCAAGGCTGACGAGCTCAGGTGTGATGATGCGGGACATGTCATGACCTCCGTGGTCAGGGGTGGATCAGTGTGCGGGGACGAACGGGAGAACGCGGATGCTTCCGGGAGGAAGGTCTGCGGGGGTGGGGGCCTGGGTTCCGGGCAGCATGGCTGCGGCAGCGCCGTACGCGACCGCGTTGGCGAGACGCTCGGCGGGCGCCGCGCCGGCGACATCGGCGAGGAGATAGCCCGCCAGCGAGCTGTCGCCCGCACCGACGGTGCTCACCACAGCGATCTTCGGAGCGACGGCGCGCAGCACCTCGTCGCCGGTGACCAGAAGGGCCCCCGCACCGCCGAGGGTGACGAGTGCGGCGGCGACGTGGGAGGGGACGACCGTGCGTGCCCGCCGCACGGCCTCCGAGACCAGATCGACGTCGCCCGACGGATCTTCTCGCACGAGCGCGGCGAGTTCCTCGTCGTTGGGCTTGATGAGGTCGGGGCGCCCATCGCGCACGACAGCCTCGAGCGCGGCTCCGGAGGCGTCCACCGCGACGCGGGGCGCACGATCACCCCACGCATCGCGCACGGCGCGGATGACGTCGGTGTAGAAGGTCTCCCCCGCCCCCGGAGGAACCGACCCGGCCAGCACGAGCCAGTCGGCGTCGGCGCAGGCCTCGACGACCGCCGCGGTGAGCTCGGCGGCGCCTCCTGCGTCCATCACCGGTCCGGGGAGGTTGATCTTGGTGGTCGTGCCCGCCGGGTCGGTCACGGTCAGATTCGCACGCACGCGCCCCGCAGAGGCGACCGCCCGCACGGGGATACCGGTGGCCGCCAGCAACTCGCGGTACGGATCGTGGTCGCCGACCGGAACGACGGCGAGCGTGGCCCTCCCCGCGGCGGCGATGACCCTGGCGACGTTGACGCCCTTGCCCCCGGCGTCCTCCCGCGCGTCGGTCGCGGACTGCACTTCGCCGACCGCGAGCGGAGCAGACAGCGTGACGGCGCGATCGATCGACGGATTCGCGGTGAGGGTGACGATCATGCGACCCACACCTCCGCCCCGGCGTCGCCGAGCGCGTTCGACAGACCGCTTTCGGGAGCCGCATCGGAGACGAGGTCGTCGATGTCGGTGAGCCCACCGAAACGAACGAGCAGCTCCGCTCCGAACTTCTCCGCGTCGGTGACGACGACCACTCGCCGCGCCGCCGCGATGATCGCGGCCTTCACGGCCGCCTCATCGGGATCAGGGGTGCTCAGTCCGAAGCCCTCGCTGAGGCCGTTCGTACCGACGAAGGCGACGTCCGGTCGCAGATGGGAGATCGCGGCGACCGTCTCTGCGCCGACCGCGGCGGCCGTCAGGCCACGGATGCGCCCGCCGATGACGGTCAACCCGAGGTCGGACCCGGCGAGATCGTGGGCGATCGTCATCGAGTGCGTGACGATCTCGGCGCCCCCACGGGAGTTTGCGAGGTGGAGCGGGAGGGCGGCGGCGACGGCCGCCACGGTCGTTCCCGCGTCGAGGTAGACCGATCCGCGGAATCCGGCGTCGAGGAGTGCAGCCGCACGCCGGCCGATGGCCTGCTTCGCGTCGCCCTTGCGCAGCGCGCGCTCAGACACCGGTGTTTCGACGGTGCTCCCTCGGTCTGTCGCGACGGCGCCGCCGTGGACACGACGGAGCGTGCCCGCCTCTTCGAGAAGCGCGAGGTCGCGACGGATCGTCTCGGTCGTCACGCCGAAGCGGGTCGACAGGTCGACGACGCCGACGCGGCCCTCTTCGCGCAGCAGTCGCTCGACGAGCTCTTGTCGCTCCATTGCGTACATCGTGGTCCTCCCGATGGAATTCCCACACAGTACAACAGATACGCAGATAAAGCCACACGCACCCACGGACGCGGTGAAACGGCGTTCGCCCTCAGCCCTGCGCTCCGATCGCCGCTCGTTGCTGCACGAGAGGACAGGCGAAGGCATCCCGCTCCCCCAGCCCCACGCGATTGATGTAGCGCGTGACGATCGCGTACGAAGTGAACAGACCCACGCTCGTGTACGGCACGCCCTTCTCTGCGCAATACGCCGCGATCAACGGGGCGGCTTTTCGCAGATGGGGGCGCGGCATCGAGGGGAACAGATGGTGCTCGATCTGGTAGTTGAGACCGCCGAGGAGCACGTCGATGATTCTCCCGCCACGGACGTTGCGGCTCATCAGCACCTGGCGGCGCAGGAAGTCGAAGGTCGCGTCGCGCGGCACCACCGGCATGCCCTTGTGGTTGGGCGCGAACGACACACCCATGTAGAAACCGAACAGTCCGAGCTGCACGACGAGGAACACCGCCGCGATGCCGGGCGAGAGCACGAGGAAGACGATCACCGCGAAGCCCCCGAGCCGTACGAGGAGGAAGGCGATCTCGACCCAGCGACGAGCAAGATGCTCGCGGGTCACCACCCGGCGCAGGCCGGACGCGTGGAGCGCGACGCCCTCGAGCAACAGGATCGGGAAGAAGAAGATCCCCTGATGCGATCGGAGCCAGCGCAGGATCGGACCCCGGGGAGTCGCGGCCTCCTCCGCAGTGACGGCGATGACGGGAAGGTCGATATCGGGGTCGGCGTCGATCTTGTTCGGATTCGCATGGTGGCGCGTGTGCTTGTGCTGCCACCAGCCGTAGCTCATCCCCACGAACAGGTCGCCGAGGATGAGGCAGATCCAGTCGTTCCACTTGCCCGAGACGAAGATCTGGCGATGCGCGGCATCATGCCCGAGGAAAGCGATCTGGGTGAAGACGATGGCGAAGCCGGCAGCGGTGAACAGCTGCCACCACGTGTCGCCGATGAAGAAGAAGGCCACGATGCACCCGGCGAGGACGACTGGTGCGAGCACGAGCTTCGTCCAGTAGTAGCCGTAGCGGCGCCGGAGGAGCCCGCTCTCGCGGACCCGCTGCGCGAGTTCGGTGAACTCGCTGGTTCCTCGGCCCGCGCGATCACGGAGCGGGGAGGGGCTGACCGTTCTCATGCCGGTCATGAGTGATCCCGGGAGCGTCAGGCGGCCGCGAAGCGCGTCGGGCGCAGCCTCTCTGGGGAGATGTACGAAGTTTTCATGACGGCACAGTACGCCCCCAGCCTGGGCGCCTCACAGGCTGGGCGACACCCGCCGTCGGCACCAACGAAAAAACCCCGCCGGAGCGGGGATTTTCTTCCAGCTGGGGTACCTGGACTCGAACCAAGAACAACGGTACCAGAAACCGCCGTGTTGCCAATTACACCATACCCCACCGGGCTGCGACCGAAGCCGTGCCGAGGATCAACTCTAGCCGACGGCGGCGGTCGCGCCAAACCGAGACGCTACTGCGCCAGATGATCCACGAGTGCGCCCAGGCGTCGGATCGATTCCGCCTTGCCGAGCAGCTCCATCGACTCGAAGAGCGGAGGCGAGATTCGCCGGCCCGTCAGCGCGACGCGCGGCGGTCCGTAGGCCACACGCGGCTTCAGCCCCAGCTCGTCCACCAGTGCCCGCGAGAGGGCATCCTGCACGCCCGCGGCGGTGAACTCCTCCGCCGGCACGAGCTCGAGCGCACCGACGCACGCGACGAGCACCTCACCGGCGTTCGCGGGCAGACCCTTGAGTGCGTCCTCCTGGTAGGTGATCTCGTCGGTGAAGAGGAAGCCGAGCATGCCCGGCACGTCACCGAGCATCTGCACGCGCTCCTGCACCAGCGGAGCGGACGCCGCGATCATCGCAGTCTCTTCGGGGGTCGGAATCGCCTCGATTACACCATCCTGGGCGAGGTAGGGCACGATCCGCTCGGCAAAGTCCGCAGCATCCAACATGCGGATGTGGTCGCCGTTGATGGACTCGGCCTTCTTCTGGTCGAAGCGCGCCGGATTCGGATTCACGTCTGCGATGTCGAAGGCCGCGACGAGCTCGTCGAGCGAGAAGACGTCGCGGTCGGCGGCGATCGACCACCCGAGGAGGGCCAGGTAGTTCAGCAGACCCTCGTGGATGAAGCCCTTCTCGCGCTGAAGGAAGAGGTCAGCCTTCGGGTCGCGCTTGGAGAGCTTCTTGTTGCCGACCTCGCCGAGCACGAGGGGCATATGCCCGAAGCGCGGCACGAAGTCGGTGACACCGGCATCGACGAGTGCGCGGTAGAGGGACAGCTGCCGTGCGGTCGACGGCATGAGGTCTTCACCGCGAATCACGTGGGTGATGCCCATGAGCGCGTCATCGACGGGGTTCACGAAGGTGTAGAGCGGCACTCCCCCGGCACGGACGATCACGAAGTCGGGGAACGACCCCGCGGGGAAGGTCACCTCACCACGGATCAGGTCGACGTAGGTGAGGTCCTCATCGGGCACGCGCAGACGCCAGGCCGGCTCACGGCCCTCGGCGCGGAAGGCCGCCTTCTGCTCGTCGGTGAGGGTGCGATCGAAGTTGTCGTATCCGAGCTGCGTGGCCCGCCCGTTGGCGACGTTGCGCTCGTCGATCTCCTCGGCGGTCGAATAGCTCTCGTACACGACGCCGGCTTCGACGAGCTTCGCCAGCACGTCGCGGTAGATCTCGTGGCGCTGCGACTGCCGGTAGGGGGCATGCGGGCCGCCGACCTCGACACCCTCGTCCCAGTCGATCCGCAGCCAACGGAGCGCGTCGAGGAGCTGCGCGTAGCTCTCCTCGCTGTCGCGCGCGGCGTCGGTGTCTTCGATGCGGAAGATGAGCTTGCCGCCGTGGTGCCGGGCGTACGCCCAGTTGAACAGAGCCGTGCGGACGAGGCCGACGTGCGGCAGGCCGGTGGGGCTCGGACAGAAGCGGACGCGGACGTCGGCTCCCGTAGCGGTCGTGGTGCGGGGATCGGGTGTAGACATCGCGCTCCAGCCTAGTCGCGGGAGGGGCGCCCCCATCGAGCGAGCATCGTCACCAGAGCGACGAGCACCAGCGCGCACCACGCCAGTCCGTCATAGCCGATCGCAGCCAGAGCGACGCCGGCGAGCACCGAGCCGACGGCGGCGCTGAGAGTCATGACGGTATCGCTGAGCCCCTGACGGCGCGGACGTCGTTCGGTCGGTGTCGATTCGGTCAGCAGGGCGGCGCCGGCGACCGTCGCGGCGCTCCAGCCGAGGCCGAGAAGGAGGAGGGCAAGCGTCACTCCCACCTGCGAATGGGTGAAGAGCGCCGCGCACACGAGGGAGGCGGCGAGGATCGCCTGCCCGAGGAGAACCACGGGCAATCTTCCGATGCGATCGGCGAGCCACCCGAACAGCGGCGAGAGGCCGTACATCCCGAAGACGTGGACGGCGATGGTGATGCCGACGGTGGCGGTCACCTCGCCGCCCGAAGACAGATGCGCCAGGTGCACCGGGGTCATCGCCATGACCGACGCCATCACCACGTGGCTGCCCGACACGGCGAAGATCGCGTATCGCGCAACGCGGGGACGGTCGACCGCGTCGATCCGGCTGGCCCCCGCTCCTCCCGAGCGCTCCAACCTCTGCGCCCACAGCAACGGGTCGGGGCGGAGCGCGACGAGGTACAGCGCGAGGGCGGCTCCCTGCGCGGCGAACGAGAACAGGTACGAGCCGGTGAGCGCGGGCATGCCGACCATCCGACCGAGACTCTCGCCCGGACCGACCAGCAACGGACCGGCGACGCCGCCGACGGTCGTCGCCCAGACCACGACGGAGAGGTCGCGCGCGCGTCTTCGGTCGGTGGCGAGGTCGGTCGCTGCGAACCGGGATTGAAGGTTCCCGGCGTTACCCATTCCGATGAGAACGACGCCCGCCAGCAGCAGCGGGAATGATCTGACCACCGCCGACGCGACGACGATCGCAATACCGACCAGCGCGAGGGTGTTGCCGAGGGTGAGCGCGAGCCGCCGGCCGCGCCGAGCCGCCAGACGCGCCAGCGGGATTGCGGCGAGAGCCGCGCCCAAGGTCACCGACGCCGTCGCGAAACCCGACAGCCCGTCCTGGCCCGAGAGATCGGCGGCCAGCAGGGCGCCGAGCGACACGGTCGCGCCGAACGCCACGCCGCCGAGCACCTGCCCGGCCGCCAGCACACGCACCGTGCGGCGCTGTGCGCGCTCGATGTCTGCCGTCAGCGGCGTCCCCGCCGCTGCGCTCATGCGTCGCGCGCGGGGTTTCGGAGGATGCCGAGACCGGTGATCTCGACCTCGACCACGTCGCCGGCTCCGAACGCGCCGATCCCGGCCGGGGTTCCGGTGAGGATCACGTCGCCGGGCAGCAGTGTGAATGCCGCCGAGGCGTAGGCGATGACGTCGGGGATCGAGTGGATCATGTCCGAGATCGGCGCCTGCTGCACGACGTCGCCGTTCAGGCGTGTCGTGAGAGTGGCGGATGCGGCGTCGAAGTCCGTCTCGATGGCCGGGCCCAACGGGCAGAACGTGTCGAAGCCCTTGGCTCGCGCCCACTGGCCGTCGCTCTTCTGCAGGTCGCGGGCGGTGACGTCGTTGGCGATCGTGTACCCGAAGACGTAGTCGAGAGCCTGAGCGGCCGGCACGTTCTTCGCGATGCGTCCGATGACCACGGCGAGTTCGCCTTCGTAGTCGGTGCGCTCGGACTGCGGCGGACGCACGATCGAGTCGTTGGGTCCGATGACCGCGGTGTTCGGCTTGAAGAAGAGCAACGGCTCCTTCGGAGCCTCACCGCCCATCTCGGCGGCATGATCGGCGTAGTTCTTGCCGACGCAGACGACCTTCGACCGAGGGATCACCGGTGCGAGAAGGGCTACGTCGGCGACGGGCACGCGCTCCCCCGTTGTCTCGTACCCGGCGAACATCGGATCGCCCGCGAGCACGACGAGCTCCGTTCCGTCGACGATGCCGTAGCGGATGGCGTCCTGGTGGCTGAAGCGTGCGATTCTCACCCGCCCAGCCTACTCAGGCGGCACCACGGCCGCCCGCCCGGACGCTTCCACAGGCTCAGCGACCGGGTGGGCGGCCGGGCACCGAGCGCAGCCGGCCCCTGAGCTCGTCGAAGGGGCAGGCTGCGCTCGGAAGGTCAGGCGTCGAGACGCAGCATCCAGCCGTGCTTGTCTTCGGCGCGGCCGTACTGGATGTCGGTGAGCTCCTGGCGGAGCTCGAGGGCGAGTGTGCCCGTCGGCTGCTCGTCGAAGAAGTCGCGGCCCTTGAGCACCCCGATCGGGGTGACGACGGCGGCGGTGCCGCAGGCGAACACCTCGGCGATCTCACCGGAGGCGACGCCCTCGCGCCACTCGGTGAGCGAAACGGCGCGCCCCTCGACCTTGTGGCCGCGATCGATGGCGAGCTGCAGGATCGAGTCGCGCGTGATGCCCTCAAGGATCGACTCGGACTGCGGCGTGACGATGCGGCCGTCCTTGTAGACGAAGACGATGTTCATGCCGCCGAGCTCCTCGACGTTGCGAGCCTCGTCGAGGAAGACGACCTGGTCGCACTCGTGCTCGTAGGCCTCCGCCTGCGGCAGCAGGCTGGCGGCGTAGTTGCCGCCCGTCTTCGCCGCACCCGTGCCACCCTTACCGGCACGGGCGTAGTCTTCGCTGAGCCAGATCGAGACCGGCTTCACACCGCCGGTGAAGTACGCACCGGCGGGGCTCGCGATGACGTAGTAGTTCACCTTGTGCGCGGGGCGCACGCCGAGGAACGCCTCCTTGGCGAACATGAACGGGCGCAGGTACAGGCTCTGGTCGTCGCCGGAAGGCACCCACGCGCCGTCGGCGGCGATGAGTTCACGCAGCGACTGGATGAAGTACGGCGCGGGCAGCTCGGGAAGTGCGAGACGACGAGCGCTGCGCTGAAGGCGGCGGGCGTTCTGGTCGGGGCGGAAGGTGTGGATCGATCCGTCGGCGTGGCGGTAGGCCTTGATGCCCTCGAAGACCTCCTGGCCGTAGTGGAGCACGGCCGCGGCCGGGTCGAGCGCGATCGGGCCGTACGGCGAGACGCGCGGGCGGTGCCATCCGCCGCCGACCGACCAGCAGATGTCGACCATGTGATCGGTGAAGCTCTTGCCGAAGCCGGGGTCGGCGAGGATCGCCTCCCGCTCCGACGCGCTCTTCGCGTTCAGGTTGCGGCGGACGAGGAACTCGAGCGGGTCGAGTCCGGTGTCGGGATCGGTGTCGATGGTAGTCATGTGACGTCTGCTTTCATGCCGGGGTACCGCGGCGGAGATCGGCGGGCGGACCCGCGCATTCAGATTACGCCCGGAGGCGTTCGACGATGGCGTCGCCGATCTGCATCGTGGTGCGAGGAGAGTCGTCCCTCGCCGCGATATCGTCTTCGGCCGCGCGGGTCACGCGGGCGGCCTCGTCGGAGAGCCCGAGGTGATCGAGCAGAAGCGAGACGGAGAGGATCGCGGCCGTGGGGTCGGCCTTGTTCTGTCCTGCGATATCGGGCGCTGATCCGTGAACGGGCTCGAACATCGAAGGGAACGCGCCGTCGGGATTGATGTTCCCGGATGCGGCGAGACCGATGCCACCGGTGACGGCGCCGGCCAGGTCGGTGAGGATGTCTCCGAAGAGGTTGTCGGTGACGATCACGTCGAAGCGGCCCGGGTTCGTGACCAGGAAGATCGTCGCCGCGTCGACGTGCAGGTAGTCTACGGCCACGTCCGGATGCTCGGCCCCGACGGCGTCGACCAGGCGCTTCCAGAGGCCACCCGAGTTCACCAGCACATTCGTCTTGTGCACGAGCGTCAGCTTCTTGCGGCGACGCTCGGCGAGCTCGAACGCGTACCTCACCACCCGCTCCACCCCGAAGGCGGTGTTGACGGAGGTCTCATTCGCGATCTCGTGCGGCGTGCCGACGCGGATCGAGCCGCCGTTGCCCACGTACGGCCCCTCGGTCCCCTCACGGACGACCACGAAGTCGATGTCGCCGCGCGCGGCCAGCGGCCCGGGAGCCCCGGGGTAGAGCTTGGACGGACGGAGGTTGACGTAGTGGTCGAGCGCGAAGCGCAGACGCAGCAGCAGGCCGCGCTCGATGTTCGCGTCTTTCAGACGCGGGTCTCCGGGGGTGCCCCCCACCGCGCCCAGCAGGATCGCGTCGTGCGATGCGATCTCGGCGAGGTCTGCATCGGTGAGGGTGTCGCCGGTCTCGAGGAAACGCCCCGCGCCCAGAGCGAACCGCGTGCGTTCGAACGTGACGCCCGTGCCTGCGGTCACCGCATCCAGCACCTTCTCCGCCTCGGCGATGACCTCGGGACCGATTCCGTCACCGGGGATCACGGCGAGCTTCACGACACGCGACGGCGTAGTTTCCACGGGGGTGTGCTCCTTCGACAGGGAGCCGCGCCCCTCAGCCCTTGCGGCTGCGGGACGGTGCGGCTTTCGACCCCTTCAGAGTAGTAGCCGCCACGACGCCCGCCACGACGATGAGCGCAGCCCCGATGATCGACGTGACGACCACGCCGGAATCGAACGCATGCGCTGCGGCCTGGCGGAGCGCCTCGGCGAGCTCGGGAGAGAGCCCTTCCGAGGCGCGGATGGCGCCGGCGAGCGTCTCGCGCGCCGCGTCGCCGGCCTCGGCGGGAACCCCAGCCGGAAGGACCAGCTGTGCGCGGTAGGCGGCGGTGAGGATGCCGCCGAGCACCGCCGTACCGAGCACCGCTCCGAGTTCGTACGCCGTCTCAGACACGGCGCTCGCAGCTCCGGCCTTCTCCCCCGGCGCGCTGGCGAGGATCAGCTCGTTGCTGACGGTCTCGGCCGCGCCGATGCCGAGCCCGAGCGCGGCGAACGCGGCGATCAACAGGCCGAGCTCTGCCGTGGACACGGCGACGAGCACGTATCCGAGCGCCGAGAAGGACAGCGCGACCGGAACGATGATGCGCGGCGGGAATCGCTGAGCGATCGGCACGACCACCAGGCCCGACACGATCATCGCCGCGAGTCCGGGGACCAGCGCGAAACCCGACTCCATCGGGCTGAGGCCGACGATCAGCTGCAGATGCTGCGCGACGAAGTAGAGGAAACCGACGAGGCCGACGACGCTGAGGAGGTTGACCACGATCGCGCCGCTGAAGGTGCCGCGTCGGAAGAGCGACATGTCGAGCATCGGCGTCGTCAGGCGCTTCTGCCGTCGGACGAACAGAGCGCCGAACCCCAGGCCGACGAGGAAGAGGACCGGGATCGCGGGCACCAGTCCCTCGACCGCGAACTCCTTGATGCCGTACACGATCGGGATCATCGTCGCCAGCGACAGCAGCACGCTCAGCAGATCGAACCGGCCCGGGTGGGGGTCGCGGCTCTCGGGCACGAGGATCGGCGCGAGGACGAGGAGCGGGATCAGCACCGGCACCGACAGCAGGAACACCGACCCCCACTCGAAGTGCTCGAGGAGGAACCCGCCGACGATCGGGCCGAGGGCCGACCCGGCGGAGAAGCCCGCCGCCCAGATGGCGATGGCGATGCGCCGCTGATCGCGGTTCGCGAAGATCGTGCGCAGCAGCGACAGGGTCGAGGGCATGAGCATGGCACCGAAGACGCCCATGCCTGCGCGAGCGGCGATGAGCAGCGCCGCGCTGGGGGCGAAGGCGGCGAGCACCGAGACGACTCCGAAGCCGGTGGCGCCGATCAGCAGCATCCGGCGTCGACCGAAGCGGTCACCGAGCGTGCCCATGGTCACCAGCAGCGCCGCGAGCACGAGCGCGTACGAATCGACGATCCAGAGCTGCTCGATGCTCGTCGGGGCGAGGTCGGAGGCGATCGACGGCAGCGCGAAGCTCAGCACCGTGTTGTCGACGGAGACCAGGATCACCGGCAGCATCAGCACCGCCAGAGCGAGCCATCCGCGCCAACTGGCACGGGGCACGTCCACTGTGGAGGTGGGCTGGGTGAGGGTGGAGCTGGCCATGAGTGTTCGTTCCGTTTCTAAACCGTCTAGCCGGTATAGTATCAGAGGATCGCCCGCCTCCCCTCGATACGATCGGACCTATGAGCCGCCCACCCCGTGCCCGCGAAAGCGTGCTCGACGCATTCGCCCGCATCCTCGCCGACGACGGCGAGCGAGCGGCCACCATGGACGCCACGGCGCGTGAAGCCGGGGTCTCCAAGGGCGGACTGCTGTATCACTTCGGGTCGAAGGAGGCCCTCGAGGCCGGGCTCATGGAGCGCATGGAGGCGCTCGCTGTCGACGACATCGAAGAGATCAAGCGCGCCCCCGAAGGCCCGGTGGCCGCATTCATGCGCACGTCGATTCACACCGGATCGGTGCTCGACCAGGCGATCGTGGCCGTCTCACGACTGGCGCAGAACGGCAGCGCTCCCGCCGTCGAGGCGCTGCGGCGCGTTCGAGTGCTCTGGGAGGAGGCCCTCCGGCCTCTGGCGAAGGATGAGACCGCGCTGCAGCTGATCCTGCTGGTGAGCGACGGCCTCTACTTCAACAACGCGCTCACGGTCGGATCGGTGCCCGGACCGCAGCTCGACGCCGACGACATCGCCGCGCTGATCCGGCTGGTCGAAGCATCCACCATCCCCGACGCCGCCGCACCGTAGCGACGACGCCGAGGGGCGGATGCTGCGTGCGCAGCGCGGGGCTCAGGCCTCGGTGATCTCGATCTGACGGAACAGGTCGGCACCCACGGCCTCGCCCATCTCGGCGAGCAGCTCGTCGGGCACGGGCGAGTCGACGGTGAGCACCGAGAGGGCGCGCCCGCCGGCGTCGGCGTGGGCGACCTGGAGTCCTTCGATGTTGATGTCGACGTCGCCGAGCGCGCGAGCGTAGATCGCGACGATCCCCGGGCGGTCGGCGTAGCGCATCACCACGTGGTGGCGCTCGATCGGCACCTCGATCTCGTAACCGTTGATCCCGACGATCTTCGGCACCATGCGGGTGCCGGCGAGCGTGCCCGACACGGTGAGCACAGAGCCGTCGGACAGCGTGCCGCGCAGGGTCGTGAGGTTGCGGTAGAGCGGGCTCTCGGCCTCGACGACCAGACGGGTCTCGATGCCGCGCTGCTCTGCGAACAGCGGCGCGTTCACGTAGGAGACGGTCTCACTCACGATGTTCGTGAGGATCCCCTTGAGAGCTGCGAGACGGTAGACGCTCACGTCGTAACCGGCGAGCTCGCCGCGCACCTCGATCTCGAGGTTCGTCAGCGCGCCCTGCGCGAGGCCGGTGAAGAACTGTCCGAGCGACTCGACCAGAGCGATGCCGGGGCGCACGAACGGGTCGATGACGCCGCCGGCGACGTTCACCGCGTCGGGCACGAGGTCGCCCTCGAGCGCGAGCTTGACCGACTTGGCGACCGACACGCCCGCCTTCTCCTGGGCCTCGTCGGTCGACGCTCCGAGGTGGGGCGTCACCACGACGTTCGGCAGGTCGAGCAGACGCGCCGCGGTGCCGCCCGCGACGGGAGGTTCGGTGGTGAAGACGTCGAGGCCCGCGCCGGCGATCTCGCCCGTCGTCAGAGCGTCGAACAGCGCCTCCTCGTCGATGAGACCACCGCGCGCGACGTTCACGACGTAGGCGGTCGGCTTCATGCGACGCAGCTGCTCGGTGCTGATCATGCCGGTCGTCTCGGCCGTCTTCGGCATGTGGATGGAGACGAAATCGCTCTGGTCGAGCAGATCGTCGAGGCTCAGCAGCTCGACGTCCAGCTGCTGCGCGCGGGCACTGGTGACGTAGGGGTCGTAGGCGACGACGCGCACGTCGAACGCCTGAAGACGCGCGGCGATGAGCGCACCGATGCGGCCGAGCCCGATGATGCCGACCGTCTTCTCGTACAGCTCCGTGCCCGTGAACGAGCTGCGCTTCCAGGCTCCTGCCGCGAGCGAGGCGTGGGCCGCGGGAATGTGACGGGCAAGGCTCAGGATGTGGCCGACCGTCAGCTCTGCCGCCGAGATGATGTTCGAGGTCGGGGCGTTGACGACCATGACGCCGGCGGTGGTCGCCGCCTTGATGTCGACGTTGTCGAGTCCGACGCCGGCTCGGGCGACGACCTTCAGCTTCGGCGCCGCGGCGAGAGCCTCGGCGTCGACCTTCGTCGCGGAGCGCACCAGGATCGCGTGCGCATCGGCCAGAGCGGCGAGAAGCGCGGGGCGGTCGGTGCCGTCGACGTTGCGGACGTCGAAGTCGGGCCCGAGGGCCTCGACCGTGGCGGGAGAGAGTTCTTCGGCGATGAGGACGACGGGCTTCGTCACAGACAGATCCTTCGGCGGTACGCGAGAGCGGTGGATGCGGCGGACCGACGGTCACACGACCGAGGGCACGGGTTGGGCCAGCCTATCGCGGCCCGACACCCACGCCCGATCGTGTGACGGGCCGCTCACGTGCGGTCGCCAGAGGCGGAGTGACTCAGCCCAGCAGCTCCGCGCCCTTCGTCGCCGCGTAGGCCAAGACGTTGAACCAGAACACCGCCGAGAGACCGAGCCCCGTCAGGAGGACGAGCGCGAACTGCCCGGCCCGGCGGCGGTAACCGACGGCGAACGCGGCCCCGAAGGCGAGGAGCGGGAAGACAGCTGCCGAGAGCAGCAGCGCCCACCCCGCGGCGTTGATCCCCAGAGGCCCGGTCGCCTGCGACACCAGCAGCCCGACGGAGTTCCACACGATGTACGCGTAGAAGAGACCGAATCCGCCCGCGATGGCCACCACCATCCACGTGGGGTTCCGCCGCGTGGTCGGAGACTCTTCGACAGCGGTCATACGCCGACTCCCGTCTGCAGGAAAGGCCACGGCACGACGAGCACGAGCCCGACGAGAAGGGCGACGAAGCGCACCCAGGTACGCGACCGGCGGGTCAGCACGAACGCGGTGAGGAACCAGATCGGTCCTGCCAGGGTGGCGCCCCAGGTTCCCGCGGCGTACATCACGGGGTCGACGAGGAGTCCCGAGACCGCCTGGAGCCGGAGCCCCGCGATGACCCACCCGATGGCGAAGAAGATGTAGGCGCCCGCGATCAGACCGATCGATACGAGCGCGGCATTGCCCATGGCGGCCGGTTCGGCGGCCTGCTCGGGCTCGCGCTCGACGAGGTCCGCCGGCTCGGGTTCGGCCGCTGCTCGCGCGGGTCGTTGCTCGACAGCGGCGGGCGCAGCATCCGGGACCGGCTCGTCGATCGTCGCGCGGGACGTGTCGGCGCCGACGTCGAGCGTGGGGTCGTCGTCTCCGTCCCAGCTCAGGGCGTCATCGTCGCGGCGGGTGGTCACTCCCCCAGCGTAATGCGCGGGGTCGCGTCAGGTGCCCGATACCGCCACGCGGATGGCGTCGATCTCGTCCCGCACCCGCCCGCCTCGCTCGCCGACCTCGTCGACGCCGACGAGCGGTGCGTCGTCGTCGCCCTCGGATGCATGCTTGCGCGCCAGACGGACGTTCGCGTGGAGGTTGATCAGCGCCGCGCCGAGCCCGGCGGCCAGCGCCTCGGCGGCCACGCCCGTGTCGGCGACCACGCTCGGGTTGCCGACGTCTGCGACCGTCCGCAGCTCCGCGGCGAGGGCGATGCCGACCTCGGCGAGCTCGGCCGACGACAGCGACGCCGCGACGGCTTCACGATGCAACGGGATGCTGCGGTCGGGATCGCGGGAGGCCAGGGCGGCACCGAGCGCGCGGGAGCGGATGCCGTCTTCGTTCGCCGCGCGCAGGGCTCTCTCGCGCAGCTCGCCGACGCGACCGCCCGCGGCGACGGCAGCCGGCTCGTCGGGCGTGTAGCCGCACACCATGTGCAGGAGCGCCGCGGCGAGCCCCATCATCACCCCGGCGGCCGATCCGCCGCCCGGAGCCCCGGTGGGCTCGGCGAGCTTCGCCAGCCAGGTGTCGAGCGCGATCGAGGTGGGTACGTCTCCGTCGGCGTTCATCCGGCCACCCTAAACGGCGAGACCCGTCCCCCGCAGCGAGACCCCGACACAATGTCGGGGTCTCGCCGGTGGGAACGGGTCTCGTGGTCGACCGGCGGGGTCAGCGCGCAGCAGACCCCTCGGTGTAGTCGGTGTCGGTCTGCTTCCAGGCGAAGAGCGAACGCAGCTCCTTGCCCGTGGCCTCGATCGGGTGCCCGGCGGCCTTCTCGCGCAGGGCGAGGAACTCGGGGGCTCCGGCGTCCTGGTCGTCGATGAAGCGCTTCGCGAACGCACCCGACTGGATGTCGGCGAGAACGGCCTGCATGTTCTCCTTGACGTGCGCGTCGATCACGCGGGGGCCCGAGACGTAGTCGCCGTACTCGGCCGTGTCGGAGACCGACCAGCGCTGCTTGGCGATGCCGCCCTCCCACATGAGGTCGACGATGAGCTTGAGCTCGTGGAGCACCTCGAAGTACGCGATCTCGGGCTGGTAGCCGGCCTCGCTGAGGGTCTCGAACCCGTACTGGACGAGCTGCGACACACCGCCGCAGAGAACGGCCTGCTCGCCGAAGAGGTCGGTCTCGGTCTCTTCGGTGAAGGTGGTCTTGATGACGCCGGCACGGGTGCCGCCGATCGCCTTCGCGTACGACTTGGCGGTGTCCCACGCCTGGCCCGACGCGTCGTTCTCGACGGCGATGATGTCGGGGATGCCGCGGCCGGCGACGAACTCGCGGCGCACGGTGTGACCGGGCGCCTTCGGTGCGACGAGGATGACGTCGACGCCCTCGGGCGCGTCGATGTAGCCGAAGCGGATGTTGAACCCGTGCGCGAACGCGAGGGTCTTGCCCGGGGTCAGCTTGTCTTTGATCGACTCGCTGAAGATCGACCGCTGGTGCTGGTCGGGCGCGAGGATCATGATCAGGTCGGCCCACTCGGCCGCATCGGCGACCGACTTGACCTCGAAGCCGTCCTCCTGGGCCTTCGGAGCGGACTTCGAGCCGTCCTTGAGGGCGATGACGACGTCGACGCCCGAGTCGCGCAGGTTCTGCGCGTGGGCGTGGCCCTGCGAGCCGTAGCCGACGACCGCGACCTTCTTGCTCTGGATGAGCGACAGGTCGGCGTCGTCGTCGTAGAAGATCTCTGCCATTTCGGTGTTTCTCCTTGTGAGGTGTGGTCCCTTCGACAAGCTCAGGGACCGGGTTCTGGGAGTTCGGCCCCTGAGCGTGTCGAAGGGTCCGAACGGTGTGCGATGGGTCAGCCGCGCAGCACGCGTTCGGTGATGCTCTTGCCTCCCCGACCGATGGCGAGGAGCCCGGACTGGGCCTGCTCCTTGATGCCGAACGGTTCGAGCGCGCGCAGGAAGGCCTCGACCTTGCCGTGGTCGCCGGTGATCTCGGCCACGATCGCGTCGGGGGCGTAGTCGACGACCGAGGCGCGGAAGAGCGCGACGACCTCGAGCACGTTCGAACGGGTGGCGTTGTCGGCCCGCACCTTCACGAGCATGTGCTCGCGCTGCACGGATGCTGCGGGGTCGAGCTCGACGATCTTGATGACGTTGATCAGCTTGTTCAGCTGCTTCGTCACCTGCTCGAGCGGGAGCCCTTCGACGTCGACGACGACGGTGATGCGTGAGAGGCCGTCGACCTCGGTCACACCCACCGCGAGCGACTCGATGTTGAACCCGCGACGGGCGAACAGCCCCGCCACGCGGGTGAGCAGGCCCGGCTTGTCCTCGACGAGGAGGCTCAGCACGTGTCTTGCCATGACGATCCCCCTCAGTCTTCCTGGTCGAACGCCGGAGCGTGTTCGCGGGCGTATTGGACGTAGCTGTTGCTGACGCCCTGCGGCACCATCGGCCACACCATCGAGTCGGCGCTCACGACGAAGTCGATCACGACCGGACGATCGTTCGTCTCGAGGGCGAGCTTGATCGCCGCATCCACCTCGTCTTCACGCTCGACGCGGATGGCCAGGCAGCCATAGGCCTCGGCGAGCTTGAGGAAGTCGGGGATGCGCACGCTGCCGTGACCGGTGTTCAGGTCGGTGTTCGAGTAGCGGCCGTCATAGAACAGCGTCTGCCACTGGCGCACCATGCCGAGAGACGAGTTGTTGATGATCGCGACCTTGATCGGGATGTTGTTGATCGTGCAGGTGGCGAGCTCCTGATTGGTCATCTGGAAGCATCCGTCGCCGTCGATCGCCCACACCACGCGGTCGGGTTCGGCGACCTTCGCGCCCATCGCCGCCGGCACGGAGTAGCCCATCGTTCCGGCCCCGCCGGAGTTGAGCCAGGAGTTGGGCCGCTCGTACTTGATGAACTGCGCCGACCACATCTGGTGCTGTCCGACGCCCGAGGCGAAGATGCCCTCGGGTCCGGTCAGCTCGCCGATGCGCTGGATCACGTGCTGCGGGGCGAGGAGGCCGTCGGTCGTCGGTGCGTACCCGAGCGGGAACTCCGCCCGCAGCCCATCTAGGAACGACCACCATTCCTCGGTGTCGGGCTTCGTATCACCGGCGACCGCACGGTACGCGGCCTCGAGGTCGACCAGCACGTCTTTGAGGTCACCCACGATGGGCACCTCCGCGGCGCGGATCTTTCCGATCTCGGCGGGGTCGATGTCGACGTGCACGACCTGGGCGTGGGGTGCGAAGAGCGCGGCCTTGCCTGTCACGCGGTCATCGAACCGCGCACCGAGCGAGACGAGCAGGTCGGCCTCCTGCAGCGCGAGCACCGCGGGAACCGTTCCGTGCATGCCGGGCATGCCGAGCTGCTGCGGGTGGGAGTCGGGGAACGCCCCGCGCGCCATCAGGGTCGTGACGACGGGCGCACCCGTGGCCTCGGCGAGAGCGAGCAGCTCCGCCGACGCGCGGGAGCGGATCACGCCGCCGCCCACGTACAGGACGGGCTTCTTGGCGGTGGCGAGCAGCTGGGCCGCGGCCTGGATCTGCTTTCCGTGCGCCTTGGTCACGGGACGGTAGCCCGGAAGGTCGATCTTCGGCGGCCAGACGAACGGCGCCTCAGCCTGCTGGGCGTCTTTCGTGATGTCGACGAGCACCGGTCCGGGGCGGCCGGTGCCGGCGATCTCGAAGGCCGACGCGATCGCGCCCGGGATCTCGGACGCATCCTTCACCAGGATCGAGTGCTTGGTGATCGGCATCGTGATGCCGACGATGTCGGCCTCCTGGAAGGCGTCGGTACCCATCAGGGTCGAGAACACCTGCCCGGTGATGCAGACGATCGGCACCGAGTCCATGTAGGCGTCGGCGATCGCGGTGACGAGGTTCGTCGCACCCGGACCGGACGTCGCGATCGCGACACCGATGCGGCCGGATGCTGAGGCGTAGCCCTCGGCGGCGTGACCGGCGCCCTGCTCGTGACGCACGAGGATGTGGCGGATCTCGGACGTGTCCATGAGCGGGTCGTAGACGGGCAGGATGGCGCCGCCGGGCAGACCGAACACGTCGGTGACGCCGAGCAGCTCGAGCGATCGGACGACGGCCTGCGCGCCCGTCATGATCGGCGCGGCGGCTGCGGCGGAGCGGGCGGGTGGCCGGGGTACGGCCGTGGTTGAGTCGGCAGACATGGTGAAGCTCCTTGGAGCGGTGATGGGGGGCGGGCCGTCAGCCCGTAACGGCGCCGCGGGCGGCGGACTGCACGAGCTTCGAGTACTTGGCCAGGACGCCACGGGTATAGCGCGGGGGAAGCGGCTCCCAGCCAGAGCGGCGGGAGCTCAGCTCGGTCTCGTCGACGAGTAGGTCGAGAGTGCGAGCCGCGATATCGACCCGTATCAGATCACCATCGCGCACGAAGGCGATGGGACCAGCGTCCACCGCTTCGGGTGCTATGTGGCCGATGCACAGGCCGGTTGTGCCGCCTGAGAATCGTCCGTCCGTCAAGAGTAGTACATCCTTGCCGAGCCCGGCCCCCTTGATGGCGGCGGTGATGGCGAGCATCTCGCGCATGCCGGGGCCGCCCTTGGGGCCCTCGTAGCGGATGACCACGACGTCGCCGGCGTGGATCTCGCCGGCCTCCAGCGCGTCCATCGCGCCGCGCTCGCGCTCGAAGACGCGAGCGGGTCCTTCGAACACGTCCGCGTCGAACCCGGCCGACTTCACGACCGCGCCCTCGGGCGCGATCGAGCCGTGCAGGATCGTGATCCCGCCGCTCTCGTGGATCGGGTTGTCGAACGTGTGGATGACGGTGCCGTCGATCGGGTCGGGGTCGAGATCGCGCAGGTTCTCGGCGAGCGTCTTGCCCGTCACCGTCAGCGCGTCGCCGTGCAGCAGGCCCTCGTCGAGCATCGCCTTCATGATCACGGGGATGCCGCCATGCCGGTCGACGTCGTTCATGACGTACTTGCCGAACGGCTTCATGTCGGCCACATGGGGCGTCTTGTCGCCGATGCGGTTGAAGTCGTGGAGCGAGAGCTCGACCTCGGCCTCGTTCGCGATCGCGAGGAGGTGGAGCACGACGTTCGTCGATCCGCCGAGCGCCATCGCCAGGGCGATCGCGTTCTCGAAGGCTTCCTTCGTCAGGATGTCGCGCGTGGTGATCCCCTGGCGCAGCAGGTTGACGACTGCCTCGCCCGATCGGTGCGCGAAGTAGTCGCGGCGACGGTCGGCCGACGGCGGGGCGGCCGATCCGGGGAGGCTCAGACCGAGCGCCTCGGCCACCGAGGCCATCGTGTTGGCGGTGTACATGCCGCCGCAGGCGCCTTCGCCCGGAGCGATCGCGCACTCGATGCGCTTGAGGTCCGCTTCGCTCATCTTGCCCGCCAGACACGCACCGACCGCCTCGAACGAGTCGATGATCGTGACGTCCTTCTCGGTGCCGTCGCTGAGCTTCACCCAACCCGGGGCGATGGAGCCCGCGTAGAGGAAGACGCTCGAGAGGTCGAGACGGGCGCTGGCCATGAGCATGCCGGGGATCGACTTGTCGCAGCCGGCGAGCAGCACCGACCCGTCGAGGCGCTCGGCCATCATCACGGTCTCGACCGAATCGGCGATGACCTCGCGCGAGACGAGCGAGAAGTGCATGCCCTCGTGGCCCATCGAGATGCCGTCCGAGACCGAGATGGTTCCGAACTGGAGCGGGTAGCCGCCCCCGGCGTGGACGCCTTCCTTGGCGCCCTGGGCGAGCCGGTCGAGGCTCAGGTTGCAGGGGGTGATCTCGTTCCAGCTCGACGCGATGCCGATCTGGGGCTTGTCCCAGTCGGCGTCGCCCATGCCCACGGCACGGAGCATTCCGCGCGACGTGGTGGCTTCGATGCCGTCGGTCACCACGCGGCTGCGGGGTTTGATGTCGATGGAGTTGTCGGGGTGGGCCATATCGGCAGTCTATTCCGGGCGCGCGGCTCGCCGACGCGCCAGGTCGTCCAGCAGCGCGGCGAATGCGGGGATGTCGGAGACCGACACGGTCGCGGCTGTTTCCTTGGTGCCCACGTGCACGCCGAGATCGCCGTCCGAGAGACTGCGCAGCGCGTCTTCGTCGGTGACGTCGTCCCCCGCGAAGAGCACGGCCGTCGATGCCGTCTGCTCCCGGAGCGCAGCGACCGCCGTGTCTTTGCCCTCGTGGCGGAAGGCGAACTCGACGATGTTCTGGCCCGTCCGGCGACGCCATGACGGGGCCTCGGCCGCCACGATCGCGTCGACGGCATCGTTCGCCGCCGTCCGCGACGCAGCATCCTTCACCATCCGGGTGTGAACCGCGAAGCCGAAGGTCTTCGGCTCGATCCAGACGCCCGGATGATCGGCGACCGCCGCCTCGGCCTCGGCGAACAGCCGGTCGCGGAGGCGGACGTCGTCCGACTCCTCCTGCGGCTCGATCATCCCCTCCCCGGGGCGCCAGTACTCCGCACCGTGCGACCCGGCGAGCAGCCACGGCGAGTCGTCGCCGTGCTCCGCGATGACGCGGAGGTCGGACAGACTGCGACCGGAGACGAGCGCGACCGTCGTGTCGGGCAGCGCGGCCAGCGACTGCAGTGCCGCGCGGGCGGCGGGCAGCATCCGCGACTGCATCGGGTCATCGGCGTGCGGCGAGATCGTGCCGTCGAAGTCGAGGGCGACGAGCAGACGGGGCGTCGCCGCGAGGGCGTCGAGCAGCGCGTCGGAGTTCGGCATGGTCATCACTCCACCACCGATCCGGGTCCGTGGAAGACCGACAGCGCCTCGAGGAACTCGCGCGACCAGTCTTCGACGTCGTGCTCGCGCACGCGGCGCCGCAGCGCTCTCATGCGCCGCCCCTGCTCGGCCGCGGGCATCTCGATGGCGCGCATGATGGCGTCCTTCAGCCCGCCGATGTCGTGCGGGTTGATGTGGATCGCGCTGCCGAGCTCGTCGGCGGCACCCGCGAACTCGCTCAGCACGAGCACCCCGCGGTTGTCGACGCGGCTGGCGACGTACTCCTTCGCGACGAGGTTCATCCCGTCGCGCAACGCCGTGACGAGCATCACGTCGGCGGCGAGGTACAGCGCGACCATCTCCTCGCGGGGATACGCCTGGTGCAGGTAGCGGATGGCGGTGTGGCCCATGGTGTCGTAGTCGCCGTTGACGCGGCCGACCGCCAGCTCGATCTCGTCGCGCAGCTGCACGTACGCCTCGACCCGCTCGCGGCTCGGGCTCGCGACCTGCACGAGCGTCACGTCGTCGACCGACACGCGCCCGTCTTCGAGCAGCTCTCCGAAAGCCTTCAGGCGGTGCCGGATGCCCTTGGTGTAATCGAGGCGGTCGACCCCGAGAAGGATCTTCTTCGGGTTTCCGAGACTCTCGCGGATCTCGGCCGCACGCGCCTGGATCTCGGGCCGCTGGGCGAGTTCGATGTACGAATCGGCGTCGATCGAGATCGGGAACGCCTTCGCGAGAGCCCGTCGTGTGCCGCCCTGACCGTCGGGCACCGTGATGCCCGACGCCTTCGTCTCATACCGGAGCTGACGGCGGACGGCACGGGCGAAGTTGCCCGCATCGGCCACCCTCTGGAAGCCGATGACGTCGGCACCGAGCAGACCCTCGAGCACTTGCCGACGCCACGGCAACTGCGAGTACAGGCCATAGGCGGGGAACGGGATGTGGTGGAAGTACCCGATGGTGAGATCGGGGCGTGCTTCGCGCAGCATCCGTGGCACGAGCTGCAGCTGGTAGTCCTGCACCCACACGATCGCGTTCTCGTCGGCCGCGGCGGCTGCGGCCTCGGCGAAGCGCCGGTTCACCCGCACGTAGGCGTCCCACCACTGCCGCCGGTATCGGGGCGCCGCGATCACGTCGTGGTACAGCGGCCAGATCGTGTCGTTCGAGAAGCCCTCGTAGTAGTTCTCGATATCTTCGGCGGTCAGCATGACCGGCACGAGGTGCGATCCCTCGAACTCGAAGGGCTCCAACTCGACGTCGGGCTGCCCGGCCCACCCGACCCAGGCGCCGTCCGCCTTGCGCATCACCGGCTCGAGAGCGGTGACGAGACCTCCGGGCGACCGGCGCCACGGCTCGTCATCACCCGACCGATCGACGGGAAGTCGGTTTGCGACGACGACGAAATCGGCCTTGGTCACGGAAATTCTCCTCGCTGGGCGGAATCCCAGGCTAACAGCGGGCGGCGGACGGCCCCGGCGGGTGCCTGTCAAGCCTGCGTCGGGTACGCTGCCGGCCCCGGTAGCGTGTGAGGCATGCGCAAGTACATCTTCGGAACCGGTCTCCTGAGCGCCATCACGAGCGGCCTCACGCTCCTTCGGAGCCTGCGCAGCAACGAGCCGTTCACGTGGCGGACGGCGCTGGGCTGGCTGAGCTGGGGAATCACTCTCGCCCTGGCGATCGGCGCTGTCGTCGATACCCGCCGCTCGTCCCGCGGCAAGCTCATCGCGGGCGACTCGCCCCTGTCGAAGGGCGAGCAGAAGCGCCTTCTCAAGGAACGCGTGAAGCGCTAACCCATACCTAGGGTATATATCCGCGTTATGCTTCTTGCATGACGCGTGCAGAAGACATCCAGCGGCTGATCATCGCCGCGAACGCACTCACCCGCATGGCGGCGCTCACGCTCGACAACGAGACCCCGTCGGCGCAGTGGCGCACCCTCAAGCTCCTTCGCGACCACGGTCCTCTGCGGGTGGGCGAGCTCGCGGTGCTCAGCCGCATCTCGCAGCCCGGGATGACCCGCCTGGTCGGCCAGATGGTCGAGGCAGGACTCCTCGAACGGGCACCGGATGCTGCGGACTCCCGCGCATCCGTCGTCTCCGTGACCGAGGCCGGCGACGCCGCGCTCGACACGTGGCTCATACGGCTGCAGGACGCGCTCCTGCCCTTCTTCTCCGACCTCGACGACGACGACTGGGAGGCGGTCCGACGGACGGCGGATCTCATCTCACGCAAGACCGCAATGACGGAGGCCGTGCGATGAGCGGTGCCTCCGCCACGAGTGTCTGGCGCCAGCCCGCCCAGGTCTGGGCTGTCGCATTCGCCTGCGTCGTCGCGTTCATGGGGATCGGTCTCGTCGATCCGATCCTCCCGGCGATCGCCGATTCGCTTCAGGCGAGCCCCGTCGAGACCGAGCTGCTCTTCACGAGCTACCTCCTCGTCACCGGGCTCGCGATGCTCGTCACGAGCTGGGTGTCGAGCCGTATCGGCGCGAAGCGCACCCTGCTCGTGGGGCTCGCCCTCATCGTCGTCTTCGCCCTCCTGTGCGCGGTGAGCGGCAGCGTCGACGCGGTGATCGGGTTCCGGGCCGGCTGGGGCTTGGGCAATGCGCTGTTCATCTCGACGGCGCTCGCGACGATCGTCGGCTCGGCGAGCGGTGGCAGCGCCGCGGCGATCATCCTGTACGAGGCAGCCCTCGGGCTGGGCATCGCGATCGGACCCCTCCTGGGCGGTCTCCTCGGCGAGGTCAGCTGGCGCGGACCGTTCTTCGGTGTCGTCGCCCTCATGGCCATCGCGTTCATCGCCGTGCTGCTTCTGCTCCGCGGCAAGGAGGCCACACCCGCACCGACGCGCCTGTCGGCACCGATCCGGGCGCTGCGGCAACCGCCTCTCGCCGTGCTGGCGGTCACGGCGCTGTTCTACAACATCGCCTTCTTCGTGCTGTTGGCCTTCTCACCGTTCCCGCTGGGCTTCGGCGCCATGGGGATCGGCTTCACGTTCTTCGGGTGGGGCGTGGCCCTCGCGATCACCAGCGTCTGGGTCGCCCCGCTTCTCCTGCGCACGATGCGCCGCACGACCGCGATGCTGATCGTGCTGCCGCTTCTCGCCGTCGACCTCGTCGTCGCGGGATTCGTCGCCGGCTCGCCCGCCGCGCTCGTGACCTGCATCATCGTGGGCGGCCTCTTGCTCGGCCTCATGAACACGGTCCTCACCGAGTCGGTGATGGAGGCGACCGACCTCCCCCGCTCGGTCGCCAGCTCGGCGTACTCGGCCGTGCGCTTCCTCGGAGGAGCCGCCGCTCCCCCGCTCGCAGCCCTCTTGTGGCACGCATTCACCGTCAGCGTGCCGTACTGGTTCGCCGCCGCATCCGTCGCCCTCGCCGTCGTCACCCTGCTCATCGGGCGCCGCGCTCTGGCACGGATCGACGAACGCGAAGCGGATGCTGCGGAGGAGGGCGCCGCCATCCTCGTCGGCGACGCCGCCTGACGCTCACCCGATCACCACACAAGGGCTCCGGTCCACCTCCTGCTGCGGCATTCCGAGGTGGATCGGAGCCTTTTCGCAGCGATCCAGGGGGCAGGCGCCGCGCCACCACGGGCGCGGAAAAGCGAAAAAGCCCCGGAAACTGGCGAGAGTTTCCGAGGCTGATCCGTGCACCCCCTCGGACTTGAACCGAGAACCCACTGATTAAGAGTCAGTTGCTCTGCCGATTGAGCTAGAGGTGCGTGGACCGCCGGGGTGGAGCCCGGCGAACCGAGGGTTTACATTACCAGTCCTTACCGCTCCCCGCGAATCGAGGTCGGCTCGCCGGTATCGTGGAGCCTGTGTCCCCCACCGAGGTTTCTTCCCCCGTGCCCGGCAGTACCTTCGCAGACGACCTCTCTCTGGCCCTCCGGATCGCGGATGCCGCCGACGCGGTGTCGATGAGCCGCTTCGACGCGGCCGACCTCGACGTGCAGACCAAAGCAGACGATTCCGCGGTCACCGAGGCAGACCTCGCGACCGAGCGCGTCATCCGAGACCTGTTGTCCGCGGAGCGTCCGGACGACGGGGTGTTCGGCGAAGAGTTCGGCGTCTCGGGCAGCGCGACCCGTCAGTGGATCATCGATCCCATCGACGGCACCTCGAACTACCTCAAGGGCATTCCCGTGTGGGCGACGCTCATCGCCCTTGCCGTCGACGGCGTGCCCCGGGTGGGTGTCGTGAGCGCACCGTCGCTCGGACGCCGCTGGTGGGCCGCTGAGGGCGGCGGAGCATGGACGAACACCCCGGAGGGCGACAGCCGACGCATCCACGTCTCGACGGTCGACACGGTCGAGAAGGCGAGCGTCAGCTTCCAGAGCATCGAGCAGTGGGATGCGGCGGGCAAGCTCCCCGCGTTGCTGCGGCTCTCGCGCGCCGTCTGGCGCGACCGCGGCTACGGCGATGCCCTGCCCTACATGTGGCTCGCCGAAGGACGCCTCGAGTTCGTCGCCGAGTTCGGCGTGAAGGAGTACGACCTCGCCGCGCTCGTTCCGGTGGTCCACGAGGCCGGCGGGAGATTCACCTCCTTCGACGGAGAGGACACCCTCGCGGCGCGTTCGTCGCTCGCGACGAACGGCGTCCTGCACGCGGACTTCCTCGACCTGATCCACGCCGACGGATCGGACGCCGCTTCGTGACCGCCCTCCGGCGCAGCATCCTCGCAACGCTCTCGCTGGGGGTTGCCTCCGTTGCACTCGCGGCGTGCGTCGCGGCTCCCGCAGCCACTCCGACCACCCCTCCGCCCTCGAGTGCGTCGAGCGCTCCCCCCGTGGCCTCGCCCGAACCGAGCGTGAGCGCGACGTCGGACGCCGAAGCGACGTGCGCGTCGCTCCTCCCCGCATCGACCGTCGCCGACTTCGAGGAGCTCGGCTGGACCTCCCAGGAAGGACCCTTCTACGCCGGCGGTGTCGAGCTCGCCGACGGCATCCAGTGCACCTGGGGCGACTATTCGGTCGCGACCGATCACGTGCAGATCTACGGCTGGGCTCCGATCACCGACGCAGCCGCCTCCACGGCGAAGAACGAGCTGCTGTCGGGTGGATGGCGCAGCGAAGAGAGCTCCGACGGCCTGTACATCACCGAGAGCACCGACACGGCCATCGCGACCGACGACGAGGGGTACGGCATCACCTATCTCTTCGGCGACGGATGGGTCACGATCTCCGACACGAAGCAGGGCCTGCTGCTCATCGAGCGCCCGGCGAGCTGAGCAGGGCGGATCCGGGCAGCTGGGTGGGCCTGCGCGCTCCCGGTGCCCGGTGCAGCCACGGCGCTCGGTACATCCACGGAGCCACTCGGTGCACCACACGGTGCAGAGCCAGGGCGGTGGCTACGACGACCACGGTGACCGCGATCGGATACACCGACGACACGAGCGGATTGCCGAAGACCGCTTGAGCGATCTCCCGCGGGAGCAGTCCGATCAGAGCGTCGACAGCGATCGCCAGAGGCAGCTGCACCACGTAGATCGGCAGGGTGCGACGGCCGACCCACACGGTCGATCGGGGAAGCAGCCCCTGCGCCTCCAGGAGCTTCAGCAGTGACACCACCGCCGTGACCCCGGCCACGGTCGACAGCAGCAGGTAGGTGGTCCACAGCATCCGACTCTCGGCCTCGTGCATCGCGTTCACACCGGCCATGAGGCCGAGCGCGCCCGCGAGCACGAGCGGGGCGCTGCCACGGATGCTGCGCAGCAGACCCGGCGCGTAGGCGCCGAGCAGGAAGAACACCAGGTACTCCGGCATCGGCGTGCGGTCGAAGACGTCGGGCAGGCGGTCGGTGAAGGCCGTCCACGACACCCACGCCGCGCCGGCGAGGGCCACCGGGGCGATGCGCGCGCCGGCCTTCGCGATGGTGAAGTACGCGGCGAGAGCGACGAGGAACCACAGGTTGTTCGGAGCGTACGTCAGCTGCGCGGCGAGCTCGCGCACGGTCGAGGCGGCCGCTGTGCCGGCGTGAGGGACCATCAGGAAGAACACGGTCTGCGCCAGCAGCCACACGGCGTACAGGTAGTACAGGCTCAGCGTGCGGGTGCGCAGCACCGTGCCCCATGGTCGCGCGATGGCACTCGCGGCGAAGTAGCCGGCGATGAGGAAGAACAAGGGCATACGCACCGGAAGCAGAAGGTCACGCAGATCGATCCATGCGCTCTGCGCCGGGCCCCACATCGTCCAGGTGGCCTCCGGCCCCTCCTGGAGGAAGACATGGCCGAGCACCACGGCGAGGATCGCGAGCCCCCGGGCGCTGTCGGCCCAGAGTTCGCGGCGCGCGGAGAAGATCATGCGTCTCGTTCCTGTTGCAGCCACAGCGGGGCCACACGTCGGATGGAGCGCGGCGGCGACGACACGCGAAGAAGAACGACCGGGGGGACGGTCACTCACAATTTTCCCATAGTTCACACACAGCGCGGTCACCGTCGACCCGCAGCCGCGCTCGCTCCCCCTCCTCCGAGGGCGTGCAGCTCAGCGGTAGGGGTTCACAGCCTCGCTCGCGGCCTCCGGATCGGCGCCCGCCGCGTGGCCCTGATCCCACGCGTCTCCGCGAGCCTCCCGGTCGCGCGAGAGGGCGTCGGTGTCGAGGATGCGGCGGGCTAGGCGAACCCACTCCCCCCAGTGCGCCTCGACGGCCGCACCATCGAGCTGCGCTCGCACCTCCCACTTCTCCGGGGCGGCGCTGGGCGCGATGGAGAGCCCGCCGATGCTGAGACGGTCACGACGCGGATCGGACATGGCACGACCTTTCTGGTACGACTATCAGCCTCACGCTGATAACCCGTGAATATCAGCTGTCAACTGATACGAAGATCCTCGGGGGTGGCACCCACGGCCCACAGCAGGCCCGCCGCGGCCAGTGCGATGGCCCAGCTCGCCATGCTGCCGACGAGGAAGTACTCGGCCTGCGTGCCGCCGGCGTTGTCTTTCTGGATCTCGGGGAAGCGCACGATTCCCTTGGCGGCGATGAAAGCGGCCAGCAGGGCGACGGCGCTCGTGAAGATCAAGCCGACGACGAACAAGCGCTCGAGGGGTCCGATGAGACGGCCCCCGCGCAGTTGCTTGGTCGGAACGGCCGGCTCAGGCGGCGCCGGGCGACGCAGCCGCGCCATGAGCCCCCGCCGGATGACGGGAGCCGTCGCGACGACGCCCGCGGCGTCGGAGCGCTCGCTCTGGAGAGCGACCCGCACGACGATGTTGGCCGACTCGAGCAGGAAGCACGCGACCCCGAGCGCGAGCACGGCCTTGCCGAACGCGGCCGGCCCCGCTGCATCCACCACCATCCAGCCCTCGGCGACTCCGGGAGCCCACACGACCAACGCGACAACCGCGACCGCAAGACCGATGACGGGCCAGAAGCTCGCGATCGCCGCATCTTTCGTACTCGGCATGAGCGCCAACCAGGCCAGGGCGATCACCGCGAAGACGATCGCCAGAGGCCACGCGACGACGGCGGTGCCCAGCACCGCGCCGAGAAGCACCACGGCGACGCTGGCGCCGATGCGGGCGGAGCGAGAGCCGCGGCCGAGGAACTGTCGCGCGAGATCGGCGACGCCGACGGTGAGGAGAAGAAGGCCGGCCGTGATCATCGCAGTGCCTCCGGGAGGTTCGAGGTCAGTTCCTGGAGTCCGAGCGACAGCGCCGACGAGCCCGCGCGCGCGAGGGCCTGCGAGACGGCCGACTGGGTGATCCCCTCATCCGCCGCGAGCGACTCTTGCGAGCGGCCGAGCCAGGTGCCGTAGGTCAGGCGGCGCGCCCTCTCCCCCATGCCCCCGACGATGTGATCTTTCGTGACGAGGTAGGCGTTCACCGACGAGAGATACGCGGTCGTCTCCACGGATTCCGCGTCACCGCTCGCGATCCACGTGCGCGCGCGAGGAACCCTCGACTCCTCCCACCGGTGCACCGTCTCGATCGCCCGGCGCGCAGCCCACCACCCTGGGCCGTCCTCGATCGCGTGATCGGCGCGGGAGGTGACGGCGCGCACGTCGCCGGCGCCGATCCCGAACCGCAGCTCGGCATCGATCGGAAGACGCAGCTGCAGCAGCGAGAGCGCGAGCAGGGCCGTGGCGAGATCGGCGTACACGCCCTGGAACTCATCGCCCACGGTGGGAACCAGTGCGCGCACGGCCGGGGCGAACTCCTCGACCTCGCGCACCGCATCCTCGATCGTCAGCTGCGCACGACCGCGGTCGGCCAGCTTCCTCGAGCCGACGATGTCGGCGATGACGGCGAACTGCATGCCATAAGCATATAGCTGATTCTTTGGAAATATAAGAAATGGTCTAATGCGCCGCCAGGTGCCACCCGTCTTCCTCGCGCACGACCGGCTGGTCATTCGCTCTTCCGCGCCGTCCTCTCGGGCCGCCTGATGACCGTACTCAGGATGAACCGATCGGGCGAGCGTCGTGACCCCCGTCTTTTCGGGCTCGGCCGGGGACTGGCACCGCGTTCATCCTGAATACGGTCGGGAGGGCGGCGCTGTCTTGGGAAAGATGGGGGCATGGCCACGTTCACGATCCGCGGGGCGGTGGTGCGCAGCATCCCCTCGTTCTACGACGAGCTCAACCGCCTGTTCATGACGGGCGAAGACTGGAAACTCGGCCCCAGCCTCGACGCGCTCGACGATCTGCTCTACGGCGGATACGGCGCGCTCCAGGGCGACGACGCGGTTCGGGTGGTCTGGTCGGATCATGCCGTCAGCCGCGAAGCGCTCGGGCGCGAGACCACCGCCGCGTACTACCGAGAGAAGCTCCGCCATCCCGAGACGTACTCGCGGGAGCACTTCAGCGAGCTTCTCGCGCAGCTCAAGACGGGCACCGGCCAGACCTACTTCGACATCATCCTCGAGATCTTCGCTCACCATCCCGGCATCGACCTCGTGCTCGACTGACGGCGACGACGTCAGCTCTTGGTGAGATCCTGGGCGAGCATCACGATTATGCCGCTCGGCCCCCGCAGATACGTGAGCTTGTAGACGTCCTGATAGTTGGCGACGCCTCGCAGTGGGTAGCAGCCGTGCTGCGCGGCGATGGCGAGCGACTCGTCGATGTCGTCCACCGAGAACGCGACCCGGTGCATGCCGATCTCATTCGGGAGGGTGGGGTCCGTCTCGATCGCTTCGGGATGGATGTACTCGAAGAGCTCGAGGCGTCCGAGGCCGTCGGGTGTCTGCAGCATCGCGATGCGCACGTGGTTGCCGTCGAGCCCGACAGCCGTATCCGCCCACTCACCGCTCACCGTGTCGCGGCCGACGACAGCGAGCCCGAGGTCGGTGAAGAAAGCGATCGTCGCGTCGAGGTCGCGAACGGCGATCCCCACGTTCTCCCATGCGATGCCCATGCAGCGGATGCTACCGAGTCTCGCCGCCGGGGCGAAGGGGCGGATGCTGCGCCCTGACACGCCGGCCATCTCGCCACGCCTTCCACGCCCCGGTCGACCAGAGCGCCCAGATGACGAGCAGCGGCTGGAAGACCAGCCGGATACCGCGCGCGAGATCGGTGTCGAGCCCGAACGCGTCGGTGCCGCGCACGAACTGCTCGATGTTGCCGGGGAAGACGGCGACGAAGAACGCCGCCACGATCCACCCGATCGGCACGCGCCACCGCGACAGCAGCGCCACCGCGAGACCCAGCACGATCTCCACGACACCCGACGCGACGACCACGAGGTCGACGGGCAACGGAAGCCATGACGGCACCTGCGCGACGAACGACTGACGAGCGAAGGTGAGGTGCCCGACGCCGGCGAAGACCAGACCCGCCCCCAGCAGCCAGCGAGCGAGGGTGCGGATAAGACTCATGTGCCGAGCGTAGGCGCCCGGAGGATCCGTTCGTCCGCCCCGCGGATCACGAAGGCGACAGCGACGAGGGCGATGACGATGGCTGCGATCTCGAGCACACCGCTGAGGGCCGCCAGCGGCCCCGGGGTGCCGCGCCCGACGCCGAACGTCGAGAAGTCCCACAGGCCGTGCAGAACCATGGCCCAGAGCAGGCTGCCCGTCACGCGCCGGAGGATGTAGAAGATCGTGCCGGCTCCGAAGGCGAAGATGACCTGCCGCAGCGTCGACACGGAATCCTGACCGCTGAACGCGTTGACGAGGTGCATGAGCCCGAACAGGGCCGACGTGAGAAACCACACCCACGCCTCGGAGAGTCGGCTGCGCAGACCCACGAGCAGCAGACCCCGCGTGGTGAGCTCCTCCGTGAAACCGACGAGCAGCAGAACCACGGATGCTGCGAAGAATGCGGCGTCGTACGAGCCCCAGTCCGTCGAGGCGAGATTGGCGACGAGGGCCACCGCCATGATGACCGGCGCGATGATCGGCCACCTGTGAGCCGCACGATGCCGGTCTCGAAGCGCCGGGCGCCACCACCCGAGCAGCGTCGTGGTGATCGCGAGGAGGATCGCACCGACGATGAGCGAGAGCCCGGCGCCGAGGAACAGGTTGCTGCCGCTGTCGCCGAGGTCTGTGTAGGCAATCCCCGTGGCCTGCTGGACGCCGAAGACGACGGCGACGTAGACGAGATAGACGACGAGCCCGATCCACACGCGGGGGTGGACTCGGTATCGATCTGTCGAGTGGAGGGTCATGCGAATCTCTCTGAGAGTGCGGTGGAAGGCGAGTCGGCCGTCGCACGAGCGTGCTCACTGGTGCGACGGCCGGTGACGATCAGTGCCGGAAGAACTCGTTCGCCCGCTTCGTGTAGAGCAGCGCGATGCCGACAAGGGCGACCAGACCCGAAATGATCGGCGCGACGAGGTTCGCCGGGTTCGCCGCCAGGGCGAAGATCGCCGTGAGCAACGACAGGACGAACGAGATGGTGACCAGGATGCGCGCGACGTTGCTTCCGCTGAAGAGGAAGAAGGTGACGACGAAGGCGACCAGTCCGACCACGATCGCGATCCACGCCGCTTCCGTGCCGACGCCGTTCGGGCTCAGAACGCGCGTCAAGACGAGGATCCCGGAAATGATCTGCGCCGCCGCTCCGATCCACGCCAGCACGGCGATGAGGACGACGCCACCGGGGCGCTGACCGGCCATCATGACTTCTCTCCATCCGCGTCGACGGCCGTCGATCCGTCGGCCTCGACCTCGCCGAGCAGATCCTTCAAGCCGAGACCCCCGATGTTCTGCGCTTCGACCTCGAGCGTCGTCCCCGTCGTCGTGTCGGTCAGACCGATGACCAGAACAGTGCCTCGCCGATGCTTTGTGACCTCGAGGTGTTCGCGCTCGATGTGGGCGACGGGGTGCAGATGCTTCCAGCCGCCGACCAATCCGGTGCTCGTGCGACCGAGGACGTACAGGCGCTTCGGCGAAAGCGCCAAGACGAGGGAGGGGTAGCTGCCCTTCGAGGCGGCGTTAACCCTCTCGCCGATCATGCCGCCCGCCACGCCCCACGCCGTGGTGTTGCTCCCACCACCGGCGACTCCGGCTGCCGCGCCGAGCACCCCGGCGAAGGTCGAGCCTCGAGGCATGACCACGGCGACATCGAGCACCTCATCGTCTGGAATTACTGCCTGTGCGCCCTCACGGGCATGGTCTTCTCTCGACATCCGCGTGCTTCCCATCCAATCGACGGCCGACCCGGATGGCCGGACATGTGGTCGTGAACCGAGGCTAATAGAAATCAGGACAATCCTGAGCAAACTTTCCGGGCTTGACTCCTCGCGCGGGTTGCACCAAAGTTCGCCTGCTTCAATGAGACGGAGGGGGACGATCATGGATGCGAGCGCACGGAACCGGGCTATGGATCTGTTGGGGAGATTCAGCGACGAGTTGACCCACCTCTTCGACGACGCCTTCGGCACGAGGTGGGCCGAGATCGAGGACATCCTCGCGATCGCCGAGCTTTTGCGAGCACGATCCGTGACCACCCGGCGCCTCGCCGACAGCAGCGGACTGGACCGACGCGCTATCTCGCGCATGGTCGTCCGCTTACGGTCGGACGAATTGGTCACGACCCGACCGTCGGAGGCCGACAAGCGCGCCGTCGAGGTCGTCCTCACCGACCGCGGCGAGCGGCGAGCGGACGTTCTGCGCACCTCTCTAGACGGCTTCTTCCTAGCGAGCGCCGACATCGCCCACGAGATCAGCGAGGGGCTGCAACCCGCCTCGACCTCGCCGCTCCCCCGCGAACCCGCCGACGCGGTCGATCTCCTCCGACGCGTCTGCGAGGCGGGTGTCGCGCTCGTGAACACGATGCCCGGTACGGCGACCGAGGGACAGCTGGCCGCTCGCCAACGGGCGGCGCTCGTGCAGATCGTGTCGCAGGGCGGCGTGCGGCCGAACGACCTCTCTCCCGCCCTCGGGGTGTCGCGGGCGGGCGTGGCCTATATCGTCGACCAGCTCTGCGCGAAGGGGTTCGTGTCGCGCCGCCGAGGCGCCGTGCCCGAAGACCGTCGCGCCGTCGTGCTCGAGGCCACCACGGATGGCGTACACGCCGTCCAGGCGGTCATGGACGGGATCGAACGTCAACGAGAGAGCCTGGCGAACCTGTTCGCCGAAGTCGCGAACTGGCACCAGCCCGTGGACGAGGCCGCACGGGCCGGCCTGCCCGCGAACGCGGGCGGCTGAATCCTGACCTCGACGGCGCGCAAACTCGACGGCGCGCAAGTGCGCTGGCGCACCCCTTCAGGGCGCAACCGCTCGGGCCAGGATGAGGGAGGCCGGGATATGGCCCGCCGCGAGCACGAGCGCTGATGCACTGATCCAGGGGTTTCCCAACCACGCACCTGTGGCGAGGAACACGACCACAGGCAGGATCGCCATCGGAACGGGCACCTTCCAGACGCGACCATACAACGCCACGCTTCGACGCCCCTGCACGAGGTACCGCGCCCAGAGCGTGTAGTACGCGATCAGGCCGGCGCTCACCGCTACCATCCACAGCCATCGGGGAGGGCCCGCCTCGGTGATTGCGGGAACGGTGAGACACAACGCCTGCCCCGCACGCTCCGTGACCGTGAGAGGCACCGGCAGTCGAGCTGATGGCAACCCATCCCGCGGCGGCAGCCACAACAGCAGGAGGCTGGGCGCGAAAACCAAGATCGCAACCAACAGCCCGATCGGCGAGAACCCCACGTGCGCCCCGCTCTCGTCCGAGCATCGCCGGGGCCTGAGCCGCCGGCCTGCGCCACCCCAGCGGTCACGCCGTCACAAATCTAACGGCGAGCCGCCGGCCCCATCGCGCGCATGTCCGTCCTCCCCGGGCACGAGCGGGCCGCACGCGCGAGACCTGAACGGGAGCGCGACGGCTCTCAGGAACGACGAAGGCCCCCGATCCTTGTGTTTCCACGGGATCGAAGGCCTTCATCTGGTGACAGCGGTGCAGTGGAGATGGGGGGAATATCCAGCATCTCCCGGCGAGCCCTACTCCCTACTGGGCAGGCGCCTTCCGAGTCCGCCGGGAGTCCGCGAAAGTGTCAGCCATCAGCTTCGAGAGCGCGGTCTTCGCGCGCTCGTCCGGCCCCCTGAACTGTGCCGCGTAGACGTCCAGCGTGAGGCTGGGGTCCTTGTGCCCGAGCTGCCTCTGAACGGTCACGACGTCGCATCCGGCGCTGATCATCCCGCCGGCAGCGTAGTGGCGCAGATTGTGGAACTTCGTGTCGACGCCGGCCGCGGCGCGGGTCTTCGTCCACTCCGCCTCGAACGCCCGCGGCCACATCGGTCCCATGCCGCCCGCAGCTATGGGGAACGCGACGTCATCGAGCGCGGTTGGGAGGATGCGGCCGGGCAGGAGCCAGCCGGCGTCGCCGTGGGTGCCGTGCTGTGCGACGTGCTCGCGGATCCGGGCGACGAGCTCGGGCGGTATGAGGACGTCTCGAGCGGATCCGTACTTCGGTGGGCGGATCTCGATCATCCTCGACATCGATGCGTTGCGCTGCACCTGACGTCTGACGCGGATCACTCCCCCGGTCATGTCGATGTCCGCAAGCGTGAGCCCGCAGATCTCGCCGAGTCGGAGCCCGGCGAAGGCGGCGATCGCGATGGCGATGGCGAACGGGGAGCCTTGTGCGGCTGTCATCAGCGCGGCGACGTCTCTCCCTGACGGGAACACCGGCCCATGCCCGTGTTCAGCCCCAGCGACCGTGGAGCGGTTCCTGGACAGAGCGGGGCCCTTCACCCCCGTGGCCGGGTTGGCCGCGATGCGCTTGTCGCCCGTTGCGCCGTTGAGGATGGCGCCGAGGTGCATGAGGCGGGTCTTGATCGTCCGGGGCGCGAGCTTCCGGTCGACCATGGCGCGCATGTACTTTTCGACGTCGGCGCGTTTGATCGAGTCGAGACGGCGTTCGCGCATGCCGCTGTCGTCGACGACGAGCCGCATCTGGCGGTGCGTGGATGTCGTCCAGTCCTTCCGGGATGCCCACTCGTCGAAGTAGGCGCCGAGCAGGATCTTCCCGCGGCCGGGGTCGACGTACTGCCCGGTCACGACAGACGTGGTCACCTCGTCGAGCCACGCTTGCGCGTCGCGCTTCAGCTTGAAGTGGCGGGCGTGTTCCTTGCCGTCGGCGTCGCGATATCGCGCTCGCCAGATCCCATCAGGGCGCTGCTTGACGCTTGCCACGAGGCTGCCTCTCCTCCACCCAACGAGGGAAGGAGCGCGCGAACATCGAACCGGGCACGTCCTCGAAGCCCTTCGCGAGATCGTGGTCGGCGAGCATCCAGCCCCACGCGTCGTCGGCGGTGAGTTCCCCAAGGCCGGTCATCTCGACGAGATCGTCGGGGCCGTCTGCGTAGGGCATGAGTAGACCGATGGGCGACACGCCGAGAGCGCCCGCAAGTGCCATCAGATCGTCTACCTCCACTCTCCGGATGCCGCTCTCGAGCCGGCCGATGCTCGCTACGGGGATCGGCCGGCCGATCATGGCTAGCCGGTTTGAGAGGTCCGCCTGAGTGATGGCGAGAACGCCCCGCACTCTGCGCACGTTCTCGCCGACGATCTGCGCCGTCGGCCCTGCGGGATTACCTCGCTCGCGGATTTCTCTTTCACTCACGTTGAGGAGACTAGTTGACTTCTAACGCAGGTGCACCTACGGTTACCTTCCAACGCAACTTGCGTTACAAGGTAAGGAGCCCTGATGACCCAGACCGCCCCCGCGATCCCGCGGTTCTACTTCTGCCACGAGGTGGCTGCCGAGCTTCGACGCACCGAGGCCGCCGTGCGGTGGCTATGGCAGAGCGGCGCCCTGAAGTCCCGCGTCGTTGGCGGGCGTCGCGTGAGCACCGCCGAGGACCTCGCCGCGTTCTTTGCGGAAGCGAAATGAGACGCGTAGGCGCGAGCCTCGCCACTCTCCGCGCTCTGGCGGGGATGTCGGTTGAGACCGCGGCAGAGGCTGCCGGAATCTCGCCCAGCTACCTCGCGAAGCTCGAGACAGACGCGCTCGCCCCAACCCGCGGTTTCGTCGCGGACCTATCCGCGGTCTACGCGGCGCAGATGAAGAGAGCCTCCGACGCCGGCCAGGGCGTCGAAGGCCAGACCCCCGAAGGGACCAATTTCATGACCACTATCGCAGACGCTCCAGCTGGCCACGAGGCGTGGCCGGACGTTCGCTCTATCCGCACAGGTAAGAGCAAGCTCATCACGACGGACGCAGTAGCGGAGACGCTCGCCGCAATCGTTCAGTCGCGCGGAGGCCCGAAGCTGATCGTCGTCGAAGAGGATAGGCCCAGGGGTTCGAAGGTGTATGTGCATCCGGCGCTGTGCGCCGCTGTCGAACGGTGGTACGACGACCTCCTCGGCTCGCTCTCGGCCTACGCGCCCGTCGAGGTGCTCGAGCCGTGAGCGTCCCGAAGCCCGAATCGATCTCGCAGGCGCAGACCTGGGATCGGGTGTGCCGGCTGGCGGAGTCCGCTGGGCTCTGTTCGCGCTGCGCTTCCCAGTTCGCTTGGGGTGTCTCTGGCGGCGGGGGTGGGTTCGCAACGGTGAGGCCACCGTGTTCGGCGTGCACGGTGGTCATGCTGGCCTGGCCGAGGGTTCGCCCGAACGGGTGGCGATCTCCGGAGGGCACCCTGTCTCGTCCCGCGACCTGGCTCCCGTTCACGGCAGTGGGGCGCACGGGACCGGGGCGAGATGGCTGACGCCCGGCTTCCCGAGCGCTACCTCATCGACAGAAGAGTCCTGCGGCTCGCTGACTCCGAGCGGTCGAGCCTGTTCATGGCGACGGTATGGAGCGTGTCGAACCGGACCGACGGGCGAATCGATCGCGCCGACCTGTCTCTGATCCCCACCTTCGCTGCGGCAGCGATACCAGCGCTCGTGTCAGCCGAGCTCTGGATCGAGGACGGGAGCGATGCGTGGGTGATCGCCGACTACCAACGCGATCAGACCAGCCGACACGACTTCGAGGTGCTCGAGGCTGCTCGCCGGCGGGAGCGTGAGAAGAAGCAGCGTCAGCGGGCTCGTCCCGAAGGACAGTCCCAGGGATCTGTCCCCGGGGACGACACAGGCAAGGACAGGCAAGGCAAGGACAGGCAAGAGACAGGCCAAGAACACGACGAGAGGGTGGATCAGCGAACCGGTGAGGTCTCGTGGCCGTCGCGGGTGCCGGGTCAGCCTGAGTCGTGGGTCGAGAACGATGCGGGCGAGTTCGTGCCGATGGGTCGGGGAGCGGCGTGAATGAGGACGGCGAGCTGATCGAGTGCGAGGTACCCTGCTGATGCCGCGGCCGCCGGCTGGGTACATCGCTCCGGGAGGTGACGTAATGGTGCCGCCCGAGATGGCGCGCATCTTGTGGCACAACGGTGGGCTCGATGACTTCCGTCATCGCGTGCGTGGCCGGCGCCCGGATCTCGATGCCTTGCTCGAGGCGCTGCGTGCGGCTGGTGAACGGTGGGCGTCTGCCGATCGGGGAAGCGTCGAGGCGGAAGCCCCGGAAGCGACTCCAGAGTGGCTGTCGACGAGCGAGGTGGCGTCCCGTGTGGGACTCACCACCCGGGCGGTAGTGCTGGCGATCGGTGAGAAGCGGTTGTCGGCGGAATGGTCATCGGGTCGATGGATGGTCAGCCGTGAGGAGCTCGAGCACTTCAAGGCAGCACGAGCAGGGAGACGAGCATGACGATCACTGAAGTAGCGGTCGGAGACCTCAACACCGAGGCGCTGACCCGCATCCGCGACTACGTGGACCCCATGGGTGTGAACACCCGCTCGAACGCGCTCAAGGCTCGCAACGTCGCGACGTACCAGTCGACTCGAGCCGTGAACGTGGACTTCGAGCACCTTGTACAGTTCTCCGACGACTACGACGCGATCCTGCAGGCCGCCCTCGCAGCGGTCGATTCGGAGAGAATGCGCGCGGCCGCGGAGAAGATCGACGTCGAGCTCAACCGTCACGTCGAACTGGCTCGCGTCTTCAAGTCGACGTACAGCGAGGACGACACTCGCCCCGCGCTCGAGTTCCTCGACGAGCAACTGCGGGACGTCATGCGCATCGTCCGCGACCAGAAGCCGGCGCTCACCGGAGTCACCGATGCGCGATCTGCTCACCGCGCGGGCGGCGCCGCGCAGGACGCGTGGGCGGAGCTCGAGTACCAGGCCGAACGGTACGAGGAGATCCGGCGTGTGCAGCGGAGCATCACGATCCGCCTGTCGACCGAGGATGGCCGCCAGTGGCGATCCCACGTCCTCGGACGGTCCGGGCACCTGAAGCAGGCATTCGACTACGAAGCGTTCTGGACCAAGAGCCGCCTCATCGCCTACCGGACCGGTTCCCGCGGCCTCGAGAACGGCGAGCAAGAGTTCATCGACTGGGTGAAGACCCCGCAGTTCGCCCAGTTCGACCGCGACGGCGCGGCAGTGTTCCCCGACGACGCGATCGGGTATCTGCGCTGGATCTCGGATGGCGACAAGGCGTGGGTACCCGACGTCGAAGAGCTCATGCGCGTCGACGATCTCGCGGAGACGTTCATCAACGGCGCCGCCCACCTGAAGGCTCGTCAGGACGCGAAGACCGCGTACTACGACGACCGAGTTCTGACGCCCGCGGAGCCGCAACCGAGCTTCCAGGACGCCCGTGGCCGCATCGTCGGCGGGAGCTTCGAGTGAGCGTGCAGGACGGGCGCGACCTCTACGCGATCAAGCACCCGACCCCTGAGCAGCGAGAAGAACAGCGGGCCAACCAGCCACAGCCGAAGCGCGGAGAGAAGTCTGTCGCCGCTGGCCGAGCGCTCTACGACAACCGCGGCAAGTTCGCACCCGACTACGCATCAGGAGCCTGAGATGCCCACACCCACCCAGCACGGCACCGCCGTCGACACGTTCCTCACCCGCGCGAGCAACACCCAGCTCACGCCCCCGCTCGACGACGAGTACATCGCAGCAGAGATCCATGCGCAGCTCAGCACCGCCGCGGGGACGGGCACGGCGTACACCACCGCCGACGACCTCCTCACGCAGGCCGAGACCAAGCCCGTCGGCCTCCGCCGGCGCACCCTGCAGCTCGCACACCTCCACGCACTGCGAGCAGCACGGTGACAGACCGGACCGCGGACCGCGCACGGGTGTCATCCGTTCGCCCTCACACGCACCCACGGTCCATCCCCAAGGGGGCAGCAGTGACGACCGCTGCCCCCTTCCCCTCACTTCTTGCGACGGGTGATGGTCTTCTTCGCGTCCGCGTAGTCACCGCCAATGATCGAGTCGGCCATCTTGCGACAGAAGCTCTCGCTCTCGTAGCCCTGATTCCCATCTGTCGCGATCACGCTGCCACCAGACTTCAGGCGCCATCCCCACGTCCCGTCCTCGCGCTCGTAGATGTTCCGCTCTGCTGCCATGACCGAACCCCCAGTTCCGCTCGCGCAACTCCGCGCGATGCATTCGCAAATGCTCGCACGCCGGACGAGCGGCGCGCCAGCACCCCAGGGGGTCCCCCCCTCGGCACCCAACTTGGCCGGACCGCCGGGGAGGTGGCTGCCCGGTTCAGCGGGTTAAGCATTTTTCCTGAGGGGTGCGTCTGATGCGTCGGTCTGGTGCTGGTCCGGCTCCCGATCCGAACTCGCTGCGTGAGCTTGCGCGCATCGAGGCAGGCACGATCCGGACGTTGCCAAAGGAGCGTTCGGGCCGTGCGCCGGCGTGGCCGCTGTCCAGCCCGGCGACGGCGAAGGAGCGTTCGCTGTGGTCGGAGCTGTGGAAGCTCCCGCAGGCGATCGTCTGGGAAGAGCAGCGCGTAGAGCGAGCCGTGGCGCGGTACGTGCGCATGTCGGTCGCTGTCGACGCGGCTGATGCGCCCGCAGCGAAGGTCAAGACAGTTCTCGATCAGGAGCGCACGCTGCTTCTCGAGCTCGGGTCGCTGCTGAGGGCTGGCTACCGGATCTCGAGCCAGCTGCCGGCTCAGCCTGCCGTCGGAGGCCAGAGCGTCCAGGCGCAGCGGAGGAACATCCCGTCGTCGAAAAGCCGACTTCGCCCGGCGCCTCGCCCGGTTGTTCCACTGCGCGGCGCAGCGCCGCTCGACGACTAGTCCACCCACCCGCCCAACCCGTGAAGATCGTGAGAAGGAACCATCACTGACAGGACTGTCAAAGTCAGCCTGATCCTGGCCGCGCAGGGCTACATGTCCGGCATGGACTCGGTCGCTCAGAAGACTGCCTCGGCTGGCTCGGAGATCGAGAAGCTCAACCAGAAGCGGCAGGCGTTCACCGCTCTCGGCGGCCTCGCGCTGGGGTTCGGTGCAGCGGCGGTCGCCGGCGTGGGGCTGGCGATCTCGAAGTTCGCGGACTTCGACCAGGCGATGTCGAACGTGCAGGCCTCCACGCACGAATCAGCGACCAACATGGGTCTCCTGCGCGATGCGGCGCTCGACGCCGGCGCCTCGACCGTCTACTCGGCGACGGAGGCGGCTGGTGCGATCGAGGAGCTCGCGAAGGCGGGCGTCTCGACGAAGGACATCCTCTCGGGCGGTCTTGCCGGCGCGCTCGATCTGGCGGCCGCCGGGCAGCTCGGCGTGGCGCGCGCGGCGGAGATCACCTCGACCGCGCTGAACCAGTTTGGCCTCCAGGGCGATGAAGCGGCGCACGTCGCGGACGTCCTCGCGGCCGGCGCCGGGAAGGCAATGGGGTCGGTCGATGACCTTGCCCAGGGTCTGAAGTTCGTGGGCCCGGTCGCGGCGTCGATGGGCGTCTCGCTCGAGGAAACCACGGGTGTGCTCGCGTTGTTCGCTCAGCAGGGCATCATCGGCGAGCAGGCCGGTACCTCGCTGCGTGGTGTGCTCGCTTCTCTCACCTCGCCATCCGCGACCGCGCGGAAGGAGATCGAGCGGCTCGGTCTCACCCTGTACGACTCGCAGGGCGAGTTCCTCGGACTGGAGAACGCTGCAGCTCAGCTCTCCGGGGCGTACAAGACCATGGACGGCGCATCCCGTGATGCGTCGCTCGGTGTCATCTTCGGCCGCGAGACGGTCACTGCGGCGACGGCGCTCTACCAGGCGGGTGCGCAGGGAGTGGCTCAGTGGACGCAGGCGGTCGATGACAGCGGGTATGCGGCGCAGACCGCCCGGGACCGGCTCGACAACCTCGCCGGCGATCTGGAGGGGCTGAGCGGCGCGTTCGATACCGCGCTCATCCAGACCGGGTCGGCCGCGAACGACGTGCTCCGCGACATGGTGCAGATGCTCACCGGTCTCGTCGGGATGTACAACGACCTCCCGCAGCCGGTGCAGTCCGCGACGCTCCTGATCGGTGCCGCCGCGGCCGCCGTGGCTCTCGCCGGCGGCGCCGCGCTCATCGCGGTTCCGAAGTGGCTGGAGATGCGCTCAGCCATCACCGCGTCGGGTCTGTCGATGGGGCGGATCGCGCTGCAGGGCGCCGGCGTCGGGGTCGCGCTCGGTGTGCTGATGGCCGTGGTGGGCGAGCTCGCGGCGAAGCAGGCCAGCATGGCCGCGTCGGCGGCTGAGTTCGCCGACACCCTCGATGCGACGACCGGAGCCGTCACCCGGAACACGCGCGAGATGATCGCGAAGAAGCTCGCCGACACGGGAGCGTTCGAGGCCGCCCGTCAGGCGGGTGTGAGCCAGAAGGAACTTACCGACGCGCTGTACGCCGGCGGCGATGCCTACGAAGCGGTGATGGGGAAGCTGCGGGACGCTCATGACGCGTCCCTCGGGTTCAACTTCACGATCGGAAACGGCATCAACGCGGTGAAGGACATGAACGTTCAGCTGCAGGACGCCGGCCAGCGACACAGCGATCTGGCGGCGGCTGAGCTCGAGGGTGCGGATGCGAGCGGTGTTGCCGAGTCGGCGACCTCCGACCAGGAACGCGCGCTCGCGTCGCTCGCTGGCCAGGCGAACGACACCATGGGCAGCATCGACGAGCTGGCTGACACCATCCGAGGGTTCGGGTCCGCCGAGTTCGATGTTCGAGCTGCGTCGCGCGAATTCGAGGCGGCTCTCGATGACCTGTCGGCGTCGGTCTCGGAGAACGGGTCGACGCTGGACCGCAGCACTGAAGCCGGTCGCGCGAACGAGTCCGCCATCGACGACCTCGCGCAGGGCGCGCTGGATCTGGCCGCTGCCACCGGGATCCGGACCGGTAGTGAAGCGGAAGCGACCCGGGTGCTGGCGGAGGGGCGCCAGCGGCTGATCGAGATGCTCGGCCAGTTCGGCATCACGGGCCAGGCGGCCGAGGAGTACGCCGACACGCTCGGGCTCATCCCGGGGAACATCCCGACCGCGGTGGGCCTGGTCGGCGTCGACGCGGCGGAGGAGCGTCTGCGCAGGTTCACCGAGCAGCAGCGGTCGATCCGGGTCGGCGTGGAGATGTTCGGGCAGACCTCGTACCAGGTCGCCGGAACGACAGTCCGCTTCAACGAGATGGGCAACTTCTACGAGAAGGGGAAGGTCAAGGCCTTCGCCGCCGGCGGGTTCGCGTCGGGTATCTACCCGGCAACCCCGGGCGGGATCCACAAGTTCGCGGAAGCTGGCCACGACGAGGCCTACATCACGATGGACCCGAAGTACCGGCAGCGGTCCTGGGATATCTGGAGCGAGGTCGGCCGCCGGTTCGGAGCCGGTCGGGCTGCTCCCGCTGCGTACGGTCAGGTGTCCTCGCCTCAGCCTGCGATGACGCTCGAGGGCGCATCGATCACCGGTGAGCTTCGGATCGGCGGGGACGGTCTCGGCCGGATCATCGATGGCCGGATCACGATGTCTCGTCAGTCCTCCGCCGTGACACTGTCGAGCGGATCGGCCTCGCGATGAACTCTCAAGCGTCGGTACCTGGTGCCAGGATGAGCGCATGACCGACGACGAGCTGTTCGCGATCGACGAAGACACTGCCGAGCGGGAGGTCAACAATCTCGCCGGAATGTTGATCGCTTTCGCCGATCCGACGGCCAACCCGAGGGCCGAGATTCGTCGGATTCGACGGGAGTCGGGATCGGCGATGTACACGCGCATCATCGCGGAGCGCACTATCGCGCGTGCTGCGAGCTACCTTCTGAGCGACGAGTTGGCGATCTCCATCGTCGGGCCCCCCGCTACCCGGATTGCCCAGTTCATCAAGGACACGCGGATGGAACTGGGCCTCGCGGCGTTCGCCGACGAGCAGGCAACTACCGACTAGCTTCCGGTTTTCCTCGCCGCGCGCGCCTCGGCGCGACGGAGAGTTCGCGCGGGCTGGATGAAGAGGGCGTCGAGGACGTCGTCCATGATTCCGAGGATCTCCTCGACATCCTCGGCCGTCACCTCATCGCCGAAGTCACCATGTGCCATGTCGTTGCCGAAGTGGCGGACTTCGTGCGCCGCATCGACGATGCCGGGGAGTAGGAGTCGCTGCTCGCGGAGCCAGTCGAGCTTCTTGTACAGATCCGACCCCTGCGCCTTCTGCGTTTTCGCTGCGGCCTCAACGACAGCCCGAGCGAGGATGATCGCCCCTCGCCGTGCCGAGATGCTCGCGCATGCGTGGGCCTCGCTGGCCGCCGATGCTGTCTCGGGAGGTACGTCGGCGTAAGAGACGCGGTTTACTGACTTCGGTTCCCATCGAACGGTCCCAGCCGCGTCGATTGCCTCGTCGATGTGGTGATCGTTGTGGCCCGGATGGCTCTTGGTCCAGGTTTCAGCGACGCTCAGGCGCTTGCACCCGTCACATCGGTAGGCCGCGTCGGAGATCCACACGCTCGTCGGGGCGCCCCGGAACACGATCTCCTTCTCCTGGGTGTCCGCGGTGATGATCGTCATGTGTGTGAGATGACCGCAGTGTCCGCAGGTGGTGGATGCCATAGACGGGATGCTAGCGGCCGTGCCGGGTATCCACCCTCGCCCCCCCTGGTGCGCACATCGGCGAGGCGCACGCGGCCGGGGACGGGCATCTCCCGGAGAATGTCGGCGCCGCCCCTATGCTGTGATCATGGATCGGGGGGTCAGAGGGTGACGTATACGCCCGAGCTTGCCGTGAAGCTGTCCGGCGCGACACCGTTCCAACTGGCGAAGTGGCGCCGTACAGGCCTGCTCGTTCCCGAGGTACACAGCGGCCGCCCGCCGATCTATTCGTTCCGGGATGTCGTCGCCCTGCGCGCCATGGTCTTCCTTCGCGCGAAGACGTCCGCTCAGAAGCTCCGCGCCGCGTGGGGAAACCTCGACATGGTGGCGGTCGCTGATCACCCCTCGGAGTTCATCTTCGGCACAGACGGCAAGCGGATCTTCGTGAAGACGCCGGACGGCGACGTGGTCGACCTCACCCGCAAGCCGGGCCACCTCGTCGGCGAGTACTCGTTCGAGGAGCTGTTCGCCGAGTTCAACAACTTCCGCGGGAACGCCGTGGTGCCGTTCGAGCGACCGGCACCGTATCTCTTCGTCAGCCCACGCACTCTCGGCGGGTATCCCGTGATCGCTGGCACCCGTGTGCCGTTCGACACGATCGCACAGCTTGTCGACGACGAGACGGTGTTCGCAGAGGACATCCCCGAGATGTTTCCCCGCGTATCGGTCGAGGCCGCGCGCGATGCGGTCGCGTTCAGCCGATCGCTAGAGGCAGTGTGAGGACCTGAATACGCGACCGAAGTTCTTCATCGACGAGAACCTGCCCGCCGACTACGCCGCATCGCTGCGCCGACCCTTCAAAGCGGGCCTCTACCGGTCGTACATCGACGAGGATCTGCGACGTACGGACGATGTCGACATCTTCCCGGTCCTGCAGCAGCGAGGATTCACCGCCATCATTACGCAGGACCGCAACCAGCTGTTCTACGAAGAAGAGCGCCGCGGTCTCCGCGAGGCCGGCCTGCACTGGGTCGGGCTCGTCGACGTGAAGGGCAAAGGGATTCGGTTCCATTCCCAGGCGCTCAGTGCTCTCGCGACCGTGTTGCCGGATCTCATCGGATCCACCCTCGCGACACCCCACGCTTTCTACGTGACTCCGGACCACAGCAAGGCCTTGCGAACCGTCGTCGCCGAGCCCATTTGAGTCGTGCGCTCAGGTTGCCTGGGCGCGTCGCCTGACACGCATCCGTTGCTGGTGAACCGGGTCGTTCTTCAATCGCTCCCGGTACCACTTCAGGAGCACCTGCTCGAGGACCACGCGCGTGGGCTGACCATCGATCGTGTGCCAGCTCATCGGCATGCCCTGCGCGCCCCAGTGACGGATGGTGCGGCGCGATCGGCCGACCCTCTTTGCAGCGCTCGTGTAGGTGTGCCAGGTCGGTTCCATGCGAGGAGTGTGCCAGAGGTCCTGAGTCCGCGCACAGTCCGCAGAACGGCCACGAACAAACTCGAACTGGCCTTAACGCACAGTGCGGAAACCGTTGAAATCTCGCGGTTCCCGCACTGTACGTGAAGTGACAGCAGCCATAGTGGAGATGGGGGGAATCGAACCCCCGTCCATCACTGGGAAAGTGCGGTTTCTCCGGGCGCAGTCTGTGCAGACGTTCTGCTCGGCTCCGACCTTTGTCACAGACACCTAAGTCGACGAGCCCAGCCCCGGAAGAGTCCCGCGTGACGTCGAGGCGCCGTCACGCAGCTAGTCCCCTAAATGACGCCGGGATCCGTAGCGGGAACACCTACGGTCCGACGGACTATCGGGCTCGCTTATGCAGCGAGGGCGAAGTCAGTGCGCTTGGTTTCGGCACTTATTGTTTTGCAGAGATCGTTAACGAGATAACCCTGCATCCTCGGCCCGCTTCACGCAGAATCACAAGCGATGTCGAAACCGATCATCCCCGTGGTCCTCCGTCGGAGGGACCGCTGTCACACTGTGGAGTTGCCAACCCGGCTGCCGAAGCACCCGAGCCCTACAGACTATAACGGTTCTCGCCTCGGCGCATTCCCGGCTCCGCGGACCAGCTCGCCCCTCGGACCGCCCCGTACGATGTAAGGGTGCCCTCACCTTCTCGTCGACCCGCCCCCACGCAGACCACCCTCCAGGTGGTCGAGACGATCCGGCTCACGCCCGGACTGGTGCGGGTGGTGCTCGGAGGTGCGGAGCTGGTCGATTTCCCCGACCGCCCCGAGACCGACGCGTACGCGAAGCTGTTCTTCCCCCCGGCCGGCAGCGCTCTGCGCCCGCCGTACGACCTCGCGGCTCTGCGCGACGAGGTCGCTTTCGACGAGCTGCCCACGGTCCGCACTTACACGATCCGCCGCGTCGACCTCGACCGTGGCGTGATGGAGATCGACTTCGTCGTGCACGGTGACACCGGAGTCGCAGGCCCGTGGGCGGCGAACGCGCAGCCCGGCGACGAACTCACGATGTCCGCCCCCGGCGGGGGTTTCTCCCCCGACCCGGAGGTCGACAGCATCCTGCTCATCGGCGACGAATCGGCGATTCCCGCGATCTCCGCCGCGCTCGAGTCGCTGCACGATGATGCTCAGGTCACCGTGCTGCTCGAGGCCCGGTCGGCCGAGCATCGCGCCGAGCTGCCCGCCTCTCCCGCAAAGGTGACCTGGATCGACGAAGATCACGATGCTCCGGGCGCGCGTCTCGTCGACGCGGTGGCCGCGCTCGACTGGCCCGCGGGTCGCGTGCAGGTCTTCGCGCATGGTGAGCGAGGGGCGATGAAGGCCCTGCGTCCGATCCTCGTCGAGCGAGGCGTCGAGCGCTCCGACCTGTCGCTCTCGGCGTACTGGGCGGCCGGCCGCACCGAAGACGCGTTCCAGGCTGAGAAGCGCCTGCCCGTGGGGCAGATCTTCCCCGCCTGACTCTCCGACCGACGCACCGCGCGCCCGCTCAGGCAGAGCCCGTAGGCTCGGCGCATGAGCGAGGTCGTCATCACCGTCCGAGGCGAGTCGGAGCGCCGGGTCGCTCCTGAGCGGGCCGTCGTGCAGCTGTCCGTGAGAGCGGACGGGCCCGAACGCGGACCCGTGGTCGAGCGTGTGAACGCGGCCGCGGCACCGATACGCGATGGTCTCGACGCCCACCAGCGCTCCGGCGAGGTCGCCGAGTGGTCGAGCGGACGCGTCTCGGTCTGGTCGGAACGCCCCTGGAACAACGAGGGACGACAGCTGCCGCCGGTGCACCACGCCTCCGTCGACATCTCGGCGTCGTTCGCCGACTTCACCGCGCTGTCGTGGTGGCTCGGCGAGACCGCCGACGCCGACGAGGTTCAGGTCGCGTCGATCTCGTGGCAGCTCACCCCCGGCACCCGCGCGATCGTCGAGCGCGACGTCGCCTCCGACGCTGTGCGCGTAGCCGTCACCCGCGCCGAGGCCTATGCGGAGGCCATCGGGCTCGGCACGGTGGCGCCGATCGAGATCGCCGACGTGGGGCTTCTCGCCGGACAGACGGAGGCTGCAGCATCCGCTCCTCGCATGATGCGGATGGCCGCGTCGGATGCTGCGGGCCCGGCACTCGCGCTCCAGCCGGCCGACATCGTGGTCGGCGCGGCGGTGGAGGCGCGGTTCCGCGCGTCGTAGGGCCTACTCGCCCGTGCGGTTGCGCGTGCGCATCGCGCGCTCGGCCTCGCGCTTGTCTTCGCGCTCGCGGATCGTCTGACGCTTCTCGAACTCGCGCTTGCCCTTGGCGACCGCGATCTCGACCTTGGCACGTCCGTCGAGGAAGTAGAGCTTCAGCGGCACCAGCGTGTAGCCGCCCGCCGAGATCGCGTGCGAGAGCTTCACGATCTCCTCCTTGTGCAGGAGGAGCTTGCGGATGCGCTTGGCGGAGTGGTTGGTCCAGTGCCCCTGCGAGTACTCGGGGATGTTGACGGCGTCGAGGAACGCCTCTCCCCCGTTGATGTAGGCGTAGCCGTCGCTGAGGTTCGCCCGCCCCTGCCGGAGCGACTTCACCTCGGTGCCGGTGAGCACGAGGCCCGCCTCGTACGTCTTCTCGATGGCGTACTCGTGACGCGCGCGACGGTTGGTCGCGACGACCTTCTCGCCTTGTTCGCGGGGCATGGCAACCTCCTCCGGCTGTCGGGCTCATGCAAGCCCATCAGTCTACAAGGCCGACGCCGACCTCAGGTGCGCAGCCAGCGCCTGATGGCGAAGCCGGCCGACAGAGCCGATAGCACCACGCCCAGCGCGACGATCACCGGAATCACCACGCCGAGGTCGCCGGGCCCGACCCATGCGGTGATGAAGGCGACTCTGTCGCGCAGGTAGTCTTCGACCCCGAAGGTCACGATGCCCCACATCGTGACGCTCGCCAGCGCCGACCCGATGAGCGCGGCGAGCACGCCCTCCAGCACGAAGGGGGTCTGGATGAAGCGGTTGGATGCTCCGACGAGGCGCATGATGCCGATCTCGCGCCTGCGGGCGAAGGCCGACAGGCGGATGGTCGTGGCGATGAGCAGGACGGCAGCGATGAGCATCAACGCAGCGATTCCGATCGCGACGTAGCTCGCGATTCGCAGAGCGTCAAAGAGCGGGTCGAGGTACTGCAGCTGGTCGGCGACGTCTTCCACGCCTTCGAGGCCGCCGAAGGCCTCGGCGATGACGTCTGACTGGCTTTGGTCGACGAGGTTGATAGAGAACGTCGCACCGACCTGGTCGGGGGTGAGCACGTCGGCGTATTCCGGCAGCTGCGCGATCGTGCGGTCGTACACCTGCTGGTTGTTCTCGTAGGTGTAGTCGCGAATGAGCGGCGCAAGCGCACCACCCTCGAGCGACGCCGTCACCGCGTCGATCTGATCCTGCGTCGCCAGACCATCCGAACACGTGGCGGTATCGGAGACCGAGGAGCACATGTAGACCGCGACCTGGGCGCGATCCGCCCAGAACTCCTGCATCTTGCCGATCTGCATCTGCATGAGCATCGCGGCGCCGACAAAGGTCAGCGAGACGAAGGTCACCAGCACGACGGAGATGACCATCGAGGCGTTGCGGCGAAGACCGGTGAAGGCCTCGCCGAGGATGAGTCCGATCCTCACGAGGTGGGCCCCACTTCATCGTCGCGACGGTTGCCGCTGAGGCCGAGGCGGTCGGCGAGTCCGAGTTCGTCGATCTCGCCGGAGCCCTCGGCCCGCTGGGTGTATGCCGGTTCCGGCGTCTGCTCGGCGATGACGGGAGCCATGGCTTCTTCGGCGGCCGGCGTGAGCCGCTCCGCGGCTTCCTCCAGCGCGGCACCGGCGGCGGGGTTGACCTGTGCGACCTCTCGCTGCACCTCGAGCACCGCGGTGAGGGCCGCGACCGCTGCCGCGCCCTTCTCGACCTGGGGGGCGAGGCGGGGAAGACCCGACGTGTCGCCGTAGCCGCCGTGACGCTCGTCGCGCACCATCTCGCCGTTCTGCAGCTCGATCACGCGACGCTGCATCTGGTCGACGAAGCCGGCCTCGTGCGTGGCCATGACGACCGTGGTGCCTCCGGCGTTGATGCGTGCGAGCAACTGCATGATGTCGATCGAGGTTGCCGGGTCGAGGTTTCCGGTGGGCTCGTCGGCGAGCAGCACCTGCGGGCGGTTGACGAGAGCACGCGCGATGGCGACGCGTTGCTGCTCACCACCCGAGAGCTCGTGGGGCAGGCGCTTCTCCTTGCCGGCGAGGCCGACGAGGGCGAGGGCCTCGGGCACGGCCTGCGAGATGAAGCCGCGCGAGGCGCCGGTCACCTGCAGGGTGAACGCGACGTTCTGGAACACCGTCTTCGTCGGCAGCAGCCGGAAGTCCTGGAAGACCGCACCCACGTGCCGACGGAAGTAGGGCACCTTGCGATTCGAGAGAGTGCGGAGGTCTCTGCCGAGGACGACGACGCGCCCCTTGCTCGGCGTCTCTTCACGCAGGATCAGACGAAGGCACGAGGATTTTCCCGAACCCGACTGACCGACGAGGAAGACGAACTCTCCGCGCTGCACCTCGAAGTCGACCTCGTTGAGGGCGGGCTTGGAGGTGCCGCGATACCGCTTGCTGACGTTCTCGAACCGGATCATGGCGCAAGAAGCCTAAGCGGCTCCCCCGCCGCATCCGGTCGTGACGCGCCCGCCGCGCAGCATCCGTTCGACGAAACCGCGCCTGGCCGACGAGACCGCCACATCAGGCGGTGGTCTCGACACGCAGAACGGGTCTCGCGGTCAGTCGTCTTCGGTCTTGCGCTTGCGCCAGCGGATTCCCGCGGCGATCAGGCCGTCGAGGTCGCCGTCGAAGACGGATGCGGGGTTGCCGACCTCGTAGCCGGTGCGCAGGTCTTTGACGAGCTGCTGTCCGTAGAGGAAGTACGAGCGCATCTGGTCGCCCCAGCTCGCGGTGATCGTGCCAGCGAGCTCCTTCTTCTTCGCAGCCTCTTCCTCGCGCTGCAGCAGCATCAGGCGCGTCTGCAGAACGCGCATCGCGGCGGCGCGGTTCTGGATCTGCGACTTCTCGTTCTGCATCGACACGACGAGGCCGGTCGGGAGGTGGGTGATGCGCACCGCGGAGTCGGTCGTGTTGACCGACTGGCCACCAGGACCCGAAGAGCGGAAGACGTCGACGCGGATGTCGCCCTCGGGCACCTCGACCTCCTGCGCCTCTTCCATCACGGGGATGACCTCGACCGCGGCGAAGCTCGTCTGCCGCTTGTCGGCGGAGCCGAAGGGGCTGATGCGGGCGAGACGGTGCGTACCGGCCTCGACGCTCAGGGTTCCGAAGGCGTACGGCACGTCGACCTCGAAGGTGGCCGACTTGATGCCCGCACCTTCGGCGTAGGAGGTGTCCATGACCTTCACGGGGTACTTGTGGCGCTCGGCCCAGCGCAGGTACATGCGCAGCAGCATCTCGGCGAAATCGGTCGCGTCGTCGCCGCCGGCACCGGAACGGATCGTCACGACCGCGGACCGCGGGTCGTACTCACCGTCGAGGAGCGTCTGCACCTCGAGCGAGTTGATCACCTTCGTCAGGTCGGCGAGCTCCTTGCGGGCCTCGGCCGCCGACTCCTCGTCCTCCGCCTCGAGGGCGAGCTCGACGAGCACCTCGAGGTCGTCGAGGCGCGCCTCCACGTCGGAGATGCGCTTGAGCTCGGACTGCCGGTGACTCAGCGCGCTCGTCACCTTCTGCGCCTTGTCGACGTCGTCCCAGAGGTCGGGGGCGCCGGCCTCCTCGCTGAGGCGTGCGATGTCGGCGGTGAGCGCGTCGACGTCCACCACGGCGCGGATGTCGCCGAAGGTGGAGCGCAGCGCCTGGATATCGGCGGTCAGATCGAGTTCAAGCATGGCTCCCCAGCCTACCGTCCTCCGTCCGCCGGTATCCGGCGCCGGGCGGACCGACCGGCGCCACGAACGCCGGGCGTATGTTGGAGGCGACATGGCTGACGACTCCCCCCGCCGCATCCTCGTCCGCTTCGCCCCGATGATCTACGGCCCGACGCTGTTGTTCGCCATCGGCGAGGGGGCGGTCATCCCGCTCATCCCCATCATCGCGTCGCGCCTGGGCGCCGATATCGCCGTCGCCGCACTCGTCGCCTCCGCCCTCGTCGTCGGTCAGCTCTGCGGCAACATTCCGGCCGGCTGGGCGGTCGCCCGCTTCGGTGAGCGCATCACGATGGGCGTCGCCGGGGTGGTGGCCCTCGTCGCGACGATCTGTCTCGCCCTCGCCCCGACCCTGGTGCTGTTCGCCGCAGCCGTCTTCGTGATCGGGCTGTGCGCGGCCGCCTTCGGACTCGCGCGTCACTCGTTCATGACGACGCGCGTGCCCCTGTCGTTCCGCGCGCGGGCACTGTCTCTGCTCGGCGGCACGTTCCGCCTGGGCATGTTCGTCGGACCGTTCATCGCGGCGGTGCTCCTCACCGTCTTCGGTAGCGAGAGCGCGGCGATCTGGTTCTTCGGCGTCTGCCTGGTGGCGACGGTGCTGCTCGTGCTGCTGGGACCCGATCCTGAACTGGCGCTGACGAAGAACGGGGCGGATGCTGCGGCCCCCGAGCCGCGCGAAGACACCGGCGAGCCCGTGACCGGCTCGATTCCGCTGCCCGCACCCGGCTCGGGAGCGGTGCGCGCGGGCGTGTTCCGCACCATGTGGCGGCACCGCGACGTGCTCGCACGCCTGGGGCTCGCGGCCGCGTCGCTGTCGGCCCTGCGGTCGGCGCGTCAGGTGATGCTGCCCCTGTGGGGCGTCTCGATCGGTCTCGACGCGCAGACCATCGCGCTCGTCGTCGGCATCTCGGGGGCGATCGACTTCGCGCTGTTCTACGCCAGCGGTCAGGTCATGGACAGGTTCGGCCGGCTGTGGGCGGCCCTGCCCGCGATGGTGCTCATGGGTGCGGGGTTCTTCGCGCTCTCGATCACCCATGACCTGACGAACGCGAGCATGTGGTTCGCGATGTTCGCCGCGGTTCTCGGAGTCGGCAACGGGCTCTCGAGCGGCATCCTTCTCACCCTCGGCGCCGACGTGGCGCCCCCGACCGACCCGGCGCCCTTCCTCGGGTCGTGGCGAACCCTGACCGACGCCGGGGGCGCGACGGCCCCGCTCCTGATCTCGGGGATCGCCGCCGTGCTGTCATTGTCGTTCGCCGCCGGGGCGATGGGCGTCATCGGGCTGCTGGGCGCGCTCGGGTTCGTGCGCTGGGTGCCGCGGTTCGTGCCGCGGGCGAAGTAGAAACGACGCTCAGACGAGCGGAGGCTCGGGTGTGACCCGCGCGAGACGCCTCCGGCGCGCGACCGCCGCCAGGATGGCGATCACGATCGCGAGCATGACGATCGGCAGCAGCAGCACCGGGCTTCCGACTCCGGCAGAACGGTCGAAGCCCGCATCCATCGAGCCCGTGAACGCCGAGACGGCGAGCAGGAAGAGGTTGTTCGCGGTGTGGATCGCGATGCCACTCTCGAGACCGCCCGTGAGCTGGGCGAGGATCGACAGGCCGACGCCGAACAGGAAGTAGTAGGCGATCAGCCACGGGTCGGCGGCGAAGTGCACAGCCGAGAAGATCGACGCGCTCACGATCGTTCCTACGATGAGCGCCCAGCGCGGCGAGCGCAGCCACGAACCGGCCGCCCGCTGCACCACGCCGCGGAACATGTACTCTTCGGCAGCCGCCTGCAGGGGTGTGGTGAGCACGATCACGGCGAGGAAGGCGAGGGCCGTTGACGACATCTCGATGCGGTACGCGGGGTCGAGCAGGTTGAGTGCGGCGAAGGCCAGGTAGAACGGCGCGGCGATGGCGGTCGAGATCCACAGCCACCGCCACCGGAAGCCGGGGCGCAGCGAGTGGAAGAAGCCCATCCGCACCCCGCTGACGAAGCGGTGGGCGATGATCGACAGCGCCGCGGCCGCGACGATGCTGAGGTTCGTCGCGAGCAGCACGACCGGGGTCATGACGATCAGGCCCGACATGAGGGCGTCGGCGTCCTGCGCGCCGATCACGAGATCGACGATCGTCGCGACGAGGCCACCGATCGTGGTGAACAGCAGGATGCCGACGATCACGATGAGGATGCTGAGCAGCCCCTTCCACCACCGGGTGCGGGGTGTGCGGTAGCTCGACCCGAACGGCAGACCCGGCAGCGGGCTGCGCGGGTCGGGCATCGGCGCCCTCGCCGGAATGTAGGCGCCGGGCGCACCTGTCGGCCACGCCTGCGCGGGAGGGACGACGGGCGCAGGGATGTCATCGCGAGGTTCTTCGGCCATGCTTCGAGCGTAACGAGCGCCTCGCTCACGTTCGCTCGGCCATGCGGTGCGCGCGCGCCTCATTGAGAGGCAGCGCTGCGCGGCTGGTCGCCGACCTACAGCAGCGCGGTGCGGCTGGTCGCGGTCGCGCCCAGCGGCACCCCGTCGGGCACGAACAGCGACACGATCGGCGGGTGCCACACCCCTGTCACGGTCACTCGGGCCGAGACGCCGTCGGGAGTCGAGGCCTCGACCACCGTGACGGTCTCCCCCATCGCGTCGACGACCTCCTCCGCCTGCGCGCGGACGTCGTCGTCGGTCAGCACGGCCATCGCTCGACCGTCGGTCACCGTGAGGGTGAATCCGTCGGCACCGGCGAGCGCCGCAGCATCCGCCGCACTGTCGAGGCGCTTCTGCGCCAGATAGAGCGATGTGGCGTTGGCGCAGACGAGCACGAGCGCCAGGGCGAGCAGCGCGTAGCCCAGCGTGAGCAACAGCACGCTCCCGTCGTCGTCGAGTCGCCGCATCATGATGTCGCACCCCAGAACCGGGAGACCTTCTGCACCGCGACCGCCTCGACGGGGAGGCGCGCCAACCGGTCGAGACCGAGCACCGGCGGAGCCAGCGGCAGCGCTACGGCTGTGCGCACCGTCACCACCACGTTCGCGCCGGCAGACGGACACCCGGATGCTGCGCCCGGACAGTCGATCTCGATATCCACCGCATCTGCATCGAGCCCGTATTCTTCGACGACCGTCGCCAGCACCTCCCGAGCGCGCGCATCGGCGTCGGCGGCATCGGTCGCCGTCGAGATCGCGCGGGCGATGTGCCGGGCTCCCGCCTCGGCCCCGAGCGACTGGTGCTGCACCATGCCGAGCGCGATCACCAGGTAGACCGTCGGGACCAGCAGCAGGAGGCCGACGAAGATGAACTCGATCGCCGCCGATCCCTCGTCGTCGTCGCCGAGTGCTCGCCGAAACGCCTCACCCCAGCGACTCGCTCGGTGCATGAGCGGTCACCTCCAGTGCTCGCGGACTCCCCCATAGCCCGAGGAGGGGCAGCGTCGTGCGCACCGTGACGCGAACCGTCTCGCCCTGCTCGACCGCTGTCACATCTTCGGCGTACGACGTCGCCACCGCGCGACCGATGAGATCGCGCGTGCGGGCGGCGCCCTCCGCGAGAGTCGTGTCGGCGAGCGCCGCGTGGAAAGCCCCCTCGACCGCGGCGTCGTGCACCACGTTGCGCACGTACACGGCGAGGGCCAACTGCAGCACGGCGACCGTCAGAAGCGTCAAGAGGCCGCCGACCAGCACGAACTCGACGGGGCTCGACCCCTCCTCGTCGTCGAGGGCCTGGCGGAGCCTTTGCATCTCAGAGACCCGAGACGCGCGAGATCGCCTGCTCGAACAGCTGGGCCAGCGCAGGCCCGGCGAGCGCCCAGATCACCACCACGAGCCCCGCGGTCATGAGCGTGATCAGCACCCACCCGGGCACGTCTCCGACCTCGTCGTCGAGGGCGTTTCCCCAGGCGGTGCGCAGTCTGCGCGCGAGCACCTTCGCAGCATCCATGTCGTTCTCCTTCCGAGCGTGGGCGATCAGCCGATTCCGAGCCGCAGCATGAAGATCCCCGGGAACACCGCGAACAGCACGCTCAGCGGGAGGATCAGGAACACCAGCGGTGTCGGGAGCTAGTTGTAACCTCCTAATATGCGCGCAGGCATCTACACCCGGATCTCGAAAGACAGCGAGGGCGACCAACTGGGCGTTAAACGCCAAGAAGACGACTGCCGCAAGGAAGCGGAGCGTCGCGGATGGGATGTTGCCCAGGTCTATACCGACAACGACGTGAGCGCCACACGATCGAAGAGCCGTCCAGCATATGAGCGCATGTTGCAGGACATCCGATCCGGTTACCTGCAAGCCATCGTCGTCTGGGCAGTTGATCGCCTCACTCGCACCCCGCGCGAGCTAGAGGATGTCATCGACCTCGCCGACCGGCATGGGCTCGTCTTCGCGAATGTAGGCGGCACCATCGACCTCGGAACACCTGAGGGCCGAGCCATGGCACGGCAGATGGGCACGTTCGCTCGCCTGGAGGTGGAGAATTCCGCGAAGCGTCTGCGCCGGAAGTTCCAGGAGAAGGCGGAGAAGGGCGAGCCTCACGGGTACTCCCCGTACGGATACACCCGAGTGGATGGTCGTGACATCCCCGTTGAGGCGCAAGCAAGCATCGTCCAGGAGTGTGCACGCCGCACGCTCGCTTTCGAGTCCCTGCGCTCCATCGCCGCCGACCTCAACAGGCGAGGCGTCCCGGGCCCGAAATCCGACCGCTGGAACACGACCATCATTCGTCAGATGCTTCTCCGCCCTTCGAACGCTGGGCTTCGCCAGCACCGCGGCAAGATCATCGGCAAGGCCACGACCGTCCCGATCTTGACGGAGGACACGCACAGCGAGCTCACGGCACTACTCACCGATCCTTCTCGCAAGAGCAACGGAGACGGTCCAACACCGAAGTACCTACTCGCTGGGATTGTGCTCTGCGGCCTATGCGGTAGCCGCATGCGTCGAACAGTGGGAAGGCTGGAGACCAACGCTCGTACCGGAGCCCAGAAACGTCAGCCGCCTGCATACCAATGCTCGACATGCTTCCGGGTTCGCCGCCGGCAAGACCTTGTTGACGAGGTCGTAGTGCGGTCCATAGTGGGTCGACTCTCGAAACCCGACGCTGCGGAACTGTTCGCCTCGGGCGACTCTGGCGTCGCAGACGAATGTCGCAAGGAGATCGCTGGCATCGACGCGAAGCTCGATCTTGCCGCGGGACAGTTCGCAAGCGACGAGATCACCGCACCCCAACTGAAACGAATCTCCGCACAGCTTCGTGAGCGCCGAGAACAGGCAACGCGACGGCTTGAGGCCGCTCAGCCCCGAACCGCGTTCACAAGCCTCGCTGGACCCAAAGCTGGCGAGCGGTGGGACAAGCTCCCTCTTGCAGCGAAGCGCGAGGTCGTCGAGACGTTAATGACCATCACCATCCAGCCCAGCGGCCGCGGTAAATCGTTCGACCCCCAATTGGTCGCGATTGAGTGGCGAGCTACCTAACCACTTCCGGCACCCGCCGGCAAGAAAGAAGCCCCCGTCGAGCGGCAACTCGACGAGGGCGGGATCATTACAACAAGGAAAGCGCTGAAAATGATCAGTTCCACCGTACCGTCCGTAATTACAGACAACGACGCATTCAACGCGTGGTGCTCCCAGGAGTACGACGCGAGCCGCTCCTCGGAGGAGCTGGAGTGGGAGGGCCGGCCTCCGCTGCGCTACCCGTCGTGGATGGCGACCTATGAGATCAGAAACGACGAGGCAGTCGGAGACCGGGTGACGGTCTGCGTCACAGCCAGGTCCGCATCGTTCTCGGAAGGCCCCGTGCGCGCTCGGGTCGAGCAGCGGTGGCTTATCGATATCGCCAGCTCACAACTTGAGCGCGTCGACGGCCCGACGCTCGTCATGGCAAACACTGACGACGAGATCTGGCTAGAGCCCCGCGACTGGGAAGCCGCAGCGAGCGTACTCGGACAGGCAACGGCGCTGGCAGTCACCGATGAGGGCGACGTGTCGATAATGGTTTCGGCCATGATGGACGCCGTCAACCTGATGATTGGCTCCGGCACGAAGGCCAGCATCGCGAAGAAGCTTACGGCGGGCGACGCCTCTTTCATCGCCGACGCTATCGGTATGGACTTCTCAGAGTTCATGGCGAAGCTCTCGGCTGTTTCGGACGTGGAGACGGCGCGATGACTGCCTCAACGTGCGCCAAGTTCATGTGGTGCGAGTATGACCACTTCGATCCTGCCAACGCCGAGTTTCCGAACGTGCACGAGCGTCATGTGACCCTGACCGTCGGCGACTCGGCGCAGGAGTTCATGCTCGAGATCGACGACAAGGGACGACCCCGACTTGAAGCAGTGCTCGACGTCGGCGAGGTATGGCTCGAGCCAGATGAGTCGACCAACACTCTTCGCAACTTGAGCGATCTCTACCGGCGGGCCGCTGACATATACGACGCGTTCGTGCGCGACGTCACCCCTACCCTGCGGCGCGACCACAACGTCACACGGGAACTTGCGGAGGTGGAGAACTGATGGTCAGCATCACATCCCGCACACTCCCCAGCGGGAAGACGACATGGCGAGTGCAGTTCCGCATGGCGGGCCGGCACAATGAGCGACGGTTCCCCAGCCGAGAGATCGCCCGGGAATGGGTTTACAGCGGTGGACTGCACGAGCTGAGGGATACAAGGGTTAGGTCGCAGCAGCCGTCAGCGGTAGTGGTCGAGGAGATCGAGTTTCTCCTCGCGATGGGTGAGACGACTGGTCACATGTGCGTGGCCCTGCAGATGTCTCCCAGCGCGGTACAAAAAGCGCTCTACCGGGCTGGACGGCTGGATCTCGCTCGACGGATCGAGGTGGCCTGATGGTCTGGGCACCTCCACTGCGCATGTCAGACCTAACCGAGAACCCCCCGACCGTCAAGGAGGGGCCAGGTACCCGCCTAGAGATCCATGATTTCTCGAACGAATGGGTCACGGCGACCGTGAGCCGGATCACCGGCGACAAGTGGTGGCACATCCAGGTCGATATCACCGACGCCGAGATACCGCGTCACGCACAAGACGAAATTGCTGCCGCGGTGAGGAAAGCTGCGGACGCGGTGACGCTCCTAAACAAGCCCACCAAGACCGTCACAGCAGACCAAGCGTTCTCCGACGAGATACGTGTTCTGTTGGCAGACCGGGAATGGACGTTCCGCCAGGCCGCCGCCGAGTTCGGTATCGAGCTGGGACGCTTTGGGAACCTCGTGTGCGGGCAGACACGCTGGACGGTGACCGACCTCTACAAGATCGCCGAAGCCATCTCGGACGATCCCGCCGAGGAGTTCGCGCGGCTAGCACAGATTGGCCGAAGCGCCTTGACGAGCGAGAACCACGCCGAGTGGCTCACCCCGGAGCAGACCGCGCGGTTCACTGGCCGACCGGTAGATGTGCTCGCCGAGATGCGGCGTCGTCGGGTGGGGCCACCCTTCGTCAAGGCAAGTAGGGAGACGATGTATCGGCGGGACGAAGTGGAGCGTTGGCTCGAGGAGAACGACAACTGAATGCAGGGGTACTCGCCCAGTGAGTACCCCTCCCCCTGGTGTAGCTCAGAGGAAGAGCAACGACCTTCTAAGTCGGATGCCGCTGGTTCGAATCCAGCCACCAGGACGTGCTGCAAGATGGAGGCAGAATGAGCCGCAGAAGGAAGCCAACCAGCGAGTGGCTGTTGAAGGTGGGATGCACCGGGCGCAGCCAGCACACTCGTCTGGTCTTCGACACGGTCGAGCTGTCCGTCGGCACAGACACCCGGGGCGAGCAATATGTGCGGGTTCGGCATAACGCGCACCACAGGGGCTCCGAGCAAAATGAAGTACAGGTGCCCGACGAGCGCAGTCCGGTACGCCGGGAGCGGCTCGGCGGAGTAGACGTCCTTACCCCAGCCTCCGAATTCTCGACCTACTCCTACCGGTGCCCGTTGTGCGGCCTGGATCGCCCCGTACGCGCTGATCGAGATGCGGAGCTGTTCGGGCGCGCCTACGCGGGCGGCGTGTCCTTCCTTGACCTGTCAGCGCCGGACGCTAAACTTCGTTAGTAATAGCACCGCCCCCGGGCGGAACGCCGGTCCAGCTAGAGGGCCGATAACGGACCTAGCGATAAGACACTCCCACCGGAGCGTGAGTTACTCATGCCCGGAGGTAGCAGATGTCTTCTTGGACGAAGACTCGTTCCCGCATTGCCCACGCCAAGCGCGCCGACCCAAATGCCGACGTCACCGACCTGAAGCTTCAGCTCAAGGAGGAACGTCTCGCCGAGTACATCCAACGGATTGTCGATTCCGCCCCACCCCTTGCTCAGGAACAACGCGACCGCCTCGCCGCCATCATGCGAGCAGGTGGCGCCGAGTGACCGCAAACGAAACCCCCCGCCGAAGCGAGGGGATCGGGGATCAGCCGGCCAGCAGATCTAACCCCGATTCTACCTCCGACACCGCCTCCGCCGAAGAGTTTTTCCGCGAGTCGTTCGCTGTCCTCGTCCGCGGCAAGACTGTTCGCCGGCACCTGTACTTCAACCTGCCGGCCGCGACCCGGACCGTAGCCAGAGCACGCAACCGGGGCGACAACGCGGAGATGGTCCTCGTCAAGCTCGTCCCCGTCGATGCTCGCCACTTCGACGGAGGTGACGCTCTGTGACCATCTCCACCGGACAGCAGGAACATTCCTCATGGCTTCGAGGGCGAATGGCTGAAGCCGTCGAGTTGTGGCGCGAGCACGGCTTCCCCCCTCGCATCATGGCGAGGATGGGAGACGACCCGGCGCGATGCGCTCGGTGTGGGGCCTACGCGAGCGAGCCGCTCGTGATGGAGATTAAGGCGCAGGCAGGAACTCTCATCCTTGCCGGATCTCTGTGCTTCACGTGCGGTCGGCTCGAGAAGGTGAGCGATAAGTGACCGCCGGGATCGCGTACCAGCGCGTTCTGGACAAGTTCCGCGACCAGGGGCTCAAGGTGATGGAAACGGGCCGGGACACTGCGTCAGCTCAAGCCCCCGGGCACTCCGCAAAGGATCTCAGCGTCTCCCTGAAGGCTGTGGACGGCAAAGCGCTCGTCTACAGCCATAGTGACCCCACTGATGTCGTCATGGCGGCTCTGGGACTGAAGATGGCAGACCTCTGGGACACCCCGCGGGACCGCGAGTACCACTACGACAGCGGACGCACCGTCATCCGCCAGTACACCGCTGACGGAAAGAAGGACTTCCGGCAGCAGCACACCGACAGGCCCGTCGAGCTGTTCAAGCTCGCCAAGGTGCGTCAAGCGTCGGCAGCCGGGTCCGATATCTACATCTGCGAGGGAGAGGAGGACGTGCGCGCGCTTGAAGCGCTCGGCGTCACCGCGACCACCAACCCGATGGGCGCGAAGAACTGGGATAAGGTCGACTACTCCCCCGTCCTGGGCGCAGGAAACGTCTATGTCGTCGCCGATCGTGACGAAGCGGGCGCCGCACGAGCTCGCGACCTCGCCGAGCACCTTCGCCAGATGGGTGTTCGTTATGCCGGCACGCTTCTGTCCAGGACAGGGAACGACGCCGCCGACCACGTTGCGTCCGGACACGGGCTCGACGCGTTCGTGAACTCCGCGACCATCGAGCACGAGCAGAACGTTGAACGCGAACTCGCAAGGCTTCGCGCACAGCAGGACGCCCGTAAACGGCTCGCCGACGAGGCGGCACCGCCCACGATCCCCCCGCCGCTACGGCGGCTCGACGAGTTCCTCGCTGAGCCCGATGAGGACGCCGAATACCGCGTCGAAGGCCTCATGCCCACGGGCGGGAACGTGATCGTCGCGGCTCAGTTCAAGGCTGGCAAGTCGACGCTGATCGGCAACCTTCTCGGGTCGTTGGCGGATGGTGGGGACTTCCTCGGGCAGTTTCCTGCGAACGCGGCCGGCCGTGTCGTTCTGATCGATGACGAGCTGGACCCGAGGACGATGCGTCGGTGGCTCCGCGACCACACTATCGACCACCCCGAAAGGGTCGAGCTCGTTTCGCTTCGGGGGCACCTGTCGACGTTCAACATCCTCGACCCCGCCACGAGGGCTGCGTGGGCCGACGTTATCGGGGCATGCGACGTACTGATCCTCGACTGCCTGCGACCCGTTCTCGACGCTCTCGGACTCGACGAGAACAAGGACGCAGGTCGGTTCCTCGTCGCCTTTGATGCACTGAAAGCGGAAGCGCAGATCGACGAAGCGGTTGTCGTCCACCACATGGGGCACAGCGGGGAACGATCGCGAGGCGACTCCCGCATCCTCGACTGGCCTGACGTGTCATGGCGCATCGTCCGAGAGAACGACGAACCCTCCTCACCACGCTACTTCTCCGCCTTCGGTCGCGACGTCGAGGTCAAGGAGGGCCGACTGAGCTACGACCACCCCACTCGAGCGCTGACCTACGGTGAGGGCTCGCGCAAGGAAGCCCGCGACTTCGAAGCGGTCGACGAAGCGAAGGCCGCCGTGCTCACGTTTGTCACCGCCAACCCTGGTTCGAGCGGGGAGCAGATTCAGGCGGGGGTACCTGGAGGCAAGCAAGTGACGCGCGTGGCTCGCGATGCCCTAGTCGCCGAGGGACGTGTCGAGAAGCGGAACCGGGCAGGGAAGGGCGGAGGGTTCGCTTACTTCCCCTCAACCCCGCCAACCCCGCCCCAACCCAGCCAGGGCGAGGTTCTAACCCCGCCAACCCCCGTATATAAGACGGGGTTGGGGTTAGAGGTAGTTGAAAGCGAACCCCGCCAAGACAAAACCGACCCTGGCTACTGCACCCACGGAACGACCCTCGGAGCTCGATGCACGAAGTGCGGCGGTCGGGCGGCGACCTCATGATCACGGGGATACCTGAAGGATCGATCGTCCTCACACCTCACGCAGCCCGGATCATCTACCAGATGCTGCCGGTGAAGGAGACGCGCACCCGACTGAGCTCGCAGACCCAGGGCTGGCAGGTACTGAACGCGATAACTCAGTGCGCGTTCCACCTGCCTGCCGATAGCGGCATCGACCCGCGGCAACTATCGGAAACCGACGAACGTGAGTACTGGACGGTTTCACAAGTCGCTAGAGCAGCCAATGTCTCTGAACGCACGGTTCGGAACGACTGCGAAAGCAAACAACTGAACGCCAAGAAGATCGGTCGACCCTGGGTCATTCACCGGGACGCAGCCACCACCTACATCGCCAGCAAGCGCAAGAACTGAAAGGCACACCATGTCACTCGACATCTTCGAGCGGGAAGTAGACCGCGTAAGGGCGGACGTCGCGACCGCCCACCGCGCACACGCCAACACAACGGCGGACATCGACGCGGACGCGAACCTCAGCCCCGAAGGCAAGACCGCCGCTAAGAAAAAGGCAGAGGAAACCTACCTGCCGAAGCTCGCCGAGCTTCGAGAGCAGGAGAAGAAGCTCATCAAGGACGCCATCAGTCGCCGACGCGCTGAAATCGAATCCCCCGCCGGCGCGACGCCGGACAGCATCATTGCCTTCCGCGATGCGCAGGACCGCGCCGAACGCATCAAAGACGCCGACGAAGCGAACCGTGTGCTCGAGCGGTCCCTGCGCCAGAACGACACTTCCCTCGCCCACGCGATCTTCCGCGTCGGAGTCGAACGCCGCTACCAGAACGTCATCAGCACCTTCACGGCCGAGAAGCCGGAGGTCCGCACAGCCGTCGACGAGATCGCGACCCTCGAACGGTTCAGGGACGACTTCCTCGAGCGAACGCTCGCCTACGCACCGGCCCGATGAACGAGGAGCAGAACATGAGCACCCCAACGCCCGCAGATGTCGCCGCCCTCACCGCCCCCCGAACGTTCACGCAAGGCGAAGTGGACGGAATCATCAAGGATCGCGCGGACCGGATCGCCAGGCAACAGCACGCCGAGTACGAAGACGTGCGTGCGCAGGCGCAGAGAGCAGAGCAGGCGCAGGCGCGTATCGCAGAGATCGAAGCACAGCTCGAAGCGGGCACTCCTACGGGGACAGCGGTGCCCATCCCCGATGCCCGGCCCGCCGACGCGGAGTTCATTGTCCAGCTGATGGAGGAACGCGGACTCGCGCCCGAAGATCGCATTCTCCTGAGTGGTGCAGATGAAGCGACCGTCACGATGCAAGCAGAACGGCTGCGTGCCATGCACTTGGTGGAGGGCAACGTGGCACCTCGGGAAGGCTTCACCCGCACTACGGGCCGCTCGATGGACAGAGAGATGCGCGAGTTCCTCGACGCTCTTCAGTCCAGCAACGGAACCTACTGACGTGACCGCCACCGCAACGGTCCGAGTCGGCGAGCACACCATCGAACTACCCGAACCACAAGCCAAGGCACTCTTCTCCGCCATCACGGCCACCGCCAAGAAGGGTGGACTCGCGCCCGTGTCGCCCGACACCGTCATCGCTGTCGGCCCGCAAACACCCATCAGCATCACCACCAACGGAACCTTCGCCGAAGAACACGCCGCCTTCATCTCAGACGGCGGCATCAACGCATGGCGATCAGGACGAAACGGAATCACGCTGTGAACGCGACCACCCCAGGGGGAGGACCCCCACCCCAACGTCACCAAGACCTCCGGGTATTGCCGTTATCTCTCCCCCCGCGGGAGCCATTGACCACCCTGGGGGCGCCTGATGGTCGCTGAGACGCCCTATCTGCACGTGGTGGAGTCCAGGGAGGATCAGGTGAAAACGAGTCGTCCTCCGTACGGTGATGCGTTTCGCCTCGCGGCGGTGATGCGCGTTCGAGGTGGTCAGCCCGTTGCGCAAGTTGCCCGCGACTTGGGCCTGGCGCGGAACACATTGAAGTCGTGGATGGGGACCGTCGATTCTTCCGCTTCGCGATCGCCGCAGACCGGGATCGCGGCGGCGGCTACCTCGGGTTCGCGTCTCGCTGTCTTGGTGGCTCTGCGCGACGAGATCGCTTCTCAGATCGAGAACGGGATCGCGGCACGCGATCTGCCTGCGAACGCTCGCCTGCTCAAAGAAACGTTGCTTGAGATCGACGAGGCGCGGACCCGCGAGTCAGAGATGGGCGTTCTCGCCGGCGTCGACGACGAACCGTTCGACGCGGGGGCGATATGAACATCGTTGCGCTGGTCAGCCGAGAGCTGGACAGGTTGGGAGTAGCGGAGGGTGATCTGCGGCGCGTGGCAGTCTCCCTCGCGCAGTTGTGTGTTGCTCCGGACATGCCTGTGCATCTCGTTCCGGCGACAGCCGCGCTTGAGGCCCTCATGAATCACACGCGGGAGGTCTACGCAGAGTCGACCCCACTCCAAGACGAGATCAACTACCTCCGCGCGGCACGAATTGCTCGCAACGAGGGCGTCGAGCTCCCCCCGTACGACCCACGCTTCAACCCTGACAAGAAGGAAGACGACAATGCCTGCACTTTCCGTTGATATCACCGCGAACACGCGTCAGGCGCAGTCCCAGGTTGAAGGTCTCGGGCGCACCTTCGAGGAGGTCGGCTCCGAGATCCTCACGATCGTCGATGCAGGCCGGCGTGCAGGGAAGTCGTCGGAGGAGATGGCGCGCGACATTTCCCGGGCATTCGGTACACCGATCGATCGTGCGCGCACGGCCGTGAGGAACCTTGAGGATGCTCTCGACGCTGCAGGTCGCGAAGGCGGCACGTCTGGGGAGCAAATTGAGGACGCCCTTGAGGAGGTCTCGCGGAAGGCGAACAGCACCGGCGATGAGCTGAAGCGGAAGATCAAGGGCGGTCTCGACGAGGCTGGTAGCGAAGCTGGACAGTCTGGGCGTGAGGCCGCAGCGTCATTCTCCGGTGGTTTTGATGGTGTTGTCGACTTCGTCCAGGAGACCGCGGCGAACGCGTTCGCGGGGTTCGGGCCGATCGGTGCAGCCGCGGGTATCGCTGTCGCCGCGGCGATCGGTATCGCGATGTCGGGGGCGGAGCAGGCGCAAGAACGACTGAATGACGCCCGTTCGGCAGCGATCGATCTCGCCGAGCAACTGTACGAAAACAAGGGCGTGCTGCCTCTCGCCGAGAAAGCCACCAACCTCTTCGAGATCCTGGGCCGTGAGGCGAAGACTGGGACGCAGCTCCAGGGTTACATAGACCAGTGGGCCGACTTCGGCACCGTCCTGGAGCAGCTTGAGCGGGCGGCTTCTCTTACCGGTCGTCCTCTTGAGGAGATGACCGATGCTCTCTCGGGCGGCGACATTGAGCAGACCCGCGAGATCCTCGCGGATGTCACGGAACAGCTTGACGGGCTTGCCGAGTTCACGCCCGTGTGGGCTCCGGAGTATCAGGCTCTTTCGACTGCGAAGACTGAGCTCGAAGGCATCATCACCCAGTTCGAGTTGATCGATCAGCTTGTCACTCCCGACATGCTGAACGACCAGCGCGTGAACGACCTGGCTACCGCTTGGGCTAACGCCGGCGTTCAGGTTGAGGACTACTTCACCAAGGGCGAAGACGGGCTCACGACCTTCGATGTCGGTCAGTACATCGCCGATATGGAGGCGCAGGTAGCCCAGGCGAACGAGATACAAGCGGACCTCCTCCTCGTCCCGCCTTCCATCCAAGCCGAAGCTGAGCGCATCTGGAACGAGCAGGGGGTCGCCGCTGCCGACGCTTACGTGGATGGCTACCAGAGCGCTGACGGTACGACGAAGGCGAAGCTGGAAGGCCTCGCCGGGGCCCAGGGGCAGGCAGCGGGTAACCGGGCTGCGCAGGGCTTTGTTAACGCCGCGAACGCAGGCGTCAATAGTTTCAGGCCCCCGGCCTTTGATGTTGCCATCCGTCCCTATTTCGACCAGGGCGCTATGGACCGCACGCTGGCCGCCATTCGTGACCGTGCGAACCGTGGTGCGGTCACCGTAATGGTGAACACTCGCGCTGGAAATCAGGTGTTCTGACATGGCGCGCTGCCGCGGAGGCGGCCACTCGGGCCAACGCAAATCACCGCCTCCGCGAACCTGACGCGATCCGTGTGTGAAAAGGCCCAATACCCGGAGGTTGCCGTCATTCCGCGGGTGGGGGTCCTCCCCCTCGGGCTCGCCACGGCGGGTTCGAGGGGGCGTTTCGTTGGTACGGGACACCATCGCCCCGCGCACAAAGGCATCTGCCAGGATCAGTGACATGGGGATGGATTGGCTGTACGGCCCAGAGCGAACTGAGACCGGTAAGGCGGACGCGAACGTGCGCCGGGACTTCCTGCGCTCGATGACGCTGGACGTTGAAGTTCTCCGCGACATCCGCGAGGACATCGAGCACCAGGCGAAGCAGATGGGTGGCGCGTTCCTCGGCGGGGCGACAGCTACTTCGGTGACGTACAGCGTCGGCGGACGTCAGATGGCCGAGGAGAAGGCCTTCAAGCTGGGCATCCTCGACCGGGACAGAATCGACTTCGCCATGGTGGTGAACGGGTCGGGGCCTGATGCGGACGGTCCGGTAACCCTGCAGATTCAGTGTCAGGAAGCCGCTGTGAGCGCTTTCCCGTACGGCGATGACATGGCGGCGATGTTCGCCAGTCAGATGCGGGAGACAGCGATCCGGCGACTTATCAGCTCGGGTAGTCCACGCACGTCGTGGGTGCGGGTGAGCTCCCTGGCAGTGTGGCTGTTTCCGGCAGCGGCGTTAGCTCTATGGGTGTGGCTGAGCAGTCTTGTGACCATGCCGGCTCCCGCACACCTGCTCGCCGGTGTCGTCTTCATCGCGGCCGTGGTCGGCGTTCGCAAGTGGTCGATGGGCCTCGCCCGGCAGTCGCGCGTCAAACAGAACTCCTTCCATTTCCGCGGCCAATCCCGCGAGGAGACTTGGCGCGACCGTGCTGCTCGCGGCGCGACCGCTCGCACAATCTTCTGGACCGCGGTAGCGACTATCCCGACAACGTTCCTCGGCGCCTACTTGACCGCGTACTTCACGGGAGACTTCGCCCCTGGCCCTGCGCCAACACCGTGAGGGTTCAGAGAGCTCTGAGGGTAAGGAGCTCGTAGCCGTCGGGCACCTTCGCGTCGAGCGTGGCACGGTTGTCGGCTTCGATCTCGCGGGCACCGTCGCGGCGAGCGAACGTGCCCACGGATGACAGGAGCATGGTCCCCTTCACCGGGTGCGCGGTGGACTTCACGAGGTCGAACCCCTCGGGGCGCAGCGCCTCGAGCTTCTCCTGGATGTCGTCGAGGGACTTGCCTTCGACGTCGAAGGTTCGGGTCTCGACGGGACGGATGGTGCCGATCAGCATGCAAACCAGCCTACGAGGATCGCTCGACAGCGGAGGCCCACACCCACGTGCGCATCTCCCGCTCCATCACCATGAACCGAATACCAATCGCACGGGGTGTCCACCGGTCGATCTTCGCGTCGACCTGCACGGCCGTGGCGCCGAACCGCACCCAAGCTCTACAGGGCTGCGGGTGGGGATCGATGGTCAGGGGCAAGCGGGTCAGCTCGAGCTCCTCGGCCGTGAGGCATTGCAGTTCGCCGTCGCGCGCTACCTGGCCGAGGATCCGGTCGTCCATCCGCTTGTCGACGACGTGCGCGTACCGTCTGTTCGTTCCCACCGGCCAGTTGTCCCTTTCCCCGGCCCGAGGCGATGAGCCTAAGACCGGGGTGGGACATCCCGCCAGATGGTGTTGCAGGTGGCGCAACAGAAGCCGCGCGGGTCGTCGCGCAGAACCGTCTCGCAAGTAGGACATGTCGGCTGTCCGGCGTCACGCAGCGGATCGAAGTGCTGGATTAGTCGACCGCCATGAAGAGTTGCTCGCCGGCCGAGTTCTGGACGACCCAGGTACCACCTGCGACCTGATCGGCCGGGACGCTGATTGCGACCCTGCCTGAAACCGCGTCTGCGGGCGGGTAGACAGCTCCGATCTTGTAGAGCTCGTCTTCGATATTGACGGAGTAGTTGTCCATGGTGGTGAATGAACGACCGGCGGCAGTCACGAATTCGAACCTAAGACTCACCCACGGGTCGGCGCTCGGATTCTCGACAGTCTCACCAGACTCGATCACCTGCTGCTCATACGCGGCCCAGTCAATTCCGATCGAAACAGGGAGCACTACATAGCCGTCGTTGACCTCGGTTGCCGAAGAAGCGCCGACCGTCCACATGGACGCCTCGGAGATCTTTCGTGACTCTGCCACGGCCAGTGGGTTGGCTCGGGTGCCTCTAACAGCTTCAGGCGTCGGCTCAAGCGTCGGTGTGGGCGTCGGAGTCGACTCGACCGCAACAGGCGGCGCTGTCGTCACTTCTAGGGTCGGCGTAGCGGTGCAAGCGGTGAGACCAAGAGTGATTACGAGCGCGAAGGATGCGCCTTGAAATGCCTTCTTCATTGAAATTCCCCCCAAGAGATTCGTCTGTGAGTGTATCGAGTGGTGGGCAGTCCAATTACCGAGGTGCGGGCACCGGAGTGAAACCCGCCTGCGGGGAACCAATCTGAAGCTTCACGAGCGATTCATTCGTGCGGAACGCGTTCCATGTGCGGAAAAGATAGAAGAGTGCCTGCCCGGGCAGGATGCGCCGTGACGCGCCCGCCTGAAGATCGTTGGACACGCGGCGCGAGAGTGTCAGGAAAGGGTCTCCGGGGCCGTTCTGGATGCCGTCTCGGATCCGGTTGAAGAATTCGGCGGTGTCGTCGACGCTGAGTTTGTTGAACTCGAGGAACGCGACACCCATGGCACTGACCGGGAGACGCAGGTACCGGTACATGCCGCGCGCGTACCGGGCGGCGAACTCGATGTTCGGGATAGCGAGGACCGCTTCGGCCATCTCGGTCTTCGTGAGCTGCGAACTACCACCGATGTGTGACGCAGCGTGCTTCACATCGCCGGCCGTCCACGCGACATGCAGGCGGGCGATGGCGCCCACGTCCTTCGCGTCTGCCTTGTCCGCTAGGCCCGTGATGACGAGCATGTCTCCCGTGTTGCGGGCTGAGCCCGAGTCGAGCACCACAAGAGCGTCCTGGCTGATTCCACGGGCCACCAGAGCCCACGCACCCTGACCGGCAGCGACGATCGCGTGACACCGGTTCTGACCATCAATGAGTCGGCCCTCCGTGTCGAACTTGATGGCCTCCCCCGTGATCACCCAACTGTCGTTCTGGATGTCACGCACGTACCCGCCGATGCGGCTTTTCTTCACGTTCCGGTTGCGGTCGACGTTGAGGGCGAGCCACGTCGCGGCGAGCTCGGGTGTCACGAAGACGTACTCTGCGGTCTCACCGTTGGGCCCCGTCGCGAGTGATCGGGGTTGGGGTTCGGGCTTCTCGAGGGTCATCATGGGATCGCTCCTGTTGGTCTGAGTTCGTTGGAACTCAGCCAAACCCTCCGTAAGGGTGTCTCGGCCCCACTCAGAAAGCTCATATCTCGTACTTGACAGGCACGAGCATGAGGATCTCCTTCCGCCCCGCCTGCTCGATGAGCGTGCGCTTGGCGTCTTCGCGCGCATCGAAGGCCTGGGCTTGCAGCACGGCGGCGAGCGGGGCGCCGCGGTCGAGCGCGGCCACGATGTGGTCGATCGATCGCGAGACGGCGGGGATGCGGATGCGGCGACTGAGCGCCGTGAGCGCTTCGGGCAGCGGCGATCCCGTCCCGACGTCGAGCACCGTGCGGCGGAACTCCGCGGTCAGCTCCCCCGAGCCGATCTCACCCACCCGCCGGAGCGAGTCGAGGATTCCCTCGCCCGCCGCAAGGCACAGCGCCAGGAAGTCGAGCACGGTGGGGAGTTCTTCCTCGATCCGCCGCACGCGCGCGTGCGCCGCCCCCGTGAGTCGAGCGTCGCACGCCATCGCGGCCGTCACGGCAGCCGCGACGGGCACGAGACCCGCAGGGGGCGTGAGCGTGCCCGCCACGGCCATGAGCACGACGATGAGCCCGCCCGCACCGAGTCCGGCGAGCGCCCACACCATCTGACGCGCGCGGAACCCCGCAGCATCCGTCTCCCAGCCGGCCTGATCGATGCGGTGCTGTGCGGCCTCCGCCCCACCGAGCATGCGGCCGAGTCGGGCGAGTGCGTCATCCCACGCCCCGCGTAGTCCTGCGGTCGGAGGTTGGGCCGGGCCGAGACCACGCGGGTCGACGACGTCGCGGATGTAGGGAGCGATGCGGCGAGAGAGGCTCGGCGCGCTCACGCGCGGGGCGAGTGAGGCCAGGAGGCACACCCCCACCCCGAACGCGCAGCCGAGCAGCACAGCGAGGGCCGTCTCCGTGAGCAGCCCGGGGCTCACCCGAACCACCGCCGAGGTTCCGGAAGCCGACCGATGCGCAGCATCACGCGGAACGCCACCACCGACACGACCGCCCCGGCCAGGATGAGCCCGACCCCTTCGCCGCTGGCATAAGCGCGAGACCCCTCGGGGCGCAGCGCCAACAGCACGAGGATCACCCAGGGCGCGACGACCCCGAGCACGGCCGCCCCGCGGATCCACGACTGCTTCGCCTCGACCTCGCCGCGGAGGGCCGCATCGGCGCGCACCGAACCGGCGAGCGCACGCAGCACCGCCGTCAGCTCGGTGCCGCCGACCTGCCGCGCCATCCGCAGGGTCTCGATGATGCGGTCGGCGACCGGGTCGGACAACGCCGTCTTCAGTCGCGTTGCACTCGAGTCGAAATGACCGGATGCTGCCATGTCGCTGCCGAATGCGGCGAACGCGGGCCGAAGCGCGGGCGGGGCGGAGAACGCCAGGCTGGCCACGGCGTCGGGCAACGACATGCCCGCCCGCACCGACGCGATCAGCAGATCGCACACGTCGGGCCAGAGCGCGCGCCGGGTACGCAGCAGTCGGGTGCGCCGGGCGCGCAGCCACACGATCGGGGCGACCGCCGCGGCCGCACCCGAGATGAGGCTGAGCGCGGGCACCGCGGTCGCTAGCCACACGATGGCCGCCGCGAGCAATGCGAAGACCGTGCCCAGCACGACGACCACGCGCGGTCGCACCGACGCGAACCCCGCCGACTCGAGCAGCCGCAGGAGCGCGCCGTCCGGCTCCGGGGCCGAAGATGCCTGCCCGCTCGGCCACAGCCACGGCGACGCGACCAGCAGCATCCCCCCGGCCAGCAGCGCCCCCAGCACGAGCGTCACGATCGACCCGCCCGATACAGCGACCGCACCTCGGCGGCATCGCCCACGAGCCGCCCGGTCGGAGTGACGATTTCGAGCACCCGTCGCCGGCCGCGCGCATCGCGTCCGCAGTGCGCGACGAGATGCACCGAGCGGGCGACGGCCGAGAGCACGAACTGCGCGTCGATGTTGCGTCCGGCCAGGAGCGGCAGAGCGGCGAGCTTCGCCAGGGCCTCCGCCGCGGAGTTCGCGTGGATCGTGGCTGCCCCCGGCACGCCCGTATTGAGCGCGAGCAGCAGATCGAGCGCCTCGGCGTCGCGCACCTCGCCGACGACGACGCGATCGGGGCGCATGCGCAGCGCCTCCTTCACCAGCCGCCGGAGAGTGACCTCTCCCCCACCCTCGAGACTCGGCTGGCGCCCCTGCAACGCGACGAGGTCGGGCGCATCGATGGCGAGCTCGAACGTCTCCTCGACCGTCACGATGCGCTGGGAGCGGGCGGAAGCGGCGACGAGCGCCGCGAGGAGCGTCGTCTTCCCCGCATGGGTCGGCCCCGACACGAGGATGCTGCGCCCCTGCCGCATCGCATCGACGAGCAGGTCGGCGGCCTCCGGAGCGAGCGACCCCGTCGCGACCAGACGCCCCACATCGCGGAAGGCCGGGAGGAACTTCCGGATGTTGACGGCCCAGTGCCGTCGGGTGATGTCAGGGATCACGACGTGCAGCCGCGACCCGTCGGGCAGCGACGCGTCGACGAACGGCTGGCTGAGGTCCACGCGGCGACCGCTCGTGTGCAGCATCCGCTCGACCAGGTCTCTCACCGCACTGTCGGTGAGCGACACCGGCACCCGCTCGGCCACCCCTCCGCGCGCGACGAACACCCGATCGGGGGCGTTGAGCCACACCTCCTCGACCGTGGGGTCGTCGAGGTACGCCTGGAGCGGCCCGTACCCGGTGAGCTGGGCGAGCACGTCGCGCACGCACGCCCCCTCGTCGTCGACAGGCGGGATCCCCCTCGCGAGGGCGAAGTCGTTGTGCCGTCGCACCTCGGAGCGGATCACCCGCTCCGCGTACTCCGGATCACGGGCCGGATCGCTCTCCTCGGCACGCAGCCGCTCGCGCACACGCTCGACGACCTCCGCTGTCGCGGTGGGGGAAGCGATGGCGAAGCTCACGCCCAGCATCCTGGCAACAACGCAGCCCAGGGCGGCCGAGGTTGTCCACAGCACGCATACATCCCCTCATGCACGCGCATCCCGGATCCCGACCACGGGTGGGCGATCAGACGTCGATCACCAACCGGCTGATGGACTCGCCCCGAAGGTCGAACTCGTAGCGGAGGGTGACGGTGCCGCCCGGGAAGTTCCCGTCCAGTCGAACCCTCACGACCGGGTGAGTCTCGTCGGCGATCTGCTGACCGATGCGGGTACTGGTGTAGGCGTACTCGGTCGACGACCTCTCGATCCAGGTGGTGATGGCATCGATCCCCTCGTAGGTCTTCCCGTCGTCGATGACGGTCGCGTCGGGTGCGAACATGGCCGCAGCATCGGCGTGACGATTCTCGTCACGTGCGTCGAGGTAGGCGACCGCCGGTGACGGCACGGTCTCGGGGTCGTAGGCGGTGAAGATGTCAGTCACGATGTTCTCCGTTTCGCGCGGGGCGGGCGTGGTCGTCAGATGGTGCCGGTCGTTCCGTCGTCGGTCGTCGTGTCGCGCCAGGGCGCCGGCCGCGGCATCCTTACTTCTGTTTTCGCAGTCACTGTCACTGCTACATTAGCAGTCGCTGGCGGGGCGGGAACCGCCGTCGGCCCGACCGCCCATCCGGAAATGAGGAGCCCGTGACTGCGCACATCCGAGCCGAGGACCGCGAGTGCCCCCTGTCGACGGCGATGTCGTACGTCGGCGAGTGGTGGACGATCTTGATCCTGCACGACTGCTTCGACGGCTTCACCCGGTTCGACCAGTTCGAGGCGAACATCGGCTTGTCCTCCAGCATGCTCACCACCAGGCTCAAGACCCTGGTCGAAACCGGCATCCTGGCCAAGCGCGCGTACCAGGCGCGGCCCGTCCGGCACGAGTACGTGCTCACCGACTTCGGCCGATCTCTGCGGCCGATCCTGGTGGCGATGGCCGCGTGGAGAAACGAGCAACTGGCCCCATCCGAACGGGCGATGATCCTCGTCGACACCGAAACCGGACGCGAAGTGGATCCGCAGACGATCGATCCCGTGTCCGGTATGACCGTGTCCGACCCGCGTTTCGCGTTCCGCGCCGGCCCCGCAGCGGGCGAGCAGATGCGCGCACGTTATGCCCTCTCAGACATGACCTGACAGACGCCGACGCGGAGGCGCAACCACCGCAAGCGCACCCGCGCGTCCAAGACCCGGGCGAGGTGGGCCGGCCCCGTCAGCCCCCGGTCGCGGGCGACCGTGGGATCGCACTCATCCCATCACGATGACCGCGCGCCCGGTGATCTCGCCGCGAGCGAGCGCCTGGAACGCCTCGTCGACGTCGGCGAGCGCGTACCGCCGCGTCACGAGACGATCGGCGTCGAAACCGCCGTTCGCGGCGAGGTCGACGACGGCGGGGAGGTCTTCGCGAGTACGGGCGCCGAACGAACCCGTGATCGTGTATCCGCGGCGCACGAGCGGTGTGATCTCGACCTCGGCGGTAGCGTTGCCCGCGGCGATCCCGATCGCGACCATCCGTCCGCCGTCGGCCAGCAGGGAGACGGCCTGACGGAAGGTCTCGGGCCGGCCGAGGGCCTCGAAGGCCACGTCGACCCCGCGCCCGTCCGTGATCTCGCGCACCGCGGCCGCGACGTCGTTCTCGCGGGAATTGACGGCGTGCGTGGCTCCCAGCGCGAGTGCGGCGTCGAGCTTGTCGTCTGCGACGTCGATCGCGATGACGGGGTAGGCCCCCGCGGCGGCCGCGACCTGGATCACCCCGCTGCCGATGCCCCCGACGGCCACCACGGCCGCGGACTGTCCCTCGATCAGTGCGCCCGCCCGGCGCACGGCGCCGTAGGCGGTGAACGCCGCACACCCGAGCACCGACGAGGTCACCGGATCGAGGCTTTCGGGCAACGGCGCAAGAGCCGACAGCGGCACGACCGAGTACTCGGCCAAACCGCCCATCGAGTACATGGCCAGAAACGACCCGTCATCGAGGCTCAGCCGGCTCTCACCGTCGTAGAGCGTTCCGCGCAGGCGGTTCTGGGCGAAGAAGTTCTCGCACATGTCGTCTCGGCCCTGCAGGCAGTACCGGCACTCGGTGCAGGGCATGATGAACGCGCCCACGACGGTGTCGCCCACCGACAGCCCGCGGGTGTCGGTGGTGCCCTCGCCGAGCGACACGATCGTGCCCGTGATCTCATGGCCGAGCACCGCGGGACGGGGGAATGCGACCTCGCCCTTCATGACGTGAAGATCGGTGTGGCAGACACCGCACGCGATGATCTTCACGAGAGCCTCACCTGCGCGCGCGACAGGAACGGGAATGTCCATCACTTCCAGCGCCGCCGCGTCACCGCGCAGCACCGCCGCCCGCATCATCCGTTGCGCATCAACCATGGTTCACATCTCCTCATCGAGAACTGTCTGACGACCAGTGTCTCAGGCTGCCTGAATAGTGATCGGGCCGTCTGCGCTGGGCGTCACCGGCCGAGCATCGTGGAGCGCGAGAGCGGCGCCGTTCGCCGTGAATTCACCCGCCATATCCGTACGCACGCCTCATTTAGACTGATCGCACCCGCGGGAGTGGTGAAATCGGTAGACACGCAGGATTTAGGTTCCTGTGCCTTCGGGCGTGGGGGTTCAAGTCCCCCCTTCCGCACAACGGCCCTAGCGGCCACCCACCTATCGGCCCTACACCTCCGAGGCATCCGTGATCCAGCATTCCGCGCTCATCCCCTGGCTCGATCCGGCTGCGATCATCGACGCCGCGGGGCCCTGGGCCCTGCTCGTGGTGTGCCTCATCATCTTCGCCGAGACCGGCCTGCTGATCGGGTTCCTGCTCCCGGGCGACACTCTGCTCGTGCTCGCGGGGCTTCTGTCGAACCCGACGACGCACCCCCCGCACGGCGTGTTCGGGGTGAACGTCTGGGTCGTCGGCCTTCTGATCGGGTTGTCGGCGTTCGTCGGAGGCGAGGTCGGATACCTCATCGGCCATAAAGCGGGGCCCGCGATCTTCGAGCGCAAGGATTCCGGCATCTTCAGCCGGAAGAACGTCGAACGCACGAATGAGTTCTTCGAGCGTTTCGGCGCGGCCACGGTGATCCTCGCGCGTTTCGTGCCGATCGTCCGCACGTTCGCACCGATCGCCGCCGGCGTCGGCCACATGAACAAGTGGAAATACACGCTCTACAACTTCATCGGCGCCGTGATCTGGGGTTTCGGTCTGACGATCTTCGGCTTCCTCATCAGCCTGATCCCGGGCGTGGGTGAGTTCGTCGCCGAATACATCGACGTGTTCCTGCTCATCGCGGTCGCCGGTACGGCGCTGTTCATCGCTTTCAACTTCCTGCGCGAGCGCGCCCAGGCGAAGAAGGCGGAGCGCACGGGCGATGCGGTGACCGACCGCACCGAGGCGCAGGAACTCGCTCTCGACGAGGACGTCGTCGAGCACGGTCGCCACACCCCGACCGACGGCGACGCGCCGAAGGTCTGACGCCGCAGCATCCGCCCCCTAGGAAGCCTTCTTCTTCGCCGCGGGCTTCTTCGCGGCCGGCTTCTTCTCCGGCGCCTTCTTCTCGTCGCTCGACCCGCCGCGCGCTGCCCGACTGCGCTCGACGCTCGCACGCAGGGCCTCCATGAGGTCGATGACCTCTCCCCCGTCGGATGCTTCTTCCTGCTCGCCGAACGTCGCCGCGGTGTCGAGCGCGTCGCCCTGCTCGAGCTTCGCGTCGATCAGCGTGCGCAGTTCGGCCTGGTAGTCGTCGGTGAACTCCTCCGGGTCGAAGTCTTTCGCGAAGCTCTCCACGAGAGATGCTGACATCTCGAGCTCTTTCGCCGAGATCCGCACCGATTCGTCGAGCGACGCGAACGACGCCTCGCGTACCTCGTCGGCCCACAGCAGCGTCTGCAGCACCAGCACGTCCCCGCGCACGCGGAGCGCAGCGAGGCGCGTCTTCTGGCGCAGAGAGAAACGCACGATCGCCGTGCGCTCGGTCTGCTCGAGGGTCTTGCGCAGCAGCACGTAGGCCTTGGGTGAGGTGGAATCGGGCTCGAGGTAGTAGGCCTTGTCGAGGATGAGCGGATCGACCTGCTCGCTCGGCACGAACTCCACCACGTCGATCTCACGGCTCTTCTCCGACGGCAGCGCATCGAAGTCGTCCTTCGTGAGCACCACCGTCTGCTCACCGTCGTCGTACGCCTTGTCGATATCGGCGAACGGCACGACCTCGCCGTCGATCTCGCAGATGCGCTGGTAGCGGATGCGCCCGCCGTCCTTGTTGTGCACCTGGTGCAGCGAGACGTCGTGATCCTCGGTGGCCGAGTAGACCTTCACCGGCACGTTCACGAGCCCGAACGTCAACGCGCCCTTCCAAATCGCCCTCATGTTCCCAGTGAACAGCAGTCACACCCGTCACGGCTATCCCCTTGCGCCTTGCGCCTTGCGTCGCCCTTCGCCGTCGATCTTCGAACAGGGCGGGTGCGCGCGATCGCTGTGCACGAACTCAGGATGAGAATTGCGCATGGCCCGCGGCGGCCCGGGATTCCGGCATCCGACCCGCAAGCCCCTCGATTCATCCTGAGTACGGACGAAAAGGGACGGCGCATCGAGGGCGTCGGGGGGCGGATGCGGCGGCGGGGCTAGCGTGGACCCATGGCGGGCGGCGAGCAGACGGTGCGGATCGACGGCCGCCGCCTGCGCATCACCAACCTCGACAAGGTGCTGTACCCCGAGACGGGCACCACCAAGGGCGAGGTGATCGACTACTACAGCCGCATCGCACCGTTCCTCATCCCCCACGTCGCCGGCCGCCCCGTCACGCGCAAGCGGTGGCCCGACGGCGTGGGCACCGACGCGCAGCCGGGGATGTCGTTCTTCGCGAAGGACCTCGAGGCCGGAGCACCGTCGTGGGTCGCGCGGCGCGCGATCGACCACTCGACCGGAGCCAAGGACTATCCGCTCGTCACGGAGCGAGCGACCCTCGTCTATCTCGCCCAGGTCGCCAGCCTCGAGCTGCACGTACCGCAGTGGCGGTTCGCTCCCGACGGCGACAGGGGGCCGGCCGACCGGCTCGTGCTCGACCTCGACCCCGGACCCGGTACCGGGCTCGCCGAGTGCGCGGAGGTCGCTCGGTGGGCGAAGGCGATCCTCGGCGGCATGGGGCTCGAGGCTCTGCCGGTGACGAGCGGCAGCAAAGGGATCCACCTCTACGCACCGCTCCCGGGCGACCAGTCCAGCGATGCGATCACGGCACTGGCGAAAGAGCTCGCCCGCGCGATCGAGGCCGACCATCCCGAGCTCGTCGTCAGCCAGATGGCGAAAGCGGCGCGACCGGGCAAGGTCTTCATCGACTGGAGCCAGAACAACGGCGCGAAGACCACGATCGCCCCCTACTCCCTGCGAGGCCGCTCGCTACCGACGGTCGCCGCGCCCCGCACGTGGGAGGAGCTCGACGATCCCGCCCTGCGCCACCTGCAGTTCGACGAGGTGCTGGACCGCGTGGCGGATGCCGGTGACCCGATGGCCGACCTCGGCTTCCGCGCGGGGGCCCGGCATGCCGATACCGGTCCTCTGTCGGAGTACATCTCCATGCGCGCCGCCGGCAAGACGCCCGAACCGGTGCCGTCGAATCCGCTCGGGGCCGCAGCATCCGAGGGCCTCCCCGTTTTCGTCATCCAAGAGCATCACGCCACACGCCTGCACTGGGATCTCCGGCTCGAGCGCGACGGCGTCCTCGCCAGCTGGGCGGTGCCCAAGGGCGTGCCCCCGAGCGCGAGCCGCAACAATCTGGCCGTGCAGACCGAGGACCACCCGATGGAGTACGCCGCCTTCTCGGGCTCGATCCCGGCGGGCGAATACGGCGCGGGCACGATGACGATCTGGGACGAAGGCCGCTACGAGCTCGAGAAGTGGCGCGACGACGAGATCATCTTCACCCTCGAGGGCCGAGCGGGCGGTCCTCTCGGACGCGTGCGCCTCGCCCTCATCCGCACCGACGGCACGGGGGCGAAATCGACGTGGCTGCTGCATCGGATGAAGACGGATGCGGCGGGCCGGCCCCAACCCGAAGGCCAACCCGTCGTGCCCATCGATGAGACCGACGATGACGAGCAACCCCACGATCACGGACCGGTGGCACAGACGACTCCCCCGGCCTCCGACCTCGCCCCGATGATCGCGACCTCGGCGACGCGGGGCCTCGCCCGCGACGCGGCACGGCGCTGGGCCATCGACGGGCACCCGTGGGTGGAGATGAAATGGGACGGCGTCCGCGCCATCGGCCTGTGGGACGGCTCGCGCCTGCGGCTGCGCGCCCGCAGCGGCGCCGACATCACCGCGAAGTATCCCGAGCTCAGCGCCACCGACCTGGGTCTCGGGTCCGATCCCGCGGTGATCGACGGCGAGATCGTCGCCCTCGATGAGAAGGGCCGTCCGAGCTTCCCTCTCCTGCAGGCGCGCATGAACCTGCAGAAACCGCGCGAGATCGCTCGGGAAGCACCGCGCACCCCGGTGAAGCTCTACCTGTTCGACGTGCTGTCGTTCCGCGGCGAAGACACCGCCGGATCACCTCTCGCCGAGCGCCGCCGCATCCTGGAATCGCTGGCCGAGGGTGCCCACGACCCGGTCGTTCTGCCCCCCGTCTTCGACGACCTCGACGCGGCTCTCGAGACGAGCGAGCTGTTCGGCCTCGAGGGAGTGATGCTGAAAGATCCGCGATCGCGGTATCGCCGCGGAGTGCGGTCGGAAGAGTGGCTCAAGGTCAAACTCACCCGCACGCAGGAGGTCGTGATCGGTGGCATCCGACCCGGTAAGGGCGGGCGCTCGGGCTCGATCGGATCGTTGCTCGTCGGCGTCCCCACACCCGACGGACTCGCCTACGCGGGCCGGGTCGGCTCGGGCTTCAGCGAGTCGACGATCGCGCGCCTGGAAGAAGTGTTGCGGCCGCTGCGCACGACCGCGGTGCCGTTCGTCGACGTGCCGTCCGCCGACGCCTCCGACGCCCTGTGGGTGCGACCCGAACTCGTCGGCGAGGTGGAGTTCGCGGAGTTCACACCGGGAGGCATCCTGCGTCAGGCGCGGTGGCGGGGCCTGCGACCCGACAAACGCCCCGACGAGGTCGTGCGCGAATCCTGACGTCAGGCGTGACGGGCGTCGTCGTGCTCGACGTGGCCGGCGGGTTCGAGCTGGAAGGTCGAGTGCTCGACGTCGAAGTGCGTCGCGAGGCACCCCTGCAGCTCGTGCAGGATGCCGCCCGCGCGACCGCCGCGGAAGTCGTCGTCGTCGACCACGACGTGGGCGCTCATCACCGGGGCTCCTCGGGTGAGCTGCCACACGTGCACGTCGTGCACATCGACGACCCCCGGGGTCGACAGGATGTGCTCGCGGATCTCGCTCACCTGCATCCCCTTCGGCGTGCCCTCGCTCAGCACCGACGCGACCTCGCGCAGCAGACCGATGGCACGCGGCACGATCATGGCCGCGATGAGGAGAGATGCGACGGCGTCGGCCTGCATCCACCCCGTGAACAGGATCACGACCGCGGCGATGATGACCGCCGCCGAACCGAGCAGATCGCCCAGCACCTCGAGGTACGCGCCGCGGACGTTGATGCTGCGCTTCTGCGCCGAGCTCAGCAGCCACATCGCGGCCGCGTTCGCGAGGAGGCCGATGACGGCGACGACGAGCATGAGACCGCCCGTCACCTCGGCGTCGGCGGGTTCGAGGAGGCGCCGCACGCCCTCCACCGCGACCCAGACCGCCAGCACGATGAGGATCACTCCGTTGACGAGCGCTCCGGCTACCTCGGCACGCTGATAGCCGAAGGTGCGTCGGTCGTTGGCCGGGCGCGCGGCCACGGCGCTGGCGATCAGCGCGATGACGAGGGCCGCAGCATCCGTGAACATGTGCACGGCGTCGGCGAGCAGCGCAAGCGAGCCCGACAGGACGGCGCCGACGATCTGCACGACCATGACGATCGCGGTGATCGACAGCGAGAGCGCGAGCAGACGCCGGTTGCTGGCGCCTCGGAGGCCGCCGCTCGGGCTCGCGTGATCGTGCATGTTCCCAGGCTAGAGCCGGTGCACCCCCGCCAGGCGGACTTCCGCGCTGTCGGGAACGATGACGATTCTCAGTCCGGCACGGCGGCCGCGGCGGCCTGGGCGTGGTGCTGGCCGCCGGTCTCGGGAAGGCTGATGCCCGCGTGGCCTCGGCGGGCCTGGATGCGTCGCTCGGCGTGCAGCGCAGGATACGTTCCGAGCAGCACGACCATGGGCGTGAGCAGGCGAACGTCGTGAATGCCGTGCAGTCGGTACGTGCGCTCGAACCGCTCGACGTAGAAGCGGAAATCGCGCGGGCTGTCGTCGAGGCGACGGGCCGACATCCCGGCGACCATGGCCGAGACGTATCCGACCTTGAAGCCGTTCTTCGCGAGGTGCACCGAGAGGTCGAGGTCTTCGTGCATGAGGTCGTCGCGGTCGGCGCAGACGTCGTCGCGAACGCCCAGCCATGCGTTCTTGGTGAGCGCCATGTTGCTGCCGAAGAGGAAGACGTACTCACCGGCGAGCTTCACCTGCAGGCGGCGGAACGCGTCGTCGGCCTGGTGTCCGAATCCGCGCAGCGGCATGTCGTAGTACTCGACCGAGCCGGAGGCGGCGTCGAAGTCGCCGGTGGCGAAGGCGCCCTTGACCTGCTCCACCCAGTCGGCGGCGAGCGCAGAGTCGGCGTCGATGCGTCCGATCACGTCACCGGTGGCCGCATCGAACCCGGCGTTGCGCGTGGGGGTGATGCCCTGCTCGGCGTCCTGGCGGACGAGCCGGATGTTGGCCTCGGGGAACGCGACGCTCATCGCCTCGACGATCTCGGCCGTGCGGTCGGTCGAGCGGTTGTCGACGACGACGATCTCCTCGGCGGCGACCGTCTGCTCGATCGCGGCGAGCAGACAGTGCCGGATCGTCTCCTCCTCGTTGTAGGCGGGGATGACGATCGAGACGGTGGGGGTCGCAGCCATGTTCAGACCGTAGCGGATGCGGTCGAACCGCTGCTCGACCTACAGCGTCTCGAGCAGCGGACCGAGGGCGACGAACGCGCGCGCCCGGTGCGAGGCCGCGTTCTTCTCCGCCGCACTCCATTCACCGACCGTGCGCTCCGCAGCGGGGTCTTGACCGTCGGGCACGAAGATCGGGTCGTACCCGAATCCGCCGTCTCCGGATGCTTCGGAAGCCAGCCGACCCGGCCACACACCCTCCACGACGTGCTCGGGGCCGTCGGGAACGACGAGCGCGATCGTGGAGACGAACTGCGCGGTGCGGTGCGGGTCGGCGACGTCGGAAAGCTGATCGAGCAGCAGGCGCAGGTTCGCGCCGGCGTCTTTCGCGTGCCCCGCCCAGTACGCCGAGAACACGCCGGGCGAACCGCCCAGCACATCGACGCACACCCCCGAGTCGTCGGCGAGGGCCGGAAGACCCGTGTGCGCTGCGGCCACACGAGCCTTGATGAGCGCATTCGCGGCGAAGGTGACTCCGTCCTCGACCGGCTCGGGACCGTCGTACCCCACGACCTCGAGGTCAGGACGCACCCGCGCGACGATCCCGGCGAACTCCTCCACCTTGTGCGGGTTGTGCGTCGCCAGAACGACCCGGCGCGCCGCCCCCTCAGCCCTCAAGGGACGTCTCCAGCGCGGCCGTCTGGATGTCGCGCAGGTCGCCGCATCCGTTCACGCCCAGCTCGAGCAGGCGGTCGAGCTCGGCCTTGTCGAACGGCGCGCCCTCTGCCGTGCCCTGCACCTCGACGAAGAGACCGCGGCCGGTGACGACGACGTTCATGTCGGTCTCGGCGCGCACGTCCTCGACGTAGGCGAGGTCGAGCATGGGCGTCTGGTCGACGATGCCGACCGAGATGGCCGACACCGAGTCGAACAGCACCTCGGAGCGCTGCGCGATGAACTTCTTGCGGCGTCCCCACTCGATCGCGTCGGCCAGGGCGACGTAGGCCCCCGTGATCGCGGCGGTGCGGGTGCCGCCGTCGGCCTGCAGCACGTCGCAGTCGATGACGATCGTGTTCTCGCCGAGCGCCTTGGTGTCGACGACGGCACGGAGCGCCCGGCCGATCAGACGCGAGATCTCGTGCGTGCGTCCGCCGACCTTGCCCTTGATGCTCTCGCGGTCGTTGCGAGAGTTGGTCGCGCGCGGCAGCATCGCGTACTCGGCCGTCACCCAGCCCTTGCCCTTGCCGGTGAGCCAGCGCGGCACGCCGTTCGTGAACGACGCCGTGCACAGCACGCGCGTGTTGCCGAAGGAGATCAGCGCGGAGCCCTCGGCGTGGGCCGACCAGCCGCGCTCGATCGTGACCGGACGCAGCTGGTCGAGCGCGCGCCCGTCGGCGCGGGTGATGTCGGTCATTCGGTTCTCCTCAGGATAGGAATGTGCCACTTTCCGGACACGGTCGGTGGATGCGGCGGCTCAGCGTCGCGGCAGGTCTCGGGGTGACGCTGTCGAGCGCGAAAGGTCGTCACGGGCAGCCTCTCGGGCCTCGATGATCGGGATCGTTCCGGTCTGCACGAGCTGCACCTCGGTGACCTCGCGTCCCATCAAGCGATGGGCGAGGTCGAGGAACTCGTCGGCCGACGCACCGGTGGCTTCGTACACGTGGGTGGGTATCGAATCAGGACCGGCGAGGAGATCGCGGCTCACCAGCTGCCGGTACACGTCCTTCGCCGTCTCGGTGTCGCTCGAGACCAGGCTCACGTCGGGACCCATCACGTAGGAGATCGCGCCCTCGAGGAACGGGTAGTGCGTGCAGCCGAGAACGAGGGTGTCGACCCCGGCGTGACGCAGCGGCGCGAGGTATTCCTCCGCCGTGGCGAGCACCTCGGGCGACTGGGTCACCCCCGCCTCGACGAACTCCACGAACCTGGGGCACGCCTCGGCGAAGACCGTGAGGCGCTCGTTCACCTCGAGCATGTCCTGGTACGCGCCCGACCCGATCGTGCCGGCGGTGCCGATCACTCCGATGCGGCCGTTGCGGGTCGTGGACATCGCGGTGCGCACGGCCGGTCCGATGACCTCGACGACCGGCACGTCGTACCGTTCGCGGGCATCACGGAGCATGGCCGCCGAAGCGGTGTTGCACGCGATGACGAGCATCTTCACGCCCTGCTCGACCAGCGTGTCGAGCACCTCGAGCGAATACCGGCGCACGTCGGCGATGGGCTTGGGCCCGTAGGGCGAGCGCGCCGTGTCGCCGATGTAGCGGATCGACTCACGCGGCAGCTGCGCCGAGATCGCCCGGGCGACGGTGAGACCACCCACTCCGGAGTCGAAGATCCCGATCGGTGCGTCGTCCACAGGACCCCAGCCTACCCGCCGACTCCTGCGACCCGCCGGCGCGCGGGTATGGTGGCCGGATGAGCGCTCGTACGGCCCTGCACACCGACCGCTACGAGCTCACGATGCTTGACGCCGCTCTTCGCGACGGCACCGCCGATCGGCGCTGCGTCTTCGAGGTCTTCGCCCGCCGGCTCCCCGGGGGGCGCCGATTCGGCGTCGTCGCCGGAACGGGACGTCTGCTGTCGCTGATGCGCGACTTCCGCTTCGGTGACGAGGAGCTGCGCTTCCTGCGCGACGAGAGGGTCGTGGATGCAACGACCCTCGACTACCTCGCCGACTATCGATTCACCGGCACCATCAGCGGCTACCGCGAGGGCGAGCTCTACTTCCCGGGTTCGCCGATCCTCGAGATCGAGGGCACGTTCGCGGAGGCCGTGCTGCTGGAGACCCTCGCGCTGTCCGTGCTGAACCACGATTCGGCGGTCGCCACCGCCGCCGCACGCATGAGCATCGCCGCCGGCGACCGCCCGCTCGCCGAGATGGGCTCGCGACGCGCGGGCGAGCAATCGGCCCTCGCTGCGGCTCGGGCGGCCTACATCGCGGGGTTCGGGGCGACCAGCAATCTCGCGGCGGGCCTCCGATGGGCGATCCCGACGATGGGCACGGCAGCGCACTCCTGGACCCTGCTGCACGACACCGAGGAAGAGGCGTTCCGCTCGCAGGTCGCCGCTCTCGGCCCCGGCACCACTCTGCTCGTCGACACCTATGACATCCCCACCGGCGTCGCGACGGCGGTGCGCGTGGCCGGCACCGACCTGGGCGGCGTGCGCATCGACTCGGGAGACCTGCCCACCGTGGCTGCGCAGGTGCGTGAGCTCCTCGATGATCTGGGAGCGACGCGAACGCGCATCACCGTGACCAGCGACCTCGACGAGTTCGCCATCGCCGCTCTCGCGGCCTCCCCCGTCGACGCCTACGGGGTGGGAACGTCGGTGGTGACCGGTTCGGGAACCCCCACGGCCGGCATGGTCTACAAGCTCGTCGCGCGGCAGGACTCCGACGGCGGGTGGGTCTCGGTGGCGAAGCGCTCGGCCGACAAGGCGAGCGCGGGCGGCCGCAAAGCCGCGTTCCGCACCCTCGACGACGGTGTCGCGACGAGCGAGCTGATCGTGGTCTCCGATGGGTTCGAGAAGGTCGCGGATGCTGCGTCGCATCCCTCCGCGCGTGCACTGCACGCGCCCCTCGTGGTCGGCGGGGAGATCGACGAGGCGGCGGAGGGTCCGGCCGGAGTGGCCGCTGCCCGCGCACACCACCTGCGCGTGCGGGAGGAGCTGCCGGTGCGCGGTCTGGCGCTCAGCCGTTCCGAGCCGGCGATCCCGACCGTCTTCGCCGAGGCCGACTGAGGCTACTTCGTCAGGTTCTCGTAGATCTCTTTGCAGGTCGGGCAGACGGGGAACTTCTCGGGATCGCGCCCCGGGGTCCACTTCTTGCCGCAGAGCGCACGCACGGGCTTACCGCTGATCGCCGACTCGAGGATCTTGTCCTTCTTGACGTAGTGCGAGAACCGCTCATGGTCTCCGGGCTCGATGCTCTCCTCGCGGATGAGCTCTTCGAGTTCACGGTCGAGGGTCGCCAGACCCCCCTGGTCAGGACTGTCGAGAGGCGTGCTCATAGGGTGCCAGTGTAGTCGGGAGGTCCTTCGCCGGGGCCCGTCACGTCGACTCCGCGAACTCCATCAGTCGGCTGCCCCGCCGCTGGAAGACGGCCGATCCGATCGCCACCCCGAGAACGAGCACCACGACGCCCGCACCGATGCCGGCCCACATCGACGGCATCGCGAAGGAGATGTCGCGGGTGAGCGTGAGCCACCCCCACCAGAGGGCAGGGCCGGCGGCGGCGATCGAACCGAGCAGCACGAGTCCCTGCGCCATCGCGCCCGATCCGGCGCGCTGCGGCTGCTGGAACGGGCTGTCCCCGGGCCGGGACACGGCGTACGGGGCCAGCGCGGAGGTGATACTCGACAAGCCGAGCCCCGCGAGGAAGAGCGCCGCGCAGACCCCGACCATGGCGGGGAGCAAGGCCCACCGACCGTGGAGGGCGATGGCGACGGGAATCGCGATGGCGAGGATCGGAACGCCGACGAACAGCATCGGCACGAGGCGGCCGATGCGGTCGGATGACCCGCGGACCGCGCTGGCGAGATGCATCCACACGGCGGTCGAGTCGTACGCCAGGTCGTTGTGCGGGAGCCACCCGAAGAAGAGCGCCATGATCGGCACCGGAACGAGCACCGCGACCTCGAAGGGCACGCCCGCGACGAGGAGAGGCACGACGGCGAGCACCGCGGCGACGGGGACGATCACGATGTTGACCAGGTATCGGCGGTCGCGCAGCCAATAAACCAGGCTCCGTGCCGCGATCGCTCCACCGGGCGTTCCCGGTGCGACGGCGAACCAGCCGAGGCCGCCGCGCTCGCGGACCGCCACGGGGCGCTCCGTGGTCGTGAGGGCGCGGCTCACCAGCGCCACCCACGCGAGGGCGAGGGCGACGAGGGTGGCCACCATCACCACGGTGCCCCAGGCGGCCGCCGCCGGCTGCGACGCGGACGGCAGGGCCCACGCGGCACCCACCGGGGTGTATCCGAGAACGGCGACGGCTTCTCTCAGCTGCGGAGGCACCTGCCCGCGCCACTCGAGAGAAGCCAGGAAAACGCCGACGGGAACCACGACGACCAAGATCGCGACGAGGAACATGCCCGACAGCTCACGTGAGCGGCGTTCGCGCAGCACGAGCGCAGCCACGGCCATGCTGACCCGCGCGGCGAGCACGCACGTCGCGACGCCGGCGACGGTCGAGACGACGGCGACGAACGACGACGCTCCGTGCGCCGTCCACACGACCGCCGCGCACACCGACAGCGTGATGAGCACGAGACTGGGCACGCTGATGAGCCCGGCCAGGGCGAGCACCGCGGCGAGAGGGCGGGGAGCGAGACCGAGCACGGCGAACCGGCGCGGATCGAGCGGGTCGGCCGCACCGGTCACGAGCGGCGCGACGAAGAAACCGAGGGTCACGGCGGACCCCGCGAAGACGAACACGGCCGCGATCGCCGACTCGGACGCATCGGCGAGGCTGAGCACGGCCACGGCCCCTACGACCGTCGCCACGACGAGCAGCACGAGGCCCACGGCCACGCGGATGACATGCCGACGGTCGCCCCGGAGAGCGCCGAGCATCGTGGCGATCCTCAGTCGGAGAACGTGTGCAACCACTCGAGGCCTTCCCTGTCTCCCAGGCCGCCCGCGAGTTCGAGGAAACGCTGCTCGAGAGTCGACTCGCCGCGCACCTCGTCGACCGTGCCCTCTGCGAGCACCTGTCCGGAGACGATGACCGCCACGCCGGAGCAGACCCGTTCGACCAGCTCCATGCCGTGGCTGGAGAGGATCACCGTGCCGCCGTGCTCGACGTACGTCGAGAGGATGTCGAGGATGACGGCGCTCGAGACCGGGTCGACGGCCTCGAAAGGCTCATCGAGCACCAGCAGGCGAGGCGAATGGATCATCGCGCCGGCCAGCATCACCTTCTTCGTCATACCCGCCGAGTAGTCGGAGACCGACCGACCGAGCGCACTCGTGAGATCGAACGCCCGGGCGAGATCGGTCGTGCGCGACTCCACGACAGCCGCGGGAAGACCCCGGAGCACTCCGTAGTAGTAGAGCAGCTGGCGGCCCGTGAGGCGGTCGAAGGTGCGCAGCCGATCGGGAAGCACGCCCATGAGCTTCTTCGTGGCCGCGCTCTTGCGCGACACATCGATACCGCCGATGGTGATGGTGCCGGCGTCCGGGCGCAGGAGACCGGCGATCATCGACAGGGTCGTCGTCTTACCGGCGCCGTTCGGACCGACCAACCCGTAGAACGAGCCCGCGGGAACCGTCAGGTCGATACCGTCGACGGCACGCGTGTCGCCGAAGACCTTCGTCACACCGCGCAGCTGCAGAGCGGGAACCACGGGCTCCGCCTCCGAGACGCGAGAGTCATCCGGCTCGGTCACGATCACGGCAGGCGCGAGAGCGCCCTCGTCGTCGTCCGTGACGAGGGCCTCGTCGACGAGTTCGTCGGATGCGTCGACCGCCGAGGTCTCCGGAGGGGCCTCGGTCTCGACGCCGGAACCCTCCGGCGCAGCGGGCTCGGGTGCGGATTCGGCGACCGGCTCGGCGTCATCGACGGACGCGAACTCGGGCCCGGTCGGTTCGGGGTCGGCGATCGCGTCTGCCTCGGGCGATTCGTCCACGTCGACGGGGTCAGACGGGTTGCTCGGCTCCGACGCGGAGTCGGCCTCGACCGGCTCGACCTCGGTGACGGGCTCGGCATCGACGTCGGTGACGGGCTCGGCATCGACGACAGCCTCGACCTCGTCGTCAACGACAGGCTCGGGCTCAGCCTCGACCTCGGCGACCGCCTCGGCATCGACGACAGGCTCGGGCTCGACGTCGTCGGCGCGCTCCTCTTCGCGTTCCTCGACGGGCTTCGCCGGCGTGTCCTCGACCGGCGGGGCGTCCGATGGATCCGCCTCGATCGCGGCTGCGGGGGTGTCTTCGACCGGTGACGGTGATTCGGAAGACCGCGTGTCCGCGCCGGCGACAGCGCCCGTCAGATCTGCCGGCAACGGCGGGATGGGGGGCAGCGGCGGCTTCGGCGGCACGACGATATCGGTGGGCAGCGGCGGCGGCGGCCCCGGGTCGACCGGCGTCGCCGGCGCCTTCGGCGTGGCGCGCGGCGCCTTCGAGGCCGGCGTGCGCCGCGGCGTCTTCGCCTTGTTCGCCGACGAGCCCCGGGCCGGCCGCGGCGACGCGGGCTTGGCCCGCGGCGCGCGAGGTTTGGGGGCTGCAGCCGGTTGTTCGTCGCGACCGTCGACGCTCTGGTCTCCGGCCTCTTCGGCCGGTGACTCGAACGGGTTCGGCAGCGATGCTGTCATCGGTCCAAACTACCAAGGGTCACGACCGGCTCCTGCCGCGAATGTCATGGGTGTCCGGTACTCGGGCGCAACCCCCCAGGCTCTTTCCGGCTCGCATTCGTAGGATCGTGCAGGTGAGCGACAAGGTGCATCGGATCCATTCGTTGCCCGGCGACGCGCCGTGGGACGGCGGCCTCCCGCCGGTCGGCTCCCCCGAGCACCCCCGGACCATCCGCGCACTCGACCGCGTGCTGGCGATCCAGCGCCCCGTCGTGCTGGCGCACCTGCGCAGCATCCGTCTGCGCCACCCCCAGGCGTCGACGCTCGAGATCGTGCGCATCCTCGAGCGTCGTTACCTCGCGGCGGTCACGACGGGCGGAGCCGCGGTGGGCGCGACCGCCGTCGTGCCCGGTATCGGCACCGGGGTCACCCTCGCCCTCAGCGGCGTGGAGACCCTCGGGTTCCTCGAATCGACGGCGCTCTTCGCGCAGTCGATCGCCGAGGTGCACGGCGTCGCCGTCGAAGACCCCGAACGCGCTCGGGCGCTCGTGCTCACCCTGATGCTCGGACGCGAGGGCGTTGACCTGCTCGCGCAGCTCGCCGGGCAGGCAGCAGGTCGCGGCCCCGACCGTTCGGGGTACTGGGGGCAGATGATCACGAAGACGCTTCCCCGCGCAGCCATCGGCCCGCTCGTCGATCGTCTGAAGACGACGTTCGTGCACCAGTTCGCCGCTCGCGGCGGCGCGTCGTTCCTCGGCAAGGCGCTGCCGTTCGGAGTGGGCGCGGTCGTCGGCGGTGCCGGAAACCACATCCTCGGCCGGCGCGTGCTGGTCGGCTCGCGGCGGGCTTTCGGTCCTCCCCCGCTCACCGTCCCCGCCGTCGTCGAGCCCAGGCCGGGCGCGAAGCGGGTCGAGCACTCGGCGGCGAGCGGCGTCGCACGTGTGGGCAGCGCGATCGCGGGGGCCGCAGGAAGCACCGCGCGCGGAATCGGATCGGTCGGTCGGCGGGCGATCCCCCGCCGGAAGCGCACAGAGATCGAATCGACGACCTCGGCGGAGGCCGACGACACCGTCGACGGCGCCGTCGTACCGGAGAACACCGACGAAAGGTAACCCCGCCCCATGGACAGCACCCTGCAGTCGCTGACCGACTGGATGCCCGCCCAACGGTGGTACGCCTCGAAAGGTCGCACTCCGCGCCTTCGACTCGTCGCCGAGTGGGATGTCGCGAACGAGCAGTCCGCGCGCGTCCGCGTGCTCCTCGTCGCCGACGACGCGCCCGAGACCCCGGTGCTCTACCAGGTGCCCCTCGTCGTCCGCTCCACCCGCCCCGACACGGGGATCGTGGGCGACCTCGAAGACGGCACGGTGCTGGTCGACGGTGCGACCGACGACGCCTATGCGGCGTGGCTGTACCGGTCGGTGACGGCCGGCGGTCGCGTCAGCGGCGTCGACGGACCCCTCGACAGCCACCCCGCGGCACGGCGTCCGCCCACCGCACCGACCGCCTCCGCGTCGGTGCTCGGGGCGGAACAATCGAACACCTCCCTGATCTTCCGCCCCGACGGGGGCGGAAGCGCGGTCATCTGCAAGCTCTTCCGGCAGGTGCACCCCGGACTCAACCCCGACATCGAATTGCAGACCGCCCTCGCAGACAACGGGTCGTCGTCGGTTCCTCGGGCCATCGGATCGCTCGAGGGCGCCTGGCGCGACCCGGGCAACCCCGAGCACGTGGTGTCGGGATCGCTCGCGTTCGCGCAAGAGTTCCTCGACGACGTCGAAGACGCGTGGCGCGTCGCGCTCACCGCCGCGCAGGAGAACGTCGCCTTCGCCGATCGCGCCGCGGCCCTGGGGGCCGCCGTCGCCGACGTGCACCTGACGCTGTCGCGCATCCTGCCGACACACGAGGCCGACGACTCCGATCGGCGGCGCGTCGCGGCGGTCTGGGAAGACGGGCTCGCCACGGCGGTGGCCGAGATCCCCGCGGTTGCGCGGTTCGCCGCATCCATCCGCGCGGTCTACGCGGCGGCGCAGACCGCACCGTGGCCCCCGTTCCAGCGCGTGCACGGCGATCTGCACCTGGGGCAGGTGCTCGAGGTGCAGGGTCGCGGCTGGGTGCTGCTCGATTTCGAAGGAGAACCGCTGCGACCGATCACGGCTCGGCGCATGCCCGACCTCGCGGTGCGCGACGTCGCCGGGATGCTGCGGTCGTTCGACTACGTCGCCGGATCCGTCGAACGACTCGGGGTCGACCCCACCGTGGCGCGCGCGTGGGCGGCAGCGGCGGTCACCGCCTTCGAGCGGGGCTACGCCGCGGCGGGCGGACCCTCGGCCGACGAGCGGCTCCTGCGCGCATTCGAACTCGACAAGGCCGTCTACGAGGCCGTCTACGAGGTGCGCAACCGCCCGGACTGGCTGTCGATCCCCCTGTCGGCGATAGAGCGGCTCACCCGCGACGTGTGACCCCCCGAGCGCACGAAGAAGGCCGCCCCGCTTCGAGCGGGGCGGCCTTGTTCGTGGGATGGCTCAGGAGCCCAACGAACCGAGCGTCACGTTCGCGGTGCGGGTCTGACCGTCGCGGACGTAGGTGACGGTCGCGTCGCTCCCGGCGGCCACGGCGCGCACCTGCGCGGTGAGATCGACCGAGTTCGTGATCGGGAGGTCGTTGAACGCGGTGACGATGTCGCCCGAGCGCAGCCCGGCCGCCGCCGCGGGGCCGCCGTCGGTGACACTCGCCACGTAGGCGCCCTCGATCGTGGAGTTCGCCACGGTCGAGGTCGACTGCACCGACGCGCCCAGCAGACCGTGTGTCGCCGAGCCGTTCTCGATGATCTCGTTCGCGACTCGCTCGGCGACCGACGACGGGATGGAGAAACCGACACCGATCGAACCGGCCTGACCGCCGCCGGACGAGCTGCCCGCGGAGGCGATGGCGACGTTGATCCCGATGAGACGGCCCTGGTCGTCGACGAGCGCGCCACCGGAGTTCCCGGGGTTGATCGCCGCATCCGTCTGGATGACGGCGATCTTGATCGTCTCGGACGACGGCGTCGAGCCCTGCCCGCCCTGCCCGAAGTCGAACTGGAAGGGACTCTCGCCGGGGCCGCCCTCGCTGGGCTGGTCGTCCTGGGGAGCAGCCGACGACGCGACCTCGATCGAGCGGTTCAGCGCACTGACGATGCCCGTGGTGACCGTGTTCGACAGTCCGAGGGGGGCACCGACCGCGACCGTTTCGTCGCCCACGTTCAGATCGCCCGAATCGCCGATCTCGATCGGTGTGAGGCCCGAAGCATCCGTCAGCTTGATCACGGCGAGGTCATACGTGGGATCGGTGCCGACGACCGTGGCGTTGTACACGCGACCGTCGGACGTCGTCGCGCGGATGGCCGCGTCTCCCGTCGCCCCGTCGAGGGTGACGACGTGGGTGTTGGTGACGACGTAGCCGTCGGCGCTCAGGATGACGCCCGAACCGGTGCCGCCGCTGCTGCCGCCGGTCGCGCTGATCGTCACGACGCTGGGTACGACCTTCGCGGCGATGCCGGTGGTCTGGTTCACGTTCTCGGTGTCGTTGACCGTGACCGTCGACGCCCCCGCGACCGGGGTCGCGTCGGACCCGCCCCAGAGGCTGAGGCCGGCGTAGGTGCCGCCGAGGCCGGCGGCACCGCCGACGAGTGCGGCAGCGACGATGAGGCCGGCGACCTTGCCCGCGTTCGACTTCTTGCGCGGAGCGGTGTCGGTGGCGCCGTGCAGCGGCAGAGTGGGCTGGGTCGGCTGCGACGGGATTCCGAAGCTCTGGCCGGCCGGCTGGCCCGCGTAGCCCTCACGGGAAGGCACGCCGTAGGCCGGCTGCTGGGGGGCACCGCCGTAGGGGCCCTGCGGGTGGGGCGGCTGCGGCGGGCGCTGTCCCGACCACGCGGGAACGACGGGCGCCGCCGGCGTGTGGGCCGACGCCGGAGTCGTCGGGACCGGCGGTACGGCGGGCGCGGGGGTGCCTGCCGACGCGGGCGTCGCGCCGGTCGGCGGCGCCGGCGTCGCGTCGGAGGAAGTGTGCGGCGCGGGCGTCGCGGCGTTCTCGTCGGGGCGGTCGCCCTGTGTCTCACTCATGATTGCTCCTTCTGCCAAGCGACTTTCAGCTTGGGGCGAGTTGCTGTGCGTTTCATATGGTGCGGATGGGCTCTGTCTATGCGACTAGCGTGAGCAGGATGCGAGAGATTCCCGGGGCCTGGCAGCGGACCGCAGATGGGGCCGGACTCCGTGCTGCGGACGGCACGATCGGTACCACCATCTTCGCCGAGATGAGCGGGCTCGCGGCCCGCACGGGTGCCATCAACCTCGGACAGGGCTTTCCCGACGAAGACGGACCGGCGGAAGTGCTGGATGCGGCGATGCGGGCGATCGCCGACGGAGTGAACCAGTACGCCCCGGGGCGCGGGTTCCCCGATCTGCTCACGGCGGTCGCCGAACACCAGCAACGCTTCTACGGTCTGCACCTCGACCCCGAGCGCGACATCATCGCCACCGCCGGCGCGACCGAGGCGCTGGCGGCCACGCTCCTCGCTCTCCTAGACGGACCGGACGACGAGGTCGTCGTCTTCGAGCCCTACTACGACGCCTATGCGGCAGCGGTCGCTCTCGCCGGCGCCCGGCTGGTGCCGGTGCCGCTGCGGTGGCCCGACTTCCAGCCCGATCTCGACCGGCTGGCTGCCGCCGTGAGCGACCGAACGCGCGTCATCCTCGTCAACGACCCCCACAACCCCACCGGGGCCGTCTTCACCCCGGACGTGCGCCGACGTATCGTCGAGCTGGCCGAGAGGCACGACGCGATCATCGTCACCGACGAGGTGTACGAGCACCTCGTCTTCGATGCGCCGCACGTGCCCATCGCCACCCTCCCCGGCGCAGAGGAGCGCACGGTCTCCATCTCCTCCGCGGGCAAGACGTTCTCCGTCACCGGGTGGAAGATTGGCTGGATCTCGGGCCCGGCGCCGCTGGTCTCCGCCATCCTCACCGTGAAGCAGTACCTGACCTACGTGAACGGCAGCCCGTTCCAGCCGGCAGTGGCCACCGGGCTCCGGCTGCCCGACGCCTTCTTCGAGGGCATCGCGACGGCGCTCCGCGAGAAGCGCGACATCCTCGGCCGCGGATTGACCGCCGCGGGTTTCGACGTCTCGGCACCCCGCGGCACGTACTTCACGGTGGCCGACGCCGCGCCCCTCGGGGCGACGGATGCGGCGGACTTCTGTCGTGCCCTTCCGGAGAGCGCGGGCGTCGTGGGCATCCCGCTCACGGCCTTCGCGAGCCCCGAGAATCGGGCGGACTACGCCACGCTCGTGCGCTTCGCCGCCTGCAAACGCGCCGATGTGCTCGACGAAGCATCCCGTCGGCTGTCGCTCCTCGGCGTCTGATCAGCCGGCGACGACGCGGAAGCGCCGGAGCTCCAGCGCGGGGTTCACTCGTCGCACCCGGGCGACCGCGTCGAGGTCGAGGTGCGCGACGGCGACATCGGTCGTCGTGCCGACTGCGGCGATCGCGACGCCCTGAGGATCCACGACGAGGGAGTGCCCCACCCCGAGGGGCGGCGGGTGGTCGGATGCCGCGACGAAGACCGTGTTCTCGATCGCGCGCGCCTGCACCAACGTGCGCCAGTGGTGCTCCTTGAGCGGCCCCCGCACCCACTCGGCAGCGACGAGCACGACATCCACGCCCTCGTCGACGATCGTGCGGGCGACCTCCGGGAACCGCAGGTCGTAGCAGGTCATCAGTCCGAAGTGCAGTCCGCCGACCTCGAAGGTCTGAGGCGTCTCGATCTCGCCGGGCTCGACCCAGTCCGACTCGCGCTGTCCGAACGCGTCGTAGAGGTGGAGCTTGCGGTAAACCGCGAGCGGACCGTCGGGCCCCACCGCGACGACGGTGTTGCGCACACGTCGACCGTCCGTGCTCTTCTCGAGGAGGCCCGCGGTCACCACGACGCCCGTAGCGGAGGCGAGTCGGGTGAGAGCGGCGACGAACGGCCCGTCGATCTCCTCGGCATTCGCCGCGAGGGTCTCGTCGAAAGGATCCACGAAGTAGCTGGAGTACTCGGGGAACAGCACGACCCGCGCACCGCGCGACGCGGCACGCTCGGTCAACTCGACGATGACCGCGAGGTTCGCCTCCCTCGAGGCCGACGGCGCGAACTGCGCCACCGCGACACCCACCGATCGGTGGCTCATTGCGTGTTCCTCCCCCACCGACGAATCGCCGTCGGCACTATGACCCACAGTACGAGGATCACCGCGCCGAGCGCGATCCCCGCCACCCACGCCGCACCGTCACCGATGATCACGTCGAAGACGAACGCTACGACGCCTGCGAGGAGCAGGCTCACCGCGGCGAGCGCGGCGATGAGCGCGACGTGGCCGAAGTACACGACCTCGGGCTTGACGCGCCGACGGAAGACGATCCGGTGGAGGGCGACGGGTGCGAGCGCGATGACGGCGCTGAGGGCGGCGAGCGACACCAGCACCAGGTACATGCCGCGCTGACCGGCGCCGAGATCGGCGAACACCGGCTGGAAAGCGAGGGCGAGAAGGAACCCGGTCAGGATCTGCGTGCCCGTCTGGAGCACGCGGAGCTCCTGCAGCACCTCGATCCACCGGCGATCCGCACGCTCTTCGACGGTTTCATCGCGGCCTTCGTCACTGTCGGGAAGCGCGGAATCACGGCGATCGTTCACCCGTCGATCCTGTCGTGTCGCCCCTCTCGGAGCAACGCCCCGCCACCTCGATGTGCACCCGGTCGAATCCCGTGCTAGGCTAACTTCTTGTGCCGCGGGGTGGAGCAGTTCGGTAGCTCGCTGGGCTCATAACCCAGAGGTCGCAGGTTCAAATCCTGTCCCCGCAACTGAAGAAACACAGATCAGAAGCCGCTTTCGGAAAATCCGGAAGCGGCTTCTGGTGCATAGGCAAGTGTTTGACTACGTCCTTGACTACAGGTTGCCTTGTAGGAGCTGGAAGGCGGGGAGACCTATGTACGACCCGAAGCATCGTCCAAACCTCTCCTACGCTGCAGCTGGACTCCGATAGAGTCTTGGAGATTTTGATTGCCGACTGCGCAGGAGGTCGAATGGGCTCGGCCAGACAGCGTCAGGCGGGAACCGCTACTCCCATGGAAGCGAAGAGCGGGCACGTCCATCAGCCCCTGCCCACTGTGGCGGTTGGTGACGCGTTCGATAGGGTCGCCGTCCTGGCTCCGGCATCAGTCGATTGCGTGGTTACAAGCCCCCCATATTGGGGGCTACGCTCCTACGGCCATGTTCACGACGAGGAAGTACTAGAGAAGTGGGCGTCAGCGCATCCTTCGATCGATAGACGCGATCTTCCGTCGCACGCACCCGGCTATGACTGGTACCGCTCCAACGGGGGCGTGCTCGGGCTCGAACCCTACCCTCAATGGTTTGTCGGCCATCTAGTCGAGATCTTCGAGCGGCTTAAGCCCGCCCTGAAGGCCTCCGCCAGCATCTGGGTCAACCTGGGCGACACCTACTTCGCTAGGTGGTCAAGCATCAGGTCAGACGGCCGGCAGGGTCTTGGGGCTGGCGGCCGAACAAGGCGCAAAACGCCATCCGGCGGGGAGCTCATCGACAAACAGCTCCTTCTGATCCCCGCGAGATTTGCAATCGCGATGCAGGAAGCTGGCTGGATCCTGCGAAACGACGTGATTTGGGCCAAGACCGGGGTACCCCCGCGCGCGAACTCTGACCGCCTCCGTCTATCTCACGAGCACTTCTTCCACTTCGTGCTGCGCCCATCCAGCGGGCGCGCCAAGTATTACTACGACGCCTCTGTGGTTGAGCCCGGCGCCAACGATGTTGTTCGGGTCGCGTCCCATCGTGGCTCTGACGGGCACAGTGCAACCTTCCCCAAGGATTTGGTTCGCCCGCGGATCGAATCGTCCTGTCCGCCAGGTGGGTTGCTGCTCGATCCGTTCTGCGGGACAGGTCGCGCGCTCGAAGCGGCTGTCGAGAGCGGACGGCGCGCTCACGGTATTGAACTCTCGACCGCCTATGCACAGGCGGCCCGACGACGCGTGCGCGAAGCCAAGGAGCGCCGGATCTTGGAGGACCCAAAGCATGGATGACAGAACGAGGACGACTCTGCAGTACGTCATCGCTGAGCTGTCTCGAGCAGAGGTCGTCGACTCCGCGCGATCGGATCTCTCAGGTGACGCAATGACATTGGTGCTGGACGAGCTTCGAGAACCGCTACCTGGACGCGCCACAAGCATGCTGGCGCGACTCCTCAACACGCGCTCGGGTATCTAGTGCGCGTCAGGTTCTCAACTTCGAACGGCAGTCTGCGCGTCATCTCAGAAGTTCCAGATTTGTCGCTCGCCAAACTCGAAGGCCGCAACGGCATCGGCAAGTCGCTCGCCGCAAGATTGCTCGAGCTAGTTGCGGGCGAACCGCCGTACGTCGGGCTGCCACTCGCTTGGAGCAGCCTTGTCGAGCAGCTAGGCGTGGTCAATATTCAGATTGACGACATCGGCTCCCAGTCCATCAGCGTTCGGCTCGACAGTAGCGAATGGGACCCCAATAATCAGCTATCAGCTGTGGCGAATCCCGGCGAGGTGCGGATCGATGGAGAGCCCGCGAGCTGGGAGGAAATCCGATCCATCTTGCAAGTGCGTCGAATTGCCGGAGACGAGACGCTGAGTGAAACTATCGGTCTCGCGCTCTTCCAGACCGCGAAAGACGTCGAGACGGAACGGATGAAGGTTTCGGAGATCACGGACGCGTGGTCAAAGACGTGGGACAAGTATCGTTTCGAAGTCGATGATCCGGCCAACCGCGCTCATTCGCTCATCGCAAATTTGAATGAGCTTGCTGCTACCCGTAGCGAACTGATACGGACAGCCCAGGACACTGCCCAGCGGTCCGACGCCATCGAGGCCACGCTAGAAAGCCTTCGTACGCTAGCTCGCATCGCGGACTCTCAACAGCTAAATGAGACGTACGAGCAGGCTTGGGCACAACGGAACCAGCTGGAACAACGCATTGCCAAGGCTGAAGCAAAGTTGCTCGAGGCGCGCGGCTCACGAGACCCCGGAGCACAAGGCGATTTTGAGCAGCTGACGAGGAGGGTGCGACTTCGCCGAGACGCACATACGCGGGCTCAGTTTGATCAGAACACCGTGCTTCGTGCGCTCGACCTAGACTCGCGACCGGACATGTCTGGCATACGACGTCTTCTCTCGGATGCCCAGGAAAGACGGCTCCAGCTCCGAGACGAGCAGAAGACGCTGTTCGCGGCCGGGACCATACGAGATGCTGCCGGTTCTCTGGAACGCACTTTGCTCGAGCTGCCGTCGGATCTTCACCGCGAAGTGGTTGCGGAACTAGATCACGACGTCACAGTAGGCGAACTCGCACGCGGACTCGGCCGTCGGCGCGAGAACCTGCGTGATGTGCCCAAGTCCGAAGCGGTTCTTCGCATTGAAGCTGAAATCAAGCGAAATGACAGTCGGATTAGCCTCCTTTCGTCGGTCGGGGAGGTCATGCGGGTCGCGGATCGAAAGCGGGAGAACCTCGAAGAAATCGAGGCCGCTTTGGAGCGCTTCTTTGAAGCTTCAGCCTCTGACCGCGCTGAGCGTGAAGCGCTGCTTGACGACCTGGCGGAACAGCGAGACCAGTTAGTCCGGGCCACTAGTGATGCCCTATCAGCGTTACTGGGCCTCCGCGCTGCTGCGGGCTTAGAGTCTGTTGCTGGCAACGCGGACCGCCTGCTAGACGAGGACGACGAGGACGGCGATAACAACCTGACTGCCGCCGAGGAACCATTGGATCAGCGCCTCATCGCTCCCTCCGAGCTCAGAGCCGAGGTGGACAACGTCGTCGACCGCAATCTTGAGATAATAGGTCGCCACGGCGTCGTCGCTGTAGATGAACGGTGGTCGGAGAAGCTACCAACGCTTCTTGAACAGACAACGGTGCAACTCGATGACTGCTCTGCCGCCCAGCGCCAGATTGTCGAGGAGCTCTCTGCTAGTACGCAGATCGAAGAAGAAGTTCGCGTCTCGATACGGTCGCTGCGTAGCGATCTCGCGACTTTCGTGGACTCACTGCTCGCGGGTGAGGACAGGGCGGAGCTTCGGGAGGCCGCGGAGACCTGGCTTGGCAATCACGGGACCTCATTGCGGGACTTGCCGGCTCTGGTCGAGCGCATGCGGGCGGAGCCTTACGCACCGACTTTGTTCCCACATGAGGAGTCGGCCCTAGAGCTTGCGGCCGAGCTCCGGGAATTAGCGGACCGCCTTGAAGACGCCGCGTCAACCGTGCGGGACCGATGGGGTCTCGCAGCAGCCTTCATCATCCGCGAATCTCACGAACTATCCCCTCGGCTGGTCCACACCGATACCCGCCCGTGGCAATTCCTTCAGCTGGACGAGTCGGGCCGCGGCCGCATCCTCCGAACCTGGGTTGAGGCTGAAGTGAGCCACCTGCTCTCGCAGGACGTGCTCCGACGCGAACTATTCGAAAACGCCGCGGATGTCGAGTACGACCTAACCGCGCGATCCGTGATTTGGCGATCGGAGGAAGGGAAGCGTCGTCGCCGCCCGCTGGAGGCGTTCTCCTCTGGCGAGCAGGTCTTTGCCTACACCCGTGCGAAACTGGAGTCCCTCAGGGCGCTGAAGGACCAGGCGAAGTTCGTTCTCATCTTCCTTGACGAGTTCGGCGCATTCGTCGCTCGCGATCGCTTCGGGCAACTCATGCGATACGTGCAGACTGACGTGCTCGGGACTATCGCTGACCAGGTTGTCGTGATGCTTCCCAATGGCGACACGGACACCGAGTTTGAGGCCAGGATGGCCGCCGCCGAGTTTGTTGGGCATGACTACGTCGTTGAATCCCTCGTCCACCGGGCCGAGGCGGGCTGATGTCACTATTCGGCGTGCAGGAAGACATGTCGCGCGACCAATCGGGGGAACTGGAGTCATTCCTCGCCACCGTTCTGAACGCACAACTTGGCACCTCTACTGTTTCAATCTCGGACGCATCTGGGGTCTCCATTGAAGGTCTCGAGCACCGTCTCAAAGCGCTGAAGCGCTGGTTCGATCCGATCGCGAGCGGCAAGCGGCTTCGCGACGAGGTGAGCCTGCTCCCCCGACTGTCGATAACTCCCCTGCCCTCGACTGATCAGCTTGTGCTGTCGGTGGGACGAGATCGATGGTTGGTCACCCCTGAGGGCGTAGTGGTGTTGTGGCTCCTCCAACTTGCGCATGGGGACTACCCAGAGGACAACCGAACAAGACTTCCCGCCGGATCGCGCCTGGACGCTTTGAAGACACTTGCGACGGTGTACAAGACCTGGAACGAGCAACGCCTCCGGGGGGTTACCGACCTCCTTCAGGGAGAAACGGCAACCTTGAGGCCGACTGCCGCCGGCCTGCTGTTCGTGTTGCTCGTCAATCGCAACACGGATCGAACGCGGCGATTGCCCCCGCCGCGGAATGCAGCTGAGTCGGAGGAAATTTCTCGCGCCATCGCGTTTCCGACCCTCGCGTTCGCGCACGCGCTCTCACGCCGGGAGAAGGCGAGCGAACGAGGCCTGGATCTCTATCGAGGCTGGGCACTCGGGGAACTCGCTAGACGACTAGGAGAGGGACTGCACCAAGGGAGTGAGGGGATCTGGATCGACCCCGAATGGGAACTGGCCGCCCGTCTCCGCCTCCGTGAGGCTCTCGTCGGCCGCCCCGAGGTGGAGTTGGCAATCGACAGTGCGCTCTCCGCGTACGAAGCAATTCGTCCTGTGTTGAGTGGCCTCAACATTGCTTTCGAGCGCCCCTCGTACACACGTCGCCTTCGGGAAGAACTCGTCGGTTGGGCCGTTGAAGGAGCCCCCAAGTGAGCGTAAACACTGCGGACGTCCTTGACTGGCTACGCACCTCCTTGACCGCTCATAATGCGCGAGCGTCGACGGACAGTTCACGTTTGATGGCCGTCTGGTTAGCGGAACGCGCGAAGTGGATGCCACTCATCAACGAAGTTGTGCAGGCGGAGGATGGCGTACTGATCGATTCCTTCGGTGCTGGCCTCGACTGGGTAGCATGCGGAGATCTAGCGCGTGAGGCCCCGGCCATGGCTCCTGCGCTAGCTACCCTTCTCCAGAAGTACAACGACGAGTACCCCGATGCTGAGTTACGCCTGGAGATTACCGGTGACCGCGCGCGCGTTGTCGGAGCTCAAGAGTACGTAGCCGCAAACGCCGCACAGAAGACTGTCAGGGACATAGCGACCGCGCTGTGCGGCGAGAGACTCCGAGAGTCCGAACTCGTCGCCTTCGCGTACTCGGAGACCTCACTCGAATACGACCACGTAGAACTGATCTGGGGCCTTATAACGCAGTTGCCGTCTTTGCTCGCGATGGCGTCGGGGACCGTCATGGTGCTTTCGTGCGAGGGTCAGATCAAGCCGGGAATACACTGCAGCGGCGACCCAAGCCTGCTCGCTCGTGTCACCGCGGACGGTATTGCTTGGCGTCACCCTTGGACCAGGTCCGCTCTTTCACTCCAAACGGTCGCCCGACAGCGAGCGGATGCGATGCCGCTCTTCGTTCTTTTCCTAGGTGCGGGGGCAAGCGTCGGGTTCGGTCTGCCTTCGGGCGACAAGCTTCGTAACGATGTTCTCAGCCGCTTGATGGACCGGCCTGTAGATGAGAGCACGTTTGATGCCGTCGCTCACGACTGGTGGAAAAGCCTTCTAGACGCCGAGCAGCTAACAGATCTTGAAAAATCGCTCGGCGAAGACTCTTTTGTAGAGACACTCACACTCGAGATGGTCCTCGAGCATGAGCAACAGGAGGAATCGCAGCGGTTCTCCAGTTCTCTGGCGCAGTTCGCTGAGCAGCACGATCGGATAGTTTCGGCGATACGTGCAGACCCTCCTGTTGATGATCCACTGAGCCAACTTGTTGCCCTCAGGCAGCGACTCGTGTTGGTGACTGTGAACTTCGATCAGGTCATCGAAGCGCGCTGCAAATCCGATGACATTCAGACCTTCGCGACCGAAGAAGAACTGGGCCGGTTTCCCCAAGCTCTCGAAGAGTACTTGGCTGTCGGAGGACCTGTACCCCTTCTGAAGATGCACGGTGACATAGGCAAGCCCGACACCATCGTCGCCAATATCAGCCGCACGTCCGCCGGTCTAAACGATGCTCGATTTGCCGCGATACAGAGCCTGATCGCCGCTATGCAGCGAAACCAGTTCAGACCGTGGTGGTACGTCGGGTACAGCATGCGGGATCGCGATTTGGACCCGGTGTGGAAAGATCCGACGTTCTATAAGTTTCAAGAACGATGGGTATCGCCATTCGCCGACCCAAACGTGGTTGCGTTCATCCGTGCGTCCCGCCTCCAGGGCTGGAGTGATCAACAACTCCCGGTGAACGACCCCGGTGACCGCATCATCACCTGGACCGCCGACGATTTCTTCCGCCAACTTCATTCGACAGTCGGTAAAAAGTGGTCAACTGCTGGCGCGATCGGTAGCACGGGGACATCCACGCCCTGACACACATCTTTGATCGTGGCGACTCAACCTGGGTTACGTGTGCACGACCTATCTGGGCATCCAACCCACAGGTCGACGGACCAGCACGTCACCGCAAATCCGCACTGAACCCCTGATCAAATGCTTGTTTGTGGAGCCACCCCGGAGCGCGTTAAGCGCTGATTCTGTGCCCTGACTACCGAATTGACTACGTTCGCGACCCCATCGGCGACTGTCGAGTGTCCCGTTTCCAGACGCTGCCCCGTATCCCCTTGTAACGCATCAAGCACAAGGGGGAATCATGGCAGGACGTCTAACCAAGCGGGCAGACAACCGGTACGCAGTCACAGTGACGCTGAACGGGAAACGCGAGTTCTTCTACGGCAGGACACAGGCAGACGCGCGGGCGAAGGCGGATCAAGCGCGTGCCCGGGTCAAAGCGGGCGGTCCGGTCCGGGATGCGACGCGGACGTTGGCTGACTGGCTGGGCGAGTGGACCGAGACCTATCTGTTGCTGAGCGACAGGGCCGAGTCAACGAAGATCATGCACGCCGGCTACTGCCGCGCCTGGATTGTTCCAACGATCGGGCAGGTCCCTTTAGGGAGCCTGACCGTCAACGACATCAACCGGCTGCTGCTGAAGATGAAGGCTGCCGAGAAGGCAGAGTCAACCCGCCGCAACTGCTACACGACTTTACGAAAAGCCCTGGATGACGCGGTTGTCAATGGACTGCTGGCGAACAATCCGGCGCACCGAATCCGGCAGCCCGGGGTCAGCCGTCACGAAGCACGGTTCCTCACCGCCGTTGAAGTTACGCAACTGCTTCATGCAGCAGAATCCCACCGCTATGGAAACGTCCTCCGGTTCATCTTGGGCACAGGACTTCGCCGGGGTGAAGCACTGGCCCTCCGCTGGAGCGACGTAGACCTCGACAATGCGCTCGCGAAGCTCCACGGCTCGCTGACCCGACGGGGCAACCAGCTAGTGGTGTCCGGTGTGAAGACCAAAGCCAGCCGCCGCACGGTCGCCCTGTCCCCCGCCATGGTGGATCTGCTACGCCGCCGTAAGGCGGTGCAGGCGTCCGAGCGACTTCGGGCCGGGAACGTGTGGCGCGACGGCGGCTTTGTGTTCATGACCGCTGACGGCGGCGCTGTAGAACCCCAAAACGTCCTGCGAACGGTCCGGGAAGCAGCCGCAAAGGCGGGCCTGGATGGGGTCACGGTGCATTCGCTGCGCCACACCTACGCGACCGCTGCACTGCTCAGCGGCGTGGCCCTGAAGGTGGTCAGCACCAACCTCGGGCACGCATCAATCCAGATCACCGCCGACACCTATGGCCACGTTACTGACGATGCGGCCCGCGCCGCGGCTGTCAAAGTCGCCCAGGCCTTAGGGCTTTAACCACGCCCTCTGATTGGACACTCAAATGGACTACACACCTCACGCACCGTTCCCGCCAATCGCCACGTCGACCGTCCCACGACGCGACCGCTCCTCGTGGGAGCGACCACAGCTTGCCTCACAAGACGAAGCCGCATACCGACTGGGAGTCAGCCGCACCACCATCTGGCGGCTCATCGCTGCAGGGGAAATCCAGCCCGTCCGAATCGGCTCGCGCACTCTCGTCTCCAACAAGTCCGTGGACGAGTTCGTCGCCCGCCAGAGTCGCAATGGAGGCACCAAGTGAGTCCCGAGGCGGCGAAACCGATGACATGGCAGCTCAGCGCAGCCATCCGCGACGCAGTGGGCCTCACCAGCGACCAGAAGGCATTCTTGTGGAACATCACCAGCCACCACCAACACCGCGAATTCGGATCGCGCGGATTGATTATGCGGCGCACGGGTTTGACGGACTGGCGGTTTCGAAAGGTCGTGAAGTTTCTGAAAGAACACGGCTTGATCAGAGTTGTAGAACACCCAGGCGACGTCACCTGGTACTCGATCCGATACGCCGCGCTGAAAGCTCTTGCAACAGCGAACAACCCCGTGGCGGCTGCCAACGCGGCAGAGCGACGTCAACCGCCGACACCAGCCGTGTCGGCACCCACCAGTCCCCCACGTCGGTCAGCGAAGACAACCCCGGTTGGTGCTCACCACGGCACGCATGGCGGTCACCAACACCAGAAGAGCAAACGTGAAGTTGCAACGGAAGATCATCAAGAGAACAGAAGACCAGACCGGGTCAGTGAGCCGGTCCGCAAAGTACGTGTCCCTGTTCGACGAAAACTGACCCCGGAGGCCCAGCGAGAGATCGAGCGACAGGAGCTGGACATCTTCGACTGAGGCGGAAAGGAATGTCTACGCGCGACGCGCAACCCGACGGACCGGCAGGACGTCCGCGTCTACAGCGTGTGGCTGTTGCAGCAGGGCACGCAACCGAACGACCGCACGTTGGATCGCCTTCTTCGCTGCTTCTTCCGACTTCCCAGCAAGCGCAGCGACATCGGCCACGGTCTTGTCTTCAATCAAGCGCCAGCGGATCAGGTCCAGGTCCGCGGGGTAGGCGTCCCCAAGGGCGTGCAAAGCAGTTTGAAGGTCCACCCGGTCAGCTACGGCAACAGATAGACGACGGCGGCCTTCGATAGCCGTGCGCATCCGCGCTTCCACATCCGGGCCGTCCTGGTTTGCGAAGTCCACGACGACCGCAGGGCGCGCTTCATGCTTGCGGAAAACATCGATCCCGGTGTTGTGTACGACCTTCATCAGCCAGGCGATTGGGATCGCCGCGTTGCCACCCAGATCGTTCGGCAAGCCATAACGCCCGAATGCAGCAACGTATTTTTCCAGCACAAGCGATTCCAGGTCTTCACGATCTGCGACGGACCAGCCGGACCACTTACGGCGGACTAGCCGGGTCACAGCGTCCTGAACTGCACGAAGCGCCGCAACGTCGGTTCCTTGCCGACCGCGGGGGCGGTAGTCGTCTGTCAAAGCCACGGTGGCACTGTAGCGCCATCAAATGACGTTCTAACGACAAATGCCGCCCCGGGTGTCCCCCGCTGCCAGCTGGGCACGTATGTCCCTTCAGAAGCCCACGGAAGGGGACCCACGTGCCATTCACACAAGTTCAAGGCCCGGACGGAGGCGGGCAACACCCGCTGCAAGTAGCGGACGCTGTCCGCGTCACCGAATCCCTTTGGATCGGCGGGGAACTGCACCCGACCGCACCAGCGACCGCACGGAGTCAGCTCGAGGAGCTGTGCAGCGCAGGGATCGATTCCATCATCGACTGCCGCTACGAACGCGACGACATTGCATGGGTTACGGACGCAAAGCCGCAGATCGATTATCTACACATCGGCGTGAAGGACGCCGGACAGCGCATGCCCGACAGCTGGTTCGATGACGGAACCGAATATGCCCTGGAACAGATCGATCAGGGTCACGTCGTCCTGGCGCACTGCCAGGCCGGCATCAACCGCGGCCCGTCGATCGCGTATGCCATCTTGATCGCGCAAGGTTGGGATGCAGTCGAAGCGCTGGATCACATCAGATCATCCCGACCGATCGCACGAATCGGGTATGCCGAAGATGCAGTGCACTGGTGGTTCAGCAAGATCGGCGCACCGCACGAAGAAGTCCAGGCGCAGATCGACCGCGTCCGCCAGTGGCGCATCGACAATCAGTTGCCGCGACGGAGCGACAAGGGCGGCTTCGTCGAGCCGGCCTAAAGCTAGACACCAGATGCATCCCGACACCGCCTGATCAGCTGACGGCAGATGCACCCTTAGCGCGCGTGGGGGTGCAGTCGGGTCAGACGCCTTCGCACCAAACACCGGTGAACAGCCGCGTGGAAACAGATCTGGTCGCTAAGCGTCTATCGGCTTCCGATGGTGCGACAAGCCTTTGGCGTCTGCCCACGATCGGGGCGGGCCATCGAAGGGCCATCCCTGCTGCGCGCCCATCCAGTGGGCGAATCCCAAGCGCTCCCCGACAGGCTTGTGGGGCCACAGCGTGTAGCTCCCGACGAACTCATCACGGAAGTCGGGATGAGGCTCGAGCAGCGCCCCGTCGTCGTCCAACGCCGCGACGATCTTCGTCACAACTGGCGTTCAGTGGCCCCACGTGGCGAACACCGAGAAGGTGCCATTCGGGGCGCTAAGAGGCTCGCTGAGCATGACGGATGCGAAGCGGTGCCCCACCGTGTCATCGACACTGGCAAGCGTCAGCGACGCGAGCCGCCCTTTGTAGTCATACTTTGAAACCCACTCCGAGCCTTCGCGAACCTGAACCTACTCGCGCCCCTCAGGCGGGTGGGGCACCTGTGAGGCGTCTTGCGTCGGCACTGATGGGCCACGACGCACAACCCGTCGGGAAACGCGGAGCGACTCACCCGTCACAACCTCGGCACGTTCCCCCGCCCAGCCCTTCAGCAGCAGATGCCGGATTTGCTCGATGTCCTCCCATGTCGCCTCCGTGCGCACGATCTCGGCATATGGGGCGTCGGCCCCAGGCCGCACGAGAAGAACTCGCTGTGCATCCACCAGAAGGCCTGGTGTACCCAGATCCGCCATGTACCGGGTTAGCTGCTGAAAGTCCTCAGAATCGGCCCACAGCCCCGATGGAGGGAGCACGGCGGCAAGCTTCACCTCGACCGCGAGCGCTGGGGTCGGTGGCCCGCCGTACATGACAACGAAGTCCACGTACCCAGATGGGACGCGGTACTCGGGCAAGAGCGCCGGCCCCAAGGTGCGATCGGTAGGCGGATGCTGATCCGACGCGTACGGGGCGTCCCATAGAAAATCGATGAGGGGGCCCACTATGTGCTCCGACACCTTTGCCTCCAGCGGAAGCAACGCGCCCGGTATCTGCCGCCATTCATCGAACGACGTACTGCGAGGGCTTGGCAGCTCCAACATGCCAACCGGCACCTTCACAACGCGGTCGACATCAGCTTGCTGCTTGGCGTTGGCAGCCGTGAAGGCAAGCTTGGAGATCGAGTCAGCACTCAGGTAATGCCCGGATCGCCCTTTCAGTGTGAGGTAACCGCCTGCTGCTTCACGAAGTGCGTTGTACGGGATGGCTTTGATCTCGATCGGCGGCGTTATCCACGCCCACCATTGATGCCGGACGACAGGTCGGTCCGCGGCGGCCGACACGTCGGTCCGCCAAAACGGCCTGGACGCAAGCCTCGTCACGAAGTACGCAGCCTTTCGCGGTGCGGCGAAGTAGAGGACCGCCAGATCCCCTACCTCGCCGTTCTTCGGTGCGGTCCACATCGTGGCATAGAGACCCGCATCTGCAGCGCGGCGTGTACTTGCGAGAAATTCCGGCGAAAGGAAACTTGCCTCACTGCCCATGAGAAGCCAGGCATTTCGGGGAGCGATGCCCTCAGGGGACGGAACGCGGTACGGCTCCCCGTCGGGGCCGAACACCAGCTCCGCGGTACCGACAGCTACTGCCCGATTCACCCAGGCCTGGGAGTACGGCTCGATGAGCTCGGTCAGAAACTCGCTCGTCACACCGTCGACGCGCAGATCCACCGAGAGCAAGGGTCGGTGTTCTCCCGGGCCGTCCCCCGCTTCCACTCGGGAGGCGGACAGCAACCCGAGGACGGGCTGCGGTTGCGCTGCGACCCACGACTCAACGTCCGCCGCGGATACCTGCCCATGATCTCCGTCCAGCAGGTGAGCTTGCACGCTCAGGACTCCGTACTGCTCAAGACCACCTTTGACGGTGGCTATCACATGAGCGTCTCGACTCAGGAACTCGATCCAGTCCGGTCCGTGATCGATGTACCCGTCGTCACGGGACATCCCAACGAAAAGCGCCCGAAGACCGCGGTCCAGGGTGTGGTCAGCCTCAACCAGGAGGCGCTCGCCCCCGGGCGTTGCTAGCACCGCCTCGACCAGCTCGTTAGTCGGCAGCGTGGCGGCATCGAGGCCAAGTTGCTCCGCTACCCACATCAGCTGCTCGGACGTTCGTTCATCAATATTGAAGTCGTCGGTCATCGTGCAGCCCCCCGGGTTGAGTACGAACGGGAGACAACATATTTGATCTATACGACATCGCATCCGCTCTGTGGTAGATCTTCACTCCCCATCAGGCTTATTTCGATGGCAGAGAGCGACACGGCAGTGCTGAAGCAGATCGGCAGAAACATCCGAGCCGAGCGTGCGCGTCGTGAAATGACCCAAGAATCGCTGGCCCACGCATCGGGCGTTGCTGTGGCCCAGGTCGCCCGCATGGAACGCGGCGAATCAGACACCGGCATCTCGAAGTACATCCTTCTGGCCCGCGCCCTGAAGGTGAAGCCTGAGCTCCTTCTCCAAGACGTCCAGTAGCCCTGTGCCTGCTTGAGGTGTGCACATGTCATGTCATGCCGCCACTAACAGGTCCATGCGCCCTTAAGAGGACTGAGAGGTCGATTCGCACCGTCAAGTCCCCTCGGAGGCTCGCGAACGTGTGTCCTATGCCGCCACTCGGCGACGGGGCTCACAGCTACGGCGAGGGACGACCAACCTCGGCATGTAACAGCGAACGGTCAGGATCTGCGCAAGGCGGAGCGGTTAGCCGGGCGACTAGGCGCAATTGCTCTAGCTGTTGACAACCACGGCAACAAGGCCGGGAACCGACTACCGTCTCGGATTGCGTGGCACCTGCCGATGAGGCTTTTGGACGCTTCTCGTAGGGGAGCACAAATTTAGTGTTATGCCGCCAGTGCGTTGCGACCTGACTGTTGTGCGGAGTAGTGCTTCAAGTACACCAACCACAGCTGCACGAGACCAACTCGGGTGGTCGGAGCCTAATCACCGAGGCGACAGCCTGGCCCGCGTGACTGAAACCCATGCACACGAACACTAATAGCGGGTAGCCGTTCAGGAGGGAGGCTCCTGCTGGGTGGGACCGCATAGGCGCGGTTCACCGGAATGGACTACCGGACGCCTGTGCGGTACGCCAAGCTGATCCTGAGCTCGCCGGTTATTGCGGTCGCGCTAAGGGCCATCACGCACGTCAAACTGGAACGTAAGGCGATCCCCGACCGGACACTCGGGTTGTTGCGTTTGGCGGGCGGCTCGCGGGCACCTACAGCGGGCGGGATACATGCGAAACCGGGGCAGTTGCTCGACTAGTGGCAACAAGGACCGAGGATTCCTGGCGCCTCCTCTTGCAGTCGCACACCGTCAAAGGCGCGCCGCCGAACCGTAGGGTTCCGTTATGACCCTCGACGCAGCCGAACTGCGAGACCTCACCGGCAGGCTGTTGAACGCGTGGGATGCGGAAGGGCACCCCACACAGATATCTCAGCCGCGTGCGCGATCAGGGAAGAAGATCACGACGACCGACGTCGCGCGGATGGAATGCGTGATCGGTCTCACCCGACACGTGCACGAGACGGCACGGGCTATCGATGTACTCCTCAGTAGCGGACACAGCAATCCCGCAGTGCCGCTTGTCCGACTTGTCTACGAGTGTGCGTTGACCGCGACGTGGCTGGTCCAAAGCGAGAATGACGACGGCGTGAAAGCGTTCATGCACGAGTACACGCGCCAGCAGAAGAGCCTGCAGTCAACGCTAGAGCGTGAAATGACGGGGACCTTTCGCGATCGGTCGGTCGACGTGGCCGACACCGACATGAGCGCCTACCTCGGCTCCGCTGACAACGTCCGGCGATTCGATCTGATCTGCGAGGATCTCGCCCCTGGAGGATCGGACGCTTACGTCTATTACAGGGTGCTCAGTTCTCTGAGCCACGCAGGGGTTCCCGTCGTAGACCTATATTTCTCCCCTCCGCAAGCCGGAGAAGTGATGCCGCCACCGCGCCAGCAGCCAGACACCGCCCTCGACAGCGCTTTCCTCCAGTTCCTCACCAACGCAGCCATGGTCTGGAGCGGACGGGCGGTGTCATACCTCAGCAAGAATCTCAGCTACCGACGCACTCTCCGCAACGCAGCGACGCAACTCGAGATCACTTCCGAGATTGCCCTCAGCGACGTCTACCGGAAACGACACGCGGCCACCCGACGCAAGAAGCGAGAAGCGGCCTCCCGATAGTCCCGGACCGAAAAACGTGGTGTCCTCTACCCGATCCTCTTGGGCGTCATCTCGAACCTGAAAGCGGTCAACAATCGACGCGAACTGAGGGACGTCGTTAGGCTGCGGCACGTGGGCGATGCAAGCGTGCCCACTACGAACCCCGACGACAGTCAGAGATCGTCCCAACCGTCGCTCATCCAGCAGCGCATGCAGATCGCCCGTCAGCGCCTTCAAGGCCTTTGGGCCTCAAGCGCTGGCGCAGCTTTCGCGGTCCTCCAGGTGACCAGCCTCATCGTGTCCGACTCGAGCAGAGTGTGGACATGGCTCGCGCAAAGGCCGGCCGCTGACGGCTGTCGCGGCGCCGATGCTGCCTTCCTTCTCCTCCCGCGGATGTGCGGAAGTGGACACACGATCGACCCACGTCAACGGCGCTTCGCGTCGCCATGCGATACGGCTACGCCGGACGATGGACAGCGTCCTCACGTGCGCAACACCGCTGACTATCCGGAGCTGACGAAGGACCGGAATGCCGGTAGGGCGAGGTGAGGCCCGAACTTGGCCGGAGTGTGCGTGTACTCGGGTCCATAGAGCGACTGGGAACGTACTGACTACTTATCTGACTACTTCCCGCAGCGAACGCGCCGAAAGAAGCTGAAACAAGCTGGAACCGTTCTGACCCCCAGCGCGTTGCCCCTGCGGGCTTTCGCGGGCATTCCGAAACGCTTCGAACAACAGTTACCCGGGCTCATAACCCAGAGGTCGCAGGTTCAAATCCTGTCCCCGCAACAAAGAGGAACAGATCAGAAGCCGTTTCCGGAGAAATCCGGAAGCGGCTTCTGGCATTTCGCGGTCGTGTTTCTCCGCCCGTTCGGGGCGCCCTTCTTCCTTCGGGGCCCGTAATCCCGCGCCCCGATGCGAGGAACGCGCCCCGAACCGGGGCACCTCGTGGATGGCACCCTCGGCGCTGCTACGCTGACCCCGGCCGGACGTCGGCACATGTGCCCGGGGGGAACCGCATGAAGAAGATCCGTGGTGCCGCTTCGCCTGCGGCAGCCGTCACCGCAGCGGTTCTTGCGTTGACGATGGTCATCGCCGCACCGGCGGTGGCGCAGCCCGCCACCCCGATCCCCGTCGAGGACATTCCCGGCCTCCCCGCGGGAGGCGTCCCCGAGCAGCAGTCCACGGTTCCGGAGGGCGAGTTCACTCCCCCGGGTCCGCTGAATCCGACGCCCGCACCGGTTTACACCGGCGTGCCTGCGCCGCCGACCGTGTACGACCGCTACCCCGGCGGCCTACCGCTGGACACGCGGACACCGCAGTCCGTCATCGACGCTCGCGCCGAGCGATCGCGCACATGGCAGACCCCGACGGCGATCTCGCAGGCTCCGGGCAGCGCCTCCCCCATCGACCGAGCCACGCCCGTCGGCGGCTCGGCGGTACCCACCGAGGTGGTCGCGGCTCCGCTGCGCGCCCCCCGAGTGGTGGCGTGGAACCTTCGTGTCCTCCTGCACGACAAGACGCGGATGCTGCCTCGAGGGCGCATCGCGTATTTCTGACCGGCCGACGGTCAGCTCGGGTCGACGGCCTCTCCCAGCTCGCCCATGAAACGCGCGATCACCTCGAGCTCGCCATCGGAGTAGCGGGCTGTGACGTCCCGCATCGCTCCGAGGTGGGCACCGAAGTGCCGGGAGAACTCGCGCCGCGAAGCCTCGGTGAGGGCCACGATCCGCGCCCGGCGGTCATGCGGGTGCGGCCGTCGCTCGACGTGCCCCAACGCGGCGAGGCGGTCGAGGAGCTTGGTCGTCGACGCGGTCGAGATGCGCAGATGACGCGCCAGATCATGAGGGCTGACCGACTGACCCCGTTGTTCACGGACGATCAACATACGCAGCGCCGCGAGGTCGCTCGCGTTCATGTCCATGTCGTCCTTCATCCCTCCGTGCATCCGATCGAGTGCGTCGCTCAGAGCGCGCACGGCGACGAGCGCTGCGCGCACGCTCTCATCGGTCGGCGTACGCTCGGAGACCCGGTCGGTCACTGTGGACACTCTCCTCGTACCGCTTGTATGCTCGAATGAAGTCGCTAGCTAATCTAGCAAAATGGAGGCACGGTGAGCGAGACCGAGTACGTCGTGCTGGTCGACGACGACGGCCACCCGATCGGAACAGCGCCGAAGAGCTCTGTGCACGGGACCGACACCGCTCTCCACCTCGCCTTCTCCTGCCACATCGTCAACAGCGTCGGGCAGGTCCTCGTCTCGCGCCGCGCTCTGAGCAAGAAGACCTGGCCGGGAGTGTGGACGAACTCGTTCTGCGGCCACCCTCAGCCCGACGAGGCGATCGTCGACGCGGTGCATCGACGCGCGGCGTTCGAGCTGGGGATGACCATCGACGACGTCGAGCTCGCCCTACCCGACTTCCGGTACCGCGCCATCGACGCCTCCGGAATCGTCGAATACGAGATCTGCCCGGTCTACACCGCGTTCACCACGGTGGATCCGCAACCCCACCCCGACGAGGTCGTCGACACCCGCTGGGTCGACCCCCTCGATCTCGCTTCATCGATCATCGCCACGCCGTGGGCCTTCAGCCCGTGGCTCGTCCTCCAGGCCGAGCAACTCCCTCTCCTCGCCCACCAGATAGATAGCCTCCGAGCCCCGTGATCACCCTGCCCCACGCTCCCCTCGCCCGAGCCGGCATCGACGCCGCCATCGATGCGAGCCTTCGGCGACTGCGCGAACGTGCCGCAGCCGTCGATCCTGTCGTCGATGCGCTGGCCGCATCGATCGAACGCGCCACCAGCGGAGGAAAGCGCTTCCGGCCTGCGCTCGTCGTGGCCGCGTTCGAGACCCTCGGCGGCAGCGCCGACGAGACCCCCGCCCTCTTCCCCGTCGCTGCCGCGTTCGAGCTGCTGCACACGGCGTTCGTGGTTCACGATGACGTGATCGACCACGACACCCACCGCCGGGGTGCGCTGAACATCGCGGGCGAGTTCCGCGCGCGGGGTACCACTCGAGGAGCGGATGCTGCGGGCGCGGCTCTGCTCGGTGACGCCGCCGGAATCCTCGCCGGCGACCTGCTGCTGCACGAGGCGACGCGCACGGTCGCTCTGGCCGATCTCGACGCGACCACGCGTGGCGACCTGTTCGAGCTGATGGACGAGGCCGTGCTGGTCTCCACCGCCGGCGAACTGGCCGATGTGGAGAACTCCGTCACGCAGGGCGACCTGCTCGATGCCGACGAGATCCTTCTCGCGACGGCGAACAAAACCGCGGTGTACTCGTTCTCCGCCCCGCTCGAGGCCGGCGCGGTGCTGGCCGGCGCGCCGACCGAGTCCCGCAGGGCGCTGCGTCGCTTCGGCGAGAAACTCGGTCTCGGCTACCAGCTGGTCGACGACCTGATCGGAGCGTTCGGGTCGGCCGCGGTCGCGGGGCGGCGCGAGGGCGGCGACCTGCACGAGGCCAAGCAGACGCCGTTGATCGCACTCGCGCGCCAGAGCGAGCACTGGCCGGAGGTCGCCGACGCCCTCTCGGAGGCGCACACCGGTCCGGTCGCTATCCGCGCGGCCCAGCGGGCACTGGCGGCGTCCGGCGCACGCGCGCGGATGGAGGCGCTCGTCGTCGAGACCCTCGACTCGGCACGTGGCGCGGTCGATGCATCCCTTCTCCCCGACTCGACGCGGGCGATGCTGTTCGAGCTCGCCGACGCCGTACAGGATCGCATCCCGTGAGCCACGCCCCGACCGGCCTGGCCTTGTACGACCGTACGGCCGACGACGCAGCCGCGGCGGTCATCTCCCGGTACTCGACATCGTTCGCGCTCGCCTGCCGCCTGCTCGGTCCGCGCGTGCGTCCTCACGTGCGCAACATCTACGCGCTCGTACGCGTCGCCGACGAGATCGTCGACGGACCCGCCGGCGATGCCGGGCTCAGCCGCGACGAGCAGCGCAGCGTGCTCGACGCCCTCGAGCGCGACACCCTCGCAGCGATCGCATCGGGCTTCAGCGCCAACCTCGTCGTCCACGCCTTCGCGCGGTCGGCCCGTGCGGGCGAGATCACCGCCGACCTCGTCGAGCCGTTCTTCTCCTCGATGCGCACCGACCTCGACGTCGTCGAACACGACGAGGCCTCACACGCCGCCTACGTGTTCGGGTCGGCCGAGGTCGTGGGGCTCATGTGCCTCCAGGTGTTCGTGAATGCCGATGCGACGCCGAAGGGGAGGCCCGACGAGCAGCTCGTCGACGGCGCCCGGCGCCTCGGCCGCGCCTTCCAGGACGTGAACTTCCTCCGCGACCTCGACGACGACGCCGGACGCCTCGGTCGCGACTACCTCAACGGCGCGGCCGACGCGGTCCGACGGGTGCACGTGCTCGACGGGATCGACGCCGACCTGGCTGCCGCCGCTGCGGTCATCCCCCGCCTGCCGGCAGACGTGCGCGGAGCGGTCTGGACGGCTCACCACTTGTTCGCCGAACTGTCGCGCAGGTTGCGCGCGACCACACCCGGGGCACCGCGCGTGCGTGTGCCCGACGCCGCGAAGGCGACCATCGCCCTGCGCGCCATGATGAAAGCTCGAGAGGCCTCCCGATGACCCGCAAGACCGTGATCGTGGGCGGCGGTATCGCCGGATTGGCGACCGCCGCGCTTCTCGCCGAGGAGGGTGACGACGTCGTACTCCTCGAGGCGCGCTCCGAACTCGGCGGTCGTGCCGGATCGTGGTCGAGCGACGGCTTCCGGTTCGACACCGGTCCCAGCTGGTACCTGATGCCCGAGGTGTTCGACCACTTCTTCCACCTGCTCGGCACCTCGGCCGAAAAGGAACTCGACCTGGTACGGCTCGACCCGGCCTACCGCATCTACAGCGGCGACGACGTCCCCGTCGACGTGGTCTCCGGGCGCGAAGCGTCGACCGCGCTGTTCGAATCGATCGAGCCCGGCGCCGGCGGCAAACTCGACGCCTACCTCGACTCGGCGGCCGATGCGTACGAGCTGGCCGTCTCGCGCTTTCTCTACGACCCCTACACGACGACGGAGGGGCTGCGCGACCCCGCGCTCCTGAAGCGACTGCCGACGTTGCTGCCGCTGCTCGCTCGCACCCTCTCGTCCCACATCGAGAAGCGCTTCACCGACCGTCGCCTCCGGCAGATCCTCGGGTACCCCGCGGTGTTCCTCGGCGGCTCGCCCTACGCCGTCCCGAGCCTGTACCACCTCATGAGTCACCTCGACCTCGACGACGGCGTGCTCTACCCGCGCGGCGGATTCGTCGAGGTCATCGCCGCGATCGAGCGCCTCGCACGCGCCCGCGGCGCGCGCGTCGAGACAAAGGCGGAGGTGTCGCGCATCGTCACCGAAGGCGGCGAGGTCACCGGCATCGAGCTCGAGGACGGCCGGTTCATCGCCGCCGACCACGTCGTGTCGACCGCCGACCTGCATCACACCGAGACCAAGCTCCTCGCCGAAAAAGAACGCACCTACCCCGAGAAGTGGTGGGACAAGCGCATCCCCAGCTTCGGCGCCCTCCTCGTGCTCCTGGGCGTGCGGGGCGAGCTCCCCCAGCTCGCACACCACACCCTGGTGTTCACCGAGGACTGGCGATCGAACTTCGAGGCCATCTTCGGCACAGACACCCGCATCCCCGACCCGGCCTCGCTCTACGTCTGCCGTCCCAGCGCCACGGACACCGGCGTCGCCCCCGAGGGCTTCGAGAACCTCTTCGTGCTCGTGCCGGTGCCCTCCGATCCCTCGCTGGGACACGGCGGGGTCGACGGCGACGGCGATGCCCTCATCGAGGCGGCCGCAGACCAGGTGATCGCTCAGATCGCCGAGACCTGCGGCATCCCCGACCTCGCCGAGCGCATCGTGGTGCGGCGCACCATCTCGCCCGGCGATTTCGAAACCGACCTGCACACCTGGCGCGGCAACGCCCTCGGCCTCGCGCACACCCTGAACCAGAGCGCCATGTTCCGCCCGAAGAACGCCTCCCGCCGCGTGGCCGGCCTGTCGTACGCCGGCGGATCGGCGCTCCCCGGGATCGGCCTGCCGATGTGCCTCATCTCGGCCGAGCTCGTCGTGAAGCGCCTGCGCGGCGACTCCTCACCCGGACCTCTGCCCGAACCCGCACGCTCGGCGGTGTGATCGCGTGCCAGGGCTGTACCTCCTCGCGATCCTGCTCTCGTTCGGCGGCATCGCCGCGATCGACGTGCGGTCGCGGCTCGTCATCCGCGATGCGCCGGCGCGCACCGCGATCACGGTCGTCGTCGGCACGCTCTTCTTCGTCGTGTGGGATCTCGTGGGCATTGCCACGGGCGTGTTCGTCAAGGGAGACAGTCCGCTGCTGATCGGTGTCGAGCTGGCTCCGCACCTGCCGATCGAGGAGCCCGTCTTCCTCGCCTTCCTCTGCTATCTCGCTCTCGTCACCTGGGCGGCGGCCGAACGGATGCTGCGCCGCCGTCGCGCGCGGACGGAGCACTCGTGACGTACCCGCTGCTGATCCTGCCGTTCGTCGTGCTCACGGTCGTCGTCACGACGGTGAGCGCGGTCCGTCCGGGATTCGGCCGCCGGGTCGCCGCATCCGCTCTCGGCGCGGTGGTCCTCGTCGTGTTGACAGCGATCTTCGACAACGTCATGATCGCCCTCGACCTGTTCACCTATCCACCTGAGCACCTGAGCGGGCTCCGCATCGGACTCGCCCCGCTGGAGGACTTCTCCTACCCCGTGTGCGCGGCCTTTCTGATCCCCGCCGTCTTCGCACTCCTCACCCGCCGGAAGGACCCCGCGTGACCTCCCCCGCCCTCACCCCCGCGCGGGTGGTGCGCGAGCTCTTCGTCTCGTCGCGCCCGGTCAGCTGGATCAACACCGCCTACCCGTTCGCCGCGGCGTACCTTCTCGTCGTGCGCGAGATCGACCTCACGCTCGTCATCGGCACGATCTTCTTCCTCGTGCCGTACAACCTCGCCATGTACGGCGTCAACGACGTCTTCGACTACGAGTCGGATCTGCGCAACCCTCGCAAGGGCGGCGCCCACGGAGCGGTGCTCGACCGCCGGATGCACCGCATCACCCTGTGGGCGGCGGCGCTGTCGTGCCTGCCGTTCGTGGTGTACCTCGTCGTCGTCGGATCCGCGCTGTCGTGGCTCGTGCTCGCCGCGAGCCTCTTCTTCGTCGTCTTCTACTCGGCACCGCCCCTGCGGCTCAAAGAGCGGCCGTTCGCCGACTCGGTGACCAGCAGCATCCACTTCTTCTCCCCCGCCGTCTACGGCCTCGTGCTCGCGGGCGCGACGTGGACCTGGCAACTCGCGGCCATCATCGTCGCCTTCGCTCTGTGGGGAATCGCCTCCCACGCGTTCGGTGCCGTGCAAGACGTGGTCGCCGACCGCGCCGCCGACATCTCCTCGATCGCGACGGCTCGCGGGGCGCGCTGGACCGTGCGCTTCGCGATCGGGTGCTACGCGGCATCCGGCCTCGTCATGCTCGCCTCGGCGTGGCCCGGTCCTCTCGCAGCACTCCTCGTCGTGCCCTACCTCGTGGTCGTCTGGCCGTTCCGTGGCGTCACCGACGACACCGCGGAGACGGCCACGCGCGGCTGGCGGCGCTTCCTCTGGGTGAACCAGCTCGCCGGCTTCGGTGCGACGCTGCTGCTCATCTGGTGGGCCCTCCTCTCGGCCTGACCCCGCGCCCCTCGCCCCGGCCCCGCGCCCACGTTGACCGCGAGACCGCTTCCTCGCGCCGAGACCCCGACATGATGCCCGGGTCTCGGCGCGGAGAACGGGTCTCCCGGTCATCGGGCGCGTAGAAAGGCCCCGCCCCCGAACGCATCGGGGGCGGGGCCTTCTCGCGGATCAGCCCTGGTCGCCGAGTTCGATCAGGCGCTCGACGGCAGCCGTCAGCCGCTCGTCGGCCTCGCCGAACGCGGCGAGATCACCGGCGCGCAACGCGGTGTCACGGTCGAGCATGGCCTGCTGGGCCTGCTGCAGCGCCGCCTGGTAGTCGGACGACGGGGTCGAAGGCGTCGTCGGCTCGGGCGACGAGGTCTCGCCCGGGCTCGGCGTGGGCGATGGCGTGGCCCCGCCGTCGGGCGTGGTCGGCGTCACCTCTTCGTCGCCGGTGTCGGCACCGGAGTCACCGCCGAAGAGCACGTCGAGCGCTTCGCTCAGGGTGTCTTCGAACGCGATCTGGTCACCGAACGCCACCAGCACGCGTCGCAGCTGCGGCAGCTGCGTGCCCGCCGACGACTGCACGAACACGGGCTGCACGTAGAGCAGACCCCCACCGACGGGGAGTGTCAGCAGGTTTCCGCTGAGCACCTCCGACTGCCCCTGCGACAGGATGTTGATCTGCGACGAGACCGCCGTGTCGGAGTTGAACGTGTTCTGCACCTGACCGGGGCCGGGAACGGTGGTCGCCGAGTCGATCTCCAGCAGGCGCAGCTTGCCGTAGTCGGCGGACTTCACGCCGGCCTGGTCGCCGGCGTTGGCGTCGACCGCGAGATAACCCGTCAGCACGTTGCGCGCGTTGCCCTGCGAGGCGGGGATGAAGCTCGAGAACATCGAGAACGTCGGTTCCTCCTGGCCGGGCATCTGCATCGTCAGGTAGTACGGCGGCTGGAACCGCGTCTCGTTCTGCGGGTCGTCGGGCGTCGCCCAACGGTTGTCCTGCTGGTAGAACGAGCCGGCGTCGTCGACGTGGTAGATGCCGAGCTTCTCGCGCTGCACCTTGAACAGATCCGTCGGGTAGCGCACGTGGCTGATCAGGTCTGCCGACATCGCCGAGATGGGCTGAACCGTGGTGGGGTACACCTTCTGCCATGCCTGCAGGAGCGGGTCTTCCTCGTCCCAGGCGTACAGGGTCACCGAGCCGTCGTAGGCGTCGACGGTGGCCTTGACCGAGTTGCGGATGTAGTTGATGTTGTCGAGTGCGAAGCGCGGCTGCGTGTTGTTCGTGTCGGCGATCGCCTGCGACAGGCTGACGCTGCTCGAGTAGGGGTAGCTCGCGCTGGTCGTGTAGGCGTCGACGACCCACTTGATGCGACCGTCGACCACCGTGGGGTACGGGTCGCTGTCGAGGGTCAGGTAGGGCGCGACCTTGCTGATGCGCTGGAGCGGGTCACGGTCGTACAGGATCTGCGAATCGGCGTTCACCGAGTCGGAGAAGAGGATCTGCTCCGACTGGAACTTCAAGGCGTAGATGAGACGGCTGAAGACGTTGCCGACGCTCGGGCCGCCGTTTCCGTCGAACGTCGTCCGCGTGACGTTTCCGCTCTCGGCGCCGATGGGGTAATCGAGCTCGACGGGCTCGGTGTCGGCCGGCGCGCCGACGATCGAGTACTCGGGCGACTGCTCGCCGAAGTAGACGCGAGGCTGGAAGTCCTCCTGGTCGCTGAGGAACCCGGTGGCAGGGATGCCCTGCTCGAGGAAGACGGGGTCTCCGTCGGTCGTGCGCTCGTTGCCGGCGAGGGCGACCATTCCGTAGCCGTGCGTGTAGACGGTGGTCGTGTTCTGCCACGAGGCCGCTTCGCCGAGCTGCGTCATGTCGAGCTCGCGGACGCCGACGACGGTGTCCTGCATCTGACCGTTGATCTCGTACCGGTCGACGTCGAGCACGCCGGGGAACTGGTAGTAGGCGCGGTACTGCTCGAGCTGACGGACGGTCGGCCCGATGATCGCGGGGTCCATGATGCGGATCTGCGCGGTGGTCGCCGCGTCTTCGCGCAGCTGCCCGGCCTCGGCGGTCGTCTCGGTCTGGAAGTTCTGCTTCTCGAGACCGTCGATGCCGTAGGCCTGCTTGGTCATGTCGATGTTGCGCTGGTAGAACTGGCTCTCCAGCGCGAGCTGGTTGGGGCGCACCTGCACGGTGTTGATGACCCACGGCACCGCGACGCCGATGACAAGGCCCGAGACGACGAGCAGCGCGGTGGCGATCAGCGGGAACCGCCAGCGACCGATCACGGCGGTGACGAAGAACAGCACGGCCACGAGCACCGCGATGATCGCCAGGATGGTCTGACCGGGGATGACGATCTGGGTTCCGACGTAGCCGGGGCCCGTGATGCGGTCGTTCGCCTCGATGAGGCTGCGGTAGCGGTCGAGCCACAGGCTCGCCGCCTGCGTGAGGAGGTAGAGACCCGCGAGGACCGCGAGCTGAATGCGCGCCGCCTTCGAGATCCGCAGCTCGCGCTGCCCGACTCGCACCGAGCCGTACAGGTAGGCAACGACCGCCGTGACGAGCAGGCAGATGAGGATGACGGCCGAGGCGAAGCCGAGCGCCGCACCGTAGAAGGGCATGGCGAAGAGGTAGAAGCCCGTGTCGAGACCGAACTGCGGGTCGGTGACGGTCGTGGCGACGCCGTTGAACCACAGCCAGGTCACCTCCCACTGCGACGAGGCTGCGAAGCCCGCGAAGAAGCCGAAGAAGACCGGGATCCCCCACATCGCCAGGCGACGCAGCGGCTCGACGACCTCCTGGTAGCGGTCGAGCTGCGAGCTGAGGCGCGCGTAGACCGGTCGCAGCCGGTAGGCGAGCTGGATCGCGACCCACACCGGAACGGCCATCGCGAGGAAGCCGACGACGAACATCACGACCCGGCCGAGCCACTGGGTGGTGAGCACGCCGAGGAACCCGAGCTGGTCGAACCACAGCCAGTCGGCGTAGAGGTTCGCGAAGAGGAAGAACCCCACCACCAGAGCGGCGATGACCGCCAGCGAGATGGTGATGATTCGGCGGGAACGATTCGGCGTGGCCTGGTTCGGCGTCGAGGTCGTGGTCACGTTCCCAGTCTAGGCGCGTGGTTCTGGGGGAATGCCGTGACCCTTCAGGTCAGACGGTCAGGATGCTTCGCACGTCGCGAGTGCGTCGAGATCGCCGCCGTCGCGGATCGCATCGAGCACCGCGAGGGAGTCGTCGAGCGCGGCGACGGAGAACACCCGGAGACCGTCGGGCACGTGGCCGACGACCTCGTTGCAGTTGGTCGCCGGTGCGAGGAAGTACTGGGCCCCGGCATTCTTGGCGCCGTACAGCTTCTGTCGGATGCCCCCGATGGGGCCCACGACGCCTTTCGCGTCGATGGTGCCCGTACCGGCGACCTGCTGCCCGCCGTTGAGTTCGCCGGGAGTGAGCACGTCGATGATCCCCAGCGCGAACATCATGCCCGCGCTCGGGCCGCCGACGTTGTTCAGCTGGAGGTCGACGTCGATCGGGAAGTCGAAGTCGGTCATCAGCTGGATGCCGACGATCCAGCGCTGCTCGCCGTTGACGTCCTCCTGGCGCGGGGTGATCTCCACCGCCTGCTCCTGGCCCGAGCGCTCAATCGTCATCTCGACGGGGTCTCCGCCCCCGGCGGCGATGCGATCCGACACGTCGGTCAGCTGCGACGCCGGTTCGCCGTCGACCGTGAGGATGAGGTCGCCCTTCTCGAGCAGGCCGTCCGCGGCCGAGCCGGGCGAGACCGAGTACACCGACGGGTGGGTCTCCACGTCGTAGCCGAGCTCGTTCAGTGCGGCGGCGGTGGCTTCCTTCTGCGAGTCGACCATCAGCCGCACGCTGTCCTCGTTGCGCTGCTCGGTGGTCTGGCCCGCGGGGAAGATGCTGTCGATGGGAACCACGGCGCGAGACGGATCGAACCACGCGGCGGCGAGTTCGTACCAGGAGGGGGTGCGCTCCCGGTTTCCGACCACCTGCACGGTGAGGAGGTCGAGCGAGCCGGCCGTCGGGTAGGTCTCGGCATCCTCGATCGAGATCAGCGGCACGTCCTCGCCATCGGCGTTCTGCGCGGTGCCGAGCGTGTTGTAGACCGGCCCCTTCTGCTGGATCACGTAGGCGGTGGGCAGGAAGCTGATCACCAGCAACACGATGAGCGCCACGCACACCGCCCACGCCCCCGCGGTCGTCCGCCGCCCCCACCGCTGACGCGGGGCAGGCTCGACCGTCGTGTTCTCGTCGAACAGCGTCACAGGGACCTACCTTGCCTGGTCGTTCGCGACCGGCGTACAGGGCGATGGCCGTGCCGGGGAGTGCGATGAATCCGTGCGACTAGCGTAGATCGCACGCACATCCCCCGGCTGAAAGGCGGCTGAAGTGGCAGACGACGACCGGAACCCCGAAGAGGAGTTCCAGGAGCTCTTGCGGCGGCTGCTCTCGGGAGACACCGGAGCTATCGACCCCGAGCAGCTCTCCCGCCTCTCGGGCATGCAGATCGACCCCGCGATGATGCAGCAGATGATGCAGCAGCTCCAGGGGGCGTTCGCCGGCTCCGACGACGGCATCTCGTGGGACCTCGCCAAGCGCCAGGCCCTGCACATCGCGAATCAGAGCGACCTCGGCGTCACGACGGGTGAGCGACGCGACCTCGATCAGGCCTTCTCGCTGGCCGCGCTGTGGCTCGGTGAAGCGACGACGATCGCCGACCTGCCCACCCCTGGCCGCACCATCACGCGTGGCGCCTGGGTCGAGGCGACGCTGCCGGTCTGGCAGGAGCTCGCCGAGCCGGTGGCCACCAGCATCGCCGACGCCCTCACCGCCGCGCTCAGCGAGCAGGCGCCCGACGACATGCAGAGCATGATCGCCGACGCCGGCCGTCTGATGCGCGCCGTCGGCGGATCGCTGTTCGCGACGCAGCTGGGCCAGGTGGTCGGACGCCTCGCGACCGAGGTCGTCAGCGGCGGCGACGTCGGGATCCCGGTCATGCCGGCCGGTGACGCGGCGATCCTGCCGCAGAACTTCGCCGACTTCGGACGGGATCTCGAGATCCCCGACGACCAGCTCGCGCTGTACCTCGCCACCCGAGAGCTCGCCCACGCCCGGCTCTTCCGCCACGCGAAATGGCTGCGCCTGCACGTCATCGCGCAGGTGCGCGACTTCGCACACGGCATCCACGTCGACACCGGCGCCCTGGAAGACCTCGCGTCGCGCTTCGACCCGTCCGAGCCCGACGAGCTGCGTCGCGCGCTCGAAACGGGAGCGCTCCTCCCCGAGCGCTCCGAGGCCCAGACGGCGGCTCTCGTGCGACTCGAGAACCTCCTCGCCACGATCGAGGGCTGGGTCGACGTCGTCACCGACGATGCCACCTCCCGGCTCCCGTCCGCGGGCAGGATCGCCGAGGCCGTGCGTCGTCGCCGCGCCGTCGGCGGACCCGCCGAGGAGGCGCTCAAGTCGCTCGTCGGACTCGAGCTGCGCCCGCGCCGCATGCGCGAGGCCGCAGCGATGTGGCGGGCGGTGACGGATGCTGCGGGCGTGGCCGGACGCGACGCGCTCTGGGACTACCCCGACCTCATGCCCACCGCCGAAGACATCGACGATCCCGCCGCGCTCGTCGCCCGGCTGCAGGCCACCGCTCGGGGCGAGCTGCCCGCACAGGACGCGATGGACGACGCGCTCGCTCAACTGCTCGCCGAGGAGAACGATCGCACCGACGACGCCGCCACGTCATCGGGCGACGACGACGGCGGCCCGAGCGGCGACCACCCCGAAGACCCGCGACCCGTCTGAGACGGTCGGTCCCGCGCTCTCCTCCCCAGCCTGAGCCCGCGGCGTTCGCGGGCCGAAGCCTGTGGACAGCGCGGGGGCGCGGGGCGGCGGGCGCGGGACAATCGGGCCATGCTCCGCATCGATCCGGCCCACCCCCCGCTCTGGCGGAGCGCGACGTGCCTGCAGTTCGGCGTCGATGACGCGGCGAGGCTCGACGAGCCCGAGCCGTGGGAGGAGCTCCTCGTCGACCAGCTCACGCGGGGTGCGTCGCCCTCCGGGGTTCACGCGTTCCTGCGCTCTCACAACGTCGACGAGCAACGCGCCGACGCATTCTTCGCCGAGCTGCAGCCCGTGCTGCGTGACGACCCGCCGCCCGTCCCGGTTGTCGTACAGGCGAGCGACGACGTGCCGTCCAACGACGTCGACAGGGTCGTGGCCGCGATGCGGCGCGCCGGGGCCGCCGCCGAACATCGCCCCTGGGCGGGCACGGCCACTGCCGCGCCGCCCCCTCGGACGACCGTCGTGCTGCTGGCCACGCACCTCGTCGAGCCGCGCCGGGCGTCAGCCCTGATGCGCGACGACGTGCGCCATCTGCCGCTCATGCTCGACGGGGCCGGCGCTCTCGTCGGCCCCGTCATCGAACCCGGCCGAACCGCCTGTCTCGCCTGCGGCGACGCTCATGCGCGCGACGCCGACGCCGCCTGGCCGCTGGTCGCCTCGCAGTTGGTCGCCCGGCACTCCCCCGTCGCCGGGTCCGTGCTCGCCTCGGAGGCCGCGCGCGTCGCCCTGCACCTGATCACTGAGCCCGACCCCGGCCCCGTGCGCTCGTCGGTGCGCCTGCGCGTCGACTCCCCCCACCGGCGGTGGCGGCAGCATCCGCCGCACGCAGCGTGCGGTTGCCGATCTCTTGAAGGAATCTCGACGGCGATCGCTCGGATCGCCCCGACGACCGCGACCAGCTCACCGACAGAGTTCGCGCGGCCCGCGTGATGCCGACGTAGGCCAGCCGGCGCTCTTCGTCGACCGCCTCGAACGTGCTCGCGTACGAGATCGGCAGGAACCCCTCGCTCATGCCGACGAGGTGCACGTGGTCCCACTCGAGGCCCTTGGCCGCGTGCAGCGTGGACAGCGTGACCGTGCGCGTGGCCGGTTCGTGCTGGTCCTTCGCTCGGGCGAGCAACTGGTCGGTGAAGTCGCGCAGCGTCGTCTCCGCCGGGGCCTCCTCGGCGAGGCGCAGGAGGGCTGCCCGCGCCTCCCACGCGTCTCGGAGCGCCCCTCCCGCGGGCGGCGCCTCATCGGTGAGGCCGAGCGAGCGCAGCACGTCGCGAACGGTTGCAACGAACCCGGTCTCGAGCGGGGCGACCGAGGCCGCACGCAGCGCCATGACGGCCTGCCGTACCTCCGACTGGTCGAAGAAGCGCTTGCCGCCGAGCACCGTGGACGCCACGCCCGCCGATGAGAGTGCGGAGATGAGGGCGGCGGACTGGGCGTGCGCGCGGTAGAGGACGGCGATCGACGCCGGTTCGACGCCCGAGGCGATCGCGGTCGACACCGATCGTGCGACGCCCGCGGCCTCGGCCGCGTCGTCGTCGAAAGCTCGCACCACGGGGATCGGCCCGTCGGCGTCCTGGGCCGCATGCAGGTGCAGGGAGCCGGGCCGGTCGCGCATGAGCTCGTTCGCCACCGCCAGGATGGGCTCCGACGAGCGGTAGTTCGTCTCGAGCCTCACCACGCGGGCGTCCTCGTGCCGGCGAGGGAAGTCGAGCAGGAACGACGCGTCTGCTCCGGTGAAGGAGTAGATGGTCTGACTGGCGTCGCCGACCACGCAGAGGTCGTGCCTCTCCCCGACCCAGAGCTCGAGGAGGTGGTGCTGGAGGGGCGAGACGTCCTGGAACTCGTCGACCGTGAAGTGCCGATACTGCTCGCGGACCGCGGCGGCGACACGCGGTTCGGCCTCGATCATCCCCGCGCAGGCGAGGAGCACGTCTTCGAAGTCCATCTGACGACGTTCGTCCTTGAGCTTCTCGTACGCACGCTGCAGATCGACGACCCGCTCCAGACTCAAGCGTCCGATGCCGTCCGGACGCGCCGCCGCGTAGGCGTCGATCGAGCGCATGGTGACCTTGCGCCACTCGATCTGACCCGCGACGTCGCGCAGTGTCGCGGTGTCGAGGTTCATCCCGATGCCGTCGGCCGCGTGGGCGAGCATCTTGACCTTGTTGTCGATGATCGACGGCGCCGAGTCGCCCGCGAGCGTCGGCCAGAAGTAGTTGACCTGAGCGAGCGCACTCGCATGGAACGTGCGCGCCGACACCCCCTCGACGCCGAGCGCCCGCAGGCGCCCCCGCATCTCCCCCGCCGCCTTCGCGGTGAACGTCACCGCCATGACCCGACCCGGCGAATACGCCCCGGTGTCGACGCCGTGAGCGATGCGGTGAGTGATCACGCGTGTCTTACCCGTGCCCGCGCCGGCGAGCACGCACAGCGGACCGCGGAGCACGGATGCGGCGTCCCGCTGCCGCTCGTCCAGACCATCGAGAGCGCTTGCGCTCATCGCGCCTCGGCCAGCCACTCGAGAATCAGTCGGTGGGCGATCGACGCCGGCCCCGGGAGGCGGAGCTCGCTCTCACCGGCGAGACCGGCGGCGATCTCGGCGCGGGTGAACCACCGCACGTCGAGGATCTCCTCCCCGTCGGCGTGGGCGTCGGCCGGAACCGTGGCCGTGGCGCGGAACCCCAGCATCAGCGATCGAGGGTACGGCCAGCCCTGCGAGCCGCGGTAGACCACATCTGCGACGACCACCCCGGCCTCCTCGCCCACCTCGCGGGCGACGGCCTCCTCCAGCGATTCGCCGGCCTCGGCGAACCCGGCGAAGCACGAATAGCGGTTGTCGTCCCAGAGGGCGTTCGAACCGAGGAGGAGCAGCTCCGGATCGTCGGCACGCGTGACGGCGACGATCACCGCGGGATCGGTGCGCGGGAAGTGCTGGCGACCGCAGGACGGGCACTTCCTCGACCATCCGGCGTCCCGTTCCTCGGTGCGACCACCGCACGCGGGACAGAACGGCGAGTCGATCAGCCAGCGCGCGAGCGAGACCGCGGTCACCAGCAGCGAGGCCTCGCCGGCCGGAAGCGACCCGGCGATCGTGCGCAAGGAGCCCCACGAGACCGAGACGGGGGCGCCGGCTGCCGCATCGAAGGCGGCCAGCAGCACCGCTGATCCGTCGGACGCGCGTCCGAGGAAAGCCCACTCGGCGTCGACGGGTACGGCGTCGACGGCGAGGAGCTCGAGCCGTCCGTCGGGGGTCAGCGGAGCGGCGTCGCCGTGGACGACGAGCGCACGTGTGGCGGGGTCGGCGCGAAGGGTGTCGAGGAGTCCGGGAACGGTGCGCTCCTCGGCGCGTCGGTCGACGACGAGGTCGTTCGGATCCGCAGCGGGTGGCGTAGCTGGCGCCGTCATCGATGACCTCTTCCAAGGGCGTGGCGCGGGGGTTCGGAGGCGAGCCCGGCCTACCCTGGGCCCATGGCACGCTCCCCTCTCACTCTAGCCGCGTCGGTCACGGCCGCCCTTCCCGGGGCAGGGGTGGTGGGTGTGGGCCTGCTCACCGAGAACGGCGCGGGGCGGTTCGATTCGGCCGTCGCCCGTCTCGACGACGGCCGCGAAGTCGTGGTGCGCACCCCCGCCGACGACGATTCGGCGGGAGAGCTCGCGGCGGAATCGCGCGCCCTCCACGCCCTCACCCCCGGCGTCCGCGCCCTCCTCCCGTTCCGGGTTCCCGAGGTGCTCGGCGAAGCCGGGTCGGGAGCCGCGCGCGTTCTCGTGGTCGACCGCCTCGAGGGCTACCGGGTCGACCCGGCGCACCTGCCCCAGGGGTCCGGTTTCGCGACCGCCATCGGCAGTGCCCTCGCGGCCGTCCACGCGCTCCCGCCGTCGATCGTGCGCACCGACGGCCTGCCCGTCCGCACTCCCGACCAGGTGCGCGACGACGTCTCGCGGCTCCTCGATCGCGCCGAGGCCACTCGACGCGTCCCCGACGTCCTGATCGAGCGCTGGCGACGCGCCGTGGACTCCGACGACCTGTGGCGGTTCGAGTCGGCCGTCGTCCTCGGCGGGGCGACCTCCGCATCGTTCCTGCTCTCCGAAGACGACACGGCGACGGTCACGGGCCTGCTCGACTGGGGCGGCCTGAGCGTCGGCGATCCGGCGACCGATCTGCGCTGGCTCGCATCGGCCCCGATCGCGGCCGACGACGTCTACGCGGGCTACACCGCCGACGCATCGAGGGCGCCCGACGCGCTTCTGCGCGAGAGGGCGCGGATGTACGCCGAGCTCGAGTTCGTGAGGTGGCTGGTTCACGGTCACGACAACGGACGCCCAGAGGTCGTGACCGACGCCGTCGCCCTGCTCGAGTCGCTCGCCGACGGGGTGCGCGGCGACGAGATCGTGCCGGAGGCACGTCCGGATGTGGATGCTGCGCTGTCGTACGCGCATCTGATCCCCGAGTCCGCGCCGACCTCCGTCGACACGTCCATGCAGACCGACGCCTACGATCCGCAGATGATGTCTCTGTTCCTCGCGGCCGAGCGCGACCGGCAGACCGCGGCGTCCGCGCCCGATTTCGGCCTCGACGGACTTCGCGAGCCCGAAGAGCAGTCGACGGCGCCGATCGACATGGAGGGCTGGTCGTCGCTGCGCGACTCGGATGCCACCGGGCGAGACCCCCAGGAGCAGCCGGCGCCCGCCGATGCGCCCGCCCGGGTCGACGACACCGTGAGCGACGACGAAGACCTCCGAGACGAGGCGCAGCGGGCGACGCGCGCAGCGTTGCGCCGATGGGGCGCCGGTGGCGACGACACCCGAGTCGGTCAGGGCACCTGAGTCCGTCCGCCGGCCGTGTCGCGGGCGCGGCGCCATCGCGTGACGAGCTCCGCTTCCTCCCAGACCCGGTCCGACCGGATGACGAGATCGTCCGCGACGTAGTACAGCGCGACGTCGATGTCGTCCAGGGGCACACCGTGCTTCTTGTGGTAGGCCAGCCGGTAGAGCGCGAGCTGCAGCATCCGCTCGTCTTTCTCGGCGGCCGAGATCGGCGCGCGGCCGGTCTTCCAGTCGACGATCTCGAGGCGTCCGCCGCGATCGGCTCGGCGGTACACGGCGTCGAGCTTGCAGATCATGACGTGCTGCTCGCCGTCGCCCGTCGACATCGCGAAGTCGATCTCGGTCTCCACTTCGAGCGGGGCGAGGTCGGCCCACTCCGACCTCTCGAAGACCTCCTTCAGGCGAGCGAGGTCGGCGGCGTCCGAGGCGGATGCCTCCGACGCGTCGCCGTCGTCGTCGATCTCCCAGAGCGCGTCGTCGATCGATCCGGCCGTGCCGGCACGACCCGACCGCTGTTCGACCCAAGAGTGGAAGAGCGTGCCGAGGCGCGTCTGGCGGAACGGGCGTTCGGGGAGCGGGCGGGTGACCGCTGACACGGTCGCGCGGTAGTCGGTGACGTAGTCCTTGAACCGGGAGGCGGGGATGCGGGCCGGGGGGCGCACGGGCGCTCCTCTGCGGCGCTGCTCCCACTCGGCGAGAAGGCGCGCGAGCGTGTCGTCGGGCACCGGATCGTGGTCGGCGGCGGCCCGCACGGCATCTGCCGCGGAGAGCACCGCCTCCCGCCGGGCTCCGAGCGGGTCGAGCGGCCACTGGACGATGCGTCCGCCCTTGTCGAGGTAGGGATTGTCGTCGGGCGCCGACTCCTCGATGGGTGGAGCACCGAGGGCGTCGAGCATCTCGACGAGGTATCGGCTGGGTGTGCGGGGCTCTTTCTGGCCGGCCCAGTGCGCGCCCGTGAGCAGCAGTTCCGACCGGGCCCGCGTGACCGCGACGTAGGCGAGACGTCTTTCCTCGCGCTCCTGGTGCGCGCGATCGGCCTCGCGGAGCTGCTCGATAGCGTCGGGCAGATCGGCGTCGTCGTCGTCGAACGACCAGTCCAGCCGCGGGAGCGCATCGCGATCGCCTCGCAATGGGTAGGGCAGAACCCCGAATCCGAGCCATCCGTTGACCGTGCGGGGCGCCTTGGGCAGTTCTTTGTCGACGAGACGCACCACGGCGACGGCGTCCCACTCGAGCCCCTTCGAACCGTGCACGGTGAGCAGTTGCACGACGCCCGGCTCGGGAGGCTCGGGGCGCGGCATGAGCTCGTCGGTCTCCTCCGCATGGTCGAGCCACGCGAGGAGACTGCCGACCGAGCCGCGATCGTCGGCGAGGAGAAAGGCTCGCACCTCGTCGAGGAAGGTGCGAAGGCGCGCGCTGGCGACGCGCGCGGGACCACGCGCCTCGTTGGCGGCCAGCTCGATGTCGAGACGCAGCTCGATCTCGATCAGACGCAGGAGGTCGGGGATGGGCTGGCCGACCGCGCGTCGAAGGCGCTCGAACATCTCGCCCGCGTCGCGCAGACGCCGCCGCCCCTCGGGCGTGATGTCGCGCAGAAATCCGTGATCGTCGTTGGACCGACGCACGAACTCGAGCGCGTCGATGATCGACAGCTGCTCGTCGGCGCCCGCCGAGGCTCGCACGCGCGCAGCGAGCTCGGCCGGGAGCGGGTCGAGAGCGGCGTCGCGTCGCGAGAGGGTGTCGGCGAGAGCGTGGAGGGCGGCGAGATCGGCCACGCCGATGGAGAACCGCGGGCCGGCGAGCAGACGGATCAGCGACGACCCCTGGGCGGGGTCGTGCACCACCCGCAGCGCGGAGACGACGTCGACGACCTCCGGCGTGGACAGGAGCCCTCCGAGACCGAGGATGCGGTTGGGCACGCCGGCCGCATCGAGGGCGTCGGCGAACAGCTGCATGTGCCGCTTCGTGCGGAACAGGACCGCGCCCGAGTGCGGGTGCGGGGCACCCGACGCGGTGTGGGCGGCGCGGACTGCGACGAACCACTCGGCGACCTCCCGCGCCTCGTCCTCCGCCGACGCCGCGAACACGCGCGACACGCGACCGGTCGCCGCTCCCGGGCGCGGTGCGAGCTCGTCGACGTCGGCGCCGTCCGCCGCGGAGAGCAGCGCGTTGGCGGCGGTGAGGATGGCCACGTCGTTGCGCCAACTGATCATGAGGCGGAACCGTTCGGCCTCGCCCGTCGATGAGAACGCACTCGGGAAGGCGATGAGGTTATCGGCCGACGCGCCGCGCCACCCGTAGATCGATTGATGCGGATCGCCGACCGCCATCACCGCCGTGTCCCGGAAGATCGCCGCCAGCAGCCGTGTCTGGAGCACGGACGTGTCCTGGTACTCGTCGAGCAGCACGACCCGGTACTGCGCGCGCAGTGCCTCACCGACCTCGGGGGCGCGCTCCACGATCGTCAGGGCGTCCGCCACCTGATCGGCGAAATCGAGCGTGTCGTCCGCGCGCTTGCGGCGTGCGTACTCGCGCACGAGCTCGGCGAGCACGGGAAGACCCGTCATGCTGCGCCGCGCCTTGTCGACGCGGTCCTGATCGACCTTCCTGCGGCAGGTCACGGTCGACAGTCGCGCGTCCCAGGTATCCGCGAATGCGATGAGGTCATCGAGGTCGACCCGGTTGTCGAGCACGTCGCCCGAGAGGCGATGCACGGCGTCCACGACGGTCGAGAAGGCCTCCTCCCTCTCGGCGAGCCGCTCGTCGTCCGAGGCGATGACCACGCGTCGAGCGAGCAGCCACGACCCCGACTGACTGAGAAGAGCCGAATCCGGGTCGCGTCCGATCCGCGCCCCGTGCTCGCGCACGAGGGCATCGGCGAACGCGTTGTAGGTGGCGACGCGCGGACGGAACGCGAGCTCTTCCCCGTCGAGGGAGCGGATGCTGCGCGCGGGGACCAGGGCGTCGGCGAGGCGATCCAGAAGCGAGGCGAAGGCGGCGTCGCGCACCCGCGGCGGAGAGGCCGCGTGCGTCTCCCAGAACGCCGGGAGTGTGCCATCCGCGACGAGCCGCTCGAGGTGGGGCAGCAGATCGCGGCGGGCGTACTCGCGCACGACCGCCAATCGACGGCCGATGCGCTCGGCGAGCTCGCCCGCCGCCTTGCGCGTGAAGGTGAGACCGAGCACTTCATCGGGTGCGACGTGATCGTTGGCCACGAGCCACACGACGCGACCGGCCATGGTCTCGGTCTTGCCGCTGCCCGCGCCGGCGACCACGAGAGCGGGGCTCGCCGGCGCCTCGATGACGGCGCGCTGATCGGCGGTCGGCGCGGGAAGCCCCAGGGCGCGGGCGATCGTCTCGGCGGAGAGGGTCATGACGACGACACCGCCTTCACCGTGTGCAGCGCGCAGACACCGAATCGCGAGGTGGCGCAGTGCGCGTCGACGGGCGCCTCGAACGTGTCGGCCGCCATCATCCGTGCGGTCTCGACGATGCTGCCGAGGAAGTCGGCGCGCTCGGCGGCGGCCATCGGCGCCTGACGTGCGAGGCGGTAGTGGGGCTCCTTGGTCGTGGTCCGCGAGAGCACGATCAACCGCGCCCCGGCGTTCGTCTGCGGGTGGGCGCCCGGGACGAGCCCCTCGAGGAAGGCCAGCTGATAAGCGGCGAGCTGCGGGTCGTCGGCGACCTTGTCGTCGCTGACCCGAGCCTCTGAGCGGCCTGTCTTCAGGTCGACGATCAGCACGTTCTCATCGATGCCCTCACGCACCGGCACCCTCTCGCCTCGCCCCGCCGGATAGACCTCGACACGGTCGATCGATCCGGTGAGCAGAGCGAAGCGGCCCTCGGGATGCCGCGCTTCGGGATCGACCGCCACGACCCGCGGCACACCGTCGGCGGTGGCGTCGAGGTCGACGGCCAGACGGAAGCGTGCCTCGGCACCGATCGTGCGGCCGCCCTCGGCGTGGAAGGTGCGCAGGTAGGAGTGCAGGCGGTCGGCGAGGAGGTGGGCCCACGCGTGCTCTTTGCGTGACAGCCAGGGCGCCTCGAAGTCGAGTTCGCCCCACCGCTCATCGACGATACGGCGGATCTCGTCGAGGTCGCCCGACGGCACCTCCTCCATCGCGGCGTGGAGGATGACCCCGGCCCCCGCAGACCAGGTGCGCGTCTCGCCGCCGAGCGCGCGCACCGCCCAGTCGACCTGGCAATCCGCGAACGTCGTCATCTTCGAGGGAGAGATCGGCACCGGCGCGCGGTCGGGGTCGCGCAGCGGTCCGTCAGACGACGCCGGCGCCACCCCGAACCATTGCTCCGGCGCGGCGCCGGCGACTCCCTCGCGCGCGAGGACGACGAGCTGAGAAGCGGCGTGCTCACGGGCTCCGAGCGATGATGACGCGGTCAGCGTGCGGCGATACTGCGACACCAGGCCGCGGAGCGTGAGGGGGTGTCCGGCGTCGACCTCATCGAGCACCGGCGGCTCGGGCTCGGGCAGGAGCTCGAACAGGGGGCTCGGGCCGAGGTCGTCGTCGTCGACCGCGGTGACCACGAGGTGCCGTCGTGCGCGCGACAGTGCGCGAGCGAACAGTCGCAGCTCGTCGTGCAGCGCCGCCCGCCGTCGATCCAGCACCGCGGGTGCGGTCGGGGCGGCGAGCCCCTGCCGCCACGCTTCGACCTCGTCGCCCAAGCGCCAGGCATCGAGGATCCCGCCGCGCAGGCGCAGGTTCGGCCACACGCCGTCCTGCACGCCGGCCACGATGACGGCGTCGAACTCCGTGCCGAGCGCCGTCGCCGGGGTGAGTACGGTCACCGTCGCCGCGCGATCGGGAGAGGCGAGGATGTCTTCGGGCACGTCGCTGTCGAGGATCCGCCGGATGAAGTCCGATGTCTTCGCGTCGGGATCGCGCTCCAGGAATCGCTTCGCGGCGTCGAACAACGCCACCAGTGCATCGAGCGCCTGCCCCGTCTCGGCGGCCAGCACGCCGCCGCCGACGGCCGTGTCGTGCCAGGAGCGCGCCAATGGACGGCCGGTCCCGTCGCGGGCGCGATCCCACGCCACCCAGAGGAGTTCGTGAACGGTGGCCCCCCGATCCGCGTCGGCCGCGATCCGCGCCAGCGTCGTCGCCAGGCGCTCGGCGGCCCGAGCCTCCGGCGAATCGATCAGCGCCAGCTCGAGGGGGTGCGCCAGGGCGTCGGCGAGCAGATGCCGGGCGGCCCGGGTTCCTCCGTCGGCGAGCTCCGCGTGGCGCAGTCGCCCGCGCAGGCGTCGGAGGCCCACCGCGTCGAGACCACCGAACGGCGAGACGAGCACGCCCGCCAGGGCATCGGGGTCGCGATCGGCGGGGTCGATCAGAGCGATCCGCACGAGCTCGAGCAGATCGCGCACGACCTGCTCTCGTCCGAGCGGGCGCTGCACGCCGGCGGCCCGCGTCGGCACCTCGCGCGCCGCCAGCTCGGTCTCGAGCGTGGCCACCTGACGGGTGTCGTGGGCGATCACGGCGATCCTCGACCAGGGGATCTCGTCGAGCAGATGCCACTCGCGAACGATGCGGGCGATCGCGTCGATCTCTTCGAAGGGCGACCCCGCGACGATGGCGCGCACCGACCGGTCGTCGGGGTCGAGATCGCCCGGGGGCCGCCGATGGTCGATGCGTCCGGCCGCACCGATGGACTGCGTCACGACGCGCGTGAGTCGGGTCAGTGCGGGCGCGGCGCGATGCGGAGCGTCGAGCACGAACGCCGTACCCAGCAGCGCGCAGAGGTCGGCGAAGAGCGCCGGACTCGAACCGCGGAAGGCACCGGAGGCGATGTCGGGATCGCCGAAGGCGACGACCGCGACGCCCCGGGCGCGCAGAGCCGCCACGACCTCGAGGCCGCCACGGGTGAGCTCCTGCCCGTCGTCGATGAGCACCGCCCGCAAGCGACCGGCCGCCCCGAGCTGTCGCTCGCCCTCCGCGCCCGAGGGGGTGCGGTGCAGCACCGCGGCGGCCTCGCGCAACAGGTCGGCCGCGTCGCGCGCACGGGTGTGCATCTGGTCGACGGCATCGCGGTACTCCCGGAGGAAGGATGCTGCGGCCCCCCACCCGGCTTCACCCCGATCGGCCGCGAGCCGGCCCAGCTCGGCCGCATCGAGGTCGAGCTCGGTGCAGGCCGCGATGAACTGACGCAGCTCGCCCCGGAACTCGCGCGAGCCCCTCACCTCGGCGCCGATCGTGGCCGGCCAGGGCACGACCGCCTCTCCCGTCGCCTCGTCGGCGATGTCGCCGGCGAGCAGATCGGCCAGGATGCGGTCGTGATCGCTCGCCGCCAGGAGCTGCGGCGGTTGACCACCGGCCCGCACTTCGGCGGCGCGCACGACCTGGTAGGCGAACGAGGCCATGGAGCGGGCGAGAGCACCCGACGACGCGCGGTCGACGACGATCGAGAGGCGATCGCGCAGCGCCGTCGCGGTCTGCCGTGACGGGGTGAGCACGAGGACGTCGTCGACCGACACCCCGGCATCGACCAGTGCGCGCAACCGCGCCACGAGGGTCTCGGTCTTTCCCGTTCCCGGGGCACCCAGCACGACGCCGGAGGAACCCGCCGGCAGCCGCACGACCGCTCGTTGCACCTCGTCGAGCGTGATGCGCGGCTGTGACGCATCGGCTGATCCCATGCCCACCACGCTAACCGGCACGACCGACACCGGGGCGACGGACGTCGTTCGCCGAGAGCGTTCGGGGAACGGCCGGAGCGATACGCGCCCTGTCGTAGAGTTTTGGTGCGCCCGGGGCAGACCCGGGCCGGAAAGGGCACCACCGTGGAGATCCGCATCGGCATCGCGAACACCGGCCGCGAGCTCAGCTTCGAAACCTCCGAGGCATCGGACGCCGTGAAGAAGTCCGTCGCCGACGCCCTCGACGCCAAGGCGTCGCACCTGAACTTCACCGACGTGAAGGGCAACAGCTACCTCGTGCCCACCGCGACCCTCGCTTACATCGAATTCGGCACCGAAGAGTCGCGCCGCGTCGGCTTCGTGGCCTGATTCCGACACCATGCAGATCGCGCTCGCTCTGCTGATCGCCGTGGTGATCGGCATCGCCCTGCACTTCGCGCTCCCCCACCGTCAAAAGCGGGGCGGGGTGGTCGCCCCGGCGACCGCCGCCGCCGCGGGCGTCATCACGTGGGCCGCCCTCACCTGGGCCGGCGTCGGTATCGACAATCCCTGGATCTGGCTGTCGGCGATCATCGTGCCGGCCGTGGTCACCGCGCCCGTCGTGCTCGCACTGGGCGCCGCCCGGGTGCGGGGGGACGACCGCGAGCGCCAGCGCCTCGGTCTGGTCTGATCCGACGTCAGGCCGCGAGGCCGGTGGCGTCCATGCGCCGCGAGTGAGCGGCCATCAGCTCGGTGAACACGGGCTCGACCCTCTCCTCGTCGGCGGCGCCGAGCGTCGTCGGACGGAGCGCCGCTCGCGCGACGAGAAGGGTGTCGCCGACGAGCCGACGGCCCCACATCGCCAGGAGCGAGCGCCACTCCTCGTCGCTGTCGATCGTGGACGCGATGATCTCGACGATGGCCTGGCGGTCGTCGTCGGCGCGGAGGATGCGTGCGACGCGACGACCGGTGTCGCCGTAGCTCGCCGACAGGGCCAGGTAGAAGTCGTCGAGCATCCCGGCGGTGATGTGCACCGAGACCATCGTCTCCTGGGGCCGGACCCCGTGCGTGGCGCGGCGGAAGGCGTCGAGAGATTCGCGGAACGGCAGCATGAGGGCGGTCGGATCGTCGCCCCGCTCCCGGATGAGCGAGACGAGCGCTTCGTGCTTCGTCAGAGCCGCGCCCGCGGCGCGGGACAGCGCCTCCTTCTGGGCGAGCTCGGGCGTCGAGGCGATCAGCTCGCTCAACGTCTCGAAGAAGCCCAGCTGCAGGTAGGCAGCCTGGCCGAGGAAGGTGTCGACCTCCGGGGCCAACTCGGCGAAATCGACCCGCACGGCGTCGCCGAAATCGCCGCGCGACCTCAGAGTGAGGGTGCGACCGGCAGGGCGACCACGACGACGCAACCACTCGAACACGTACGAAAGCCTAAGCCCGCGGCCGCTCCGCCCCGCCGCGGTACGCGCCTTTCCGCCGCATCCAGACCGCTCCGGTATCGTTGAGGGGTCCCGGCGTCGGATCGGGACCCCCGCGCCTGCGGCTGAGTGAGGGCGTGGACCGATCACTCTAGGCGGCTCTCTTCCGCCGGACAGGCTCATATCGTGACGACCTTCGCCGAGCTCGGCGTAGACCAGGACATCGTCGACGTGCTCGCGTCGAAAGGCATCGTCGATGCCTTCCCCATCCAGGAGCAGACGATTCCGCTGGGCCTTCCCGGCCAGGACATCATCGGCCAGGCCAAGACCGGCACCGGAAAGACCTTCGGCTTCGGCATCCCCGTGGTGCAGCGACTCGGCCTGAACCCCGAGCCCGGTGTGAAGGCGCTCATCGTCGTCCCCACGCGCGAACTCGCCGTGCAGGTCTACGAAGACATGGACATGCTCACGTCGGGCCGCTCGACCAGCGTCGTGGCGATCTACGGCGGCAAGGCCTACGAGGGTCAGATCGACCAGCTGAAGGCCGGCGCACAGATCGTCGTCGGCACCCCGGGTCGCCTGATCGACCTGAACAACCAGCGCCTGCTCGACCTGTCGAGCGCCGTGGAGGTCGTGCTCGACGAAGCCGACAAGATGCTCGACCTCGGCTTCCTCGCCGACATCGAGAAGATCTTCACCAAGGTCGCGCCGGTGCGCCACACGCAGCTGTTCTCCGCGACCATGCCGGGGCCGATCGTCGCCCTCGCCCGCCGGTTCATGTCGAACCCCATCCACATCCGCGCCACCGACCCCGACGAGGGTCTGACGCAGGCGAACATCCAGCACCTCGTGTACCGGGCGCACTCGCTCGACAAGGACGAGGTCATCGCCCGCATCCTGCAGGCCGACGAACGCGGCAAGACCGTCATCTTCACGCGCACCAAGCGCGCCGCGCAGCGCCTCTCCGACGAGCTGGGCGACCGGGGCTTCAACACCGCCTCCGTGCACGGCGACATGAGCCAGGAGGCACGCGAGCGCTCGATGGCCGCCTTCAAGGCCGGCAAGAAAGACGTGCTGATCGCCACCGACGTCGCCGCTCGCGGCATCGACGTCGACGACGTGACCCACGTCATCAACCACACGATCCCCGACGACGAGAAGACCTACCTGCACCGCGCCGGCCGCACCGGCCGCGCGGGCAAGACGGGCATCGCCGTCACGTTCGTCGACTGGGACGACCTGCACAAGTGGGCGCTCATCAACCGCGCGCTCGACTTCGGGCAGCCCGAGCCCACCGAGACCTACTCGTCGAGCCCGCACCTGTTCACCGACCTGAACATCCCCGAGGGCACGAAGGGGCGTCTGACCACGGCTCCCCGCGCCCAGGCGGCCGAGACCTCGAAGCCGCGCTCCGACTCCGGCTCGGGAGAGAACGGCGGCCGTCGTCGCCGTTCGCGTCCGGAGCAGTCCTCGCGCGAACCCCAGCCGATCGCCGAGCACGGCGCCGCCGCGGACGCCACGCCTGAGGGCGCCGGCACGCACGACGGCGGGGGCTCCGAGCACCACGATGGCAACGCCGCGCCGCGGCGCCGGCGTCGTCGTCGCGGCGGAGCCCGCACTGGGGGCGGCGCACCCGCCGCCTGATCCGCAGCGTCCGCCGGGCGCAGCATCCGAATCTCCCGAGGGGGCGTCCGACGACCGGGCGCCCCTTCGTCGTGGGCGGTGCGTCAGGGGTAGACGGGCGTGGTGCCGCTCGCGAGGGCGATGATCTTCGCGACCTCCGCGTCGGCGGTGGTGTTCTCACCGGGCTGATTCGGCTTGCCCAGACCGTGGTAGTCGCTCGAGCCGGTGACGATGAGTCCGCGATCGTCGGCGATGCGCCGGAGCGTGCGGATGCCGGGAGCGAGGTTCTCGCGGTGGCCGAGCTCGAAGCCGGCGAGACCGGCCTCGAGCATGCGGTCGAGCAGCCGGGACGGGAGAAGACCCGCGCGCCCGGCCGGGTGCGCGATGATCGGCACTCCCCCGGCCCCCACGACGAGCGAGACCGCCGTGACCGGATCCGGCGCGTACAGCGCCACGTAGTAGTCGCCCGCCGGGCTCAGAATGCCCGCGAACGCCTCGGCACGGTCGCGGACGAGTCCGCGCGCGACGAGGGCGTCGGCGATGTGCGGGCGGCCGACGGTGGCCCCGTCGGAGGTCTGGGCGACGATGTCGTCCCACACCAGGTCGTAGTCGCGGGAGATGCGATCGGCCATCACCCTCGCGCGGTCGACCCTCGAGGAGCGGATGCGATCGGTCATCGCGCGCAGCGACGGCTCGTCGGGATCGAAGAGGTAGGCCAAGAGGTGCACGCTGCGCCACTCGTGCAGAGCGGAGAGCTCCATACCCGGGAGAAATGTCATGCCGAGCGACGACGCGGCCTCGGCGGCCTCCGCCCACCCGGTGGTCGTGTCGTGGTCGGTCAGTGCTGCCGTCCTCAGCCCGTGACGGTGGGCGGCCGCCATGACGAGCGCGGGGGCCTCGGTGCCGTCCGAGCATGCCGAATGCAGATGCAGGTCACTCGGACCCTCGAACCTGCGCACCGACTCCACTCCCCCGAGGGTAGCCGCATCCGCCGATCTCCCAGACTGCTGTCCTAGAGTCACGGGGTGCGTCGCGTCTGGGGGGTCCTCATCGCGCTGCTCTGCACAAGCGGGGCGGCGGTGCTCACCTGGCCCCAGCTGTTCAAGCTCGAACGCACCTTTCCGATCGCGCAGATCGTGTCGTTCCGTGGCCCGCTGGCCGCCGCCTTCGCGGCCCTCGCGATCCTCGCGCTGATCTTCGCCCTGGCGCGCCCGATCCGCGCCCTCGCGCTCACCCTGGCGGTCGCTTCGCTCGTCGCAGCGGGAGCCAACGCCGGCATCCTGGCCTCCCGGGGGATCGGCACCGACGCGCTGCCCGACAAGACCGACACGAGCCTGCGCGTGATGACCTGGAACACCGCGGGTTCCGCGACAGCCCCGGACACCATCGCTCAGATCGCCGTCGCGATGAACGCCGACATCATCACGCTCCCCGAGACGACGATCGACACCGGCGAGAAGGTGGCGATCGTCATGGGCGAGCTCGGCCGGCCCATGTGGGCTCACCACGCCGAGTACGGCGAGTACGGCATCGACGGATGGGACGCCACCTCCACCACCGTGCTCATCAGTCCCGAGCTGGGCGACTACTCCGTCATCGAGTCGTCGCAGGACGGCACCAGCAACACCTCCACCGTGCCGAGCGCCGTCGCCATGCCGACCTCCGGCGACGGTCCGATCGTGGTGGCCGCGCACGCGGTGGCACCCCGGCAGTCGTACATGCAGCACTGGCGCAACGACCTCCAATGGCTCGCCGACCAGTGCGCCGCCGACAACGTCATCCTGGCGGGCGACTTCAACGCCACGCTCGACCACATGGCGGGGCTCGGCGTCGACGGTGGGGCTCTCGGTCGATGCCACGATGCCGCCGCAGACACCGGCAACGGCGGAGTCGGAACCTGGACGACGCAGTTCCCCGCGCTCTTCGGCGCCCCGATCGACCACATCCTCGTCTCACCGAGATGGCGGGCCACGGGATCCGCGGTGCTGAAATCCCTCGACGCCTCGGGTAGTGACCACCGTCCGCTCGTCGTCCAGCTCGAGCCCGTCCAGGGATGACCCACCCTCCCGGTGAGACACTGGGAGTATGAGCGACGCAGGCCAGAACGAGACGACGACCGCGACCGACGGCACGTCGGCCGAGACCACGACGAATCGACGGCAGCCCTTCCCGCAGGGATTCCTCGACGCGATCGCCGAAGGCTGGGCGACGCGTCCGGACGGCGTCCCCCAGCCGCGCGAGCAGGCCGCCTGGGCGGCTCGCCGCAGGGATGCCGTCTCACGCGCGTTCCCGGGCAAGCGGCTCGTCATCCCGGCCGGCGGTCTGAAGCAGCGCAGCAACGACACCGACTATCCGTTCCGTCCGCACTCCGCCTTCGCGCATCTCACGGGGTGGGAGACCGAGTCCGAGCCCGACTCCGTGCTCGTCTTCGAGCCGCGCGACGGCGGGCACGACGCCGTGCTCTACTTCCGCGAACGCGCCGACCGCACGACCCCGGAGTTCTACGCCGACGCCTCGATCGGCGAGTTCTGGATCGGCCCGCGCCCCTCGCTCGCCGGGGTGTCCGCCGACCTCGGCCTCACGACCGCCCACCTCGACTCGCTCGAGCACGGCGACGACGACGTCATCCTCGGCGACGACGACGATCTGACGCGCGCCGTCTCCGAGCTGCGGCTCGTCAAGGACGACTGGGAGATCTCGCAGATGCGCCTCGCCGTCGACGTCACCGCGAAGGGGTTCGACGACATCGTCGCCGATCTCCCCCGGATCATCGCGCACCCCCGCGGCGAGCGGATCATCGAGGGCGTGTTCCACCAGCGGGCGCGCAGCGACGGCAACACCGAGGGCTACGACACCATCGCCGCATCCGGCCCGCACGCGTGCTACCTGCACTGGACGCGCAACGACGGCGCCGTGGTGCCCGGCGACCTGCTGCTCGTCGACGCCGGGGTCGAGGTGGACAGCCTGTACACCGCCGACATCACGCGCACGATCCCCGTCGACGGGACGTTCTCGCCCGTTCAGCGGAGGATCTACGAGACGGTGCGCGAGGCCGCCGACGCGGCATTCGCCGCGGCGAAACCCGGCGCGAAGTTCCGTTCCGTCCACGAAGCCGCCATGAAGGTCATCGCCGCGCGCGTGGCCGAATGGGGTCTGCTGCCGGTGTCGGCCGATGAGGCGCTCGATCCGCGGCGCGGCGGCCAGCACCGCCGCTACATGGTGCACGGCACGAGCCATCACCTCGGTATCGACGTGCACGACTGCGCTCAGGCCCGTCGCGACATGTACTACGACGGCGAGCTCGAGCCCGGCATGGTGTTCACGATCGAGCCCGGTCTCTACTTCCAGGTCGACGACCTCACCGTGCCCGAGGAGTACCGCGGCATCGGTGTGCGGATCGAAGACGACATCCTCATGACCGTCGACGGACCCGAGAACCTCTCGGCGGGCATCCCCCGCACGGCCGACGAAGTCGAGGAGTGGGTGGCGCGCCTGTCGCAGCGCTGAGCGTCAGCCCGCTCGCATCGCCTCGACGACGATCGAGGCGATGCCGGCGCCGACCTCGTCGGCGGGGCGCTTGCGGCCCTTCACCTCGAACGAATGACCGCCGCCGTCGACCCACCGCAGCGTCGCATCACGGCAGGCGGCGACCGCCGCCTCGAGCTGATCGTGCGGGTCGATGAACGGGTCGTTCGTGCCTTCGATGAAGACCTGCCGCTGCGCGATGTCGGGGAGGTGGGCGGTCCGCGCCTTCGACGGGTCGCCGGGCGGATGCAGCGGATAACCGAGGTAGACGAGCCCCGCCGGGGCGATCGTTCCGGCGGCCGCCGCCATCGAGGCCATCCGCCCGCCGTACGACTTGCCGGCAGCCCACACGGGCCCGGGGGCAGCGGCGTCGTCCAGCCATGCGAAGACCGCACCCCAGGTCTCGATCGCATGAGCGGCGGGTCCCGGCATCCGCCGTCCCGCCTCGACGTAGGGGAAGTTGAAGCGCAGGGTGGCGATGCCGGCGTCGACGAGCGAACGCGCGAGTCCTTCGAGGAACGGATGCCGGTAGCCCGCCCCCGCACCGTGCGCGACGGCGATCGTCGCCCAGGCGCCGCCGGGTCGCTCCCAGACCGTCGAGACGGTCACCGAGCCGGCGGGGAGCCCGACGGTCAACGGCCGGTCGCTCACGCGGGAGGTTCGATCCGTTCCGGCGAGGGCGCGGTCGGCGGCAGACGCTCGCCGTAGCGGGGCGGCTCCTCGGGCTGGGGCGCCACGGGTACGGGCGCCGGGTCTGCCGTCGTCGACGTGTCGGGCGCGGGTGCGGAGCCCGGACCGACGATCTGCCGCGCGCGGTGAAGGCTCGACGCGGTCACGCACACCTCGTAGTGGTCGGCGACGACCTGCATGACCGAGGCGAAATCGCGTCGACGACGCACGATCGAGTAGGTGATGAGGCTCAGCAGCATGCCGATCGCGATGCCCACGAACATGACACCCAGGAACGCACCGATCTGCACCGTCGGTTCGCCGAGAACGAAGATGAACGAGAAGAGCAGACCGAGCAGAACGCCGTTCACCGCGCCCGAGCGGGCCGCCGTCGCGTAGCCGAGCCGGCCGGTCACGCGTTCGATGGAGCGCAGGCCCTTGCCGACGATCGCGATGTCGCGCGCGGGGACGTCGGCGGCGATGAGAGCCGAGACCGCCTTCTGCGCGCCCTCGTACGTGGGGAAGGACGCCACCTGCTCCCCGACTTCTTCGCGACCGGAGGGGACGCGTCCGCCGAGCATGCTCATGCGTTCATTGTCTCACGCAGCGGCGCGCACCCGATCGGCGGAGGTCGCGGGCTACTCTGGAGGAGTGAGCACGCAACGAGTCTTCGTCGCTCGCCTCGCGGGCTGTACGGTATTCGATCCTGCCGGTGACCGGCTCGGCAAGGTGCGCGACGTGGTGGTGATCTACCGGTCCTCCGATCCGCCCCGGGTCGTGGGGCTGGTCGTCGAGATCCCCGGGCGACGGCACGTGTTCGTCTCGATCGGTCGTGTGACCTCCATCGCCACGGGTCAGGTCATCACGACGGGGCTCATCAACGTCCGCCGCTTCCAGCAGCGCGGCGGAGAGGTGCGGGTGATGGCCGAGCTCCTCGGTCGGCGCGTCTTCCTCGTCGACGGCTCGGGCGACGCGGTCATCGAAGACGTCGCGATCGAGCGCAATCGGCTGGGCGACTGGGACGTCGGACAACTGTTCCTTCGTCGACCGAAGACGAGCGCCTCGCCGTTCGCGCGCGGTGCGACGACGTTCGCGTCGTGGTCCGAGGTGCGCGAGCAGCAGGTGCCGGGCGAGTCCCAGTCGGCGGAGCAGCTCGTCGCGACCTATGCCGACCTCAAGCCCGCCGATCTCGCCAACACCCTGCTCGACCTCCCCGGCGACCGCCTCATCGAGGTCGCGGAGGAGCTCCCCGACAATCGTCTCGCCGACGCCCTCGAAGAGATGCCCGAAGAGGAGCAGGTGCACATCCTCGAGCAGCTCGGAGACGAGCGCGCCGCCGACATCCTCGACGCGATGGAGCCGGACGACGCCGCCGACCTCCTCGGCCAGCTCCCCGAAGGCCGTCTCGAGCAACTCCTCGACCTCATGGAGCCCGAGGAGGCCGACGACGTCCGCGCGCTGCTGAAGTACAGCCCCGACACGGCCGGGGGCCTCATGACCCCCGAGCCGATCGTGCTGTCGGCCGACGCCACGATCGCCGAGGCTCTCGCGCTCATCCGCAGGCACGAGCTGCATCCCGCCCTCGCCGCCTCCGTGTTCGTCACGCTTCCCCCGTACGAGACCCCGACCGGCCGGCTTCTGGGCACCGTGCACTTCCAGCGGATGCTGCGGTACCCCCCGCATGAGCGCCTCGGGGCGATCATCGACGACACCGTCTCGGCCGTGCCGGCCACCGCGTCGGCGGCCGAGGTCGCGCGCCTCCTCGCGAGCTACAACCTCGTGTCGCTGCCCGTGGTCGATCAGGCCCATCGCCTCGTCGGCGCGGTGAGCGTCGACGACGTGCTCGACTACCTGCTGCCCGATGACTGGCGCTCGCACGACAGCGATGATCCGAAGTCATCGGCCCCCGTGCGGCCGCTCGCGACCACCAGTATTCCGACCGTGCCCCCGAGGAGGCGATGATGGCCCGCCAGAAACGCCGCACCGCCCTCGACGCTCCTCGCGACCGCGGCGGGAAGCTCGGCCGCACCGCGCATCCGTCGCGCGACCGTTTCGGCAAGTTCTCCGAGGCGTTCGCCCGGGCGATGGGCACCTCGGGCTTCCTGATCGGAATGACGGTCTTCGTGGTCGTCTGGCTGACGTGGAACTCCACCGCACCCGTCGAGTGGCAGTTCGACCCGGTCGCGACGAACTTCACGCTGCTCACGCTGATCCTCTCGCTTCAGGCCTCCTATGCCGCGCCCCTCATCCTGCTCGCGCAGAACCGGCAGGACGACCGCGACCGGGTGCAGATCGAGCAGGATCGACAGCGTGCCGAGCGCAATCTCGAGAACACCGAGTACCTGGCGCGCGAGGTCGTCGCGCTGCGCATGGCGGTGCGCGAATCGACCGACGAGGTCGTCACCCGAGAGGTGCTTCGCGCCGAACTCAAGAGCCTGCTGAAGAAGCTCGACCGACGCGACGACCGCGAGTCGACCGCCACGTGAGCGACGCCGCGCTGACCGACGCGGTGCGCTCTGCGGTCGCCGGCGTCGTCGATCCAGAACTGCGCCGCCCCCTCGGCGAACTCGACATGCTGCGTGAGATCGAGGTACAGGGCGACCTTGCCCGCGTCGGCATCGCTCTCACGATCGTGGGCTGCCCGGCCGCCGACAGGATCGAGCGCGAGGTGCGCGCCGCCGCGGCCGGTGTCGCCGGCATCGGGGCGGTCGATGTCGAGCTCGGCGTCATGAGTCCCGACGAGCGCAGGGCCCTGACCGAGAAGCTGCGCGACGGACGGCCTGCGCGCCAGATGCCGTTCGGCCCCGATTCCCTCACCCGGGTCATCGCCGTCACGAGCGGCAAGGGCGGTGTCGGCAAGTCGACGATGACCGCGAACCTCGCGGTGGCGCTGGCCCGCCGCGGGCTGCGTGTGGGGCTCATCGATGCCGACGTTCACGGGTTCTCGATCCCCGCCCTGCTCGGACTCGTCGACGACGACGGCCTGCCGCCGGCACCGACCCGCATCGACGACCTGATGCTGCCGCCGGTGGCCTACGACGTGAAGGTCATCTCGATCGGCATGTTCCTCCGCCGTCCCGGCGAGGACGCCGCGGGCGCCGTGGCCTGGCGAGGGCCGATGCTTCACCGCACGGTGCAGCAGTTCCTCACCGACGTCTTCTTCGGCGATCTCGACCTCCTCCTCATAGACATGCCTCCCGGCACCGGCGATGTCGCGATCTCCGTCGGACAATTGCTCCCCCACGCGGAGGTGCTTGTGGTCACGACGCCCCAGTCGGCAGCATCCGACGTCGCCGTCCGCAGCGGGCTCGTCGCACGCCAGACGGGGCAGCGGATCATCGGTGTCGTCGAGACCATGTCGGCGATGACCCTCCCCGACGGCAGCACGCTCGACCTCTTCGGCGCCGGGGGCGGTTCCGAGGTCGCGACAGCGCTCTCCGCGGCGGGCGACACGGTTCCCCTGCTCGGCACGGTGCCACTGAGCCCGGCACTGCGCACGGGCGGCGACGTCGGAGTCCCCGTCGTCGTCGCCGACCCGGCCGACCCCGCAGCTCGCGCCATCGACGCCGTGGCGGCAACGCTCGCCCGCCAGGGTCGCGGCCTCTCGGGGCGCAGCCTGCCTTTCGCTCCCCGCTGAGCAGCGCACGCGGCGGCGCCCGATAGCCTGACGCCATCCGAGGAAAGGATGCCGCGTGGCAGATAACGACGTCGTCGACACCGTTCACGGACCGGTCCGGGGCACCTCCGACGGGTCTGTCCGCAGCTTCCGGGGCATCCGGTTCGCCGCTCCTCCCGTCGGAGAGCTGCGGTGGCGTGCGCCCCTGCCCCCCGATCCGTGGACGGAACCCGCGGATGCGACCGCGTTCGGACCCATGCCCGTGCAGCCCCCGAACCAGATCATCGTGTTCCCAGACGGCGTCTCACAGAGCGAGGACTGCCTCTTCCTCAACGTCTGGACCCCCGATTCGGCCCGCCCGGGCGACGACCTGCCGGTGATGGCGTGGGTGCACGGCGGCGCGTACATGTTCGGCGGGACGGCCCAGCCGTTGTTCGACGGGCGGTCGTTCGCGCACACCGGCGAAGTCATCGTCGTGACCCTCGCGTACCGGGTCGGCGCACTGGGATTCCTCGACCTGTCCCGCCTTCTGGATGACGCCGATCCGAATCCGGCGCTCCGTGACGTGATGGCAGCCCTCCGGTGGGTGCAGCAGAACATCGGCGCCTTCGGCGGCGATCCCGACCGGGTCACGCTCTTCGGCGAATCGGCCGGCGGCGGGATCGTCACCACGCTGCTCACGGTGCCGGAGGCGAGCGGACTCTTCGCCCGCGCCATCGCCGAGAGCTCCCCCGCGACGTCCGTCTACGGCCAGGACCGCTCCGAGCACGTCGCCCGCACTCTGTTGCACGACCTGGGGGTCGACGCGTCCGACGCCGCCTCACTTCGAGGTCTCGACGCGGATCGGATCACCTCGGCGGGCATGGACATCTTCTCGCGTATCCCGCACGACGACCCGGGCACGCTCGCCTTCGCCCCCGTCGTCGACGGCGACCTGGTCCCGCAGCATCCGCCCGCTGTCTTCGCTCGCGGCGGCTCGCTTCCGGTTCCCCTCATCATCGGCACCAACCGCGACGAGGCGACGCTGTTCACGCGCATGAAGTCGCCGTTGATGCCGGTCAGCACCGAAGCCCTCGCCGCCATGACGGCCGATCTGCGCGCCGAACGCCCGGATCTCGACGTGCCCGCCGACGCCGAGATCGCCGGCGCCTACAGCGGCCTCAGGGCTCCCGCCCGCGGACCGGCGATCTCGCGCGATCTGGGGTTCCGGATGCCTACCGTCTGGGTCGCCGAGGGTCACAGCCGCGTCGCACCCACGTACCTCTACCGGTTCGACTGGACGACACCGCTCCTGCGCCTCCTCGGAATCGGTGCCTCCCACGGCACGGAGCTCCCCTACGTCTGGGGCAACCTCGCCACGTCGCGCAAAGACATCACCTTCCGGCTCGGCGGGCTGCGCACCGGCCGGGCCGTATCGACCCGCATGCAGTCGAGATGGATCGGGTTCGCCGTCGACGGGGTGCCCGCGGCCGACGACGACAGCGCACCGTGGCAGCCGTATACCGTGCCCGAACGCCGTTCTCTCGTCATCGACAGGACGGATGCCGCGGTCACCGACCTCGACGCCGAGGGCCTGAGCGTGTGGGGCACGACCCCCCTGGCGTTCCCGTGAGGGAGGGCCGGGGGCCCGTCAGGTGGCCTCGGAGTCGAACGGCGGTCGGACGTCGGGCGAGAAGGCCCCGCGGGTCGGTTCCGTCCCTGCCGCAGCCATCGTGGCCGCGACGCTCGCGGCCTGCACGCTCGCGACCGGCGCGTCGTCGAGAAGAGCCTCGCGGATGATGCGTCGAGGGTCGTACTGACGGGGGTCGAGCTTGCGCCAGTCGACGTCGTCGAACTCGGAGCCCATCTCGTCACGGACCCGCGATCGGGCGCCCTGCAGCATCTCCTTCGCGCGGGTCGTCAGACGCGCGAGCCCCTCGGCGTAGCGAGGGAGCCTTTCGGGTCCGATCAGGAGCGCGGCGATCACCCCGATCAGCAGCAGCTTCTCGATCGTGAGCCCGAAGAACATGGGTCTCAGCGTAGTCGTCGCGCCTACCCGCGTGCTGTGCCTCGCCCACGTAATCTGTGCGAGGAGGTCGAGATGAGCGGTAGCGAAGCGAACCAGCGATTCGTGTCGGAGGCGACGGTGGAGCCCGAGCACATCGCGCGGGCGCGCGCGCACGCCCTTGAACTCGGAGCCCAGCCCGTGAGCGCGCCGGTGGGTGCTCAGATGGCGGTCATCGCCGCAGCATCCCGAGCCCGGAGCATCATCGAGGTAGGCACGGGCGGCGGCGTCTCGGGGCTCTGGCTCCTGCGCGGCGCACCCGGCGCGACCCTCACCACGATCGACAGCGAGCCCGAGCACCTCGGCGCCGCCCGCCAGGCCTTCGCCGACGCGAAGATCCCCGCCGCACGCGCCCGTTTCATCACCGGTCGCGCCTCCGACGTGCTCCCCCGCATGAACGAGGCGTCGTACGACATCGTGCTGATCGACGCCGATCCCGAGGGCGTCATCGAGTACGTCGAGCACGGTCTGCGACTCGTCCGCGCCGGCGGCACCGTGCTGGTCCCCCGGGTGCTCGCCGGCGGTGCCGTCTCCGATCCGGTGCGCCGCGATCCTCAGACCGCCGCCTACCGTTCCCTGATCCAGGAGACGCAGGCGTCGCCCGCGGTCATCGGTGCCCTGTCGATCACGGGCGAGGGTCTCCTCCAGCTCACCACGCTCCCCGAAACCCCGTGAGAACGGCGATGGCGACCGCTCCGGAGAGCGATCGCCATCGTGAAGGAAGAGACGTCAGGCGCTGACGACCCCGCTGAGCACGTCGTAGAGCTCCTTGGCTTCTGCATCGTTGACGGACACGACCAGGCGCCCGCCGCCCTCGAGCGGAACACGCACGATGATGAGGCGCCCCTCCTTCACGGCCTCCATCGGCCCGTCCCCGGTTCTCGGCTTCATGGCTGCCATAGTGGCTCCTTTTCGTCGTTAGGTCTGCTTAAGTAGTTTATCGTGAGCGAACGCAACATAACGGCGGGCTCAAGGGATCTGCCAATAGGTGTTGCCCAGGGCGTACATGTTGTAGATCCACCACCACTGCCCCAGGAGCGCGAGCGCGAGCACGCTCAGGCGCCAGACGAGCGACGTCGGGACAGCGAGAGCGCCCCATAAAGGCGACAGCGGAACGAGCAACCGGAAGATGCTCGATTGCGGGAAGAACACCGCCAGAAGGTAAAGCAGATAGCTGGCCGACCACAGGCGCACTTCGATTCCGAGCCTGCGCACCTGGGGTAGCAGGAGGAGCGCCGCGGCGAGCCCGACGACCAGCAGGACGAGGGCGACGTACCCCGCGATCTCGCCGAGCCCCCAGGTGCGGAACCAGAAGGCCGACGCCTGGACGAATCCGTCGAACGGCACGAAATGCGGCGACGTCTCACCGAGCCAGTTGCGGCGCCACGCGAGCTCCGTCGCCAGGTAGGCGCCGGAGTCGCCCGTGACCGCCGCCGCGATCAGCTGCCAGGAGAAGCCCACGACCGTCGCCAGCGCTCCGAGCGCGACGATGTGGATGATCTCGCGGGCCGGCAACGTCTCGCTCCGACGCCGGAACCAGCGCCACACGCCGTACAGACCGAGCAGCAGGGCGAACGCGAGGATCCCCGGCCGGGTGTACCCCATGAGCGGGATCAACAGGTACAGCCATCCGTACCGTCGCTCCCGCAGGCACCAGAGCGCGACGAGGAGGAAGAAGAGGAACAACGACTCCGCGTACCCCACCTGGAACAGCGCCGCCAGCGGGCCCGAGGCGAAGAACACCACGGCCCACATCGCCGCAGAGCGATCGAGTCGCGGGCGCATCAGGGCGTACAGAGCGACGGATGCGCCGTACCCGGCCGTCACGGAGATCACCAGGGCTCCGGCACCCCACGACCCCAGGAGCGCGCCGAGGCCGGCCGACGCGTACGCGTACAGCGGCATGAACGCCCACGAGTTCTCGGCGACCGCTCCGGCGTCGGTCAGCGGCAGATCGGACGGGTAGCCGTTGACCGCGGTGAACCAGTACCACGTCGCATCCCACCCGACCGCGAAGTCGCCCAAGCCGGCGCCGTCGCCGAAACGCGAGCCCTGCACCGAGAGGTGGGCGGCGAGCAGCAGGAACAGGGTCGTCACGACGCGCGCGAGCACGTAGACGATACCGATCCGAGCGGCGACCGGCAGGTGCCTCCAGCCGCGCCCCGCGCGTGTCAGGACTGCGTCAGCCACGCCCGGAGTCCGCGCTCGACGTCGCCGATCTGGCGCAGCGGGACGCGCTCTTCGTCGTGGTGGGCCAGGCTCGGGTCGCCGGGCCCGAAGTTCACCGCGGGCACCCCCAACGCCGAGAACCGGGCGACGTCGGTCCAGCCGTACTTCGGGCGGGGTTCCGCCCCGACCGCGCGGACGAACTCCTGCGCGAGTGCCGCGTCCAGGCCCGGGCGGGCGCCCTCGGCGAGGTCGATGACCTCCACGTCGAAACCGTCGAAGACGTCGCGGACGTGGCGCGAGGCCTCTTCACCGTCGCGACTGGGAGCGAAGCGGTAGTTGACCTCGACCTCGCACGTGTCGGGGATGACGTTCCCGGCGACGCCGCCGGCGATGCGGACCGCGTTCAGCCCCTCACGGTAGACGAGCCCCTCGACCTCGACATCGCGGGGGCGGTACTCGGCGAGGCGTCCGAGGATCGGTGCCGCGCGATGGATGGCGTTGTCACCGATCCACGCCCGCGCGCTGTGCGCCCGCGTGCCGCTGGTGCGAACGATCGCGCGCAGGTTGCCGTTGCAGCCGCCCTCGACCTGACCGTTCGACGGCTCACCGAGGATGGCGAAGTCACCCGCGAACAGGTCGGGCCGCGTGCGGGCGAGACGCGTGAGCCCGTTGAGGTCGGCGGCGACCTCCTCGTGGTCGTACCACATCCAGGTGATGTCGACGCGAGGCTCGGTCAGCTCGGCCGCGAGCTTCAGCTGCACGGCAACGCCGGCTTTCATGTCGACGGTGCCGCGCCCCCAGAGGTGCGGCTCGCCGTCGATGTCGATCACCCGGGTGGGGAGATTCGCGTTGATCGGAACCGTGTCGATGTGCCCCGCGATCACCACGCGCTGGGCGCGACCGAGGTTCGTCCGAGCCACGATCGTGTCTCCGTCGCGGTAGACCTCGAGGTGCGGGAGGTCGGCGACGGCGGACGCGATGGCGTCTGCCAGTGCTCCCTCGTCGTCGGAGACGCTGGGGATGTCGCAGATGGTGCGGGTGAGATCGACCGCGGACGATGACAGGTCGAGTACCGGCATGGCCCGATTCTACCGACCGCGCGCACCGCCTCCCGCCCGGAGGACGGCCCGCCTCGGCGGGACCAGTACCGTGGAAGCATGAGCGACAACCGTTGGGTATGGGGATTCGGCCTTTCGACTGTGACCGAGAGCGGCACGGTCCTCGACGCGTGGTTCCCCGAACCCGCGCTCGGGCGACTGCCACTCGGACTCGACCCGGCGATCCCGCCCGCGACCCTCGACCAGCTGGCTGTGGCCGACCCTCGGCGCGCGGTGACTACCGAGGTCATCGCGATCGAGGTCGACCTGGATGCTGCGCCCACCTCGACCGCGGACGCCTACCTGCGTCTGCACGCGCTCTCCCACCGGCTCGCGGCGCCCAACGAGGTCGATCTGACGGGGATCTTCGCCCACCTGCCCAACGTCGCGTGGACCAACGCGGGCCCGATGCATCCGGACGACGCGACGCGTCTGCGCCCGTTCCTCCTGCGCGAGGGCATCCAGGTGCAGAGCCTCGACAAGTTCCCCCGCCTGCTCGACTACGTCACGCCGGCGGGCGTCCGCATCGCCGATGCCTCGCGCGTGCGCCTGGGCGCCTACCTCTCCCCCGGCACGACCGTCATGCACGAGGGCTTCGTCAACTTCAACGCCGGCACCCTGGGCGCCTCGATGGTCGAGGGCCGCATCTCGCAGGGCGTCGTCGTCGGCGACGGCAGCGACATCGGGGGCGGGGCGTCGATCATGGGCACCCTCTCGGGCGGCGGGTCGCACCGCGTGTCGATCGGCGCCCGCACGCTTCTCGGCGCCAACGCGGGCATCGGCATCTCGCTCGGCGACGACTGCATCGTCGAGGCGGGCCTCTACGTCACCGCCGGATCGAAGATCGTGCTCGCCGACCAGCCCGCGAACGCCGACGGCGCCCGCCCGACCGCGAAGGGCTCCGACCTGTCGGGTCGCGATGGGCTGCTGTTCCGACGCAACTCGCTCACCGGCGCGGTCGAGGCATCCGTCCGCTCGGGTGTCGGCGTCACCCTCAACGAGGCGCTGCACGCATAGCGCCGCCCGGCGAGAACGACGAAACCCGTTCCCCCGGCGAGACCCCGACGTTCTGCGGGGGTTTCGCTGCGAGGAACGGGTTTCGTCGTCAGACGGGCGAGCGCGCTCAGGCGCCGGGGTAGGTGCGCTCGGGCGCTCCGGTGTAGAGCTGCTGCGGGCGACCGATCTTGGTCTGCGGGTCGTGCTGCATCTCACGCCAGTGCGCGAGCCACCCGGGCAGTCGGCCGATGGCGAACAGCACGGTGAACATGCGCGTCGGGAAGCCCATCGCCTTGTAGATGACGCCGGTGTAGAAGTCGACGTTCGGGTAGAGACGGCGCTCCTTGAAGTAATCGTCGTGGAGGGCGATCTCCTCGAGTTCCTTCGCCAGATCGAGCAGCGGATCGCTCACGCCGAGGGCCTGCAGCACCTCGTCGGCCGACTCCTTCACGAGCTTGGCGCGCGGGTCGTAGTTCTTGTAGACCCGGTGCCCGAAGCCCATGAGCTTCACGCCGTCTTCCTTGTTCTTCACGCGCTCGACGAAACGCTCGACGCTCTCACCGGAGTCTCGGATGCGGCCGAGCATGGCCAGCACCGCCTCGTTGGCGCCGCCGTGGAGCGGACCGTAGAGGGCATTGATGCCGGCGGAGATGGACGAGAACTGGTTGGCACCCGTCGAACCGACCAGGCGCACGGTCGACGTCGACGCGTTCTGCTCGTGGTCTTCGTGGAGGATGAGCAGTCGCTCGAGTGCGCGCGACATCACGGGGTTGACCTCGTAGTGCTCGGAGTGCACGCCGAAGTTGAGCTTGAGGAAGTTGTCGACGAAGCCCAGCGAGTTGTCGGGGTAGAGGAACGCCTGGCCGACGCTCTTCTTGTGCGCGTAGGCCGCGATGACGGGCAGCTTCGCCAGCATGCGCACGGTGTTGAGTTCGACGTGCTCGGGGTTGTGGGGGTCGGACTCGCCCTCGTAGTACGTCGAGAGCGCCGCCGTGGCCGCCGAGAGCACCGACATGGGGTGCGCGGTGTGGGGAAGCGCCGAGAAGAAGCGCTTCAGGTCTTCGTGGAGAAGGGTGTGGCGACGGATGCGCTCGTCGAACGCGGCCAGCTCGTCGGCGGTCGGCAGCTCACCGTAGATCAGCAGCCACGCGACCTCGAGATAGGTGCTGTTCTGCGCCAGCTGGCTGATCGGATAGCCGCGGTATCGCAGGATGCCCTGGTCTCCGTCGATGAAGGTGATCTCCGACTTCGTCGACGCCGTGTTGACGAACCCGTAGTCGAGGGTCGTGTGACCCGTCTGCCGGGTGAAAGTCGAGATGTCGACGCTCGGGGCGCCGTCGGTTCCTCGGATGACCGGGAATTCAGCAGTGGTGCCGCCGACGGTGACGGTGGCCTTGTCGTCCTGCGCTGCCGCGTCGCTCATGGCGCCTCCTCGCGAAATCAGATCGGTTCTTACAGCCTATAAGTCGTCGGCGGGTACGGCGGACACCGCCAAAGGATGGACCGGTCTGATGGAGGTCGCAACCAAATGGACGGATCTACGCCGACCGCAACCGCTCGGCGGCTGTGCGGATCCGTTCGTCGGTCGCGGTGAGCGACAGGCGAACGTGCTGCGGAAAGTGCGACCCGTAGAAGTGGCCGGGGCCGGCGAGAATGCCGATATCGGCGAGCCTGCCCAGGCTCTCCCAGGCATCGCGCCCCTCCGTGGCCCAGAGGTAGAGACCCGCCTCGCTGCGGTCGATGCGGAACCCGGCGGCCTCGATCGCCGGCTTCAGCACGGCCCGGCGCGCCGCGTAGCGGGCCTTCTGGGCGCGGACATGCTCGTCGTCGCCGAGGGCCGTGACCATCGCCGCTTGCACCGGCGCCGGCGGCATGAGACCGAGATGCTTGCGACCCGTGAGGAGCTTCGCCACGATCGTCGGATCGCCGGCGAGGAAAGCCGCGCGGTATCCCGCGAGGTTCGACTGCTTGCTGAGGGAGTAGACCGAGATCACGCCGGTGAGGTCGTCGGCGACGACACGGGGATCGAGGATGCTGGGGACCGCGGCATCCGCCCACTCCCCTTCCCAGCCGAGTTCGGCATAGCACTCGTCGGAGGCGAGCACCGCGCCGAGCTCGCGCGCACGCGCCACCGCACGGCGGAGGTCGTCGACCCCGAGCACGCGCCCGTCGGGATTTCCGGGGGAATTGATCCAGACGAGCTTCGTGCCGGTCGGCCAGTCGGCGGGATCGTCGGCTGCGACCGGCGTCGCACCCACCAGTCGCGCACCGACCTCGTAAGTGGGGTAGGCAGCCCGTGGATGCACGACGGTGTCTCCAGCGCCCACGCCGAGCAGGAGGGGCAGCAGCGCGACCAGCTCTTTGGAGCCGACCGTCGGGAGCACGTGTTCTGGCGCGAGACCCGCGACCCCGCGCCGGCGCGCGTACCAGTGCGCGATCGCCTCGCGCAGGAGCGGTGTTCCCGCGGTCTGCGGATACGCGTGCGCGTCGGTCGAGGCTTTCAGCGCGTCGGCGATCACGTCGGGCGTGGGGTCGACCGGCGAACCGATCGAGAGATCGACGATGCCGCCCGGGTGACGCCGGGCCGTCTCGGCGTACGGAGCGACGGCATCCCAGGGGTAGTCGGCGAGATCGGCGACGCCCATCGGCCTACTCGCCCTGGGGCGGAAGAACCGAGATGACGGGGTGATCTTTCGCGATCACGCCGACCTTGGCGGCACCGCCCGGAGAGCCGATGTCGTCGAAAAACTCGACGTTGGCCTTGTAGTAGTCCGACCACTCTTCGGGCAGGTCGTCTTCGTAGTAGATGGCCTCGACGGGGCAGACCGGCTCACACGCACCGCAGTCGACGCATTCGTCGGGGTGGATGTAGAGCGACCGTTCACCCTCGTAGATGCAGTCGACCGGGCATTCGTCGATGCAGGCGCGGTCTTTGACATCCACGCACGGAAGAGCGATCACATACGTCACTCGTCCAGTTTACGGGGCGCGGGGAGGCGTGAGGTGTCGGGCCACGCGAACACCAGCGCGACGATGATCGGGACGACGAAGGTCCACGTGAGCGGAATCCACTCCGTGTCGGGTGTCGGAGCCGCCACGATCACCGATCCGCCCGGGCCGGTACCCGAGAAGACGACCATCGCGAGGATGGCGCCGAGGCCTGCGGCCAGGGTCGTCCACCGGTCGCTCACCAGCAGGCGCAGCGCGACGAAGAGCGCGGTCGTGCCGACGGTGGCGAGCACGAGCCCCACGGGGAGCACACCGATCGTGAAGGCCTGCGCGACGGTGGCCGCCGTGCCGTACACGACACCGATCACCGCCGCGATCAGCCAGGTCAGCAGGCGGGATACCGTGGTCGTCACCGCGTCAGTGTATCCGCGGCGTCTCAGCGCCCCTCTCAGCTCGCCCAGCCCCACAGACGCAGGAGCGCAGCGACAGCCGCAGCAGCGGCCACCACGACGAGGAACGGCGCTCGGACGGCGAGGAGCCCTCCCGCCACCAGCACGGCCGGCAGGCGCGCGTCGAAGACGATGGCCTGCCCGACCCCGAGGGTCTGCACGGCGACCAGGGCAGCCAAGAGCGCCACCGTGAGCAGATCGGCGATCCGAGCGGGGCGGGGGGCTTCGAGCCAGTGGCCCGGCACCGCATAGCCGACGGCCTTCACGGCGACGCAGATGACCGAGGCGAGCAGCACGGCGTTCCACAGACTCACGGCAGGCCCTTCCGTTCGGGGATGTCGACCGGCTCGGATGCTGCTCCCCCGCGCCGGTCGGATTCACAGAGCAGGTTGAACCACCCGACCGCCAGTGCGACGAGCGCCGCGACGATCACGGGCACGCCGGGCATGAGGCCCGGCGTGAGGAGCACAGCGACGACGGCCGCCGCGGCTCCCACGGCGATCGCCTGCCGACCCCTCAGTCGCGGCCAGAGCAGAGCGAGGAAAGCGGCGGCGGCCGCAGCATCCAGCCCGTACTGTCTCGGATCCCCCAGGACGTCGCCCAGGAGCGCGCCCACCAGAGTGGAGATGTTCCAGCCGACGTAGATCGCGATGCCGGTGACCCAGAACCCGACCGCGCGCGCCCGGGTCGTCGTCTGCGCGAGCGAGACCGCCGTCGACTCGTCGATGGTGAAGGGGGTCGCCGCCGCTCGACGCCAGAAGCCGCGTCCGACCACCGGCGACATGCGCATCGCATACGCGGCGTTTCGTACTCCCAGGAGCGCCGACGACGCGATCGCGGCGGGCGCCGCGGCGGGCCCTCCCGCGCCGATGACCCCGACAAACGCGAACTGCGATCCGCCGGTGAACATGAACAGGCTCAGCACGCAGGTCTGCCAGACGTCGAGACCGGACGCGACGGAGAGCGCGCCGAACGAGATGCCGTAGGCGCTCGTCGCCAGGGCCACCGCGAGCCCCTGACGGGCGGCCCGACGCGACTGGGCGTCGCGCTGCCCGTCTGTTCGCCGGAATGAACGCATGACTGACAGTGTGAACGCGCTCGGGTGGCTAGTCAAGCTGAACGATCGTTTGACATACTGAACGCATGACGATCCTGGGACCCCGCATCGCTCACACCCTGCGCCGTGAACGCGAGGCGGCCGGCGTCTCCGTCTCCGAGCTCGCCCGGCGCGCCGGGGTGTCGAAGGCGACCGTGTCGCAGTTGGAGGGCGGATCGGGCAATCCCAGCGTCGAGACGCTCTGGGCCCTCGCCGATGCACTCGGCGTGCCGTTCGCCGTCTTCGTCGACCGGGAGACGGGCGCGCCGACCCTGGTGCGCGCCGCCGAGGCGCCCGGCGTTCCCTCTTCGGCCGCGCCGTACCTCGCGTCGCTGCTGTCTGCGAGTCCTCCGAACGCGCGGCGGGACATCTACCTGATCCGGGCCGAGCCCGGTGAACCACGCCTGTCCACACCGCACCAGCGCGGAACCACCGAGCACGTCGTGCTGATCGGCGGACAAGCGCGCGTGGGTCCGTCCGATGCGGCCGTCGTGCTCGAGCCCGGGGACTACCTGTCGTACGCCGGAGACGCCGCCCACGTGTTCGAGGCGCTCCTGCCGGGGACCAGCGCGGTGATGGTGTCGGAACTGCGCTGACACGACGAAGGCCCCCGGACGGATCCGGGGGCCTTCGTCGTGGGTGCGGGAGTCTCAGGCCCCGGCGTCCTGGCGCTTGCGCTGCGACGATTCACGCCTCCAGTAGCGAGCCGTCAATGATCACTAGCCCCGCCCGAAAGCACCATCGGCGCTTCAAAGAGAAGGTGAGCTTTAGCGAGAGCTCGATGGGGTGAGCCATTAAGTACAGGACATCACGACAAGCTTGAGTCGTACAAAAATTCACGCATGTGGCGGGGGCCTTGGGGCTTCGCAGCCGACCGCCTCGAAGCCCATGCCGCTACGGCGCGAACATTAACTGACGCGATCGCTCGGACCCTATGCCACCTGATGGCGATCCTCAACCCGTTGCAGTGAGCCTCATTAGAACGTTGACTCGGAATTACCGAAAATCCGTTTTGCAGATCGGAGGTCAAAATGAAGACAACTAGAACAGCACCACTTATCGCGGCCGGTGCGGTGATCTCGATGGCTTGCCTACTCCCCGCGGGTGCAGCTCAAGCCCAGGTGCATAGCCAACCATTTCTCGTCGGAAAAGACTTGGTGACGAGCACGTACGCCACCACCAACGGCCCAGTATCTGGCCAGTCGACAACCGTGTACGTCAACGCAATGCCGTCATTTCCGTCCAGTGGCCAGTTTGCAGGAATAGAGAATGGATACGGGGAAGACAAGTTCCTCGTGACCGAGACAATCGGAGTCGACGGAGGAATGGCGACCTGCGTCAGTTCCGGTTCAGTAACATTTGTGGATTCAAGCACCGCAAAAGCCTGGATTGTACCGTCTGTGAGCGGCTATGAATGCGTCGTGGGCGAGTCGATCCGAGTTACTTGAGTCGTCGCCTTCACTAGATCAGGCTTCGTACGGCGCGCTCCTCGGCACGGTTCAGGGCCGGCGAACCACGTCTATTGAAGTCGCACCAGCGCGGAACCACCGAGCACGTCGTGCTGATCGGCGGACAAGCGCGCGTGGGTCCGTCCGATGCGGCCGTCGTGCTCGAGCCCGGGGACTACCTGTCGTACGCCGGAGACGCCGCCCACGTGTTCGAGGCGCTCCTGCCGGGGACCAGCGCGGTGATGGTGTCGGAACTGCGCTGACACGACGAAGGCCCCCGGACGGATCCGGGGGCCTTCGTCGTGGGTGCGGGAGTCTCAGGCCCCGGCGTCCTGGCGCTTGCGCTGCGACGCGGTGCGGCCGCGCACGTTCGCGTCGAGCTCGACCTTGCGGATGCGGACGGCCTCCGGGGTCACCTCGACGCATTCGTCGTCGCGGGCGAACTCCAGGCTCTCCTCCAGCGTCAGCAGTCGGGGCGGGGTCATCGACTCGAAGGTGTCGGAGCTCGCGGCACGCATGTTCGTGAGCTTCTTCTCCTTCGTGATGTTGACGTCCATGTCGTCGGCGCGCGAGTTCTCGCCGACGACCATGCCCTCGTAGACCTCCTGGGTCGGCTGCACGAAGAACGACATGCGCTCCTGCAGGGCGATCATCGCGAACGGGGTCACCACACCGGAGCGGTCGGCCACGATCGACCCGTTCTGACGGGTCGAGATGGCGCCGGCCCACGGCTCGTAGCCGTGCGAGATCGCGTTGGCGATGCCGGTGCCGCGCGTGGTGGTGAGGAACTCGGTGCGGAAGCCGATGAGGCCGCGCGAGGGGACGACGAACTCCATGCGCACCCAGCCGGTGCCGTGGTTCGTCATGCCCTCCATGCGCCCCTTGCGGCCGGCGAGCAGCTGCGTGATGGCGCCGAGGTACTCCTCGGGGGCGTCGATGGTCAGGTGCTCGAAGGGCTCGTACGTCTTGCCGTCGACCTTCTTCGTGACCACCTGGGGCTTGCCGACCGTGAGCTCGAAGCCCTCGCGACGCATGTTCTCGACGAGGATCGCCAGGGCGAGTTCGCCACGACCCTGGACCTCCCAGGCATCCGGGCGTCCGATGTCGACGACCTTGATCGAGACGTTACCGATGAGCTCGCGGTCGAGGCGATCCTTCACCATGCGGGCGGTGAGCTTGTGGCCCTTCACCTTGCCCATGAGCGGCGAGGTGTTCGTACCGATCGTCATCGAGATGGCCGGGTCGTCGACGTGGATCTGCGCGAGCGGACGCACGTCGTCGGGGTCGGCGATCGTCTCACCGATCGTGATGTCTTCGAAGCCGGCGATGGCGACGATGTCGCCGGGGCCCGCCGACTCGGCGGGGTAGCGCTCGAGTGCGCGGGTCTTGAGGAGCTCGGTGATGCGCGCGTTGCTCGTCGAGCCGTCGGCGCGCACCCAGGCCACCGTCTGGCCCTTCTTGAGCGTTCCGTTGAAGACGCGCAGGAGCGCCAGGCGGCCGAGGAAGGGCGAGGAGTCGAGGTTGGTGACCCACGCCTGCAGCGGCGCCTCGTCGTCGTACGCGGGAGCGGGAACGTGCTCGAGGATCGCGCCGAAGAGGGGCTCGAGGTCGTCGTTGTCGGGCAGCGCGCCGTTGTCGGGGCGGTTGCGCGAGGCGGCGCCGGCGCGGCCGGACGCGTAGACGACGGGAACGTCGAGCAGGGCGTCGACGTCGAGGTCGGGCACGTCGTCCTGCAGGTCGGAGGCGAGACCGAGAAGCAGGTCGTGCGCCTCTTCCTCGACCTCGGCGATGCGGGCGTCGGGCCGGTCGGTCTTGTTGACCAGGAGGATGACGGGGAGCTTGGCTTCGAGCGCCTTGCGCAGCACGAAGCGGGTCTGCGGGAGGGGACCCTCCGACGCGTCGACCAGCAGCACGACGCCGTCGACCATCGACAGACCGCGCTCGACCTCGCCGCCGAAGTCGGCGTGACCGGGGGTGTCGATCACGTTGATCGTGATGGGCTCTTCGGTGTGGGCACCGTTGTACGTGATCGTCGTGTTCTTCGCGAGGATCGTGATGCCCTTCTCGCGCTCGAGATCGTTCGAGTCCATGGCGCGTTCTTCCATGTGCTCGTGCGAGCCGAACGAGCCCGTCTGGCGCAACATCGCATCCACGAGCGTCGTCTTGCCGTGGTCGACGTGCGCGACGATCGCGACGTTGCGCAAATCGGAACGGAGGGCGTGCGCCATGAATAATCCTTGCGGTTCGGGGAGGGCGCCCGGAATCGGGCCCCTCTAGTCTATCCGGCCCGACAGGGCAAGCGGGCACGACAGCCGCGCAGACGAGCCACACCACGATCGCAGCCACGACGATGAACGCGCGGACGTCCCAGCTCGGCCGCACGAGCCCAGCGTCACCGTCCTCCGCGGCCATCCAATCGACAACGATCTGCCCGGTCTGACGGGTAGAGCCGTCTGGGCCGGTACGCCCGCGCAGCGCCCTTTGGCAGGATGGCGATGGCCCACCGAACACACGCACCGGCGATCCGTCGTCGAGCATGAGCACCATCTACCAACGAAGCTCTATGCCCTTCACTCGCCCCCGCAGAACACGCGTGCGACGTAGCAGATTCTGCACCGTCACGCCGGTCCTGTCGGTCGAGATGCGCGACGCGACCCAGATCACCTACGCCATCCACAGCGCCAGCAAGAGCCAGGGCGCGACGATAAGCGCCTGCGCGAAGCTGCCGTGCACCACCACATCTGCTAGGAGCGAGGCTCAGCGCGGAAATGAGACCAAGGGGCCAGGACGCCCGGTCGACCGACAGTTCGCGCGTGTCAGGACAAGCGACCTGTCGGGATCGAGGCGCCGGGGATCGCGTCGAGCAGCCGCCGTGTGTAATCCTCGGAGGGGTTTGCGAAGATCTCGTCCACCGTGCCCTGCTCGACAATCTTGCCTCGCTCCATAACGGCGACGAAGTCAGCCACCACACGCACGACTGCGAGGTCGTGCGTGATGAAGAGGTAGCTCAGGCCGAGCTCGCTCTGCAGATCGGAAAGAAGGTTGAGGATCTGGTCCTGCACGAGGACGTCCAGCGCGGAGACAGCCTCGTCGAGGACGAGGATGTCGGGCTTGAGGGCGAGCGCCCGCGCGATCGCGACACGCTGTCGCTGGCCGCCGGAGAGTTCGTTCGGGTAGCGCGCCGCGAGTTCTCGCGGGAGGGATACCTGATCGAGCAGCTCAAGCACACGCGCGCGTCGCGTCTTACTGTCGCCCACCTTGTGAATCTCGAGCGGCTCGGAGATGGTGTTCCCGATATTGCGTAGTGGATCGAGCGAACCGTAAGGGTCTTGGAAGACGGGCTGCATCCGACGCCGCAGATCGAAGGTCTGGCGACGCGACGATGCGGCGACGTCCTGACCATCGATCAAGATCGTCCCCGACGTCGGCGGTTCGAGCATCAGAACCATCTTTGCGACCGTCGACTTACCCGACCCAGACTCACCGACGAGCGCGAGAGTCTTGCCGCGCGGGATCTCGAACGAAACACCATCGACGGCCCTGAACGGTTCGCTTCGGAAACCGCCCTGGCGGATCTTGTACTCCTTGGCGAGATTCTTCACCTCGATCGCTACCGCTCCCGACGCATTCTTCGCATGCGTGATACCGCGGTCTTCGGCACGCGCCTGGATGCGCTTCGATGCCAGGCTAGGCGCCGCCGCGACCAGTTTGCGTGTGTATGGGTGCTGCGGATTCTCGAGAATCTCGCGGCTGGGGCCAGACTCCACGATCTCGCCCTGACTCATCACCACGATGGTGTCGGCGCGCTCCGCGGCCAATCCCAGGTCGTGGGTGATAAGGAGCACCGAGGTGCCCTTGTCGCGCGTAAGGGTCGCCATGTGGTCGAGGATGACGCGCTGCACGGTGACGTCGAGAGCAGACGTCGGCTCGTCGGCGATCAGCAGCTTCGGGTCGGCCGCGAGACCGATGCCGATGAGCGCCCTTTGACGCATACCTCCGGAGAACTGGTGCGGGAACTGGTGGAGGCGGCGCGCAGCATCCTTCAGTCCTGCCTGCTGCAAAACCTCTATCGCCCGCTGCTCGATCTCCTTACGCCCAGCCGCGACCCCATTCGCCTTGATGGCCTCCTTCACCTGGAACCCGATGCTCCACACCGGATTGAGGTTAGACATGGGGTCTTGGGGAACGTAGCCGACCTCACGACCACGAATGCGCTCCATCTGCGTCCTCGTCAGGCCCGTGAGGTCTTTCCCGTCGAGCATGATGGACCCCGACGTGACGTGACCGGTGCCGGGCAGCAAATCGATGATCGCTGACGCAGTCGTCGACTTACCGGAGCCCGACTCCCCTACGATCGCGACTGTCTCGCCGCGATGCACATCCAAGTTAACGCCGTGAAGAACCTCACGGGAAACCTTGCCTGCATCGAACGCGACGCGCAGGTCGCGGATGGAGAGCAACGGTGCGTTCTCGACAGCGCTCATCGGCGTGCCCTCGCCTTCGGGTCGAGGGCGTCGCGAAGCAACTCGCCCAGGATGATGAATGCAAGGACCGTGACGGTCAACGCAATCGACGGGTAAATGAGCGCCATGGGGGCCACGCGCAGCGACGCCTGAGCCGCGCTGATGTCGAGCCCCCATGACATCGTGCTGCTACCGAGACCGACGCCGAGGAACGACAAAGTCGCTTCGGCCGAGATCGCCGCACCCAGCGTGATAGTCGAGACGACGATCACAGGGGCAAGCGCGTTCGGAAAAACGTGAGCGAGCAGTGTCCGGAACCGGGAGAGGCCGAGAGCACGCGACGCCATCACGAAGTCGGCTTGACGCACGCGCAGTACCTCGGCTCTGATGACACGAGCCGTCGACGCCCAGGCGAAACCGCCGATGGCAAGAGCGAGGACGAGCGGTGTGCGGTTCTGCGAGAACACGCTCATGACGACGATCGCGGCCAGGATGTAGGGGATTGAGAAGAAGATGTCGCCGACTCGCGAGAGCACCGAGTCGAGCCATCCGCCGTAGAAGCCCGCGAGGGCGCCCACAACGACGCCGACGACGGAGCCAATGATCGTCGCGAGGAGCCCCACAAGGAGTGAGGTCTGCGCACCCCAGACGATGCGCGACCAAATATCGCAGCCTTGGAACGTGAACCCCAGCGGGTGTCCGGCAGTCGGGCCGCCATTGCTATTGGACAGCTGGCAGTCGTTGTTCGGCGGGACCTGCGTGAAAAGCGTCGGCATCAAAGCCATCGCGATGATGATGACGACAACGACGGCGGTGACCCAGAACGTCGGACGCCGCCGAATGTCGATCCAGGCGTCACGCCAGAGGTTGCTCGGTTTCTCGTCGACGCGGACGGCATCCACCTCGACGACCGCGTCCTTTAAGGGTGCGACATAGTGCGTGGGAGAGAGGCGATCACTTGGCATAGCGGATCCTCGGGTCGAGCAGGCCGTAGAGCAGGTCGACCACGAGGTTGACCAGCACGTACACGATGACGAATACCGTCACGAAGGAGACGACGGTCGGCCCCTCCTGGCGGATGGTGGCCTGGTAAAGCGTGTTGCCAACACCGGGCACGTTGAAGATACCCTCGGTCACGGTTGCACCCACGAGCAGCACGCCGAAGTTGGTTGCGGTATTGGTGATCGTTGGGATGAGTGAGTTGCGCAGCACATGTACGGGGATTACGCGGCGACGCGAGAGACCCTTGCTGTAGGCGGTACGCACCCAATCCTGGTTCAGGGTATCGATGACCGAAGCCCGGGTGAGCCTCATGCTCGTCGCGTAAAGACTGATGCCGAGCACGATCGCCGGTAGAAGAAGATCGAACCACCCGTTCTGTGCGCCGACGGTGGCTCGGAACCAGCCCAGTTGGATCGCTAGGAAGTACTGGGCGAGGAACGCCAACACGAAGACGGGTACACCAACGAACGTGAGTGCGACGACCAACGACGTGTTGTCGAAGAACTTACCCTTGCGGAGCGCCGAAATCGTTCCGATGACGATCGCCAGGATGAGCTCGATCGCGATCGCCATGACGGCCAGACGAAGGGTGACGGGGAACGTGCGCGCGAGGACCTCACTCACCTGCTGGCCCGAGTAGCTGACGCCGAGATCACCCTGGAACACGCCGATGATGTAGTAGAAGTACTGCACGATGAACGGGTCGTCGAGATGGTATTGGGCCCGGATCTGAGCGAGCAGAGCAGGGTTCGGCGGACGATCGCCGAATAGGGCGGCGATCGGGTCGCCGGGCATGGCGAACACCATGAAATAGATCAGCAGGGTGGCTCCGAAGAACACCGGGATCACCTGCAGAATGCGTCTGAGGATGTAAGTGGCCATCCTCATCTCCCTCCGAGATCAGTCGGCACGCAGACGCGGAATGGTCTGCGCACCTGAAGTCATCGCCCGCACGTCACCGAAGCGACAAGATTACCGGCGACACATGTCGCGAGGCGGTGGCTGACGCCACCGCCTCGCGAGGTGTATGACGAAGGAGCTACTCCCCCTTGGTGATCTCGTTATAGAGCGGCACCGAGTTCCAGCCGAACTCGACGTTCCCAACGCCCTCGGCGTATCCGCCGGTGACGTTCGAGTACCACAGTGGGATGGCGGGAAGATCCTGCAGCAAGACAGTCTGAGCCTGCTGGTAGAACTCGTTCGCCTGAGCCGGGTCCGTGGCCGAAATACCCTGCGCGAGCAGGTCGTCAAACTCGGGGCTCGAGTAGTCACCGTCGTTAGACGATGCGTTGGTCGCGTACAGCGGGCCCAGGAAGTTGTACAGACCGGGGTAGTCGGCCTGCCATCCGGTCCGGAACGCCGTCTGGATCGCGCGCGACGTAACGAGTTCGCGCTGCTCGGCAAATGTGGGGTACGCGGCACCCGACGCGTCGATGCCGAGCGTGTTCTTGATCGAGTTCGACACCGCGTCGACCCACACATCGTGGCCGCCATCGGCGTTGTAAGCGATCTGGAAGGTTCCGCTCCAGGGCGAGATCGCATCGGCTTCGGCCCACAGCTCGACGGCGCGGTCGGGGTTGAACTCGAGCACCTCGGCGCCCTCAAGGCTGTCGGACCAGCCGTCGATGACCGGCGAGGTGAAGTCGCTGGCCGGCGTACGGCTGCCCTGGAAGACCGTGTCGGTGATCTCATCACGGTTGATGGCCATCGACAGAGCCTGACGACGTAGTTGACCCTCTTCGCCCGAGAAGTGCTCCAGGCGTCCGGGGATCGTGAAGGACTGGAAGATGGCGGCGGGCTGGTTCACTGCACGATCGCCGAGATCGGACTCGTACGATGCCATGGCTGCCGGCGGAATGGCGTCGATGACATCGACGGCCCCGTCAAGCAGATCGGCGTATGCCGAATCCTGCGAGGCGTAGAACGTAATGGTGAGGCCACCGTTCTGCGCCTGACGTACGCCCTGGTAGGCGTCATTCTTGACAAGGTCGATCTGCACGTCGTGCTGCCACGCGCCGTCACTAGCGAGCTTGTAGGGGCCGTTACCGATCGGGTTCTCACCGAACGCGTCGAAGTCTTCGAATGCGACATCGGGGAGCGGGTAGAACGCAGAGTAGCCCAGGCGCTGAGCGAAGTCGGAGGCGGGCTTGTTCAGTGCGATCGTAAAGGTGTAGTCATCGACCTGCACGAGGCCGGTCAGCTCGCTGTCTTCGTCGTAGCTGAATCCCTCGATGTCCTCGAAGAAGTAACTGTTCTTGCGCTCGTTCGACAACAGGGCGCCGTCGTTCCACGCCTTGATGAAGTTGTCGGCCGTGACCTCCTCGCCGTCGGAGAAGGTCTGACCCTCTTTGATCTTGACGGTGAGGTTCTGCGGGTCGTCAACCGTGATTTCCTCGGCGAGATCATTGACGGCGGTGCCGTCGGCCTCGTAGGACACCAGGCCCGCGAAGATCGCGTCGAGGATCTTGCCGCCACCGGTTTCGTTGGTAGCGGTGGGGATCAGCGGGTTCTCCGGCTCGGATCCGTTCGTCGTGATGATCGACGCTGTTGCTTCGCCGCTGTTCGACGAGTCGGCCGATTCGCCGCCTCCGGTGCAACCGGCGAGCGCGAGCGCCGTGACGGCCACTCCCGCTCCGGTCACGAGGGCGCGTTTGCGCCACGTGTTCTTCGACACATTTCCTCCTGTGCAAGGGGTGAGCGCGTCCACGCCGAATCGGGGGGGCCTCGGCGGGACACAGATAGGGAAACGATAAGTAAACGATCAGCCTTGGTCAAAACTATCGGCGCAAACGTTACATACCCTTAACTCGCGGCGCGTCTGATGTAGCAATCTGACAAAAACGACCCGCCTTCAGGTCATTTGACAGGCTGCCACGTCCAGAACTGGCTCGGAGCGGCCCACAGCGAGCTCGTGTACGAGACCCCGCTCACCTTCGCGGAGTGAGCGACGACCCCCGACGCTTCGACGAGCGGCATCCCGTACAGATCATCGAACAGCGCACGGTCCACGTCCTGCCCGACCTCGATGACCTGCTCGGGATCAGTGCTCCGACGCATCTCCAGCAGAGCCCGAACGGCGTCCACTCCCCCGGCACCTTCCGTCACGCGCTGGCGGGCCGTCTCGTAGAGCGAACCGCTCACGTCGGCCGAGACGAGCTCCGCGTCGGCCTGGTCGTCGTCGCCGGCGGGGCGGACGTCGATGCCCGCAGCCTCGGCCATGCGCGCGATCTCTGCGAAAAGATCGGCGGCGACCGTGTCGGTCGGCTCGTAACGGATGCGCACCTGCGGCTCCTCCCCGTCGAGCAGGGAGGTCGCCCGGTCGACGTCGGGCCCGTCGCCGGGCGAACCGTTGTCGGCGATCACGTCGCGGTACGCCGACCCCGACGCGGCAGAGGAGATGAACGAGCGCAGGGGCGCCGCATCCGCATTCACCCCACCGACCGACTCCTCCACGAGGTGCTTCCTGTCGAGGGACAACATCAGCGCCTCGCGGGTCGTGTCGTCCATGCGTTCGGCCTCGTCGACGAAGATGAGGCTGAGGGTGCGCGGGCGCGCCCCGGTCAGCACCTCGGCGCCGGCCGACTCGAGGCGTCCGATCGTCGCCTCCGAGACGGCCCCCAGGTTGGCCACGTCGACCTCGCCCGCCTGGACCGCGTCGAGCTGCGATTGCTCATCGGGGAAGAAGCGCACCGTGAGGCGATCGATGGCCGGATAGTTGGCGCCCTCGTAGACGGGATTGCGGACGAGTTCGAGGCGGTCGCTCTGCAGCGACTCCACCATGTACGGACCGTTCGAGACCGCGCCGGACAGATCGGGCGCGGCGGGGTCGACGTCGAACCCGGTCGACCACGCGCGTCCGGCTGCGAGAAGAGTCGCGTTCGGCTCGGCGGGCGCCTCGGGGTCGCCCTTCGGCGCCTCGCGGATGACTCGCAGGATGTCACCGGCGGAGACGCCCGCCTTCTGGGCGACGACGTGGAGCGGGCGGTCGAGCAGCCACTGGCGGTTCCAGTCGGCGAACGGGTCGTCGTAGGTGACCGTCATGATGCGCTTGCGCGTGTCGATCTCGGCGCGCTCGGTGCCGCTGTTCAGCGATTCGGTCTTCGCCGTGTCGAAGTAGCGCGTGCCGCTGACGACGTTGCCCTGCTCGTCGTAGGCGGCGTCGTCGAACCATCCGGTGTTGACCGCCCAGCCGAACAGCAGGTCCTCCATGGTCACGAGGGTGCCGTCCGACCACTTGCGCCCCTCGTGGAGCGAATAGACCACGGTCAGCGGGTCGTCGGAGATCTTCTCGACCTCGCCGAACCCCGTGTTGCCGGTGACCTGGAGGTCGTCTCCGATGTAGGCGAACGACTCGTGGAGATACTGCGAGACGGCGAGGTTCGCGTGGGTCGCACCCTGCGACGTCTCGGGGTTGAAGCTGGTGAACTGGCCGACGACGCCGACCGTCGCCGTCGTGGGCGGTGGGGTCGGCTCCGGTTCGGTCGGCGGCGCCGCGGCGGTGCAGCCGCTCAGCAGCGCCACCACGGCGACGGCGGCGACCGCTGCCCGCACGATGTTCTTCGGCTTTCGTCCCGAACCCATAAAGCTTGTCGACCTCCTGCGTGAAAAACCTTGAGAATCGTCGCACATCGCCCTGTGGCACCCTGGGAGGATGCCCACGGATGCCCCGCCCTCGGGACCCACCCCGATCACCCCGGCGGCGCGGACGCGCTGGATCTGGGAGGTCTCGCTCGTCCTGGCGATCAGCGTCGGGCAGTCGGCGCTGTACTCGGTGCTCTCGCTGATCCGTGCATCGCTGCGGACGACTCCGATCGGGCAGCAGCAGACGCAGCTGAACCCGGCGCAGGACGCCGAGGCTCTCTGGGACGCGTTCTACCGCCTGCTCTCCGTCGGCTTCGCCCTGGCGACGGTCGCGCTGGTCATCTACCTGCTGTGGGAGCCCGGCACGAACGCGCTGCGGCGCATCGGGCTCGACTTCACGCGCTTCGGCGGCGACCTCGGCCGCGGCGTCGCGCTGGCGGCCATCATCGGCATCCCCGGCCTCGGGCTCTATGCACTGGCCCGCGTGACCGGCTTCAACGTCGCCGTGGTGGCGTCGCCGATCGACTCCGCCTGGTGGGCGGTGCCTCTGCTCGTCCTCTCGGCCATGCGTGCCGGCCTGACCGAAGAGGTCATCTTCATCGCGTACCTCTTCGACCGGCTGCGTCGCATCGGCTGGTCGTGGTGGACGATCATTCTCTCCACCGCCGCGCTCCGCGGCGCCTACCACGCGTACCAGGGCCTCGGAGCGGTGCTCGGCAACGTCGTCATGGGCGTCGTCTTCGGCTGGTGCTACAAGCGCTGGGGGCGCGTCATGCCCCTCGTCATCGCCCACACCCTGCTCGACGTCGTCGCCTTCGTGGGGTACCCCCTGGCGGCGTCCCTCTGGCCCGGCGTCTTCGCCCCCGCATCCTGACCCCGAGACTTCATCCCCTATACGAGACAGCTACCCTCACGCGCAGTCTCGTATACGGGATGAAGTCTCGGGGTCGGCGGGCGGGCGGGCGGCGGGCGGGCGCCCGCGCCTGCACAGGGCACGAAGAGGTGGCGGCGATCCACAGCATTCGGAGATCGCCGCCGACGACCGGGCAGAGAGCGAGAGCCTTCCCTCATGAACGAGCCCGACGTCGCCCGAAGTCCCATCGCCCTCATCCCCACCGCAGAAGTCCGCGACGCGTCACGGGGCGTGCGATCGGGAGAACTGACGCGCGTGTTCCGTGGCGTGTACGCACTCAGCGACGAATGGAACGCCCTCGCTCCGTGGGATCGTTACGCGGCGCGGGTGCACGCGGCCGCTCTACGGCATCCCGACAGCGTGTTCTGTCTCGAATCGGCCAGCGTGCTCCACGGCCTGCCAGTGTTCGGTGATCCCGGCACCGTCCATGTCCTTCGCGACGACTCGTCGACGTCGCGCGTGTCGGGAGGCGTGCTGGTCCACACCACGTCGGAGCACCGTTCGATGGACACCGCAGGTGGGATGCTGCGCACCACCGTCCGCGACACGGTGATCGATCTCGCCCGCTCGCGGCACAACGCCGTGGCTCTTGCCGTCGGCGACGCGGCGCTGCGGCAGGACACCGGGATCGGGACGGCCTCCCTCGTCGGAGAGAACGAATCGCGCGCCTCGTCGCGCGGTCGACTCCGCGCGCGGTGGGTCTTGGACCGCGTGTCGCCATCGGCCGAGTCTCCGCTCGAATCCGTCGACAGAGCCGTGCTCGAATGGCTGGGCTTTCCTCGACCCGAGCTCCAGGTCTGGCTCGGGGACGAAGCATCCGCGGGGGATCGTGTCGATAAGTGGTGGCCCGAGATGCGGATCGTCGGCGAGGGCGACGGCGACCTCAAGTACGACGGTCGATTTGGCGCGCACAACACCGTCATGCGCGAGCGCCATGCCCGCGATGCCCGGCTCTTCGAACGCGGTGCTCGAGCGGTCGTGCACTGGGGGTGGGCGGAGGCGATCGCCGCCACACCCCTGCGTGCCATGCTGCGCTCCGCCGGTCTGCCGCTGATCGGCCCCGAAGACTCGGCCCAGCTGTTCTCTCTCCGACGCGCTCTCCGGTCCTCGACCCAGCCGCGAGACTTCACCCCAGCGACGAGACTGCAGCGCTACGCCGCTGTCTCGTCGCCAGGTTGAAGTCTCGCGGTCAGGAACCCACCCGCGGGTCAGGCGAAGGCCTCGGGCGGCGGGCAGGCGCAGACCAGGTTGCGGTCGCCGTAGGCCTGGTCGATGCGGCGCACCGGCGGCCAGTACTTCGTGCGGATGAGCGACCGCACCGGGTACACCGCCCGTTCGCGGGAGTACGGATGCTGCCACGGGCCCGAGATCGTCGACTCGGCCGTGTGCGGGGCGTTCACGAGCGGGTTGTCGGCGGCGGGCCACTCCCCCTCGGCCACGGCAACCGCCTCGGCCTTGATCGCGATCATGGCCTCGACGAAGCGCTCGAGCTCGGCGAGGTCCTCCGACTCGGTCGGCTCGATCATGAGCGTGCCCGCGACGGGGAACGACATCGTCGGGGCGTGGAAGCCGTAGTCGATCAAGCGCTTGGCGACGTCGTCGACGGTGATGCCGGTCTCCTCGCGGAGGGGCCGCAGATCGAGGATGCACTCGTGCGCGACCAGGCCGTCGGCGCCGGTGTACAGCACCGGGTAGTGCGCGCGGAGCCGCGCGGCGAGGTAGTTCGCCGACAGCACGGCGGCACCGGTGGCCTCCCGCAGCCCGGCGGCGCCCATCATCCGCACGTAGGCCCACGAGATCGGGAGGATCCCGGCGGAACCGTGGGCGGCGGCCGACACCGGTCCGCCGTCGACGCCGTACGACGCGCGGCGCGGGGAGAACGGGTGGGACGGCAGGTAGGGCGCCAGATGGGCCTTGGCCGCCACCGGTCCCACACCGGGCCCGCCGCCGCCGTGCGGGATGGCGAACGTCTTGTGCAGGTTCAGGTGCGACACGTCGCCGCCCAGATCGCCGAACCGCGCGTATCCGAGCAGGGCGTTGAGGTTCGCCCCGTCGACGTACACCTGCCCGCCCGCGTCGTGCACCGCCCGCGTGATCTCGAGCACGTCGTGCTCGTACACCCCGTGGGTCGAGGGATACGTGATCATGAGCGCGGCGAGCTCGGCGGCGTGCAGCGCGATCTTCGCCCGCAGGTCGTCGAGATCGACGTTGCCGGCCTCGTCGCACGCGACGACGACGACCCGCATGCCCGCCAGCACCGCAGACGCGGCGTTCGTGCCGTGCGCCGACGACGGGATGAGGCACACCGTGCGACCCGCGTCTCCGTTGGCCCGGTGGTAGCCGCGGATCGCCAGGAGCCCGGCGAGCTCACCCTGCGACCCGGCGTTGGGCTGCAGCGACACCGCGTCGTACCCGGTCATCTCGGCGAGCCACGTCTCGAGCTGCTCGATCATCGTGAGGTAGCCGTGCACGTCGGCCTCGGGCGCGAAGGGGTGCACGCGCGAGAACTCCGGCCACGACACCGCGGCCATCTCGGTCGCCGCGTTGAGCTTCATCGTGCACGACCCGAGCGGGATCATGCCGCGATCGAGCGCGTAGTCGCGGTCGGCGAGCTGCTTCAGGTAGCGCATCATCGCGGTCTCGCTGCGGTGGCTCGAGAACACCGCGTGCGTCAGGAACTCGTCGATGCGCCGCATCCCGCCGCTCACCCCGCGCAGCGGCAGGGCGTCGTCGAGCGAGAGCCGCTCGGAACGCGGCAGCCCGAAGGCCTCCGCCACGGCCGCGAGATCGCGCGCGGTGGTGGTCTCGTCGACCGAGATGCCGACCGTGGCGTCGTCGACCCACAGCAGCTGGTAGCCCAGCGCGCGGGCACGGTCGATGACGCGCCCCGCCGGACCGGGGGTGGTCACGCGGATCGTGTCGAAGAACGACTCGGATGCTGTCGACAGCCCGAACGCGCGCAGCTCGGCCGAGAGCGCATCGGCCTTGCGTGCCACATCGGTCGCGATCTCCCGGAGTCCGTCGGCACCGTGATACACGGCGTACATCGCGGCCATCACGGCCAGCAGCACCTGCGCGGTGCAGATGTTCGACGTGGCCTTCTCGCGGCGGATGTGCTGCTCGCGGGTCTGCAGCGACAGGCGGTAAGCGGGGTTTCCCGCAGCATCCTGCGACACGCCCACGAGGCGCCCGGGCAGCTGACGCTCGAGACCGCCGCGAACGGCCATGTATCCCGCGTGCGGGCCGCCGAACCCGAGCGGCACGCCGAAGCGCTGCGTGGTGCCCACGGCGACGTCGGCTCCGAGCGAGCCCGGCGAACGCAGCAACGTCAGCGCCAGCAGGTCGGCCGCCACGACGGCGAGTCCGCCGCGCTCCTGCACCGCGCCGATCGCCGCCGTCGGATCCCAGACGCGGCCGGACGCACCCGGGTACTGGATGAACACCCCGAACGCGTCGGGGAGCGCACGGTCGCCCTGACCTCCCGCCGCCTCCCAGACGCGGAAGTCGACCACGACGATCTCCACCCCCACGGCGGCGGCGCGGTGCTCGAGCACGGCCTTCGTCTGAGGAAGCGCGTCGGCGTCGACGAGGAACACGTCGCTCTTCGACCGCGACGCACGACGGGCCAGCAGCATCCCCTCGACGGCCGCGGTGGCCTCGTCGAGCATCGAGGCGTTCGCCGTGGGGAGGCCGGTGAGGTCGCTCACCATCGTTTGAAAGGTGATCAGGGCCTCGAGCCGGCCCTGCGAGATCTCGGGCTGGTAGGGCGTGTACGCGGTGTACCAGGAGGGGTTCTCCAGCACGTTCCGCGTGATGACCGACGGGGTGACGGTGTCGTAGTAGCCGAGGCCGATCATGGGGCGCGCCGGCCGGTTGTCGCCCGCCAGCTCCCGCAGCTCGGCGAGGGTCTCGGCCTCGCTCGCGGCCTCGGGGATCGAGGTGGTCTCGCGAGGTCGCACGTGGATCGACGCCGGGACGGCCGCCCGCACGAGGGCGTCGACCGAGTCGTAGCCGAGCGTGTCGAGCATGCGGCGCTGGGCGGCAGCATCCGTTCCGATGTGCCGGTCGACGAAGGGCGTGGTCACGCCGCGCCCCCGGTGAGGGCGACGTACGCCGCGCGGTCGAGCAGGTCGGCCGATGCCGAGGAGTCGACGCGGATCTTCAGCAGCCACCCATCGCCGAACGGGTCGCTGTTGACGAGCGAGGGGTCATCGACGACGGCGGCGTTGATCTCGACGACCTCGCCCGAGAGCGGCGCGTAGAGCTCGCCGACCGACTTCGTCGACTCGATCTCTCCGCAGACCTCGGCGGCGGAGACGACCGAGCCGACCGCGGGAAGGTCGACGAAGACCACGTCGCCCAGCTTGTCGGCGGCGAAGTCGGTGATGCCGACGGTGGCGACGGCGTCGTCCGACGCGATCCACTCGTGCTCGGCGGTGTAGGAGAGGGCGTCGAGATCGGTCATTTCTTCCTCCGGTAGAACGGCAGAGCGGTCACGGTTGCGGGGATGCGCGTGCCGCGCACATCGATGGCGAGTTCGGTTCCGAGCGCGCTCGACTCGGGCGAGATGAAGGCGAGGGCGATCGGATGCTGCAGGGTCGGGCTCAGCGCACCGCTGGTGATCTCGCCGACCCGGGTGTCTGCGTCGTACACGGCGTAGCCCGCGCGCCCCGCGCGCTTGCCGTCGGACACGAGACCGACGAGCACCGGCCGATCCGCGATGTCGGCGGCGAGCGCACCCTTGCCGATGAAGTCGTCCTTGTCGAGCGCGACCGCGCGCGCGAGCCCCGCCTGGGCGGGCACGACGTCGCGCGTGAGCTCGTGACCATAGAGCGGCATGCCCGCCTCGAGGCGCAGCGTGTCGCGCGCCGCGAGACCGGCGGGCACGAGGCCGAACGCCTCGCCCGCGGCCAGCAGGGCGTCCCACAGGGCGACGGCGACCCGGTTCGGCACGAGGAGCTCGAAGCCGTCCTCCCCGGTGTACCCGGTGCGCGCAACGAAGAGGGAGGCCCCGTCGAAGGTGCCGCCGATCCAGGCGTAGTACCCCAGGTCGCCGAGCGCGGTGCCGGTGATGTCGACACCGGCCGTGGCCTCGACGATCGCGCGCGCCCGCGGCCCCTGGACGGCCAGGAGCGCGGTCTGGTCGCTGACGTCTTCGACGCGGGGCAGCTCGGCTCCGGGCACGCCGGCGAAATCCCCCTCGACGGGTTCGTCGAGGAAGGCGTGCACGCGAGCCCAGGCGGCGAGCGCCGCATCCAGCGCCGCCGCGACGGCGGCTCGGTTGCCGGCGTTGGCGACCACGAGGAAGTACTCCCCGCCCGTGCGGTAGACGATGACGTCGTCGACGATGCCGCCGTCGTCGGCGAGCACGAGCGAGTACTTCGCCGTGCCCACCGGCATGGCCGAGACGCGACCGGCGAGGGCGTAGTCGAGGAAGTCGGCGGCGCGGCCCTCGTGCACCCAGAACTCGGCCATGTGCGAGATGTCGAACAGACCCGCGGCCTCGCGGACGGCTCGGTGCTCGGCGAGGTCGGAGGCGTAGCGCACCGGCATGAGCCATCCACCGAAGTCGGTGAAGGTCGCGCCGAGCGACTCATGGCGCTGGTGAAGCGGGGTGGAGCGGGGTTCTGACATCGAGTTCTCCCGGTCGTCGGGTGCCACCTCTCGGTGGCGGGAACTCCCCCTCTGTCATGGGCCTGAGAGTTTCAGCTCGGCATCGAAGAACGGATGCTGCGCCTTTCACCGTCGGCGGACGCCGAGCATCGCTCGGCATCGCTTTCCAGAGTGGCCCGATCGGCGCGGTACGCGTACCTGAGAGATTGGCGGGGAGGCTTGCTCCTTCGGTGCCCGGCTGGATTGTGCCGAGGCTCTCCCGCAACGATCATGAGGCCGTATGGACTTGTCGCGCTCAGCATAGCGGGAGCTGCTCGCCGTAGCGGGAGGTGCTCGCCGCACCGCCTCAGGCGGTACAGGCTCCGGAGGCGACCGGGGCGTCGAATTCGCCCAGGCGCGCGATCACCGGGTCGAGTTCGACCGGGGTCATGGCGTATCCCACGTCGTCGTCGCTGTCGGAGCGCGCGAAGACGACACCGGCCACCTCGCCCGACGGGGTGAGGAGCGGCCCGCCGGAGTTGCCGGGACGCACGATGGCCGACAGGGCGTAGATGTCACGGGGTGTCGAACTCGCGTCGTAGATGTCGGGGACGCTCGGCGTGCCGACCGAGACGACCTGCGCGTTGCCCGACGTGAACGGACCACCGTGCGGATACCCCTGCACCACGGCGGCCGATCCGACCGGGAGGCTGTCGGAGATCGCGAGGGGCGTCGCATCCAGTCCGTCCACCGCGATGACGGCCAGGTCGTCGACGGGGTCGAAGTAGACGATGCGTCCGTCCTGTGCCGGTCGCCCGGGGAGTTCGACCACGGGCTGCTCGACCCCGGCCACCACGTGGGCGTTCGTCACGATGCGGTCGGGGGCCACGGCGAAGCCGGTGCCGGTGGCCGTGATGCCGCACGCGTAGGCGACACCGGTGATCTTCGCGACCGACTGGGCTGCGGCGGTGAGCGCGGGGTCGTCGAGCGACACCGCGGGGGCGGCGGGCACGAGCGCCGGCTCGAGCAGCTCGCCCAGTCGGGGAAGGCCGTCGCCGAACACCGAACCGCGCAGCTGGGCGAGGGTGGCCCGCACGGGGGCCGGGGTGACGGTGTCGATGGTGCGCAGGACGGTCGATGACGCCAGGGCGCTGGAGATGACGGGGGTTCCGGTGGACACCAGCGCCCCGCCGAGGAACGAGATCGCGAGCGCGGCTCCGACGAGGCTGGCGAGCCCGCCGAGGATCCGTTCCGGCACGCGGAGTTTGATGCGGTCGACGCCTCGTCGCAACGACCGACCGATGGCCGAGCCGACGGCCGCGCCCAGGAGCAGCAGGCCGATGCCGACGGAGATGACCGTCACGAGACGCCACGACGGGTCGGAGACCCACGACCCGGCCAGCGGCATGAGCCAGTAGGCGACGGCCGCGCCGAGTGCGATGCCCGCGAACAGCCCGACGCTGGCGAGCAGGCCGCGGCGCAGTCCGACGATCGCCGACACGACGAGCAGCACGATGAGAACGACATCGACGACGAGCACGGGTACCTCCTCCGGACAGCGTAGGGGTGGTGGCTGAGCGGGTCCTGGTTTGTGCTTCGAGTCGCGCTGACTATAAGATCGTCGCGAGGTAATGGTCACCATGACACAAAGCACGTCTCCCGAAGCCGCCCGCGTCGCCGTCTCCACGGTGATCTTCAGCCTGCGGCGCACCGAAGACTCCGCGCCGGCCGAGCTGATGCTGCCTCTCGTCCGTCGCACGCGCGACCCGTTCGACGGCCTGTGGGCACTGCCCGGCGGATGGCTCGATCCCGCCGAAGAGCTGGAGGACGCCGCATCCCGCACCCTCGGCGAGACCACCGGGCTCTCGGCCAGCTACCTCGAGCAGCTCTACGCGTTCGGCGGCGTCGGCCGCTCGCCCGCCCGTGTCGTCTCGATCGTCTACTGGGCGCTGCTGCGCGCCGACGAGGTCGACGCCCAGGTCGACGCGCACGCGGCCCAGGGTGACGCCCCCGAGAACGTCGAGTGGTTCGACGCCGCCTCGCTCCCCCGCCTCGCCTTCGACCACAACGAGATCGTCGAGTACGCCCTCTGGCGCCTGCGCTCCAAGGTCGGCTACAGCCGTATCGCACACGGGCTGCTGCCGCCGGAGTTCACCCTCGCGGAGCTGCGCGAGGTGTACGAGTCGATCCTCGGCCGCCGACTCGACCCCGCGAACTTCCGGCGCCAGGTCGAAGGCTCCGGCACCCTCTTCCCGACCGAGCGCTTCCGCACCGGAAGCCACCGCCCCGCCCGCCTGTACCGCTACGACCCCGACGTCGAGCTCGCCGAGCGCGGTCCGTTGACCGCACGCCACTGATGGGAGCCCCCATGACCGCGACACCCCTGACCCTCGACCTTCGCCGCGGCGACGGCCCCCCGCTCGACCCGTCGGTCGACCACGAGATCCAGGCGATCGTGGCGGGCGCGTCGCTCAACTCCACCTGCACCACCGACCTCGCCGCGGGTCCGTGGAACTTCGACACCCGCCCCGGATACGGTCCCGGGTCGTCGATGGGCGATGTGATCCCGACGGGGTCGCCTCGGCAGGGCGAGCTGCCGCAGGAGTATCGCGATGCCTCCGACGACGAGCTCGACGCGCGCGTGCGAGCCGCGAAAGCGACCCTCGGCGACCGCGCCGTGGTGCTGGGGCACTTCTACCAGCGCGAGGAGGTCGTTCGCCACGCCGACTATGTGGGCGACTCGTTCCAGCTCGCGAACGCGGCCAAGGCCCACCCCGAGGCCGAGGCCATCGTCTTCTGCGGCGTGCACTTCATGGCCGAGACCGCCGACCTCCTCTCCCGGCCCGAGCAGGCGGTCATCCTCCCCAACCTCGCCGCCGGATGCTCGATGGCCGACATGGCCGACATCGATCAGGTCGAGGAGTGCTGGGAGCAGCTCGAAGACGTCTTCGGCGACCTCGAGGCGGTCGACGCCGACGGGCGCGTACCGGTGATCCCCGTCACCTACATGAACTCCTCGGCCGCGATCAAGGGCTTCGTCGGACGCCACGGCGGCATCGTCTGCACGTCGTCGAACGCGCGCACCGTGCTCGAGTGGGCGTTCGCCCGCGGGCGCCGGGTGCTCTTCTTCCCCGACCAGCACCTCGGCCGCAACACGGCCAAGGCGATGGGCGTGCCGCTCGAGCAGATGCCGATGTGGAACCCCCGCCGCCCCCTCGGCGGCAACGACGACGCGACCCTGCTCGACAGCCGCGTGATCCTGTGGCACGGCTTCTGCTCGGTGCACCGACGCTTCTCCGTCGAGCAGATCGACAAGGCGCGCGCCGAGCACCCGGGAGTCCGCGTGATCGTGCACCCCGAGTGCCCGATGGAGGTGGTGGATGCGGCGGATGAGGCCGGATCCACCGACTACATCCAGAAGGCCATCGCCGCGGCGACCGAGCCGACGACGTTCGCGATCGGCACCGAGGTGAACCTCGTGCAGCGTCTGGCCGCCCAGTACCCGCAGCACGAGATCTTCTGCCTCGACCCCGTCGTCTGCCCGTGCTCGACGATGTACCGCATCCACCCCGGCTACCTCGCCTGGGTGCTCGAGGCGCTGGTCGCAGGCGAGGTGCTCAATCGCATCACCGTTCCCGCGTCGGTGTCCGAACCCGCGACGGTCGCCCTCGAGCGGATGCTGGCGGCCAAGCCGTGAGCGACCTGTCGGCTGCCGCGGCGTCCCCCTCGACGGTGGTCGTGGTCGGTTCGGGCATCGCCGGGCTGACCGCGGCGTTGCACGCGCTCGAGACGGGCTGCCGTGTCACCGTCGTCACCAAGCGAGCGGTGAGCGAGTCGAACACGCGGTACGCCCAGGGCGGCATCGCCGCGGTCTGGACGCCGACCGACAGCGTCGACGACCACGCGCACGACACGCTCGTCGCCGGCGCGGGCCTGAACGACGAGATCGCGGTGCGCACGCTCGTCACCGAGGGCCCCGCTCGTGTCGAAGAACTCATCGCCCGCGGCGTGGCCTTCGACCGCGACCCCGACGGCACGGTGAGCGCCGGGCTCGAGGCCGCGCACTCCGCCCCCCGCGTGCTGCACGCCGGCGGCGACGCCACGGGCGCGGCCATCGAGGCGGCGCTCGTCGCACGGATCCGCGAGAGCGCGGCGACGCTCGTCGAGCACGCGCTCGTCACCGACCTCGCCCTCGATCGCGGTCGTGTCGTGGGTGTCGAGATCCTCCACGACGGCGAGCGCCGCGTGATCGCCGCAGACGCGGTCGTGCTCGCCACCGGCGGCGCAGGGCAGCTGTACGCCCACACCACCAACCCGTCGGTGGCGACCGGTGACGGGATCGCGCTCGCCCTCCGCGCCGGCGCAGCGGTGGCCGACCTCGAGTTCGTGCAGTTCCACCCGACCGTCCTGCCGGGGCGCGCGGGCCTCGCCGGCGACGCCGCCGCGCCGTTCCTCATCTCCGAGGCCGTGCGCGGCGAGGGCGCGGTGCTCCGCGACGCGACGGGACGCCGGTTCGCCTTCGAGGCGCACCCCGACGGCGAGCTGGCCCCGCGCGACGTGGTGGCGCGCGCGATCGACCGCGCGATGGCGGCCCAGCACGACGCACCCGTCGTGCTCGACGCCACCGCGCTCGGGGCGGAGTTCCTCGCGCGGCGCTTCCCGACCATCGACCGCACCGTCCGCGAACGCGGCTACGACTGGTCGCGCGAGCCCATCCCCGTCACTCCCGCCGCGCACTACCTCATGGGCGGCGTCGTCACCGACCTCGACGGCCGCACGACCGTGCCCGGCCTGTACGCGGCGGGCGAAGCCGCGCGCACCGGGGTGCACGGCGCGAACCGACTCGCGTCGAACTCGCTCCTCGAGGCCGCGGTGTTCGGTGCGCGGGTGGGCGACGCGGTCGGCGCCGACGCGGCATCCGGTCGGTGGCCCGTCCCCGCAGCACTCCCCTCGCCTCTCCTCGAGCCGCCCATGACCGCTCGCACCGAACCGTTCTCGCGCGCCGCGCTGCAGCGGCTGATGTGGGCGGATGCTGCGCTCACCCGCACCGCCGAAGGTCTCGGCCGCGCCGCATCCGTGCTGGCCGCCTGGTCTGCCGAACCGCGCACGGCTCGCACCGTCGCCGACCACGAAGACGCGCACCTGCTGCTCGTCGCCGCGCACGTCGTCGACGCCGCTCGCCGTCGCCCCCTGTCGGTCGGAGCCCACCACCGCGCCGACGGCGCGACCCCGGGCACGCCGCGCCCCGCCGCAGCGTCGCACGCTCCCCTGCGGCGCGTTCTCGAAGGGATCAACGCATGATGAACCGCGCCCGGATCGACCGCGTGGTCGCCGCCGCCCTCGACGAGGACGCCCCCTGGGGCGACCTCACCAGCGAGAGCCTCATTCCCGAGACGGCCACGGCACGGGCCGACCTCGTCGCGCGGGAGAGCGGGGTCTTCAGCGGGGGCGAGGTGTTCGCCGCGGCGTTCCGGCTGACCGACGACCGCATCGCCGTCGAGCTGCTCATCGACGATGGGGCGGTCTTCGCGCCCGGCGACGTGCTCGCCCGGGTGACAGGACCCGCCCGCGGCGTGCTGACCGCCGAGCGGATCGGGCTCAACTTCACCCAGCGGATGTCGGGGATCGCGACCCTCACCGCCGCCTACGTCGCCGAGGTCGCCCACACGGGCGCGCGCATCGTCGACACCCGCAAGACGACGCCCGGGCTCCGCGCGTTCGAACGGCACGCGGTGCGCAGCGGCGGCGGTCACAACCACCGCTTCTCGCTGTCCGACGCGGTCATGGCGAAGGACAACCACCTCGCCGTCCTCACGGCGACGGGACTGTCGGTCACCGCCGCACTGCAGGGCGCGATCGCCCGTCTCCCCCACACCACGCACGTGGAGGTCGAGGTCGACCGGCTCGACCAGATCGATGCGGTGCTCGCCGCGGGGATCGGAACGATCATGCTCGACAACTTCTCACTCGACGACCTGCGCGCCGGTGTCGAGCGGGTAGCGGGCCGTGTCACGGTCGAAGCATCCGGCGGAGTGAACCTCGAGACGGTGCGGGCGATCGCAGAGACGGGCGTCGACGTCATCTCGGTGGGGGCCCTCACCCACTCCGCGCGCGCGCTCGACCTCGGACTCGACATCGCCATCGACGCGGGCTGATCCGTGCGGTATCTCGACAACGCCGCGACCACCCCGGTGCGCACCGAGGTTCTCGAGGCGATGATGCCGTTCCTGACCCGCTGGTTCGGCAACCCGTCGAGCCACCACACGGTGGGCGAGGCCGCGGCATCCGCCCTCGACGACGCGCGCTCGCGGGTCGCGGCCGTTCTCGGCATGCGGCGCGGCGATGTCGTCTTCACCTCCGGCGGCACGGAGGCGAACAATCTCGCGCTCAAGGGGATCGCGATCGCGGCGCAGGCGAACCGCGGCGCGGGGCGTGTCGTGACGACGCCGATCGAGCACGAGTCGATCCTGCAGTCGGCCGACTACCTGCGTCGGATCCACCGATTCGAGGTCGACGTGCTGCCCGTCGACGCGACCGGCCTCGTCGACGCGGCAGATCTCGCCGCCGCGATCGGCGATGACACCGCGCTCGTGTCGATCGGGTACGCGAACAACGAGATCGGCGCGATCCAGGATGCTGCGGCCCTCGCCGCCGCAACGCGGGCGCGCGGGGTCCCTCTGCACCTCGACGCCGTGCAGGCGGCCGGCTGGCTGCCCCTGCGAGATCTCGGCGCCGATGCCCTCACGATCGCCGGCCACAAGCTCGGGGCGCCGAAGGGTACGGGCGTGCTCGCCGTGCGCGGGCGCATCCCGCTCGAGCCGCTCATGCACGGCGGCGGCCAGGAGCGCGGCCGCCGGTCGGGCACCGAAGACGTCGCGGGTGCGGTCGCGATCGCCACCGCGCTCGAGCTCGCCGAGGCCGAACGCGAGGAGTCCGCCGCCCGAGTGGGCGCGTTCCGCGACGCGTTCGTCGCCCGGGTGCTCGCGACGGTCCCCCGGGCCGCCCTCACCGGGCATCCCGCGAGGCGCCTTCCCGGCACGGCGAGCTTCGTCTTCCCCGGAACCAGCGGCGAGGCGATCCTGCTCGAGCTCGAGAGGCGCGGGGTCGTCTCCTCCAGCGGGTCGGCGTGCGCGGCCGGCAGCGACGATCCGTCGCACGTGCTGACCGCGCTCGGCCTCGGCGCAGACGTTGCCCGGACGGCGGTGCGGTTCACCTTCCCGCACGACCTGAACGCCCCTCTCGATGACGTCGCCGACGCCCTCGCCGCCTCCGTGGCGGCCGTAGGATCGGCGCCGTGAGCGACCCCGCCATCACGATCGTCGTCCCCGGCTACGACGTGGCCGAGTACGCCGCCGACGCGCTCGACTCTCTGCGCGGCCAGACCCGCGGCGACTGGACGGCCGTGCTCGTCGACGACGGATCGACCGACGGCACCGCGGCGATCTTCCGCGCCGCCGCCGACGCCGACCCCCGCTTCCGCGTCGTCACGCACACGCATCAGCGCGGGCTCGGCGCCGCGCGCAACGCCGGGCTCGACCTCGTCGACACGCCCTTCCTCGGCTTCCTCGACGCCGACGACGTGCTGACACCGGCGGCGCTCGAGACGCTCCTCGACACGCTCGACGCCTCCGGCAGCGACTTCGCCGCGGGCGCGTACGTGCGGCTGCGGCCCGACGACGAAGGACACTACCGCCCCGGGGCCGTTCAGTCGTGGGTGGCGGCGGCGACCGACCCCGCGCGCGCCGGTACGACGCTCGAGGCGCACCCCGCAGCATCCGGCAACATCGTGGCGTGGTCGAAGGTCAGCCGCTCCGACTTCTGGCACCGCACCGGACTGCGCTTCCCGGAGGGACGCCTGTACGAAGACCAGGTCGTCGCACAGCTGATGTACACCCGGGCCCGCGCGTTCGACGTCGTACCCGAGGTCGTCGTCCACTGGCGTCAGCGTGCCGACGGCTCATCGATCACGCAACGCACGGCCCGCCTCGACGTGCTGACCGACTACCTCGAGGCGCTGCGGGCGGGCATCGGGATCCTCGATGCTGCGGGCCACACCGCCGCCGTCGCCGAGCGTGTGCGTCTCGTGCGTGCGATGGATCTGCCCCCGCTGCGCGAGATCGCCCGCAGCCACCCCGACGACGCCTACCGCCAAGCGGTGGAGGATTTCGAGCGCGGCCTCGCCGCCCTCTCGCGCTGAGTTGCCGCAATCCGGGCCCTCCCGCGCGGGGTAAGCCCAGATCGCGGCAACTCGGCGAATCGGGCTCGCCTCCCCAGGTCGTCGGGCGGGCCGGGTCGTCCACAACGGGGGGGCGGATGCGGCGCGGTACGGCGCGTGCGCGGGAGGCTGGCCGCATGCCCGCCGCACCGAGACCGCTGCCGCCGGGGCTCCGCGGCGCCCCCTTCACGGTCGCCGACGCGCGACGGCACGGGGTGTCGCCCGACCGGCTGCGCGCCTCCGACCTCGCCGCTCCCTTCTACGGGGTGCGCACGGGTGTCGGCGAGCCCTCACTGATCGAACGGTGTCGCGCCAGGGCGACCCGCCTTCCGCACTTCGCCGCCTTCAGCCACACGACCGCCGCCGGTCTGCACGGCCTCCCCCTGCCGCCGGAGATGACGCGCCAGTCCGACCTCCACGTCAGCGTTCCCCGCGGAGCACGCGCGCCACGCGGCTCCGGCACGATCGGCCACCAGGTCTCGTGCCGACGTGACGACGCCGACCGGCGCCACGGGGTGCTCTGCACGACGCCGGCCCGCACCTTCTGCGATCTCGCCGCCGTCCTGAGGCTCGGAGAGCTGGTCGCGGTCGGCGACGCCGTGCTGCACCGGCGTCTCGCGACGATCGCCGACCTCGCAGCCGCCGCCGGAGCGTGGCCGGGCCGGCGCGGACGACCCCGTCTCGACGCCGCCCTCGAGCTCCTCGACGGTCGCGCCGAGTCGCCGAAGGAGTCGGAGCTGCGGATCGTCCTCCACGAGGCGGGCTTACTGCTCCCGGAGGTGAATCACGTCGTGCGTGATGGCGCAGGGCGGTTCGTGGCCCGGGTCGACCTCGCCTACCCCGAGCGGAAGATCGCCATCGAGTACGAGGGCGACTACCACCGCGACAGGGACCAGTGGCGCAGAGACATCGCGCGCCGCCGTCGCCTCGAGGCGCTGGGCTGGACCGTGCTGCAGGTTACCCAGCGGGATCTCCAGGACCCCACCGGGTTCCTGTCCGACCTGTCCGCCGCCCTCTCGCGCTGAGTTGCCGCAACTCGGGGTCACCCGGCCGGGTAAGGCCC
>NZ_JBEUWT010000001.1:564617-947231 GCF_045517775.1 Microbacterium deferens
CTCTTCCGATCTAAGGCCCCGAGTTGCGGCAACTCATGCGCTCAGCCGAGCGCCGTCAGGGTCAGCGTGCCGCGGTAGGTGCCGTCGGCGACCTCGGCGGGCAGCTTGAACAGCAGGTCGGCGCCCAGTCGCGCCGAGCCCGTCGCGTGCCCGGAGTCGGCCGAGCCGAGCGTCGCCGACACGCCGAGTCCGGTGCCCCCGTCGAGCGCGGGCGCCACGGCGGCACCGGCACGGGCACCCGCGCCTGGTTCGACGATCTTCGGGGTCCATCCGAGGTGCTCCGCGCCGAACGTGCCGGCGGTGCCGGTGAAGTCGGTGACCTGGCCCGACAGCGACCACGCTCCGGCCGTGCGGCGGGTGTCGGTCACACGGATCGGGTGGATCTCGCCCGTCGCCTGGAAGTACCCCGGCCCCTGCACGGCCTCGCCCAGGTCGACGGTGTCGTTCGACCCGTCGATGCTCCAGACGAACTCGCCCTCCGAGATCTGCGGCACAGCGACCTGCACCTGCTGCGAGGCCGTCGACGGCCCGGAGGCGACCGCCTCGTCCACGGCCCGGAGCACCGGGCGACCCTTGTCGGTGTCGAACTCCCACACCTCCGAGAAGTCCCACCCGATCGCCTCGTACGTCGAGGCGGTGGCGAGCTCCTGCGCGGTGCGGTCGGCGCCGTTGCGGTTGCCCGCGGTGCCACCGGTCACGGCAGCCCCGTTGACCTGAGCCGTCGCGAGCGCGAGGTTGTCGCTGTAGGTGGGCACGCCGTTCTCGCGGGCCACGATGCGGGCCCGCGGGGCGTTCGCCGTGGTGATCGACCCGCTCACGACGACGTTGCCGCGCACCTGGGTGCCCGAGTAGCCGTAGCCGGTGAGGATGCCGCCGTTCTGCACCTCGGCGCGCACGTCGGCGCCGACGACGTAGTTCTTCGTCAGCACGCCCGCCGCGGAGTTCCACGCGACAAGGCCGCCCGCCTCCCAGTTCGATACGACCTTCGCGTCCACGGTGTAGCTCGAGCGCACCTCACCGGTGTTCTCGGCCGCGATCGGCGCCGTCCGCCATCCGCCCGCGACCTCGGCGCCCCGCACGAAGACCTCGTCGATCAGACCCGCGTTGGCGACGGCGACCACGGCGACGCGTGTGCTCTGCACGTACGGTGCGGCGACCGTCGAGACCGCATCGACGAACCCCAGCCGGCGGATCACGCCCGAGTTGTTGAGGATGAACGCCTTCGACGCACCGCCCTCGACCTCGAGGCCGACGATCTTGTGACCGTCGCCGTCGATGGTGCCGAGGAACGACGGCACCGGGGTCCAGGGCTTGGTGAGGGTGATGTCGGCGGTGAGCGTGAAGGTGGCCATCGGATGCTGCGCGATGAGCGCGAGGTCGGCCTCGTCGTCGATCGTGTAGCCGTTCGTCCCGCCCTCGCCGAGCGGGTTGTCGATCGCCCCGGTCGTGATGCGGGCGACGAAGCCTCCGCCGTTGCGCACTGCTGCGGTGAGCGTCGACGCGCTGTCGACCTGCGACACCGTGCGACTCATCGCGGAGGATGTGCTCTTGTCGGCGTAGACGTCGGCGTTATAGGTCGTGCCCGACGGCAGGAAGTCGAGCGGGATCGACATCTCACCGCCGGCGCTTGCCCCCGCCGTCACGGCGATCCAGAACTCCCCGTCCGAGGTCTCGCGCACGACCGCGGTGGTCGCGCCGATCGCGCTCTGCGGCAGCATCCGGCTCTGCTTCCACGTGGTCGGCAGGTTCGCGATGACGTCGCCGACGAGGTCGTGGTACTGCCCGCCGGGAGCGAGGTGGTCGGGGCGCTCCGAGAGCTGCAGATACGGCATCGAGTAGACGACCGTGGAAGCGAGCTGGTGCGCCCAGGTGACGTTGCCACCCGATCCCGACAGCAGGAACGGCGTGTAGTCGGCGGTGCCGGCGATCAGGCGCGTGAACGGCGCGAGGGTCTGCTGGTTCGCGCTGTAGCCCGACTGAAGGCCCTTGATCGCTTCGCGCCCGAGCTCGTTGGGATAGGTGCGGTTGAGACCCGTCGGCTCGAGCGGGTTGTGATAGATCACCATGAGCTTGCGAGCCGCGGAGTCGCGGGCGAAGTCGCGGAAGAAGGTGACCTTGGTCTCGGTTTCTTCGTTGGTGTGGTCGACCTTCGTGCCGGCGATGCCCGTCGCCCGCACCAGGTCGAGGTAGGCCTCGCGCAGGTCGGGGTTCTGCAGGCTCACCTGCGGGTACGGGCTTGCCGAGTCGTACGTGACACCGGCGGTGAACGTGCTGTCGACGCCGGCCGCTCTGTCGTAGTCGGTCCACAGCCACACCGAGACCGGGAACGCCTTCGCCTTCCCGCGTTCGACGAGGGCCGCGATGTTCGCGAACCGCTGGGCGGTGGTCGACCCCCACGAGGAGTGCGTGAGGTTTCCCTCGATGAGGATCCCGGGGATGCGGGCGTCGGATGCGGCGTCGAGGAGCGCCTGCATGCCGGTGACGCTCTGATCGTTGGTCGTCAGCGTCGACCAGGCGTTCGTGCCCGGTTCGATCCAGCTCGTGTCGCCGCCCGGGAACACCGACGTGTCGATCGCCGGGTTCACGGCGGTGACGATGTCGGAGTTGGTGAAGTCGGTCAGGTTGTCGGCGATCGTGATGACACGGAACGGCGAGTGCGGGCTCTCGGCCTTCACGACGAACGTGCCCTGCCCGTTGTCGGTCGCCCAGTAGTAGGTCGAGATGACGCCGCCCCGGGTGGTCTTCAACGCGATCGCGGGCCAGTCGAGGATGTTCGCCTCGGTGATGTTGGCGACGTGCCCGTCGGGGGTCTCCACCGTGGGCAGCACCGTGATGTCGCGGTCGCCGGCGGCATCGAAGCTCGACCGGGCGAAGCTGTTCTGCAGGTCGTCGATGGTGCTCGCCGTGACCGCCTGGTAGGTCAGGGTCGACGCCGGGTCGAACGAGAACGCCGTGTCTTCGCGCGAGACGACCGCGCCGACCAGGGAGGGGTCGAGCACGTAACGGACGGCGACGCCGGTATCGAAGACGCGAACCTCGACCGAGACGAGCGACCCGTCGCCCTTGCGCAGCGGGAGCACGCTGGTGTTGCGGTGGTCGCGTCCGGTGTCGTTCAGGCCCATCAACGGGTACGACTCGTCGGTCGTCGAGGTGACGGCGGTGCCGAGAGAGACGCCCTGGCCCCAATCGATGCCGTCGACGACCAGGCCGAGGGCGGAGTCGCGAACGATCGTGCTGCCGTCCTGCGTGACGGAGTAGGTGAGGTCTCCCGCGGCGTCGGTGCGCACCGTGGCGACGGTCTTGCCGTCGGGACTGGTCACGGCGGAGGACGACGTGAGGTCGGTGACCGTCGGGGTCGGGGTGGGGGTGGGGGTGGGGGTGGGCGTGGGCGTGGGCGTGGGCGTGGGCGTGGGCGTCGAGACGACGGGCGCCGCCTTCTCGGCGACTCCTCCGAGGTGCGGGCGCAGCGTCGCCGCATCCATCCGCCAGGTCGACGTGAAGTCCCAGCCGATGCTCTCGAACGTCGACTGCTGGGTCAGCTCGGCGGAGGTCTTCGACAGGCCCTGTCGGTCGGCGGCGGTGCCGGTGACCGTCACGCCCGCCGTGCCCGTGGTCAGACGGATCGAATCGAGCGCGAGGTTGTCGGCGTAGGTCGCACCGCGGCTGCCGACGCTGGTGTTGTTCTGACCGTTGATGCGACCGATGTTGTTGGCGGACTGGCCAGACCCCTGAGTGACCGAGCCGTCGAGGGCGACCGCGCCGCGGATGGTGGCCGTGCTGTAGCTGTAGCCGGCGATCATGCCGATGTTGCGGGTCGCGGTCGACACGGTGCCGCTGACGTAGACGTTCGTGATCTTCTCGACGCCGGCGTTGTCGTTGCGTGCGGTGATTCCGCCCGCCTCCCAGCCCGAGACGACCGACCCGCGGAAGTAGCTGTTCTGGATGGTTCCGCCACCCATGTTGTCGGCGACGAGGCCGCCGGTACGCCACCCGCCGTCCACCGAACCGAGGGCGTAGACCTGGTCGATGAGTCCGTAGTTGTGAGCGGCCACCGTGGCCTTCTTGGTCGCGGTCGTCTGCGACTCGGCCGCGCTGGTTCCCGTGATCGAGACCTGGCTGAAGCCGATCCGCTCGACCGTGCCGCGCTGCGCGTTGATGAGGGCCGCGGTCTTGTTGACGCCGTTGGACGCCTGGTAGGCGGCCGACGTCGAGTAGTCGATCGAGAGTCCGAAGACCGTGTGTCCGGCGCCGTCGAGCACACCGGCGAAGCTGTTGATCATCGGCACCGGTGCGGTGAGGGCGATGTCGGCGCCGAGCTCGTAGTGCGCGGCGGCGGCCCCCGTTCCGGCCGTGTCGGCGTTGACGCTCTGGATGAAGGTCGAGAACTCCGCCGCGTCGTCGATGACGTAGGGGGCCTCGGCCGTTCCGGAGCCCTCGAGAGCGGATGCGGCACCCCCGGCGAGGGTTGCGACGAGAACCCCGGCGACGACCACCGCAGCGGTGGCACCTCCACCGAGGAGAAGCGGAAGCCGACGCTTCGGGGCGGCGAGCAGAAGAGGCATGGTTCTCCCTGGCTGGCGGGCGTGCGCGCACGGCGCGTCCGCGGAGACGGTGTGTTCGGGCACCGTCACCGTCCCGCGGCGCAGAGAACGGGCGATGTGCGCGAAGGTGAACGAGACCTCGCGCGCGAACGAACACTCCGCGTGCCCGGGTCACCGAGGTGCCGTGAGCCGGGGTCTCCGGCGCGCATCTCACCCCGGCACGCGACAGCTGAATCGGTGTCAGCTGAACGTCAGCCCGCCGTCTGCTCCTCGGTCAGCACGCGGGTCGCTGCCAGCTGCTCGGCGGCGAGGCTCGCATACAGGCCGCCCGCGGCGAGGAGCTGCGAGTGGGTGCCCGACTCCACGATCCGTCCGTCGTCGACGACGTGGATCACGTCGGCACCGATCACCGTCGACAGGCGATGGGCGACGGTGAGCGTCGTGCGGCCGCGGGCCGCAGCATCCAATGCCTCCTGCACGATGCGCTCCGAGACGGTGTCGAGCGCGCTCGTCGCCTCGTCGAGAAGGAGGACCGGCGGATCTTTCAGCAGCACGCGCGCGATGGCGATGCGCTGCTTCTCTCCGCCCGACAGCCGGTAGCCCCGCTCGCCGACCACCGTGTCGTAACCGTTCTCGAACCCGGCGATCACGTGGTGGATGTTCGCCGATCGGCAGGCGGCCTCGAGCTCGGCGTCGGTCGCATCGGGCCGGGCGTAGCGGAGGTTCTCGCGGATCGTGGCGTGGAAGAGATAGGTCTCCTGCGACACGATTCCGATCTGGTCGATCACCGACTCGGCGCGCAGGTCGCGCACGTCGGCCCCGGCGAACACCACCGCACCCCCGGACGCCTCGTACATGCGCGGTGCGAGGTAGAGGATCGTCGTCTTACCGGCCCCCGACGGGCCGACGAACGCCACGTGCCGCCCGGGCTCGGCCACGAACGACACCCCGTCGAGGGTGGGACGCGCGGCCTCTGCCGCATCGGGGTATCGGAACTGCACATCACGGAACTCGAGGCGCCCGAGCGGCCCCGGGGCCTGCGTCACGTCGATCGCGTCGGGCTTGTCGGTGATCGCGGGAACCAGGTCGAGGTATTCGAAGATGCGGGCGAACAGAGCCGCCGACGTCTGCAGATCGAGGGCCACGCGCATGAGTCCCATCAGCGGCATGAGCAATCGCGCCTGCACGGTGGTGAAGGCGACGATCGTTCCCGCCGTGACCGTGCCGCCATCGCCGCCGGTGACGAGGAACCCCGCCACGAGGTAGATCACGGCCGGCACGCTCGCCATGAGCACCTGCACGACGGCGAAGAATCCCTGCCCGCTCATCGCGCGGCGCACCTGCAGGCGCACCTGGTTGGTGTTCTCGTTGGCGAACCGCCCCGACTCGGCGCGTTGGCGGTTGAACGACTTCGACAACAGGATGCCCGAGACGCTGAGCGTCTCCTGCGTGATGGAGGTGAGCTCCGATAGCGACTCCTGGGTCTCGCCCGCGATGCGCGCCCGCACCTGGCCGACCCTCCGCTGCACCAGCACGAGGATGGGCATCATCACCACGGCGATGAGGGTCAGCCGCCAGTCGATGAGCACCATGGCCACGAGTGAGGCGACGACCGTGACGGTATTGCCCAGGATGCTGGTGACCGTGTTCGTCAGTACGCCGGAGACTCCCCCGACGTCGTTCTGGAGGCGCGACTGGATCACTCCGGTCTTGGTGCGGGTGAAGAAGCCGAGCTCCATCGCCTGCAGGTGGTCGAAGAGCCGCAGGCGCAGGTCTCCTGTCACCGCGTTGCCCACGGTGGCGGTGAGCCACGTCTGACCGACGCCGAGCACCGCCGAGAGCAGGAAGAACGCGATCATCAGCACGACGAGCCGCACGAGCACCGGGATGTCGGGCGGCCCCCCGGCGACGGGGAACAGGCCGTCGTCGAAGATGCGCTGCACCAGCAGCGGCGGCACGACCGCGACGGCGGCGCCGAGAACGACCAGGAGCGCCGTGATCGCGATGCGCCACCGGTAGCGGCGGAAGAGCGCGACCACCCGGCTGCCGAGGTTCGCCACCCGTGGGGCATCGGCGTTGCGCTTTCGCTGCGCCTCGATGTCGACGCCGCGGAATCCGACGCCGCCTGCCATGCTCATGCCGGTCAGCCTACGTCCGCCCGCCGACACCGGGCCCGGGATGCGCACCGCCGATCGAGATTGTTCGCCGTCGAGGGAATGCCGCGCCGTCGACCGACGTTACGGAGTTGGTGCCACCGGTCCGGTGGCGACCAGCGCCCCGATTGCACGATGAGGAGCCACCTATGGCCGCCCCCGCCACCGATAGCATCCGACAGCCCCAATCCGCCACGTCCGCGTCGGGCGTCTCCCCCGAGCAGAGCCGGGTCATCTGGCTTCTCCTGGTCGCCGCGTTCGTGGCGATCCTCAACGAGACCACGATGGGCGTGGCGATTCCCGCCCTCATCGAGGATCTCGGCATCACCGCGGTCGCCGCGCAGTGGCTGACGACAGCGTTCATGCTGACCATGGCCGTGATCATCCCCATCAGCGGATTCCTTCTGCGACGCTTCAGCACGCGCCAGATGTTCATCGCCGCGATGTCCCTCTTCTCGACCGGAACCCTCGTCGCCTTCCTCTCGGTCGGCTTCCCGATGCTGCTCGCCGCGCGTGTCATCCAGGCCTCGGGCACGGCGATCATGATGCCGCTGCTCATGACCACCCTGATGACGGTCGTTCCTCCGCACCTGCGCGGCCGCATGATGGGCCGGGTCAGCATCGTCATCTCGTTGGCGCCCGCGATCGGTCCCACCGTGTCCGGCTTCGTCGTCGACACGATCGGGTGGCACTGGAACTTCGGCCTCGTGCTGCCCATCGCCCTCGTCTCGCTCGCCATCGGCGCCACCTGGATCCGCAACATCTCCGAGACCGAGCACAACCGCATCGACATCCTCTCGGTGGTGCTGTCGGCGATCGGTTTCGGCGGCATCGTCTTCGGCCTCAGCCAGCTGGGCGGCGGCCACGGCGAGGCGGATGCGGCGAGCGAACCCTCGTCTCCGCTGGTGCTCATCGTCGCCCTCGTCGGCGGCGCCATCGCCCTCGTGCTCTTCGGCTGGCGGCAGCTCCGTCTCCAGCGAACCGACGACGCACTGCTCGATCTGCGCGTGTTCCGGGTGCGCAACTTCTCCTTGGCCGTCGCCCAGCTCGGCGTCATGTCGCTGGCGTTCTTCGGCACCATCACGCTGCTTCCGCTGTACCTGCAGCAGGGACTGGGGCTGAACGCCGCCGAGAGCGGACTGGTGCTCCTCCCGGGCGCGCTCGCGATGGGTCTGGCCGGTCCGGTCATCGGCCGCATCTACGACCGCCGCGGCACGAAGGTGCTCCTCGTCTCCGGCGCCATCCTCGTGAGCGCGATGCTGTGGGCGTACGCTCTGCTGAGCACCACCACGACGCCGATCTGGATGGTCGTGATCATGCAGACGCTGCTCTCGCTCGGTCTGGCGCTGTCTTTCACCCCGCTGATCACCGCCTCGCTCGGCTCTCTTCAGCCTCGCCAGTACTCGTACGGCTCGGCCGTCGTCAACACACTGCAGCAGGTCGCGGGGGCAGCCGGCATCTCGATCCTCATCACGACCATGGCATCGGTCATGGGCGCGTCGACCGAGACCGCCGCGGCCGCCGAGGCCGCGGGCGCGCGGGGTGCATTCCTCGTCGCCGCGATCATCTCGCTGCCGCTGCTGGTGGGCGCGTTCCTGATCAAGAAGCCGGCCGACGCCCCGGCGGAACTACCGCTGGCACACTGACGGCCCTCGGCCCGCTCGGGCTCGGTCGCCTGTCCTCGCGCAGACGACCGAGCCCGATCTCTCGCCGCAGACCGTGTTCGTCACGCCCCGCACACCGAGCGCAGGCCCCAGACCTCACCCCGGAATGGGCACTCCCCCTGTCTGGCACGTCGGGCAGTACTGCGCCGCGCCTTTCGAACCGGGCACGTCCTGCACGGTGCCTGCGCACACCGGGCAGGGCTCGCCGGTTCGCCCGTGCACGCGCATCGCGTCGACCTTCGCCGCTTTCTGCCCGGAGGGCAGGATGCCTCGGCGAGCCGTGACCGCCTCACGCAGAACCTCGACGACCGCAGCGAACAGCCGGTCTCGATCGTCGTCGCTCAGATCGACCGCGTGCACGACGGGCGACAGCTTCGCGACGTGGAGGATCTCGTCGGAGTAGGCTCCCCCGACGCCGGCGATGGACTCCTGCTCCTGCAGGAGGGCGCGGATCTGCTTGCGCCTCGAGCCGAGGGCGGAATCGAGCTGTGCACGAGAGTAGGTCGGATCGAGGGGATCCGGACCGAGCTTGGCGATGGAGGCGACGTCGCGCGCGTCGTCCACGACCGACAGCCCGAGCGACAGGAACGACCCCGCGTCGGTCACCGTGAGGGACGCACCGCCGTCGAACTCCAGGCGCGCGAGGACCGGCGCATCCGTCTGCTCGTCGAGGAGCGCCCACCCCGCGCGGCCGAAGCTGATCAGCAGCCCGGCGGCGTCGGTGGCGATCTCCAGGTGCTTGCCGAAGCGCCGCACCCCGGAGACGGTCGCGCCGATCAGCTCGTCGAGCGGACGGGCTCGGGTCTTCAGCGCACGGAACTCCTCGAGGTCCGCGCCGACGATCCGCTGCGCGACGAGGTGCCGGTCGAGGTACTCGGCGAGGGCCTGCACTTCCGGTGACTCGGGCATGAGAGCATCCTCCTCCTCGTTGGCGGGTGCAGTGCCCTCCGACGAGCTCAGGAGCGGCTACGCCGCGCGCACAGCGAAGCCCCGGACGCCGAGCTCGTCGCAGCGTCCGGGGCTGTGCTGGCACGGTCAGTGCGTGGGCGATCCGCCCGTGACCGCGATGGTCTCGCCGATGACGTAGCTCGACTCCTGCGAGGCGAGGAAGACGAACGGCGGCGCGAGCTCGACGGGCTGACCGGCACGGCCGATCGGCGTCTCCTCACCGAACGACTCGATCTTCTCGTTCGGCACGAAGGCGGGCTGCAACGGCGTCCAGACCGGTCCGGGTGCGACGCCGTTCACGCGGATGCCGCGCTCGATGAGCTGCTGAGCCATCGCGCGCGTCCAGTTCGCGATGCCGGCCTTCGACACGGCGTACTCCGCGAGCGACGGAGACGGGACGAAGCCCTGGATGCTGGAGGTCGTGATGATCGACGCACCGGGCTTGAGGTGCGGCGATGCCGCCTTCGTCAGCCAGAAGAGCGGGTAGATGTTGGCCTTCAGCACGTGGTCGAGGGTCTTCGTCTCGAAGTCGTCGATGCTGTCGACCGTCGGCATCGTGCCGGCGTTGATCACGAGGATGTCGAGACCGCCGAGCTCGGCGACCGTCTTGTCGACGATCTCCTTGTCGACGCTCTCGTCCTGGAGGTCACCGGGGAGGAGCACGGCCTTGCGGCCCTCCTTCTCGATCAGGGCGGCGACCTCTTCGGCCTGCTCCTGCTCCTCGGGCAGGTAGCTCAGGGCGACGTCAGCACCCTCACGGGCGTACGCGATCGCCACGGCTCGGCCGATGCCCGAATCTGCGCCGGTGATGAGGGCCTTCCGGCCGGGCAGGCGGTTGTTGCCGATGTAGCTGGTCTCACCGTGGTCGGGAGCCGGATCCATCTTGCGGATGTCGCCGGGGCCGGTCTGCTGCTGCGGGGGGAACGGCGGCCGGGGGAACTGGGTGTTGGGGTCTTGGGGCGTGTACATGTTGTCGGCCATTCCGTCACGCTAGAACGAGCGACCGCCGCCGCTCCCGGGGGTTGCGGCGGCGGTCGAAGCCGTCTATGCGGGCGTCTCAGCGCTTGCGCGGCGTGCGGTTCTCGGCGCTGACCATCCACGCGAGCTGCTCGAGGCGCTCGAGGATGGAGTGGAGGATGTCGGCGCTCGTGGGGTCTTCCTCATCGACGTCGTCGTGCACCTCGCGCACGGTCGACGTGGCCGACTCGAGGCGCTCGGTGATCAGATCGACGACCTCGCTCGTGTCGACCTCGCCCTGCGGGAACTCCGGCAGAGTCGTCGTCTCGGCGATCGTGTCGCTGCGTCCATCGGGAAGGGCGTGCAGGGCGCGCATGCGCTCGGCGACGGTGTCGCTGAATTCGCGGGCGGCCTCGATGACCTCGTCGAGCTGCAGGTGGGTGTCGCGGAAGTTCTTGCCCACTACGTTCCAGTGCGCCTGCTTTCCCTGGATCGAGAGCTCGATCAGGTCGACCAGAACACGCTGGAGGTTCTCGCTGAGCTTCGCCGAAGCGGTGAAGCCGCTCTCGGCGTTCTCGGTCGCGGTGAGGCCCGCGCCGCTTCCGCCCTTCGCGGGGCGACGGCGGTTACGGGGGGCTGTCTTCGAGTCGGTTGCCATGATGTCTCCTGACGGTCGCAACGGGTATGTGAATGACGGTAGACCCGCTCCGCGCCGACGCCACGGGGGTTGTCGATGCATCCGTTCGTTGTTAGTGCGCGGCGGCTAGTCGGGCCCGAGGGTTCGCGCAAGCCCGCACTCCCAGCGGTCGGCTGTTCGTACGGTGGGAACGTGCCCGACACTCCGACCTCCGCCGACCCTCTCAGTTCCTACGCACCCATCGGCGACGGTCGCACGGTCGCACTGATCGGGATGCGCGGACAGATCGACTGGATGCCGCTGCCGAACCTGGATTCGCATCCGGTGTTCGCCCGCCTGCTCGACGCCGAGACCGGGGGCGCGATCGATCTGCACCCCTCCGGCGACTACGAGGTGAAGCGGCGATACATCCCGCGGACGAACGTGCTGGAGACGACGTTCACCACCTCCACCGGCACGATGCGACTCACCGACGCCATGGTGACCGGGGTTGCCGGGCGGCTGCCGTGGGCGGAGCTCGCACGCCGCGTCGACGGCATCGAGGGCGAGGTCGAGGTCGAGTGGGTCATCCGCCCCGGTACCCAGCTGCAGACCGCATCACCGTGGATCGAAGACATCGACGGGGCGTGCGTGATGCGGGTGGGCGAGATCTCCTTCGCGATCGTGGGGAAGAATCACGGTCGCGCCGACCCCGAGCCCGGTTCGGCGTCGGCTCCCCGCGTCGAGGGGCGCTTCACGACGACGACCGGCTCCCGGCATCTCATCGTGCTGGCCGCGACAGACGACGAGCCGCTGCATCTCCCCGACCCCGACAACGTCGACCGCGGCATCGACCGCACGATCGGGGGCTGGCGGGCATGGTCGAAGGAGTTCTCCTATGAAGGCCCCTGGGCCCGGCATGTGCAGCGCAGCGCGCTCGCGCTGAAACTGCTCGTCTACTCCCCCACCGGGTCGATGGCGGCGGCGGCGACCACGTCGCTCCCCGAGAACCCGCGCGGCGGTAAGAACTGGGACTACCGGTTCGCCTGGGTGCGCGACCTCGCGTACGCCTCCCACGCCCTCATCCTGTTCGGTCTGCGCGAAGAGACCCACGCCGCGATCTCGTGGCTGCTGCGGACGATCCGCGAGAACGGTCCCGATCTGCACGTCATGTACACCCTCCGCGGTGGTACCAGCACCGACGTGCAGACCTTCGATGTCGAGGGGTGGCGCGGCATCGGCCCGGTCGTCACCGGCAATCCGGCCCAGGGCCAGTTGCAGCTGGGCGTCTACGGCGACCTCTTCGCCATCTGCCGCACCTATGTCGACGCGGGCAACGTGCTCGACGTGGCGACAGGTCGCATGCTCGCCGACACGGCCGACCGCGTCTGCGATCTGTGGCGCAATCCCGATTCGGGGATGTGGGAGCTGCCCGAGATCCGTCATTACACCTCGTCGAAGATGGGATGCTGGCAGGCCCTGAACGACGCGGTGGTTCTCGCCGAGGCGGGGCAGATCCCGGGAAGCGCGGCACGCTGGGCGTCGGAGCGCGAACGCATCCGCCAGTGGATCGAGGAGAACGGCTGGTCGGAGCAGGCCCAGGCCTACGTCATGTACCCCGGTTCGACCGACCTCGACGCCTCCGTGCTGCTGCACGGCCCCAGCGGCTACGACCGCGGCGAACGCATGTCGTCGACGATCGACGCGATCACTCGCGACCTCGGCGCCGGCAACCTGTTGTACCGGTACTCGGGCGTCGACCAGGAGGAGCACACGTTCGTCGCCTGCGCGTTCTGGCGAGCCGCGACCCTGGCCTGCGTCGGACGCCACGATGAGGCGATCGCGACCATGGACGACCTCGTCACGCGCGGCAACGACGTCGGGGTCTACGCCGAGATGATCGACGAGTCCGACGGCGAGTCGTGGGGCAATCTCCCCCAGGCGCTCAGCCACCTGGCGCTCGTCACCGCAGCCCTGACGATTCGAGACCTGGCACCCGCACAGAAGCTCGAGGGCCACTGACCTCCCCGCCCCGCACATCTGCAGCATCCGCTCACCACGAACACGATCGAAGGCTCCTCGATGAACGCTGACCCGAAGCTCTTCCGCCACCTGGATTCGGTGCTCGTGGAGAGCATCTTCTGGGACGAGCGCTACGACGAGGTCTCGTGGGTCGACATCACCACCGGAACCTTCCATCGCGCGCGGCTCGACGGTGCGGTCGACGGCTCGGACGACCGCGTGGTCGAGCTGCCCGCGCCGATGAGCGCGGTGCAGCCCGCGCACGGGGGCGGGTTCGTCGCGGCGTTGAAGGATCGCATCGTGTCGCTCGACGCGGAGGGGACGATCACCGGCACGATCGCCGAGGTCGAGCACGCGCACGCGGGCATCCGCTTCAACGAGGGCAAGGTCGACCCCTTCGGGCGGTTCATCGTGGGCGGCATGGACGTCACCTCCGCCAACCCCGACGCGGCGCTCTACGCCTTCAGCGCCGACGAGCGCCCCGAGGTGCTGCGGGGCGGGTTCGGCGTCGCCAACGGCTTCGAGTGGGCCGCCGACGGCGGCGAGATATACGTCACCGACACGTCGACGAAGACCGTCTACCGCGCGCCCTACGGGCCGGGTCGCGGCGAGCTGGGCGAGCTCGAGCCGTACCTCCGCGGCTACGATTCCGACGGTCTCGTGCGCGACGTCGACGGATGCTTCTGGAACGCCGTCTACGGCGGCGGCGAGGTACTGAGATGGAGCCCGGACGGCGAGGTGATCGCCCGTCTCGCCGTGCCCGCACCCAACCTGACATCGGTCGCTCTCGGCGGTCGCGAGCGACGGACGCTCTTCGTCGGTTCGGCGCGAGAGAACCTCTCGGAGGACGATCTGCGCGCGGCCCCGCTCAGCGGATCGATCTTCACGATCGACGTCGACACCGCCGGGCGGGCCGTGGGCGTTTTCGGCGAGACCTCGCCCGGGCGCTGACGTCTGTCGCCGTTCTCCAGGGTCCACTAAGGTCGCACTCGAACCCGCCGTTCGGGCGGACCAGACCCTTGATCAGGAGATGCGACATGGCAGATCTCATCGTTATCGCGTTCGACAAAGAGAGCGAGGCCGAGGCGGCCTACGCGAAGGTTCAGGAGCTGCAGGACGATCTGATCGTCCAGCTCGCGGGCCTCGCCCTCGTCAAGGTCGACGAAGAGGGGAAGACGAAGGTCGAGTACCCGGGTTCGGGAGCGCGAATCGGTGCCGGCGCGGCCGGCGGAGCGCTCTTCGGCACGCTCATCGGCATCCTCTTCTTCGTGCCGCTCGCCGGCCTCGTCTTCGGAGGACTCTTCGGCGGACTGTTCGCCGGCCTCGACAAGACCGGTCTCGACGCGCAGTTCCGCGATCGCGTGAAGTCGACCGTGTCGGAGGGCAAGTCGGCGATCGTGATCTACGCCACGAAGATCACCGAAGACAAGTTCGCCGCCGCCCTCGCCCCGTTCAACGGCAAGGTCGTCCAGACGTCGCTGTCGGAGGACGTCGAGCGCGAACTGATCCACGACCTCAACAACGCTCAGTAGCCCGCCGCGCGTCCTCGAGGCAGGACATGGGCCCGGTGCAGGACGATCCGACCGCGATCGTCCTGCACCGGGCCCTTCTCCTACCTCCAGCGCCGCTCAGAGGAACGCGAGCAGCACGCCGCCCGCGGCGCCGACGAGCACGACGATCCACGGCGCGACCCGCCACGATACGAGCAGCACGAAGCAGACGAGGGCGAGAGCGAACGACCCGCCGTCGACCACGCCCGACACGAAAACCGGGTCGTAGAGCGCGGCCCCCAGGATGCCGACGACGGCGGCGCTCGCGCCGCGGAGCATCGCACCGGCCCACGGCCGGGTGCGCAGTGCGTTCCAGAACGGCATCACGCCGACCAGCAGCAGGAATCCGGGCAGGAAGATCGCCACGAGCGCGATCACGCCGCCGGCCACACCCCCGGGTCCGACCGACGAGAGCGTGCCGAGGTATCCCGCGAAGGTGAACAGCGGTCCGGGCATCGCCTGGGCGAGGCCGTAGCCGGCGACGAACTGGTCGGGTGCGAGCCATCCGGTCGACACCACGCCCGCATCCAGGAGGGGCAGCACGACGTGGCCGCCGCCGAAGACGAGCGCCCCGGCGCGGAAGAACGCGTCGAACAGCGACACCGCGCCGCCTCCCGCGAGAGCCGCCACGATCGGCAGCCCGATCAGCAGCACGACGAGCGTTGCGAGACAGACCCACCCGACCGTTCGCGAGACAGGAAACCGCAGCATCCCCGCCCCCGGCTCCGCCCCCGCGCGGCAGAGCCACAGGCCGGCGAGCGCTCCGACCACGATCGCGAGCACCTGGCCGCCTGCGCCGTACAGCACCAGCGCGATCGTGGCCGCAACGACGGCGATCGCCGCGCGCTGCCGGTCGGGTGTCAGCGTCTTCGCCATGCCCCACACCGCCTGGGCGACGATGGCGACCGCGACGATCTTCAGCCCGTCGACGATTCCGCCGCCGACGGGGCCGCCGATCACGCCGGCCCCGTAGGCGGCGACGATCATCAGCACGGCCGAGGGCAGGGTGAAGGCGACGAAGGCGGCGAGCGCACCGGCGACGCCGGCGCGCAGCATCCCGAGCGCGAATCCGACCTGGCTGGACGCCGGGCCGGGGAGGAACTGGCAGAGCGCGACGAGGTCGGCGTAGCGCTCGTCGTCGATCCACCGACGGCGTGTCACGATCTCGTCGCGGAAGTACCCGAGATGCGCGATCGGTCCGCCGAACGAGGTCAGCCCGAGCTTGGCGAAGACGCCGAACACCTCGGCGGCCGACCCGGATCGAGACACGGCTCAGGCGTGCGGCGCGTCCGGCACGAGCGAGGCGATGAGCGTCTCCACGCGCGCGCGGATCTCGTCGCGGATGGGGCGGACGGCGTCGATGCCCTGACCGGCGGGGTCGTCGAGCTCCCAGTCCTCGTAGCGCTTGCCGGGGAAGATCGGGCACGCGTCGCCGCAGCCCATGGTGATCACGACGTCGGATTCGCGGACGGCCTCGACGGTGAGCACCTTCGGCGCGTTGCCCGCGATGTCGATCCCCTCCTCGGCCATGGCCTCGATCGCGACCGGGTTGATCTCGTCCTTGGGGGCCGAACCGGCCGAGCGCACGTCGACCCGGTCGCCGGCGAGGGCCTGCAGGTAGCCCGCAGCCATCTGTGAACGGCCGGCGTTGTGAACGCACACGAAGAGAACGGTGGGTGTAGTCACGTGACCAGTATGCCTGTCGGATACCAGCCGGCGGGGCAACGGGCAATGCCGGACACCCAGAGTTCACCCGCGCATAGGCTCGCGACATGGACGATGTCGATGTGACCCTCGGCCCCGGGAGTCCGTCGGATCTCGCCGCTGCGATCTCGAGGTCGGCGCGCGCGGCCGACGGCTTCGGCCTCGACATCGACGCGACGCTCGCGTGGGTGCGCGCGGTCGGCCCCGACGTCGCGTCTGCGTCGCACTCCGCGGGCTGGGAGTCGCTCGCCGCCACGGCGGCGGTCGACGTCGCGGGGGCGCGGATGCTGGAGCCCCACGTCGATGCTCTGCAGATCCTCGCGCAGGCCGCCCGTGCCGACGCCGTGAGCACCGACGCGGTCCCAGGCGAGGACGCGACGTGGGGAGTCTTCGCCGCCGAGGGGAGAGGCGTCTCGGTGCGGGCCCGCGAGCACGAGGGGCGGTGGGTGCTTTCGGGCACGAAACCCTGGTGCTCCCTGGCGTCGCACCTCAGCCACGCTCTCGTGACGGCGTGGACAGCGCCCGACGAACGTCGGCTCTTCGCCGTCGATCTTCGCGCACCCGGTGTGCACCCGCACACGGGCCCCTGGGTGTCGCGGGGCCTCGCGCAGGTCGTGAGCGCGCCCGTCGACTTCGACGATGCGGCGGCGGCGCCGGTCGGCGACGACGGGTGGTACCTCCGGCGACCCGGATTCGCCTGGGGCGGTATCGGCGTGGCCGCCGTCTGGTGGGGCGCCTCTCTTCCGCTGACGGAGGCACTCGCGCGCGCGGCGGCGCGCGAGGGGGCCGACCAGCTCGCGGCGGCGTACGCGGGCGAGGCGGATGCCGCGTCGTGGGCCGCACGAGCGGTTCTCACCGATGCGGCTGGGCGCGCCGGCCGCGGGGTCGACGCGCCGGCGGTGCTCGCCCACCGCGTCCGAGCCACCGTCGCCGAGACCGCCGATCGCATCGCCTCGCTCGCCGAGCAGGCGCTCGGACCCGCCCCGCTGACGACCGACGAACCGTTCGCACGCAGGATCGCCGACCTGCGCATCTACCTGCGGCAGCATCACGGTCGGCGCGACCTCGCGGGGCTCGGCCGCAAGCTGGTCGCATCGTGAGCGTCGCCTTCGACCACCGCGATCCTGGGACGCTCGAGCAGACATGGGCTGACGCTGCGCCCTGGCGCTCCGCTCCCCCGCTGCGGCTCACCGCCGACGCCGTGGTCGTCCTCGCCGCACACCCCGACGACGAAACGCTCGGCGCCGGCGGCCTGGTCGCGCGGTGCCACGCCGTCGGCATCCCGGTCACGGTCGTCGTCGTCACCGACGGCGGCGCGTCGCATCCCCTTCTCGGCGACGAGCGCGACCTCGCGCGCGAGCGACGGAGCGAGACGGTCGAGGCGGTCGCCGATCTCGCTCCGTCGGCGGCGCTCGTGTTCCTCGGGTTCGACGATGGGCGTGTCGACGAGCAGCGCGCCGACATCTCCGAACGCGTGAACGCCGTTCTCTCGGGCTTCTCCGATCGTGCCGTTCTCGTGGCGGCACCCTGGTGGGGCGACGGGCACCGCGATCATCGCGTGCTCGGCGAGATCGCGCTCGACCTGGGAGCGCCGACGGTGGAGGTCGTCGGCTATCCCATCTGGCTCTGGCACTGGGCGACACCCGACGCCGTCGACACGTCCGGCTGGCGGGTGCTGCACCTGACGGATGCGGAACGGACCGCGAAGTCGGGAGCGATCGCCCGTCACCGCACGCAGGTCGAGCCGCTCTCACCGCTCCCCGGCGGAGAGGCGATCGTGCACGACGGCATGCGCGCGCACTTCCTCCGCGACGACGAGGTGTACGTCGGCGCTCCCCCCACCGAGGAGACGAGTGCGGATATCGCGGCGTTCGACGACTTCTTCCGCCGACACGACGATCCGTGGGGGTTCGAGTCGCGCTGGTACGAGGCACGCAAGCGCTCGGTGTTGCGGGCATCGCTCCCGCGGGCATCGTTCGCGAGGGCGCTCGAACTCGGGTGCGCCAACGGTGTCCTGACCGCCGAGCTCGCCGACCGGTGCGACGATCTGCTCGCCGTCGACGCCTCCGAGCCCGCGGTGCGGGCCGCGTCGGACCGCACCCGAGACCTCGCGAACGTGCGGGTCGAACAGTTCATGCTTCCGGGCGCCTGGCCCGACGGCCGTTTCGACCTCGTCATCGTGTCGGAACTGGCCTACTACCTGGGCGCGGACGACCGAGAGCTCCTCGCACGACGCATCCGCGGATCGCTCACCGACGACGGCGTGGTCATCGCGTGCCACTGGCGTCGTCGCATCGACGACGCGGCGACGACCGGCGACCGCGTGCATCACGAGCTGTCGCGCTCGCTGGGCCTGCACCGGATCGCACGCCACGAGGAGGCCGACTTCGTGCTCGACGTCTTCGCGACCGCTCCGGGGTCCGTCGCCGAGCGGGAGGGGCTGGCGTGAGTGCCGACATCGACGCGATCGCCGTCATCGTTCCCGCGCACGACGAGGAAGAGCTGCTCGGCGGTTGCCTGCGCTCGGTCGCCGCCACCGTCCGATCGGTGAGCCACGTGCCCGTCGCCGTCTTCGTCGTGCTCGACGCGTGCACCGACCTGTCTGCGACCATCGCCGCGGGGCACGACGTGGCCACCGTGGTGATCGAAGAGGGAAAAGTCGGCGCGGCCCGCGCCGCGGGGGCCGCGGCGGCGAGCGCTGTCTTCTCCGGCATCGACCCCGAACGCCTGTGGACGGCGCACACCGACGCGGATTCGGTGGTGCCGCCGAACTGGCTCTCGCATCAGCTCGACCTCGCCGCGGCCGGTGCCGACGTCGTCGTCGGGACCGTCCACCCCGACCTGCGCGATCTCGACGATCACCAGCGCCGCGCGTGGCTGGCGACCTACGAGATCGGAGTCGCAAACGGAGCCGTGCACGGCGCCAACCTCGGCATCCGGTCATCGACGCTCGTAGCGGCGGGTGGCTTCGCGCCCGTGCCCGAGCACGAGGACGTCATGATCGTGGATCGAGCGCGCGCCGCCGGTGCGACGATCGTCGCCTCCGCACGGGCGAACGTCGTCACGAGCGGGCGTTCGGAAGGGCGCACGCCGGGCGGATACGCGAGATACCTCCGCGAAGACCTCGTCGCCCTCGCCGCATCCGCCGACCGTTGACGTGAATGTGTCAAGGGCGTGCGCACCGGGGGCCCCGGGAGTAGCGTTCGAGACCTCATACCCCGAGGAGGCGGCCATGACCGACCACAAGCATCCCGAAGACGCAGCCCAGCGCGAGACCACCGACCAAGGCGAATACACCGACGTCGAGACGCCGGACGGGCGCGACACGCACCAGGACGACGTGACCCCCGGCGAATACACCGACACCGACCTCGGCGACTCGTCGAACCGCTAGAACACGGTCCGCGCCCTCAGCCGAAGATGCCCGAGGCGATCTCCGACAGCAGGGCGCGGCCGTTGCGGTTCACGGTCGCGTAGTAGATCCAGACGTCGTCGCGAGCGACGATCGCTTCCTCCGTGTCGGTGCCGCTCCCCGGCAGGAGGCAGTACTGCGCGCCGAAATCCTCCGCCGCCTGGCACGTGTACCCCTCCGACGCGAGGCTGGGGAGCGCAGCGGTGACGTTCGCGGCGGGCGCGGTGCTGATGAGCAGCAGCACCCCCGCCCCCTCACCCACGATCCAGTCGCACCCGAGAGCGAGGGTGGCTCCCTCGGGCGCGGGACGGATGAAGCCTGCGCCGTCGCTCTGCAGAGTCATGTCACCGACGGTCTCTGCGCGCGTCGCGGCGGATCCGAGCTGCGCGCAGTCCGTCGGCAACGTCTCGGTGGAGGTCGTCGGGGTCGGCGTCGAAGGAGGTGTCGGAGTCGGAGTCGGGGTCGGCGATGCGGACGTCGCCGTCGGCGAGGCCGAGAGCGTCGGGCTCCCGCTCGGGTCGGCGCTGCCGGCGCATCCGGCGAGGAGGAGGACGGCCGCCGCGGCGGCGACGCTGAGGGCGGTGACGCGACGACGGATCATGCGGCCACTCTAGAGCCGCGGACCGGCGCGGTGTGAGCGTTCCGCTGCCCCGATTGACTCCGTGTCTGAGGCCCCGGATAGATTGGACGTGGCCGGCATACCGCCGCGTCGACTATCGACGCACGACGGAAGAGACCCCATGGAAATCGCAGGAATCGGAATTCTGGTTCTGATCGGAGTCGGGGTGGCGCTCGTCGCCCTGATCCTCATCGCCCTCCTGATCCGCGCGTGGTACCGCGTAGCGAAGGCCGACGAAGCCCTCGTCATCGTCGGTAAGCGTCAGCGCAGCACCGACGGCGTGACCTCGTCGCGCATCACCGTCATCACCGGCGGCGGCGCCATCGTCAACCCGCTCACGCAGCGCGCCGAGATGATCTCGCTGCGCGCCCGCCAGATCAAGATGGAGCCCACCGCTCAGTCGTCGACGGGTGTCACGGTCAACGTGAGCGGCGTCGCCCTCGTGAAGATCGGCTCCGACCCCGAGTCGGTGCGCCGAGCCGCCGAGCGCTTCGCCTCGCAGGACAAAGCCATCGAACAGTTCACCACCGAGCAGCTCGAGGGCGCACTGCGCGGCGTGGTCGCCACGCTGACCGTCGAAGAGCTCATGCGCGACAGGCAGCGCCTGTCGGATCAGATCGCCGAGGGCATCAAGCAAGACCTCTCGTCACAGGGTCTGATCCTCGACTCGTTCCAGATCCAGGGCATCACCGACCTGAACGGCTACATCTCCGCGCTCGGTGCGACCGAGGTCGAGCGCGTGAAGCGCGAAGCCGAGGTGGCCCGCATCAACGCCGTCCGCGAGATCCGGGCCCGCCAGATCGCAACCGACGAGGCGAACCTGATCGAGCAGACCGCGCTCGACAAGAACAACGCCGCCGCCAAGGCCGAGGTCGGCCGCGCAAACGCCGAGGCCGAGCAGGCAGAGGCCCTCGCCCGTGCCGAGCGTCAGCAGGCGGTGCTCGTCCAAGAGGCGCAGAACACCCAGGCCCGCCTGGAGTCCGAGGTCAGCCGCGTCGCCGACGCCGACCTCTACCAGCGCAAGCAGGAGGCCGACGCCGAGGCGTACGCCCAGGTCAAGGCCGCCGAGGCGCGGGCGCAGATCGCCGCGCAGGAAGCTACGGCCGTTCGACTCAAGGCGGAGGCCGACGCCGACGCTCTGCGCCTGACCGGTGAGGCTCGAGCCGCAGCGATCAGCGCCGAGGCCGAGGCGCTCTCGCTGAACCAGCAGGCGCTCCTCGCTCAGCGGGCGCTCGAGACGCTCGTGCCGATGATGACCGAGTTCGCCAAGGGCTACGACAAGGTCGGTTCGATCACCGTGCTCGGTGGCGAAGGCGCCAGCGGACACCTCGCGACCGAGTCGGCGACGGGGCTTCGCGCATCGTTCGACGCGGTCCGCGCCGCGACCGGAATCGACCTGACCGCCATCATCCAGGGCCGAGCGGTCGGAGAGGCGTTCGCCGATGCGTCTGCCCGCCGTCCGGGCGAAGCACCGGAGGCGGCTCCCGCCCCGGCCGACGCCTGAGAGCAGGTCGGCTCGAAAGTCGGGCAACCCTCGCCGCCCAGGAGGGGGCGTCCTTTGAGAAGGGGCAGTGAGGGTTGCCCAACTCGGAATACTCTAGTGTCTTGTCCCCCATATGGGGGACACGGACGGCTGTGAGATTCGTTAGTGCGGGTCTGCGGCCGCGCCCCGTTCGGCATCCAGCGCCGCCGACCACCCCTGCGCAGCATCCGTGCCGTCGAATCCGCCCCTCGCGAGACGGAATCCGACGTCGTCCTGGCCCGTGCGAGGATGCCCACCGCGGCGGGTCGACGCGCGTACCGTCCACGAGTCGTCAGCGAACCCGCCGCCTCGGAATACCCGATAGTCGCCGTAGCGTGCAGGATCGAGCAGATCCCAGCACCATTCCCACGCGTTGCCGAGCGTGTCGAAGAGCCCGTTGAGGTTCGGATGCTTCGCGCCCACGTCTTGCGGAGTCGTCACCCCGTCCGCGCTCGTCCATGCGACCTCACGCAGCGGGCCGTAGTGCGAGCCCGTCGAACCGGCGCGGCAGGCGAACTCCCATTCCGCCTCGGTCGGTAGCCGGAAGCCGTCGGAATCGACGTGCCAGGTCACCTCTTCACCCTCGAACGAATAGGCGGGGTCGAGTCCCTCCCACTCCGAGGCCGCATTGCAGAACCGGATCGCGCGCAGCCAGCTCACCCCCGTCGCGGGCCGTCGCGGGTCGGGTGAGGGTGCGCTGATGATCTCGGACAGCTGCTCCTGGGTAACCGGGTAGACGCCGATCTCGAACGGTTCGAGCTCCACCGTCCACCGTCGTTCGAGGCGGGCGTCGTACAGAACGACAGCCCCTCCGCCGATCCGGGCCATCTCGATGTCTGTCACCTCGGCAGTCTGCCACGCGGCCCCGGGATCGGGGCGGGGCGGTCGCCAGGCTAGATTCGAGAGGTGAGCCGTCTCAAGTCCCTCGTGCGGTTCGTCGCCGCCGCAGAAGAGCTGCACTTCCCTCGCGCCGCGGAATCGCTCGGCATCTCGCTCCCCGCGCTCTACTCGGCGATCCAGAAGCTCGAGAACGAGATCGGGCACCCCCTCTTCACACGCGCGAACGGCAAGACGACACTCACACCCGCCGGCGAGCTGTTCCTCGACGAGGCCCGCCGGCAGATCGCCGAGACCCCCGTGTCGTCGGGCAACGTGCCCGCACCCGCGGGTGGCAAGGCGAAGGCGTCGAAGGGAACGGGCCGAGCTCCCGTGGTCAAAGGACAGCCGAAGCCGTTCAAGAAGCGCCAGGGGCGCTGACGGCGTCCGTCCCTCGCGACCCGCGGTCTCAGGCTTCGGTGAGCCGACCGGCGTCGACGTGCCAGTGGCGGTCGGTCTGCACCGCGTCCAGCATCCGCCTGTCGTGCGTGACCAGCAGCAGGGTTCCGTCGTACGACTCCAGCGCCTGCTCGAGCTGCTCGATCGCCGGCAGGTCGAGGTGGTTCGTCGGCTCGTCGAGCACCAGCACGTTCACGCCCCGCGCTTGCAGCAGCGCCAACCCCGCGCGCGTGCGCTCGCCCGGCGACAGCTCGTCGACCGGACGGTTGACGTGGTCCGCCTTGAGCCCGAACTTCGCCAGAAGCGTGCGCACGTCCGCCGACCCCATCTCGGGTACGAACGCCTCGAAGGCGATGGCCAACGGCTGGGTGCCTGCCAAGAGGGAACGAGCCTGGTCGATCTCCCCGATGCGCACGTTGGCGCCGAGACCGGCCGTTCCTTCGGTGGGCTCCTGACGGCCCAGGAGCGCCCTGAGCAGCGTCGACTTGCCGGCGCCGTTGGGCCCCGTGATGCCGATCCGCTCCCCCGCGTTGACCTGCACCGACACCGGACCGAGCGTGAACGGCCCCTGCGTGAAGACCGCTGAACTCAACGTCGACACCACCGAACTCGACCGCGGCGCCGCACCGATCGTGAACTCGAGCTGCCACTCCTTGCGCGGCTCCTCGACCTCATCGAGGCGGGCGATGCGACTCTCCATCTGGCGCACTTTCTGCGCCTGCTTCTCGCTCGACTCCGTCGCGGCCTTCCGCCGAATCTTGTCGTTGTCGGGCGCCTTCTTCATCGCGTTGCGCACGCCCTGGCTCGACCACTCGCGCTGAGTGCGCGCGCGGGCGACGAGATCGGCCTTCTTGTCGGCGAACTCGTCGTACTTCTCGCGCGCGTGACGTCGCACCGTCGCGCGCTCCTCGAGGTATGCGTCGTACCCGCCGCCGAACACACGGTTCGACCCCTGGGCGAGATCGAGCTCGAGCACCCGCGTGACGCACCGCGCGAGGAACTCCCGGTCGTGGCTGACGAGCGCGACGCCGCCCCGCAGGCCGCGCACGAAGGCTTCGAGCCGCTCCAGACCGTCGAGGTCGAGGTCGTTCGTGGGCTCGTCGAGAAGGGCGATGTCGAACCGCGACAGCAGCAGGGCCGCGAGTCCGACCCGCGCCGCCTGACCGCCCGACAGCGACGTCATCTCTGTCTCGCTCGCGAGATCGAGGCCGAGGTCGGCGAGCACCGCGGGGATCCGCTCGTCCAGATCGGCCGCGCCGCTCGCCAGCCACCGCTCCAGCGCCGCCGAGTAGACGTCGGCAGGGTCGGCACCGTCCGGGGGCGACGGATCGGCGAGCGCGGCGGCCGCAGCATCCATCTCGTCCGTCGCCCGCGTGCAGCCGGTGCGGCGTCCGATGTACTGCGCGACCGTCTCACCGGGGACGCGTTCGTGCTCCTGCGGCAGCCACCCGACGAAGGCGTCGGTGGGCGCGAGGGTGATGGTGCCGGCCTGCGGTTCGTCCACCCCGGCGAGAAGACGCAGCAGCGTGGACTTGCCGGCGCCGTTCGCCCCGACGACGCCCACGACGTCGCCCGGGGCGATGGTGAGGTCGAGCGCGTCGAAGAGCGTGCGGTGGCCGTAGCCGCCGGCCACACCGCGAGCCACGAGTGTCGCGGTCATCTTGTGTCCTGTCGTCCGTGTCGGAGGGGCGGGTCAATCCCAGCCGAGGTAGTCCTCGATCTCGGCGCCGATCTCGCCCGGGTGCGTGATCACCGCGAGGTACCCGCCGCCCTCGATGCTCGCAAGGCTCGCCCGCGTCGGGGCCGTCGCCCGCAGCTTCTCGGCCGTCTCGGGAAGATCGATGCGGTCGTGCGTGCCCTGGATGATGTTCACCGGAATGCGCTCGGCCAGCGGCTCCCAGTCCTCGACGGGGGTCGCCGCCCGTGCGGCCGCCTGCAGCGCGCGCGCATCGTCGTCGCGCAGGCGCGAGAAGACGTTCCATGCGAAGCCCGCGTCGACCGCCTCGCCCGCGAGAACGCGGATGGCGTCTCCCGCCTCGGCCGCCGTCTCTGCAGCGAAGGCTGAATCGAGAGCGGCGGACGCGTCGGCGGAGACGGGTTCGGATCCCTCGACGCCGAGCAGCACGAGGCCCTCGACGCGGTCGGCGTGGTCGCGGGCGATCACGCGCGCGAGCGTGCTGCCGAAGCCGTGGCCGCCGATCCAGGCCTGACCGATGCCGAGGTGGTCGAGTACGTCGACGACGTCCCGGCCGAGGTCGTGGAGGGTGACCGGGGCGGTGTCGGGCGACTGCGCGCGCACGCCGATGCGGAGGATGCGGAAGCCCTCCTCCTCGAGCACGTGCGCGAGCGTGCCGAGCGAGGCGATGCTCAGACCCTGACCGGGCAGGAGCACGAGCAGGTGCCCTTCGCCCTCGTCGACGAAGGGGATGGAACGGCCGTCGGGTTCGAAGGTCTGCGGGGCACTGATCGTCATGCCTCCATTCTCCCCGACCGCCGGGCCCGGTGACGGACGCCGGCCACCGGACCTGCTCCTCCTTCCGACCAGAACGCCCGACCGGCCGCCCGAGCAGAACGTCCGACCAGAACGCAGGATGGATGCCGGTCTGCCGGGTGCGCTACCCCGGAAACATGCGGATGCCGCCACCGCGGCGCACCATCCATCCTGAGTTATGGCCGGGCGAGTGAGAGCGCCCGCCCGATCGGCGCCGTTCTCGCCCCGGCGGACAGTACGGTTGCGGTGTGATCACCAACGACCCGCTGCCCGACCGGCCCGCACCCGACAACCCCTCGGGCAAGCTCGTTCTCCTCCGCCACGGCGAGACCGAGTGGTCCAAGAGCGGCAAGCACACCGGACTCACCGACATCCCCCTCACCGCTCGCGGCGAGGACCTCGCCCGCGGCGCCGGCCGTCTGGTTGCGGGGTACGACTTCTCGCTGGTGCTGACCTCTCCGCTCGAGCGCGCGCGACGCACCGCCGAGCTCGCAGGCCTGCACCCCGAGATCGACCCGCTGCTCGTCGAATGGGACTACGGCGGGTACGAGGGGCGCACGACGCGCGAGATCCGCGAAGAGCTCGGTTACAACTGGAGCGCCTTCACCCACGGCGTGATCCGTGGGGAGACGCCGGGCGAGACGGTCGAAGAGGTCGCCGGACGCGCCTCGCGGGTGCTCACCCGGGTGCTCCCCGCGATGGTCGACGGCGACGTGGCACTCGTGGCCCACGGCCACTTCCTCCGCATCCTGACCGCCGTTTTCCTGCGCATGGCGCCGCGTTTCGGGGCTCAGATCACCCTGGATGCCGGATCGGTGTCGGTTCTGAGCTTCTACCGCGAGCAGCCCGCCATCATGTCGTGGAACTACGGACTCGAGCTCCCCCTGGAGCCCTCGGAGTCCTGACCGCCGCGCGGTGAGCTCGTCCCCCGTGTCTCACCGGTGGCGGGGAACACCCTTCAGGATGCGATCCACGGCGTTCTTCGACCCGTGGACGGCCACACCCACGAGGTCGAGGTCGACACCGGCGGATGCGGCGACGACCTCGCGGTTCGCCGCGTCGTGGGTCGTACCGAACATCCGCCGGTCGTAGACCGACACGCGGAGGTCACGCGTGACGGCTCTCGCTCTCACACCCTGCAGCACCTCCCCGTCCCCTTCCCAGACGATGACGGGCTGTCCGAAGATCGCCAGATACTCGGTGCCATCCGCATCGACGTACGGCTCGCCGAGCAGGGCGGTGTCAGCGGCGACGCCGCTCGCGAGGAACGCGGCCACGTTGACGCTCTGCCACGGCTCGAGATCGTCGCGGAGGATGAGGGCGATGCGGGTGGGAAAGCGCACGGGTTCGTCGGTCATGGCTCCACGATCCGGCACGGGGGCGGGCGGAGTCTTGTACGTTTCTCGCATGGCGGAGCTCACACAGATGCATGTGTGGCCATCGGAGGTGCCCGGGGTGAGAGAAGTCCTCCACGCCCGGATGACGACCCACGCCTATCCGTTGCACGCCCACGCCGACTGGGCGCTCATGCTGGTCGACGAAGGCGCGGTGGTCTACACCCTGGGCGGCCGAGCGCATATCGCCGACAACGCCGCCGCGACTCTGCTTCCGCCGGGAGTCGCTCACGACGGACGCGCTGCTCCCGGCGCGGCGGGCTTCGCCAAGCGCGTGGCGTATCTCGACGCGTCGTGGGCCTCTCGGTCCGGAATCGGCGCCATCGTCGACCAGCCCACTCGTGTCGATCTCCTGACTGCCACGCGCCGCGCACATCGGGCGTTGGCGACCCCCGGCGAAGGGCTCGCCGCGGAACAAGCCCTCATCGAACTTTCGGATGCTGTGGCCTCGCGAGCCGACGACACCGGTCGGTCGTTCCGCGACCATGGCCTTGCCCGCCGTCTCCGCGAGCTTCTCGAGGCACGACTGCCCGGCGCCGTGTCACTCGCGGAGGCGAGCGATCTGCTGAACAGTCATCCCAGCCATCTCTCGAGGTCGTTCGTCGCGGCCTTCGGCCTCCCGCCCCATCGTTACGTCACCGGACGACGAGTCGACCTCGCACGCCAACTCCTCATCAGCGGGCATCGCCCCGCGCGCGCAGCCGCGCAGGCGGGATTCCACGATCAAGCGCACCTCACGAGACACTTCGTGAAACTGCTGGGCACCACGCCCGCCCGTTTCCGCTCATCCCTCGCGCGCTGACCCGCGTACTGGGCCCGGTCGTGCGGATGAATGCCACCATGAATGGACTCGCGACGTGAAGTCGAGTTCAGCCAAGGGCGATTCCGGGGAGAGTCCATAGTCGCGTCGGAGCTTCTCCGTCAGTGACCGGCTCAGTTCTTCCGGGGTCATGCCGCTCGACAGCCAGACGCGCATCGGGCTCACCAGGTCGTCGTACTCTTCGTCATCCTCGGGCCGGTCGTCTTCGTCCTCGTACACACCGAGCACGTCCCAAGTCTGGAAGATGTCCGCCAGCGCGAGGGACGTCGCATCGAATCCGTCTCGAAGCCGTCGCCGCATTGTGACGCCTTCCGTCCCCAGAACGCCCCCTCGGTCATCGGGGCGGAGCTCCACCGGATTCTCGTCCTGCGGCCCATCGACGCGCACGTCTGAGCGGGCGTCGTCATCCGCGGGCGAACGCCTCTTCTCGAACGCGAACATCAGATCCGCACCGGATGCCTCCCCCGCGCTCCCGGCTCGAGGAGGTTCGCTCGGATCGGGGTGGCCCGGGTGGAAGAACTCGACGATGTGGAAGCCGCACGTGTTGACGTAGAAGTGGATGTTCCTCGTGTCTTCGTACGGGGTCAGGGTTCTCCAGACCTCGACCGCGGGATAGCGGGCCTCGATGCAGGCCCACACCCTCTTGCCGAGGCCCTTCCCCTGCTCGGCTGTGTCGATGAACAGCAGGTCCAGAGATGCTCGGCGCCCGTCTTCGCCGATCGCGACGACGGCGCCGCCCACGCGTCTGCCATCTTGTCGGACGTCCCACGTTGCGGCACCCGGCTGATCCATCGACTGACGGATCTCCGCTTCGGAGATCACCGGCTCGTCGGATTCGTTCCCGAAGGCCGCCGCACCGGCATCGAAGGCGGCCTGCAGGCGCGTGATGAAACCCGGACGATCAGAGGTCTCGAGCGGATGCAGCACAGGAGCGGTCACGTCGACACCCACACCGCTCATGCCCTGCCTCGTGTCCGCCAGTTGTTGAAGCGGAACTCCACCGGGTTACGCCACCGATGAGCATCACGGCGCACGATTCGGCCTCGGAGTTGGACCTAGGACCGGTTGTGCTTCTGGCGTATTGCGATAGCCGATATCCCACGGGAGATTGCCGCTCGAATCCGGCCACACCATTTGAAGTGCTTCGAAGTCGCCGAGCATCCTCTCAGCCGCCGTCAACCCGCGGCGGTCATCGACCCGGATAAGCGCCACCGAGCCCGACTCCGTAAGGGCATCTGTGCGATCGCCCGGTTGGAACGCTCCTCTCGATTCCTGTTCGTCCACCGCATTCCTGATGAAGACGTCAGCGACGTCTGCAGGCAGGCCGGTGATCAGGAGCTCGTCCCACCCTCTCGTCGTGAGACCAACCGTGTAGGAGAACGGTGCGGCAGACGCGATGCCGAGTACGTGTCTCACCGCCCAGCCGTACGTGTCGACCATTCGCTTCAAGTCGGCGAACGCGCGCTCGTTCGGGCTATCCATGACCCTGACCTTAGCGGCGCCCACCGCGCGGGATGTCAGTTGTTGAAGCGGAACTCCACGACGTCGCCGTCCTGCATGACGTAGTCCTTGCCCTCGAGACGAGCCTTGCCCTTCGCGCGGGCCTCGGCGACCGAGCCGAGCTCCAAAAGGTCGGCGAAGGAGATGACCTCGGCCTTGATGAAGCCCTTCTCGAAGTCGGTGTGGATGACGCCCGCCGCCTGCGGGGCCTTCGAGCCCTGCGGGATCGTCCACGCGCGCGCTTCCTTCGGACCCGCCGTCAGGTACGTCTGCAGTCCGAGGGTGGCGAAGCCGATGCGGGCGAGCTGGTCCAGGCCCGACTCGTCCTGACCGGTCGACGCGAGCAGCTCGGCGGCGTCCTCGGGGTCGAGGTCGATCAGCTCCGACTCGATCTTCGCGTCGAGGAACACGGCCTGGGCAGGAGCGACGAGGGCTGCGAGTTCGGCCTTGCGCGCAGCATCCGTCAGCACCGCCTCGTCGACGTTGAACACGAAGATGAAGGGCTTGGCGGTCAACAGGCCCAGCTCGCGGATCGGAGCCAGATCGATCGACGTGGCGGAGAGCACCTCGCCGCGCTGCAGCGCGTCGCGCGCGGCGGTGGCGGTCTCGAGCACGACGGGGTCGAGCTTCTTGCCGCGCACCTCTTTCTCGTACCGGGTGATGGCCTTCTCGAGCGTCTGGAGGTCGGCGAGCTGCAGCTCGGCGTTGATCGTCTCCATGTCGTTCTGCGGGTTGACCGCGCCGTCGACGTGCACGACGTCGCCGTCGGCGAATCCGCGCACGACCTGCGCGATCGCGTCGGCCTCTCGGATGTTCGCGAGGAACTGGTTGCCCAGCCCCTCGCCCTCGCTCGCGCCGCGCACGATGCCGGCGATGTCGACGAACGACACGGCGGCGGGCACGGTGCGCTCGCTCGAGAAGACCCCGGCGAGCTGGTCGAGCCGGGGGTCGGGGAGGTTCACCACGCCGACGTTCGGCTCGATCGTGGCGAACGGATAGTTCGCCGCGAGAACCGTGCTCTTCGTCAGAGCGTTGAACAGGGTGGACTTGCCCACATTGGGCAGTCCGACGATCGCGATGGTAAGAGCCACGGGCACCAAGTCTAGGCGGGCGGATGCTGCGCCCTCCGCCCGGTGCGTCAAGAGCGGTCCGTCAGGGGCGCAGGAAGCGAAACGCCTCCGTCGTGTACGGGAGCTCGACGACCGCGTCACCCGTCGCACCGATGTCGTCGAACAGCTCGCCGAGCTGCGCGGCCATGCGGGCGCGAGTGGCATCGTCGACCGTCGCCGAGTAGCTGCGCGAGCGCGCCATCGCGAACAGCGTCTCGCGCGTCATGGGTCGGCTCCACGTCCAGCGCCGATGCTCGAACTCGCCGAAGGGCGGGCCCACGGGAGGCGTCCCCTGAGCGAGCATGAGCTCGGCGTTGCTCGGCGTCATCACCTCGGTCATACGGCGCACCCAGTCGACGTTCTCGTCGCGCAGGTTCCAGACGAGCCCGAGCACTCCGCCGTCGCCGAGCACGCGCGCGGCCTCCGCGGAGGCGGCCTCCGGGTCGACCCAGTGCCACGCCTGCGCGACCAGAACCGCGTCGAGCGAGCCGTCGGGCAGCGGAAGCTTCTCGGCGGTGCCGACACGGGTCGGCACCCCGGCGACGTGGGCGCGCAGCGTGTCGAGCATCCGGGCGTCGGGATCGACCGCGACGACCTCCGCCCCCGCCGCCAGGGCAACGCGGGTGAGCTTGCCGGTTCCCGCACCCACGTCGGCCACCCGCGGCGTATGCCCGGAGCGACGGATGGGCTCCAGCATCCATTCGACCGCCTCGAGCGGGTAGTCGGGGCGACCGGCCTCGTAGGCGGCGGCTTCGGCCCCGAACGATCTCGACATCTCCGTGCGATCGGCCATGCATCGACCCTACGACCGACACACCTGCTTCAGAACGGACGTCGCGGGCCGCCCCGCGACGCGAACCGCCGCTTCCGCGCCTGCGGCGTCGTCCTGCCGGAGTTGTGTCGGCCCCGGCGCGCCTCCCCCGGGTGCCCACTCCGGCATCCGACCCTGGATCCGTGCCCCTGGACTTCACCGCTATCGATTTCGAGACGGCGAACTCCAGCAGTGCCTCGGCGTGCTCCGTGGGACTCACCCGAGTGCGCGACGGCGAGGTCGTCGCGACCGCGGGCTGGCTGATCAAGCCCCCGCCGGGCCACGACGAGTTCCTCGACTTCCACATCGGCATCCACGGCATCCGCCCCGAGCACTGCGCCGACGCCCTCGGCTGGTCCGAGCAACTCACGCCGTTGGCCGCCTTCGCCGGGGCCGACGTGCTCGTCGCGCACAACGCCGGGTTCGACATGGCCGTGCTGCGCCGGGCCTGCGAGGCGACGGGCGACGAGTGCCCGCCCTACCGCTACCTCTGCAGCCTGCAGCTCGCGCGCAAGACGTACGAGCTCCCGTCGTACCGGCTGCCCTTCGTCGCCGCCGAGGCGGGCTTCAGCGAGTTCGACCATCACGACGCCGTCGCCGACTCGCTCGCGTGCGCGCACATCGTCATCGACGCCGCGCGGCGAGCCGGTGTGAGCAACATCGCCGATCTCGCAGCATCCGCGGGCGTGCGCATGGGCCGGATCGCCATCGCCGAGCCCGCCGTTCCGGCCCTCTCCGCCGTGGCGTGACGCGATGTCGGAGGGCTGCGGCATCCTGACGACATGGACGCACCTGCTTTCCTCCTGACGCTGGTCGTATGCGTCGCCCTCGGTCTCGCCGCCGGTTTCGTCGTCGGCACGAGTCGCGCGAACGTGCGTGCGGTGCGCGATCAGGCGGATGCTGCGGCCCGGCTCGCCGCGGCTGACGCGGCCAGGATCGGTGTGCAGGCGCAGCTCGACCACCAGCAGCTGCTCTACCGCGACCTCGCGGGTCAGGCACGCGCCGATCAGGCCGCGCGCGAGGAACGCGAGCGTCGAGAGCAGACGGTGCTTCGGGCGCTCGCGCCCGTGCGCGACTCCCTCGAGACGATGCATCGCAAGGTCGAAGAACTGGAGCGCGAGCGCGGGATGCAGTTCGGATCGCTGAGCGAGCAGCTGCGGCGCGCGCACGAATCCGACGAGGCGCTGCGCTCCACGACCGAGGCCCTTGCGTCGGCGATGCGCTCGAGCAGCACCCGTGGCGTGTGGGGCGAGACCCAGCTCCGCCGCGTGGTCGAGGCGGCGGGCCTCATGCGGTACGTCGACTTCGATACACAGGCGACGATCTCGACGGTGGCCGGCGCGGGGCGTCCCGACATGATCGTGCGGCTCCCCGGCGATAAGACGCTCGCGATCGATGCGAAGGTGCCGTTCGACGCCTACCTCGAGGCGAGCGCGATCCCCTTCACCGCCCAGGGCGAAGAAGCCGCGCGACGCGCGTCGCTGCTCGACCGACACGCGCGGGCCGTGCGGGCGCACGTCGACGCCCTGGCGAAGAAGAGCTACTGGTCGGGCTTGGAATCGAGTCCCGAGTTCGTGGTGTGCTTCATCCCGAGCGAATCCCTCCTGTCCGCCGCACTCGAGCACGACCCGGCATTGCTCGACTACGCCTTCGGCAAGCGGGTCGCACTCGCATCACCGGTGAACCTCTGGGCCGTGCTCAAGACCGTGGCCTACACGTGGACGCAGCAGGACGTCTCGCAGGAGGCGCGGCAGCTCTTCGCCCTGGGCACCGAGATGTACGAGCGCATCGGCACCCTCGCCGGGCACGCCGACGACCTTCGCCGGGCGATCGAACGCACGGTCGACTCGTACAACAAGTTCGCGGGGTCGCTCGAGAGCCGCGTGCTCGTCAGCGCGCGCAAGTTCCCCGGTATCGACGACACACGCCTCGAGGCGGCGTCGGCCCCCGCGGTGATCGACCGCAGCACGCGCCGGTGGACGGCGCCCGAACTTCTCGACGGCCTCGACGATGCGGCGCCGTCGACCATCGCCGACCTCGGCGACCTTCGCGGACGGCTCTAGCGAGCCGACGTGGCGCCGATCGGCGCCACGGGAGAAATCAGCCTGCCCCGCCGGGCACGAAGCTCAGCAGCGAGATGACGGCGCCGGAGACGATCACGAACGCGCCGATCATCCACCAGACGCTGGGCTCGTGGCCCTCTTCCCGTCGCACGCGGAACAGCACGTCGGGCCGACGCGCGGGGTCGATCGGAGCTGCGACGGCGGCGGCTGCGGCGGCGTGTGCCACGGCGTCGGCGACGACGGCCTGGGCACCGGTCTGCGGTGCGGACTGGCTCGACTGAGCGGACATGTCCACTCCCCTCACGTCTGTGATCACGGAAGCATCGCCGTTGACACCGAGGTCAATTTTGCCATGCATCACCTGAACGAGTCGTCACGACTCGGTCACGACGGCGGGTCCGCGCGTCGATGCCGCACACGGGGCGGTCACAGAAGAGGCGTCAGAGCCACTTCGACGTGAGGTGTTCCGACGAGATCCACCGGAGGGTTCCCGAAGCTCCGCGCAGCACGACGCTCTCCGTATAGAGGAAGTCGCCCTCGCGGCGCACGCCCCCCACGAGCTGACCGTCCGTGACGCCGGTGGCCACGAAGATCGTGTTCTTGCCGCGGACGAGGTCATCGGCCTCGTAGACGTAGTCGTCGAACCTCAACCCGGCGTCGGCGCCCTTCTGGCGCTCCTCGTCGTCGCGCGGACGCAGTCGACCCTGGATGTGACCGCCGAGCGCTTTGATCGCGCACGCCGTCACGATGCCCTCGGGGCTTCCGCCGACCCCGACGCACATGTCGGTGCGCGCGTTGTGGCGCGCCGCGTTGATGCCGCCGGCGACGTCGCCGTCGCTCATCAGCCGGGTTCCGGCGCCGGCCTCCCGGATCTCCTGGATCAGCTGCTCGTGACGGGGGCGGTTGAGCACCGAGACGACCATCTCTTCAACGGGCTTGCCGAGCGCCTTCGACAGGAGGCGGATGTTCTCACCGATCGGCAGCCGGATGTCTACGACGCCGACGCCGGCCGGACCGGTGACGAGCTTGTCCATGTAGAACACCGTCGAGGCGTCGAGCATGCTGCCGGCATCGGAGACGGCGATGACCGACAGGGCGTTCTGACGCCCCGCGGCCGTGAGCGTCGTGCCGTCGATCGGGTCGACGGCGACATCGCACTGCGGTCCCCGCCCGCTGCCGACCTTCTCGCCGTTGTAGAGCATGGGGGCGTTGTCTTTCTCGCCCTCGCCGATCACGATCGTGCCGTCGAAATCGACGGTCGTGAAGAACGCCCGCATCGCGTCGACGGCGGCGCCGTCGGCGGCTTCCTTGTCTCCGCGACCGACGAACGGGACGGCGCGAATCGCCGCCGCCTCCGTCGCCCGAACGAGCTCGAGTGCGAGGTTGCGGTCGGGATGCAGCGGGCTCATGTCCGCGGTAAGGCTCACCATGCGGCCAGCCTACGCGGCATGATCGCACCGATCCGGAGAATTGACGTCGACAGAACGCGAAGGAATCGCAGTTCTTAACCACACAGCATCCGGCGTCGATCTGGTCGGGCTGGCGACCTCCCGGTGCGCCGCGGCCCCCTTCGCTAGGCTGAGCGAAGACCCCTGTCTAACCCAAGGAGCACGACTATGCCCGTCGCCACACCTGAGCAGTACGCCGACATGCTGGACCGCGCGAAGGCCGGCGGCTTCGCGTACCCGGCCATCAACGTGTCGAGCTCGCAGACCATCAACTCGGTCCTCCAGGGCCTCACCGAGGCCGGCTCCGACGGCATCCTCCAGGTGACCACCGGCGGCGCCGATTACTTCGCCGGTCAGAGCGTCAAGGCCCGCGCCACCGGCGCGCTGGCGTTCGCGAAGTTCGCTACCGAGGTCGCGAAGAACTACCCCATCACGGTCGCGCTCCACACCGACCACTGCCCGAAAGACGCCCTCCCCGGCTTCGTGCTCCCGCTCATCGAGGCGTCCGAAGAAGAGGTCCGCGCGGGGCGCAACCCCATCTTCCAGTCCCACATGTGGGACGGCTCGGCGGTGCCCCTCGACGAGAACATCCAGATCGCGAAAGACCTGCTTCCGCGCCTGAAGAACATCAACGCCATCCTCGAGATCGAGGTCGGCGTCGTCGGCGGCGAAGAGGACGGCGTTCAGCACGAGGGCTCGAACGAGGCTCTGTACACCACCGTCGCCGACGTGACCAAGGCCGTCGAGGCCCTCGGTCTCGGCGACCAGGGTCGCTACATCTCTGCCCTGACCTTCGGCAACGTGCACGGTGTCTACAAGCCCGGCGGCGTGAAGCTGCGTCCCGAGCTGCTCGGTGAGATCCAGGCCGGCATCGCCGAGCGCTTCGGCACCGGACCGAAGCCCCTCGACCTCGTCTTCCACGGCGGCAGCGGCTCGACCGACGAAGAGATCGCCCTCGCCGTGGCGAACGGTGTCATCAAGATGAACATCGACACCGACACGCAGTACGCCTTCACCCGCTCGATCGCCGGGTACATGCTCTCGAACTACGAGGGCGTCCTGAAGCTCGACGGCGAGGTCGGCAACAAGAAGCTGTACGACCCGCGTGCGTGGGGCAAGGTCGCAGAGTCGGCCATGGCCGTCCGCGTCGTCGAGGCGACCAAGCAGCTCGGCTCGCACGGCAAGTCCCTCGCCGCCTGACCCGATCCGCAGCATCCGCGAGACCTGTTCCGCGCGGCGAGACCCCGACATTCTGCGGGAGTCTCGTCACGCAGGACGGGTCTCGCGGTCGTTTCGGTCTCAGGCGCCGCGGTAGCCGTCGAGCAGCGCGGGTGCGCCGGCCGGCGCGGCGACCACGACGATCTCGTCACCGGCACGGATGCTGCCCGCCCGCCGCACGCGCAGGTACGGCCCCAGGCGGCGCTCGGCGTCGAAGCGCTTCACCCAGCCGCGCGCGGCGCTGCCGCCCACCCACCGGGCGAACGTCGCGCAGGGCGTGCGCGGCATCGTCACCTGCACCTCGAGGCGGTCGCCGATGCGCCAGACCTCGCCGATGCGCGCCGCGTTGACGTCGAGTCCCTCGACACGCAGGTTCTCGCCGAACCAGCCGGGCGGCAGTGCCCGGCCCAGTTCGCGCTCCCAGAACTCGGCGTCTTCCTGCGCGTAGGCGTAGAGCGCTTTGTCGTGACCGCCGTGGTGCTTACGGCTCGCCTGCACGTCGCCGCGCACACCGAAGGGCCCGACCTTCACCGCGCCGTCGAGCGGGCGCTTGTCGATCGCGGTGACGCCGAGCGACCCCGAATCAGGACGCAGCTGATGCACGGCGCAGACGGCGAGGAGTCGGGGCATCGCACGATCCTACGACCCCGCGAGTGCGGCTCAGCGATCGGCCTCGTAGCGCATGAGCACGTGCTCGCCGGTGATCGTGCGGATCTCCACCGCCCCGATGTCGCCGACGCCCAGGTCGGTCCCCGCGCTCAGCTGCGTGGTCGACCCGGGTTCCGCCCGCCAGGTCGAGAGGGTCGTCGACGCGCCGTTCGCATCGACGACGGCGAGCGCGTACGGCCACCCGCCCTCGGGCGCATCGAGCACTTCGCCGCTGTATCGGCAGACCAGGTCGATCTGGGTTCCCCACGCGGCGTCCGTGAGCCGGACGGATGCTTCGAGGGGCGCGTTGGCGAGGTCTTCCAGGGCATAGACGCTCCCCTGCTGCGAAGCACTCTCGATCGTCAACGGAACGGCGACGGCTGCGACGACGATTGCTGCGGCCGCGACGCCCGCGCCCACCCACCACCCCCGCCGACGGCGTGCGCGGCGACCCGCGATCGAAACGAGCTGCGCGCGGCGCGCAGCATCCGGCTCCTCGTCGCGCTCGGTCAGCGGCGGCGCGGCGATCCGCGACAGCAGGCCGACGGTGGGGGCGACCTCGCCGACCGCGCGCGTGCATTCGGCGCACTCCGCCAGGTGGTCTTCGTAGTCGCGTCGGTCGGATGCCGACAGGGCGCCCAGCACGTAGGCGGCGTCCCATTCCGCGAAGCGCGCGTGATCGGGGTTCATCGCGTGACTCCCTTCTCCTGCAGGGCGAGCTTCAGCGCTCGCAATCCATAGTGCAGCCGCGACTTGACCGTACCTTCGGGGATCCCGAGGGCGGCCGCGCACTGCGCGACGCTGCGGCCGCCGTAGTAGGCGGTCACGATCACGGCTCGATGATCGGCGCTGAGCGCCGCGAGGGCTTCCTCGATGAGCAGCGCGTCGAAGAGGGCGTCGGTGTCGTCGGAGGTCGCACGGTCGGGGATGTCGGCGACGGGGTTCTCATGCCGGCGCCGCGCGCTCCGCGCCTCGTCGACGACGAGGTTGCGGGCCACGGTGATCATCCACGAGCGGAGCGCGGCAGGGTCATCAGCCATGATGCGGGGCGTCCGCCAGGCGCGCAGCAGGGTCTCCTGCACGATGTCGTCGGCACCCGCACGATCACCCGTCAGCGATACCACGTACCGCCACACGGGGGCCGCGTGCGCGTCGTAGAGCGCCGCGAGCTGTTCCGCCTCGTCTGCACGCATCGACCGCCTCCTCCTCAGAACACGAGACGGAGGCGCCGGAGGTTCAGCTCCCCGACGTCGCGACCTGGTTGAACAGTTCGCTGAAGGCGGGGTCGTTGAGGATCGGAACCGTGATGAAGATCGACACCGCGATGCTGACGACGAGCGCTCCGGCCACGGGGATCCAGAACGCGATGCGGCCGCGGCGCAGCTGACGCCACGTGAGGGTGGCGGTCAGCAGCCACCCGACGATCATCGTGATCCCGGCGACGGTTCCCCACAGCTGGCCCTGCGCGACATTGGTGAAGGCCTGATCGACGCCGAACAATCCGAGGATCGTGTTGGCGTACTGCTCGAACGAGAAGAGCTGCACCGATGTGGCGATGACGTTGACCAGCCCGTAGGCGAGCAGACCGATCGTGATGATCCGATCGGCGAGACGCCAGCCGGTGAGAGGGCGCGCGAGCGCCGACGTCGAGGGGGCCGATGTCGTTCGCCGCGTCTGCTCGGCCAGGGTCGCCGGGGGCGCGGAGGCGGAGGTCGCGGGAGCATCGAGGGCCTGGCCCGCGAGCAGAGCGTCGGTGGCATCGGGCTGACGGATGCGCGCCCGCTGCTCCTCCGGCGAGGCGTACTCGCCGTACTGCGGGCGCGGCCGATCGTCAGGGTCGGGAGTACTCACGCGCGGCTCCGCCCGCCGAGGGCACGGTCGTCCGACCGCAACTCCTTCGGGAGCGAGAACAGGAGGTCTTCCTCGGCGGTCTTGACCTCTTCGACGTCGCGATAGCCGGCACCGGCGAGTTCGGCGATGACCTCCTCGACGAGCACCTCGGGCACCGATGCGCCGCTGGTGACACCGACGGTCTCGACGCCGTCGAGCCACTCCTGCTTCACCTCGTCGATGTAGTCGACACGGTAGGCGGCCTTCGCGCCGTACTCCAGCGCGACCTCGACGAGACGCACACTGTTGGACGAGTTCGCCGAGCCGACGACGATCACGAGATCGGCGTCCTGCGCGACCTTCTTGATCGCCACCTGGCGGTTCTGGGTGGCGTAGCAGATGTCGTCCGACGGCGGATCCTGCAGCTGCGGGAAACGCAGGCGCAGACGCCGCACGGTCTCCATCGCCTCGTCGACCGAGAGGGTCGTCTGCGAGAGCCACACGACCTTCGACGGATCGCGCACCTCGACGGTGTCGGCCTCGTCGGGAGAGTTCACGATCGTCACACGGTCGGGCGCGTGGCCCGCCGTGCCCTCGACCTCTTCGTGGCCTTCGTGGCCGATCAGCAGGATCTCGAAGTCGTCACGAGCGAAGCGCACGGCCTCGCGGTGCACCTTGGTGACGAGAGGACACGTGGCATCGATCGCCTGGAGCTGACGCTCGGCGGCCGCGTTGACGACCGCCGGCGAGACGCCGTGGGCGCTGAAGACGAGGTGAGATCCCGGCGGAACCTCGTCGACCTCTTCGACGAAGATCGCCCCGCGGGACTCGAGCTCGCGCACGACGTGGATGTTGTGCACGATCTGCTTGCGCACGTAGACGGGTGCACCGAAACGGTCGAGCGCCTTCTCCACCGCGACGACCGCGCGGTCGACGCCGGCGCAGTACCCGCGCGGGGCCGCCAGCAGCACCTTCTTGTGTCCGGGCACCGGGATATCCTGGAGCCGTCCTCGACGCCCCGGTATGCGGGGCAGGGGCAGCTTGACGACAGGAGTACTCACCCCTCGATTCTACGGGGGTGCCCCTGGATGACGGCCGATACCCGCCACACCCCGACGAACCCGGAGCATATGACGACGTTCCAGCCCGAGGCCGTTCCGGGACAACCGCCGCCGCCCGACTCCGTGCCCCCGCGTGATTCCACCGCGCAGGCCCCCACCTCGGTCGCGCGCCTGAACGACACGATCCGCGGGTTCGTCGAGAAATGGGGATCGGTCTGGGTCGAGGGCGAGATCACGTCGTGGAACCAACGCGGCGGAAACGTCTTCGGACGCATGAAAGACCTCGCCACCGATGCCACCATCTCATTCCGCATCTGGTCGAGCACTCTGCAGCGCCTTCCCCGAGACCTCAAGGTCGGCGACCACATCATCGCGTGCGTCAAGCCCGACTACTTCCCCCGCACAGGAGACTTCAGCTTCTCGGTGTCGGCGATGCGCCACGTCGGTCTCGGCGATCAGCTCGAAAAGCTCGAGCAGCTGCGGCTCGCGCTGCGCAAAGAGGGCCTCTTCGATCCGTCGCGCAAGAAACCCCTGCCGTTCCTCCCCCGGCACATCGGGCTCATCACCGGAGAGAACTCCGACGCCGAGAAAGACGTGCACCGCAATGCCGAGCTGCGCTGGCCGCACGTGCTCATCCGCACCAAGCACGCCGCCGTGCAGGGCGACCGGTGCGTGCCCGAGACCATCGCGGCGCTGAAGGCGCTCGACGCCGACCCCGAGATCGACGTCATCATCATCGCCCGGGGCGGCGGCGACCCGCAGACGCTGCTCGGATTCAGCGACGAACGGATGCTGCGCGCGGTGGCCGCCGCATCCACCCCCGTCGTGAGCGCGATCGGTCACGAGAACGACCACCCGCTCCTCGACGACGTCGCCGATCTGCGCGCCTCGACCCCCACCGACGCGGCGAAGCGGGTCGTGCCCGACGTCTCGGAGCAGCGGGCGCTGGTGGCGCAGCTGCGCGCGCGGTTGGTCGGGCGCCTCTCGCAGCGCGTCGGCCACGATATCGCGCAGCTCGACCAACTGCGCTCGCGACCGGTGCTGCGCACCCCGGAGACGACCCTCACCGCGCGTGCTCAGGAGATCTGGATGCTGGCGAGCCGGGGGCGCGACCTCGTCGAGCGCGACCTCTCGCTGCGCGAGCGACGCACGATGGAGCTGCGTGCGTCGTTGCGCGCCCTCTCGCCCGTCGCGACCCTCGCCCGTGGCTACGCGATCGCCCACATCGGCGACGGCGTGATCGTGCGCGACGCCGCGCAGGCGCCCGCGGGCACCGCCATGACCATCACCGTGGCACGCGGATCGGTGGCGGCGCGCTCGGACGGCGAGGTCGCGGAGTCTCCGAGCGGAGCCTGAGCCGTCGGAGCCCCGCCCTAGAATGGAACCCATGACCGCGTCGCCCTCGGAACCCACCGCCGACGTCGCGACGCTGTCGTTCGAGCAGGCCCGCGACGAACTCGTGCGCGTCGTCGCTGAGCTCGAGCAGGGTGCGCCGACGCTCGAGCAATCGCTGGCGCTCTGGGAGCGCGGCGAATCCCTGGCCGCCCGCTGCGAGGAGTGGCTGCTCGGAGCCAAGCGGCGGCTCGACGCCGCCCGCGGCGAAGTTTCGACCGACGCACGCGCGGAGGCATGATGGCCCGCGTCGTCGCAGAGCTCGGCAGACCCGAGACCGCCGAGGAGACCGCGGCCCGCAAGGCCGAGTTCTCCCGCCGCTACCGGTCGAGCAAGACGTTCCCCAGCCTCTTGGCGGCCATTCTCGCCACCCTCGCCATCATGTTCGTCGTCGTGCTCGGCGTTCCGCGCGGCACGCCCGCCGAGGCTCCTCCCATCGATGTCACCGCCGAATCGGCCGCCCTGGCGGCCGACCTCGGACACCCCGTGATCGACCCCGCCGTCCCCGACGACTGGCGCGTGAACGCCGCTCGCATCGAGGGCGGCAGCGTCGACGCGTGGACCATCTCGTACGCCCCCCGGGCCGAGCGCGGGTTCCTCAACATCGCGCAGGGGTTCGGCGCGAGCGAGTCGTGGCCGGCCGAGATGCTGCGGGGGGCCACGACATCGGCCACCGTCACGATCGACGGCATCGAGTGGGCCGAGTACTCCATCTCCGATGCCGCCGGTGCCGGCAACATCTCCTACGCGCTCGCCACGACCGCCGGCGACGACCGCGTTCTCGTCTACGGCACGGCCGCGCCCGACATCGCGAAGGCGGCCGCGTCGGCCGTCACCGCCGACATCCGCGAACTCCGAGAGGCAACCCCGTGACGACGACTCGACTCACTCCGCGCCAGGTCTGGGACGAGATGCGACTCGGCAACGAGCGCTTCGTCGCCGGCGAGCCGCAGCACCCACGACAGGACGTCGAGCGACGCCACGACCTCGCGGGGGGCCAGACGCCACGCGCCGCACTCTTCGGGTGCGCCGACTCCCGACTGGCCGCCGAGATCATCTTCGATGAGGGCCTGGGCGATCTGTTCGTCGTGCGCAACGCCGGTCAGGTCATCTCCGACTCGGTGATCGGCAGCCTCGAATACGCCGTCGCGGTCCTCGACGTGAAGCTCATCGTGGTTCTGCGGCACGACGCGTGCGGAGCCGTGAGCGCCGCCATCGACAGCACCGGCCTCGACGCCCCCGACCTTCCCGCCGGCATCTGGAAGCAGATCGCCCCGATCGTGCCCGCCGTCCGACGCGTGCTGCGCGCGAACGAGGGCCCCGCAGACCCCGAGCTGGTGGGCCGCGAGCACCTCCGCGACACCGTCGGAGAGCTGCTGCACTCGTCGGAACTGATCAGCGAAGCCATCGCCGAAGGACGCGTCGCGATCGTCGGCGCGAACTACCGCCTCAATGAAGGCCTGGTCGAGCCCGACGTGATCGTGGGCGACGCCGGCGATTCGCACCCGTGAACAACCCCGCACATCGGCAACTGGAGGACGACGACGTGACCGACACCGAGTACCGCATCGAACACGACACCATGGGCGAGGTGCGCGTTCCGAAGAACGCGCTCTACGCGGCGCAGACGCAGCGCGCGGTCGAGAACTTCCCCATCTCGGGTTCGGGTCTCGAGACCACCCAGATCGCGGCCCTCGCCCGCATCAAGAAGGCCGCCGCGCTCGCGAACAAAGAGCTGGGCACGCTGGATGCGGCGATCGCCGACGCCATCGCCGGTGCGGCCGACGACGTCATCACCGGGCAGTACGACGCGCACTTCCCCGTCGACACGTACCAGACCGGCAGCGGCACCTCGTCGAACATGAACATGAACGAGGTGCTCGCGACCCTCGCGACCCAGCGCCTCGGGTCGCCCGTGCACCCCAACGACCACGTCAACGCGTCGCAGTCGTCGAACGACGTGTTCCCGACGTCGGTGCACATCGCCGTCACCCAGGCTCTGATCGACGACCTCATCCCCGCGCTCGACCACCTCGCCGTCGCCCTCGAGGCCAAGGCCGACGAGTGGAAGTCGGTCGTGAAGTCGGGCCGCACCCACCTGATGGATGCCACCCCCGTGACGCTCGGCCAGGAGTTCGGCGGCTACGCCCGCCAGATGCGCCTGGGCATCGAGCGCGTGCAGGCCGTCCTCCCCCGCGTGGGCGAGGTGCCTCTCGGCGGAACGGCGGTCGGCACGGGCATCAACACCCCGCTCGGCTTCCCGCAGAAGGTCATCGAGCTGCTCGCCACTGAGACCGAGCTGCCGATCACCGAGGCGAAGGATCACTTCGAGGCGCAGGCGAACCGCGACGGCCTCGTCGAAGCATCCGGCGCCCTGCGCACGATCGCCGTGTCGCTCACGAAGATCAACAACGACATCCGGTGGATGGGCTCCGGACCGAACACCGGCCTCGGCGAGCTGCACATCCCCGATCTGCAGCCCGGGTCGTCGATCATGCCGGGCAAGGTGAACCCGGTCGTTCCCGAGGCCGTGCTGATGGTGTCGGCCCGAGTCATCGGCAACGACGCGACGGTGGCGTGGGCCGGAGCATCCGGCTCGTTCGAACTCAACGTCGCCATCCCCGTCATGGGCACCGCCCTGCTCGAGTCGATCCGCCTGCTGTCGAACGCGATGCGCGTGCTCGCCGACAAGACGATCGACGGGCTCCAGGCCAACGTCGACCGCGCCGCTGCCTACGCGGGCATGTCGCCCTCGATCGTCACGCCGCTGAACAAGCTGATCGGCTACGAGGCGGCTGCGAAGATCGCCAAGCACTCGGTCGCGAAGGGCATCACCGTGCGTGAGGCCGTGATCGACCTCGGCTACGTGGAGCGCGGCGAACTCACCGAGGCACAGCTCGACGAGAAGCTCGACCTGCTCTCGATGACCCACCCCGGCTGAGCCGTACGTGCGTCGACCGCCGTCGCCCTCCGGGGCGGCGGCGGTTTCGCGTGTCCGCAGCATCCGTCCACGCCCCGCGCCTGCGCGGCCCGCGCCCGCGCGGCCGGCGCCCCGAACGGCGGACTGCGCCCGTTTCCGGCGACTGACCGCACAGATCGATGCCGTCAGTCGCAGGAATGCGCCACATTCCTGTCGAAGGCGGGGAGGAAGCAGCGGCGCAGGGACCGGGTCACTCCCAGCGGTAGCCGGCTCCGCGCACCGTCGTGATGCGGTCGTGGCCGAACTTGCCGCGGAGGTACCGCACGTAGACGTCGACGATGTTCGAGCCGGGGTCGAAGTCCATGCCCCAGACGCGACTGAGCAGCTGCTCACGGCTGAGCACCTGGCCGGGGTGACGCAGGAACTGCTCGGCGAGCGCGAATTCCCGCGCGCTGAGGTCGACCTCCCGCCCCGATACCGTGGCCCGGCGCGTCAGCACGTCGAGGCTCACGTCGAGGTGCGACACGGCGATCGTGGCGGTCGCGACGTTCTCGCGCAGGCGCGACCGCACCCGCGCCAGCAGCTCGTCGAACTTGAAGGGCTTGGCGATGTAGTCGTTGGCGCCGGCATCGAGTCCGTCGACCGTGTCACTCGTGCTGGAGCGCGCGGTGAGCATGATCACCGGGAGCGTCGAACCCTGTCCGCGGAGGTGACGCAGCACCTCGAACCCGTCCATGGTGGGCAGGCCGATGTCGAGGAGCATAAGGTCGACCTCGCCCGACATGGCGCGCTCGAGGGCCTCCTCGCCGTCTTCGACGACGGCGGTCTGGTACCCCGCGGCCTCGAGCCCGCGGGCGACGAAGGCCGAGATGCGGCTCTCGTCTTCGACGATGAGGATACGAGTCATCCGGCGGCCTCTCGCTGGAGCACGACGTCGCCGGCGCGCACGGGGGCCGGGAACCCGGCGGGTGCCGTGTTCCGTCCCAGGGGAAGGTGGATCGTGAAGGTCGCGCCGCCGCCGGGCGTCTCGACGACGGCGCAGTGGCCGTCGTGCCCCTTCGCGATCGCGTCGACGATCGCGAGCCCGAGCCCGGAACCGCCGACGGTGCGCTTGCCGAGAGCGCGGTCGAACCTCCGGAAGATGCGGTGACGCGCGGCCGGCGGGATCCCCGGTCCGTGGTCGCGCACCCACAGCAGCGCTCCGCGATCGTCGACAGAGCTGCCGATCTCGACCGGCGACCCTTCGGGCGTGTATTTGGACGCGTTGTCGGCGAGTTGCAACCACGCCTGCAAGAGCCGGTCGTAGTCGCCCTCCACCCGGCCGCGCCCGCGCTGCTCGACCGACCAGGGGTGACCGGGAATGACCGCGACGAGTTCTCCGACGCGAGCGGTGAGGGCATCGACGTCGACGACGCCCATCGAGAATCCGCCTCCCTCGACCGCGGCGAGCAGGTCGATGTCGTCGACGAGACGCGTCATGCGATCGAGTTCCGAGATGCCGATCTCGCGGGCGTTCGCCACGTCGGCCGGGTCCGAGGCATCCATCATCTCGAGGTGGCCGCGCACGATCGTGATCGGCGTCTTCAGCTCGTGCCGCACGTCGTCGAGCAGTTGCCGCTGCACATCGACCGACCCCTCGAGGCGATCGAGCATCGAGTTCATCGTGCGGCCGAGGTCGGAGATCTCGTCGGTGCCGTCGGTGGCGATGCGCGCGCCGAGGTCGGAGATGGTGATGGAGTCGGCCGTCTCGCGCAGCCGCCGGATGGGCAGCAGCAGTCGACCCGTCACGAACCAGCCGACCGTGCCGATGGCGAAGAGCACGACCGCAGCCGCGATCGCGTACGTACCGACGCCGATGAGCACCAACTCCATGCGCGCGCTGAGAGACACCGCAGTGACGATCTCCGCGTCGCCCACCGACACGACGACGTAGCGATACATCCCGCCGTCACCGACCGCCGTGCCGAGTCCCTCGGGCGCACCGATGACCTGGTCCATGAACGCCGTATCGGCAGCCAGATCCAACCCCGACGACGGTGACGCGGTGGCCACCACGGCGCCTCCCGAGAGCAGCAGAGCGCCCTCGGTCGGGCCGCCGACGGTGTCGACGACGATCTCCGTGGCCGCTTCGACACCCGAGAGGTTCGTGAACGCGGCGGCGAAGGCCTCCAGTTGGCGGTCTATCGCGGTGACGACGTGGTTGCGCTGCGCCCAGAACGTGACGCCGCCGACGACGATGAGGCCGACGCACGCCACGGCGAGGACGGCCCCGAGAATCCGCGCGCGCGCCGAGAACAGTCTCGGCATGCGACTCATCCTCCGATTATCGCGCTGTTCGAAGGTGCGAGCCCGCACGGCATCAGGGGTGTAAAGAGCCACCCGCAGGCAGAGAGAGCCCCCGGCGCTGGGGGACGCCGGGGGCTATGGGAGAGTCGGAGATCTTTGGGGGAAGATCTCGCATGCCTGTCGCGATACCCGAATCGCGATGACTCCTTCTCCGTGGCGGACCCGATGGGCCCGTACCTCTGTGGGGGAATCCGCCGGTGGGCGGTAGAGAGGTTTCCCTCGCTGCTGTCCATCCTCATCTCGACGCGTGAGAACCCGAGGAACCCGAGGTGAGAGTCCTCTCATGTTCAGTGCACGTCGCCCCGCAATGACAAGGGCGGGATGCTGCAGCATCCCGCCCTCTCATGATGCGCCTCAGCGCGGGACGCGCCTCAGGAGAGCTCCCCCGCTTCGAGCAGCTCGGTGACGAGAGCGGCGATCGCCGACCGTTCGGAGCGCGTCAGCGTGACGTGGCCGAAGAGAGCGTGCCCCTTCAGGGTCTCGATCACCGACGCGACCCCGTCATGACGGCCCACGCGGAGGTTGTCGCGCTGGCCCACGTCGTGGGTGAGCACGACACGCGAGTTCTGTCCGATGCGGCTCAGCACGGTCAGGAGCACGTTGCGCTCCAGCGACTGCGCCTCGTCGACGATCACGAACGCGTCATGAAGAGACCGCCCCCGGATGTGCGTGAGAGGAAGCACCTCGAGAAGGCCGCGGGCGACGACCTCCTCCACCACGTTGGGTGAGACGACCGAGCCGAGCGTGTCGAAGATGGCCTGCCCCCAGGGGTTCATCTTCTCCTGAGCGTCGCCCGGCAGGTACCCCAGCTCCTGGCCGCCGACGGCGAAGAGCGGTCGGAAGACGATGATCTTCCGCTGCTCCTGCCGCTCGAGCACGGCTTCGAGGGCAGCGCACAGGGCAAGAGCCGACTTGCCGGTACCCGCACGCCCCCCAAGCGAAACGATGCCGACCTCGGGGTCGGTCAGCAGGTCGATCGCGATGCGCTGCTCGGCCGAGCGGCCGTGCAGCCCGAACACGTCGCGGTCTCCCCGCACGAGCTTGTACCCGCCGTCTCCGGTCACCCGGCCCAGGGCAGAGCCCCGCTCGGAGTGGATGATCAGCCCCGTGTTGACCGGAAGGCCGACGACGTCGTCGCTGACGGCGACCTCGCTCTCGTAGAGGTCGCTGATGTCGTCGCCGGAGACGTCGATCGTCGCGATGCCCGTCCAGCCCGAGTCGACGGCCTGCTCCGCGAGGTACTCCTCCGCCGAGAGACCGAGGGATGCGGCCTTGACCCGCATCGGAAGATCCTTCGACACGACGGTGACCTCGCTGCCGTCCTGCAAGAGATGCATCGCCACGGCGAGGATGCGGCTGTCGTTGTCGCCGAGCCGCATACCCGAGGGCAGCACCGAAGGATCGGTGTTGTTGAGTTCGACGCGGAAGGTTCCCCCGGTGCCGACCTGCACCGGGAAGTCGAGCCGCCCGTGCTCGATCCGCAGCTCGTCGAGGTGGCGAAGAGCCTGGCGCGCGAAGTATCCGATCTCCGGGTCGTGGCGCTTTCCCTCGAGCTCGGTCACGACGACGACCGGGATCACGACGGAATGCTCGGCGAAGCGGAAGATGGCGCGCGGATCGCTGAGGAGAACAGACGTGTCGAGCACGTACGTGCGGAGGTCCTGCTCCGTCGACGCGTCTTCCGCGGTGTTCTCCAGACGCTGCTTCTGAGGTGCTCGTGCGCTCACAACCCACTCCCGACCCGGGACACTTTCCCGGAAAGCGACGAGTCGACCAGGGGTCACGAGTCGCGATCCAGAAGGCCGACTCGAACGGGCGCCTTGCCCGATGCGATCAAGCTACGACGGAACCCACCGGGCGCGCAGCGACACGCCCCTCGGTTCGCGTTACGAGTAGGTGAACTTCCTCACCACACCCGCGACGCCGCGAACGCGGCCATGGCATCACCGAGCTGGCGCAGAGTGTCAGGGCTGGTACCGGCGTGCACGGCGATCCGGATCCCGCCTGAGCGAACGGTGACGGCCAGACCGTGGTTCGACAGGGCGGCGGCCAACGGCGCGGCGTCCTGGGCGCCGGGGGCGAGCGCAATGATGCCGGCACGGTGCGCGGGATCGCGGGGTGTCGTCACGGGGATGCCGTGCTGCTCGGCCAGGGCGAAGACGTCGGCGGCTCGCTCGGCGACACGGGAGCCGATCGCGGCGACGCCGACATCTCGGATGTCGGTCACCGCCGTCTTGAGGCGACCCGCGGCCAGCGAGTCGAACGCGCTCACCGTGAAGGCGCGAGCCTGGTGCACCGGCGGCGGCACCTCGTCGAGCGGCAGTCCCTCCGCTTCGGTTCCGGTGAATCCCGAGAGAACGGGGTCGAGCCGATCGAGTGCGCGATCTCCGAACCAGGAGTAGCCGGTGCCCCGGCCCGCGCGCAGCCACTTGTACCCGTTGCCGCACACGACATCGGCCGCGGCGAAGTCCGCCTCGACCACACCGAATCCCTGGACGGCGTCGACGATGAGCAATCGGTCGCCGATCACGTCACGTATGGCGGCGAGGTCGGCGAGGTAGCCGGTGCGGAAGTCGACGAGGCTCACGGCCACCGCGGTCACATCGTCGGTGAGGGCGTCGCGGACGACCTCCGGAGTCACGAACCCGGCCGGCGGCAGCATCCATGAGACCTGTGCGCCCCCGACCGCGGCCGAGCGCGCCGCGGCGACCGTCAGGCTCGGGAACTCGGCCGACGAGAGCAGCAGCGTGCCACGGAGGGCATAGATCGCCTGCATCAGGCCATGCGCCGTCGAGGGCTGCAGCACGACCTGCTCGGCCGGTGCGCCCAGCACCTCGGCCACGGCGGCACCGGCCTCAGCGATGTGATCGACCACCAGGTCGATGCTCGATCGCCGACCCGACGCGAGGAGCTCGGCGTCAGCGTTCGTCTCCGCCACCACGGAGGGGGCGAGCGGGCCGAAGGACGCCCAATCGAGATACCCCGTCTCGTCGCCGAAGGAGTGCACGTAGGTATCGAAGTCGGTCACAAACGGCTATTCTCCCACTCCGCTCGCCACTGCGCTCGCCGGTGACCGCTCGCCGGTGACCGCGAGAGCCGGTCTGCGCGACGACACCCTGCCATCATGCGCGGGTCTCGGCGCGCCGCTGCGGTTACGCGGAAGCCTCAGCCGCCGTAGCGGCGGTCGCGCTTGGCGAAGTCGCGGACGGCGCGCAGGAAGTCGACCTCGCGCAGGTCGGGGCCGAGGGCTTCGACGAAGTAGAACTCGCTGTGGGCGCTCTGCCAGAGCAGGAAGTCGCTGAGCCGCTGCTCGCCCGACGTGCGGATCACGAGGTCGGGGTCGGGCAGCCCGCCCGTGTAGAGGTGCTCGCCGATCTGCTCGGGCGTGAGGCTCGCGGCGAGCTGCTCGAGCGAGCCGCCTTCGCTGTCGTGCTGGGCGATGATGCTGCGCACGGCGTCGACGATCTCGCTGCGTCCGCCGTAGCCGACCGCCAGATTCACGTGCAGACCCGTGTGAGCACGGGTGCGGTCCGCCGACTCGGCGAGCACTCGCGCGAGCTCGGTCGGCAGGTGGGCGGCGCGACCCACGTGCTGCACCCGCCAGTTCGGCTCGCGGGAGACCTCGTCGGCCAGTTCGGCGATGATCTCCAGGAGATCGGCGAGCTCACGGGAGTCGCGCTTGACGAGGTTGTCGTTGGAGAGCAGGTACAGCGAGACGACGCCGACCCCGAGATCGTCGCACCAACGGAGGAACTCGCGCATCTTCGCCGCACCCGCTCGATGGCCGTGCGCGGCGGAATCGAACCCGAGCTGTCGGGCCCACCGGCGGTTGCCGTCGATCATCATCGCGACGTGGTGGGGAACCACGTCGGGCGTCAATCGGCGGCGGAGTCGATTGATGTAGAGGCGGTACAGAGGTCCTCTGCCCTCGTTCATCCCGTTCTCCGTCACGCCCCTACGCTACCCCCGACCTGTGCAGTCCATGCGGAACCGCACAGCGTGCGCTCAGCGGCATACACCCGGACGTAGGCTCGTTGCGTGACCCGCCCAGCCTCCTCCCGCGCGGCCGACAACGACGGCCCCGACATGCCGCAGCTGCCCCTCATCGAGGCGGCGGCGGTCGGCGCGCAGGACGAGCTGAAGCCGACCTGGCGCGGGTGGATCCACGCCGGAACCTTCCCCGTCGCCATCGCCGCCGGCATCGTCCTCATCGCTGTGGCACAGGGGGCTCCCGCGAAGTGGGCGTCGGTGGTCTTCATGGCCACCTCGCTGCTGCTGTTCGGCAATTCCGCGCTCTACCACCGCTTCCACTGGAAGCCCAGAACCCGCGCGATCCTCAAGCGCATCGACCACGCGAACATCCTGCTGTTGATCGCCGGCACCTACACGCCGCTGTCGGTGCTCGCCCTCCCGACCGACAAGGCGATCATCCTGCTGTCGATCGTCTGGGGCGGCGCCATCCTGGGCATCTTCTTCCGCGTGTTCTGGCTGAACGCGCCGAGATGGCTCTACGTCGCCCTCTACCTCGCGCTCGGATGGGCAGCCGTGATGTACATGGGCGATCTGTTCGCCGCGAACGTCGCCATGATGGTGCTCGTCGTCATCGGCGGTGTGCTGTACTCCGGTGGCGCGGTGATCTACGCGCTGAAGCGTCCGAACCCGTGGCCCGGCCACTTCGGCTTCCACGAGATCTTCCACGTCTGCACGGTGCTGGCGTTCCTCTGCCACTGGACCGCGTCCCTGCTCATCGTGCTGCACCCCGCGTTCCACGCGGGATGACCCTCAGCGACGGAAGCGATCGTCGCGCGGATCGATGTCCTGGTCATCGGTGTCGGATGCTTCCTCTGCCGCCCTCGCCTGCGCCTCCGCAGCATCCAGGTCTTCGTTGACCTCGGCGCGATACCGTCCGCGACGGATGCGGCGCAGCATGTCCCAGACGAGCAGGAACACCGCCACGGCGATGAACGCGATGGCAGCGAAGCCCCACGGTCCGGGGGTGACGAGTTCGGCCGGAGGCGCGCTGGGCTCGGGGGTCACTGCGGCGAGAAGAATCGCGGCGTACATCACACATCCTCGTTCTGCGCGGGTAGCGCTTAACCTGGAGTTCCAGCCTAGTTCCGACCCGAGGTAGCGATGACCCAGCAGATGCTCGACGAACGGTACGGACGGCGACGCTCGCGCGGACGTCGGGCGATCGGCTGGACCGTCGTCGGGGCCGTCGCGGTCGGGCTGATCGGATGGGTCGGTTGGGGCACCGTGGCGCGCTCCATCGACGAGATCGACGACAACCTCACCGCCTACGAGGTCGTCGACGCGCACACGGTTTCGGTGACGTTCCAGATCACCTCTCCCCCGGGTCGTGGAGTCGCGTGCGTGCTGGAAGCGCAGGACGAGGAGCACGGGATCGTGGGCTGGCGGGTCGTGGAGTATCCCGCGGTCGACACGCATGCACGGGCCTTCTCGGAGGAGATCCCGACGGTCGCCCTGGCAACCAATGGTTTGGTCAACAGCTGCTGGGTCACGTAAACTCAGGACCCACATTCGATCGACGCCCTGGCCGACGCCGGGGCGTTTTGAATTGAGGGCGTCGCTATCGACGCCCCACGACGACCAAGGAGACCGACCGTGTCCAGCGACGCCCCGGTGACGTTCCTCACCCAGGATGCCTACGACCGCCTCGCCAACGAACTCGAACACCTGTCGACGACCGGCCGCGAGGAGATCGCGAAGCGCATCGAGTCGGCTCGCGAAGAGGGCGACCTCAAGGAGAACGGCGGCTACCACGCCGCGAAGGACGAGCAGGGGAAGCAGGAAGCACGCATCCGCACCCTGAAAGCGCTGCTGAAGGACGCCACGGTCGGCGAAGCTCCGCAGAGCCACGGCGTGGTCGAGTCGGGAACGATCGTGACCGCCATCGTCGCGGGGGGCGAAGAGCGCTTCCTCCTCGGCAATCGCGAGATCGCCGTCGACTCCGAACTCGACGTCTACAGCGAGGCCTCCCCGCTCGGAGCCGCGATCCTCGGCCAGAGCGAGGGAGCGAAGGTGACGTACACCGCGCCCAACGGCCGCGAGATCCCGGTCGAGGTCGTCAAGGTCGAGACCTACTCCGGCGAGTAGCCCGGCGTCGTCAGTCGCGCGAGACGGTGGCGGTGAACCCCGCCTCTTCGAGCGTGCTGATCACGAGACCACGGTGGTCTTCGCCCCGCGTCTCCACGCTCAGCTGCAGCACCACCTCGCTGATCTGCATGCCCTGACCGTGACGGGTGTGCATCACCTCGACCACGTTCGCCCCCACCTGCGCCAGGAGCTCCGACACCCGCGCGAGCTGCCCCGGACGATCGGGCAGCGGGATGCGCAGGGTCATGTAGCGACCGGATGCTGCGAGCCCGTGCGCGACGACGCGCTGCAGCAGCAGCGGATCGATGTTGCCGCCCGACAGGATCGACACGGTCGGACCGGAGGCGGTGACCTTGCCCGCAAGGATCGCCGCGACCCCGACCGCGCCGGCCGGCTCGACCACCTGCTTCGCCCGCTCCAGCAGCACGAGGAGCGCGCGGGCGATGTCGTCTTCGGTCACGGTGACCACGTCGTCGAGGTGCGTGCTGATGAGGGCGAACGGCAGATCGCCGGGGCGGGCGACCGCGATGCCGTCGGCGATGGTCGGTCGGGTCTCGACCTGGAGCGGACGCCCCGCGGCGAGTGACGACGGGTACGCCGCGGAGTTCTCGGCCTGCACCCCGATGACCCGCACGGTGCGTCCTTCAGCGGCGGCGCGAGCCTTGACGGCGGCGGCCACTCCGGCCGCGAGGCCTCCCCCGCCGATGCCCACGATGACGGTCTCGAGGTCGGGGAGGTCGTCCATGAGCTCGAGACCGAGCGTTCCCTGCCCCACGACGATGTCACGGTGATCGAAGGGGTGGATGAGCACCGCACCGGTCTGCGCGGCGAACTCCGCCGCCAGCCGCAGCGGCGTCTCGACCGTGTCACCCTCGAGGATCACCTCGGCGCCGTACCCGCGCGTTGCCAGCAGCTTCGGCAACGGCACGCCCAGCGGCATGAAGATCGTCGCGGGGATGCCGAGTTGCTGCGCGGCGAGAGCGACGCCCTGAGCGTGATTGCCCGCCGAGGCGGCGACGACGCCTCGCGCACGCTCGTCGGCCGTGAGACGGGACAAACGGTAGGTGGCCCCCCGGATCTTGAAGGATCCGGTGCGCTGCAGGTTCTCGAGCTTCAGATGCACCGGCACGTCGAGGAGGTCGCTGAGGTGCTGCGATTGGTCGAGCGGGGTGCGCGTGATGATGCCGCGAAGGGAGGCGGCCGCGTCTTCGAACTCGGCCAGGGTGGGATCGGTCATGCCTTTTTTCTCTCTTTGCGTGGCACGGTGCTCCAGATCAGATCTCCCGTGAGGGGCTGCTCGCCCACGGTCGTCCAGGCCCGTGACGACAGGTAGACCGCGACGACGTTCACGAACGCCGCGAGCGGAACCGCGAACAGTGCCCCGGGAATGCCGCCGACCATGGCGCCACCGGCGACGACCAGCACGACCGCGAGCGGATGCACCTTCACCGCCGAGCCCATCAGGATCGGCTGCAGGATGTGGCTCTCGATCTGCTGCACGAGCAACACGAAGATGAGCATCCACAGGGCGATCCACGGCCCGTTGTAGACGAGGGCGATGAACACGGCGACGGCACCCGTGACGACGGCGCCCACGAACGGGATGAAAGCGCCGAGGAACACGAGCACGCCGATCGGAATGGCCAGCGGCACGCCCAGGAAGAGGGCGCTGAGCCCGATGCCGACCGCGTCGATCGTGGCGACGAGCAGCTGCGTCCGGGCGTAGGTCACGACGGTGCGCCAGCCCGCGCGTCCGGCTCCGTCGACGGCCGGACGGGCGTCCTTCGGGAACAGACGCGTCGTCCACTGCCAGATGCGTCCGCCGTCGGCCAGGATGCACAGGAGGATGAAGATGGTCAGGAGGAGTCCGGTGGCCACGTGCCCGACGGTGCTACCGACGGCGAGCGCCCCGGTCCAGAGCACCTGGGCCTGTTGCTGCGCGAAGTCGATCGCCTGCGCGAGCCCGTCGTCGATCTGGGCCGCCGTCAGATGCAGGGGTCCGTCGATGAGGAACTGACGGAACTGCTGGGCCGACGCGACGGTGCGCTCCTGCACCGAGCGGAAGTCGCGGGTGATCTGCCACACGGCGACCCAGAACAGTCCGCCGACGATCGCCATCGTGCCGATGACCGTCACGACGATGGCGAGCCACCGGGGCCACCGGTGGCGCAGCATGAAGGTGAACGCGGGCCAGGTCAGAGCCGTGATGAGGATCGCGATCAGCAGCGGGATGACCAGCAGCTTGAGCTGGATGACCAGCCAGATCACGACACCGATCGCGGCGGCGAGCACGAGCAGTCGCCACGCGTAGGAGGTCGCGATGCGCAGGGCGTTCGGCACGGCGCTCGGGGCGTCGATCGTGACCGTGCGGCGACGCAGCGCGTCGAGGAACGAACCGCGGGATTCGGGGGCGGGATCGCTCATCCACTCAGTCTAGGCTCGGGGCATTCCGCGGCGGGCATGGCCGCCGCGGTGTCGGTGGCCATCAATAGGCTGGCTCGGTGAGACAGACCCTCGGACGAGCTGAAGCGCGTCGCATCGCCCTCGCCGCGCAGGGGTTCGCGCGACCTCGTCCCGAGACGGTCGGTACGCGGCAGCTCAACGCCGCGCTCGCGCGTATGGCGACCCTGCAGATCGATTCGGTCAACGTCTTCGCCCGTTCTCACTACATGCCGTTGTTCTCACGGCTGGGTGCGTACGACACCGCCCTGCTCGATCGCCTGCTGTTCTCGCGCAGACCTTCGTACGTCGAGTTCTGGGCGCACGTCGCAGCGTTCATCCCGGCCGATGACTGGGGCCTGTTCCGCTTCCGGATGGACGACCACCGCGCCAAGTACGCCGAGAAGGCCGACGCATGGATGGCGACGCATTCCGAGATCGTCGAGTGGGTGCGCGCCGAGCTCGCCTCTCGCGGTCCGCTGCGGCCGGCCCAGATCGAACACGATGCCGCGGGCGGTCAGCGCGGCCCGTGGTGGGGCTGGAACGACATCAAGCTCGCCCTCGAGTACCTGTGGCTCGTGGGCGACGTCGCCATCGCGGGGCGACGAGGATTCGAACGTCGCTACGCGCTCGCCGAGCAGGTGATCCCCGCCTCCGTACTCGCATCGCCCGTGGCGCGGCCCGATGCCATTCGAGAGTTGGTGCGGCGCGCGACTCGCGCCTACGGCGTCGCGACAGCATCCGATCTCGCCGATTACTGGCGCATCCGCGATCGCCGGGCCGTGCTGACCGCACTCGACGAGCTCACCGACCAGGGCGAGCTGCACCGTGTCACCGTCGAGGGGTGGGAGATCGGCGGACGCCCCGCGAAGGCGTGGCTGCACCGCGACGCGGTGCTGCCGCGCCGCCTGACCGGAGCGGCGATCCTCACCCCGTTCGACCCTGTGGTGTGGTTCCGCGACCGCGCGGAACGCCTCTTCGACTTCGAGTACCGCATCGAGATCTACACGCCGGCGCCGCAACGCCGGTACGGCTACTACTCTCTCCCGGTGCTCGTCGACGACGACATCGTCGGACGCATCGACCTCAAGGCCGATCGCGCCGCGAGCACTCTTCTCGTGCAATCCGCCTGGTGGGAGCACCGGCGACCGTCCGACGCCGCTGACCGCATCGCCGCCGAGATACGTCTGGCCGCCGCGTGGCAGGGGCTCGAACGGGTGTCGGTCTCACGATGGGGCGACGCCTCCGACGACCTCGCACGAGCGCTTCCGGGTGCGGGTCGGCACGAGCGAGCGACGACCCTCGAGGCCCTCGCGCTCGCGCCGGAAGAGCCCGGAGTCTGACGGTCAGAACTGAACGCGGGGCGGCTCGGAGATCGCCGCGCCGTCGACCACTTCGAAGAACTCGCGCTCGGAGAACCCGAGGCGGCGGGCGAAGAGATTGTTCGGGAAGACTTTGACCTTGGTGTTCAGTTCACGAACGCCACCGTTGTAGAACCGGCGCGATGCCTGGATCTTGTCTTCGGTATCGACGATCGACTGCTGAAGGTGCAGGAAGTTCTGGCTCGCCTGCAGCTGGGGATACGCCTCGGCCACCGCGAAGATCGACTTCAGGGCCTGTTGCATGTGCCCCTCCGCCACGCCGGCCTCGGCCGGTCCGGTCGCCGACAGGGTCTCTGCGCGCGCCCGCGTCACGTTCTCGAACACGGCTTTCTCGTGGGCCGCGTAGCCCTTCACCGCCTCGATGAGGTTCGGCAGCAGATCGGCCCGGCGCTTGAGCTGCACGGTGATGTCGCTCCACGCCTCGTCGACGCGGACGTTGAGCTGGACCAGCGAGTTATACGTCGCCCAGAGGTAGATTCCGCCGATGGCCACGAGGGCGACGACGGCCAAGACGGGGATGAGCCATTCCCACATTGCCGGGTTCTCCGTTCGACGGTTTTCCTCATCTTAGCCGCGGCGGTCGACGCAGAAGACTCGCGACCCCGCCTCCCAGGGGTTACTCACCGAGCACGCGTGCCAGATAGGGATTGACGAAGAGCCGATCCGGATCCAGCCGATCCCGCACCGCCAGGAAGTCGTCGAATCGTGGGTAGAGCGCGCGGAGTTCGTCGGCACCGAGCGAGTGTTCCTTGCCCCAGTGCGGTCGTCCGGCGAAACCGCGCATGACCTCACCGACCGCCTCGAAGTACTCCGTCGGGTCTTCTCGCCAGTACCGGTGCACGGCGATGTAACCGCTCTCCCTCCCCGACGCCGTCGACAACCACACGTCATCGGCGGCCGCCACGCGCACCTCGACGGGGAAGGAGATGCGCCACCCGCGCTCGGTGACGAGATCGCGCACGGCGGCGAACGCCGCAGGCAGGTCGTCGAGGGCGACCGCGTACTCCATCTCGCGGAACCGCACGGTGCGCGATTGCGTGAAGACGCGGTGGGAACGGTCGGCGTACGTGCGATTGCCCATCAGTGCACTGGCGACACGCGCCACCGGCGGAACCGTTGCGGGCACCACCGTGCCCACCGCGCACGTCGCTCGGTACACGCCGTTCGCGAGAAGCGACTCGTCCACCCATCGCCGCACCGGCGGGAGGGGACGGGTGGGACTCCCCTGCGGCAACCGCAGGTTCTCCTTCGTCACGGCGTCGTCCGTGTGTGGGAACCAGTAGAACTCGAAGTGGTCGGCCGCGCCGACGCGGTCGTGAAGAGAGCCGGTGACGTCGGCGAGCGGTTCGCGGCGCTCGGTGGCGTCGAGCACGAAGGCGGGCACGCACTGCAGCGTGACGTCGACGAGGATCCCGAGCGCGCCCAGACCCACCGCCACGGCCGGGAGCAGCTCGGGATTGCTCTCGTCGTCGACACGCAGCACCTCGCCGTCGGCGGTGACGAGGGTCGCGCCGACCACCTGCGTCGAGATGCCGCCGAAGCGCAGACCCGTGCCGTGGGTGCCGGTCGAGATGGCTCCGGCGACGGTCTGCCGGTCGATGTCGCCGAGGTTCGGCATCGCCAGTCCGTACGGCGCCAGGATGGCGGGGATCTCCCACAGACGCGTTCCAGCGCGCAGACGCACGCGTCCGCGATCGGTGTCGACGTCGATGAGGCCTCTGAGATCGCGCAGGTCGAGCATGATGCCTGCCGCAACGGCGATGCCCGAGAAGCTGTGCCCGGCGCCGACGGCCTTCACGGTGAGAGAACGGGCGGATGCTGCGGTCACGGCGCGGCGGACCGCACCCTCGTCGGCGGGGAACTCGATGCGATGGGGCCGAACCTTCTGCGAGCGCCCCCAGTTGCGCCAGACGCCACCCGGACGGGTCATAGGAACGTCTTCCCCTCGCCGCGGTAGGTGAGCGCCTCACCCTCGACGCGGTCGTCCTCCACGAGGAGGTAGCGGTCGACCCGTTCGGCGAGCTCGCCGCTCTTGGCGTGCCGGAACCAGACGCGATCTCCGATCCGCAGGCCCCGCGCGGCGACGCCCCGCAACGGGGTCTGCACCTCCCCCGCCCCCTCGCGCGAGAACATGGCCAGCCCTTCGGGCCACACCGGCAAAGGCTGTCGCGACGCTAGCGGCGGCCCCGATGCGATCCACCCGCCGCCGAGCACCGTCACGATGTCGGGGCGGGGCTTGCGCACGACCTCCAGCGCGAACGCCGCAGCCGGCGCCGGCTGGAACGCTCGGTATCCGTCGAAGAGGTGGCCCCCGAGCAGACCGCTCCCGGCGGTGAGCTCGGTGACGGACGTGTCGGAGGCCGTCTCCTCCAGCGATCCCGTCCCTCCGCCGTTGACGAACTCGAGCGGCACGACGTCGCGGACACCCGCGACGATCGCCCCGCGGCGCTCGAGGAGCTCGGCCGCCGAGCGACGCTGCATCCAGCGGATCACGGGGTCGGCGACCCCCGTGTCGTCCCCCTGCCCGGCGATCTGCGCTTCGTACATCATCAGTCCGACGAGATCGAAGCCGGGCCGGTCGGCGATGCGGCGGGCGAGGGCGACGACCTCCGCCGGCTCGTGCACGGGCGAACGGTGCACACCGATATGTCCGAGAACGGCCGACCGCCAGGAAGCATCCGCGTCGATCGCGATCCGGATGCGTGTTCGCGCGCCCGGCGACGCGAGGGCGTCGATGAGATCCAGCTGGGCCGGATCGTCGATCATCAGCGTGATGCGCGACGCGGCCTCGTCGTCGTTCGCCAGTCGCGAGAGGGCCTCCCTGTCGACGGTCGGATAGCCCAGCACGATGTCGTCGTGGTCGGCCGCGAGCCACAGCGCCTCGGGGAGCGTGTAGGCGAGGATGCCCCGGTAACCGGGCAGCGAGAGCACGGCGTCGAGCACCGAGCGCACCCGCACCGACTTGCTCGCGACACGCACCGGCACCCCGCTTGCGCGGACGAGCAGATCCGCCGCGTTGTAGCGGAGTGCGGGCAGGTGGATGGTCGCCAACGGACCGCTCACCGACGAGACGGCTCGGCCGAGGTGCGGCCAGAGCTCCGAGGCCGGCGGGTGCGCCGCCGGACGAGAGATCAGATCGATCGACACCGTGTGCGTCTCCCTCCGCGTGTGGGGTCAGCCTAGAACCATCGGCCGCAGCGCGGCGGTCAGGTCGTCGTCGGCAGTGAGAACGTGAAGACAGCGCCGACGCCCTTCGCCCCGCTCGCGGAGACCGCCCCGCCGTGGAGCGCGACAATCCTCGACACCGACGCGAGCCCGAGGCCGGTGCCGGGGAACTCGTCTTCGCTGTGAAGACGCGTGAGGGGACGGAAGACGCGGTCGGCATCGGAGGCGTCGAATCCCACGCCGTTGTCGCTCACCTCGAGCGTGCGGAACGCTCCGTCCGATCCGACGCAGCGCAGCCGGATCGTCGCGTCGTCGGTCGTGGAGGTGTATTTCACCGCGTTGTCGAACAGGTTGCTCAGCAGCAGGTGCACCATCGCGGGATCCGCCGAGACCCGGATGGCCGGTTCGACCTCGATGGTCACGCCGTGGGCGCGGCCCTGCACACGAAGGTCGGCGGCGATCCCTTCCGCGACCGCGCTCAGATCGACCGGCTCGACATGCAGCGGTTCGGTCGAGAGGCGGTAGACCGACAGCATCCGGTCGATCTGATCCGACATGCGCCGACCGGCGCCCAGCGCGGAGTGGGCGTAGGCGGCGGCGCTGGCGACGTCGGTCGCCGTGCCGTCGGCGACCAGCTCGGAGAAGCCCATCATTGCGCCGAGGGGCCCGCGCAGGTCGTGCACCAGCGAGTGCATGGCGGCATCGAGCTCGTCCGCCCGCGCGGCCTCCTGGTCGCGTTCCGCGCTGCGGCGGGCGATGGCCCCCCGCAGCTCCAGGTTCTCGAGAGCCACCGCGGTGCTGTTGGCGAGCACCTCCAGGTGACGCACCACCTCCGGCTCGGGGACATGGGGCTCAGCCCAGTACGCGCCGAGGACGCCGATCGGATCCGACGAGCGGATGGGCGCCATGCACAGGCTCGAGACGAAGGTCGGTCGGTACGCGTCGTGCGGGACGCGGTCGTCGTCGTAGATGTCGGCGATGACGACCGTCTGCCGGTGCAGCATCGACCACCCGCTCACGCACGCGTTCAGCGAGAATCTACTGCCCTTCCACAGCGGCGCGATCGCGTTCTCGTCGGCGTAGAAGCACTGGTCGTCTTCACGGAGCACGAAGGTCGCTCCGTCGGCCCCGGTGAGAGCGCGCACGGCTTCTGCGACGATCGCGGTGACCTGAGCGGAACTCGTCGCGGTCGACAATCGGTCGACCGTCTCGGTGAGAACGAGCGTTCTCGCACTGGTCGTCGGTTCTGTCACGGTCATGGTTGCCCCCCAAAGCAACTCTGATGCGCCTGAATGGAAAGACTAGCGGACGGGGCCGTCGCGAGTCGGGCCCGCACGTCTCTCCCGCCGGGGCCGTCCGCGCCGTACCCTGGTGCGGGGCGCGCATGCATCGCGCCGACGGACCGAAAGGACCCTCATGGCCGTTTTCTCCCGAGGCTTCGGGGCTCGCAGGCGCGAGTCCGACCCGAAGCTCCCTCCCGGCCAGTACCTGACCGAGGATTTCCCCGTGCTCTCCGCCGGGCCGACCCCGCGGATCGACACCGCGGAGTGGAGCTTCAGCATCCAGACCGAGAAGAACACGACGACCACCTGGTCATGGGACCAGCTGCACGATCTGCCGATCGAAGAGGTCGACACCGACATCCACTGCGTGACCCGGTGGTCCAAGCTCGGCACCTCGTGGCGGGGCGTCTCGCTCGACACCCTCTTCGCGGGCGTCGACACCGACTTCGCCTACGCGATGGCGCACTCGTACGGCGGATACACCACGAACATCGCGATGGCCGACCTGCTCGGAGGTAAGGCATGGGTGGCGTTCGAGTTCGGCGGTGAACCGCTCGATCCCGAGCACGGAGGGCCCGCGAGGCTGCTCGTGCCGCACCTGTACTTCTGGAAGAGCGCGAAGTGGGTGCGCGGACTGACCATGCAGAAGCACGACGATCCGGGATTCTGGGAGCAGAACGGGTACAACCTGCACGGCGACCCCTGGACCGAGGAACGCTATTGGTGAGCGTCGGCGGCTGGTTGCCAGCCACTCTTGCCGCGATCGAGCCCTCGACTCCGAGCGCGCGCGTGCTGCGTCTGGACGTGCCGGGGTGGACGGGCAACCTCCCCGGGCAGCACCTCGATCTTCGCCTGACGGCCGAGGACGGTTACCAGGCGGTCCGTTCGTATTCGATCGCCTCCTTCGGCCCCGGTGAGCGGGTCGAGCTGGGGGTCGACGAGGTTCCGGACGGCGAGGTGTCGCCCTACCTCGTGCTCGACGCGCGCCCCGGCGACGCCGTCGAGGTGAAGGGCCCCCTCGGCGCGTACTTCGTCTGGCGCGACGACGACCCCTCCCCCGTGCAGCTCATCGCCGGCGGATCGGGGATCGTTCCGTTGATCGCCATGGCGCGCGCACGCGCCGCGTCCGCCTCCGCGGCGCCGTTCCGTCTGCTGTACTCGGTGCGGTGCCCCGACGATGCCATGTACCGCGACGAGATCGAAACGCTCGGCGACGGTGTCGACATCACCTGGGCCTACACGCGCGAGGCACCGGTCGGGTGGACGCGGCCGGCAGGTCGCGTGAGCCAAGACCTGTTGCGGGATGCTGCGTGGTCGCCCGCGCAGTCGCCGGCGGTGTTCGTGTGCGGTCCGACCGGCTTCGTCGAGACGGTCGCGACGGCGCTGGTCGCCCTCGGCCACGACCCCGCGCGCGTGCGCACCGAGCGATTCGGAGGATAGGGATGGTCAGAGTGAAACCGGGCGACACGGTCGAGAGCGTGATCGTCGACGGTAATGCGGTCGCGGGACTGCTGTCCGACGCCCTGCAGTCCGACGCGACCCTGCTGCAGCTCACCTGCGGAACGTGCGGCGATCAGAGCGTGCTCGCCGAAGCGCTCGTCGAACTCGACGAGGCCGGCGCGATCGTGCGATGCCGGTCGTGCACCCACACGATGCTCACGCTGCTGCGGCGTCCGGAGGGCGTCACCCTGCGCATCGGGACGTTCGAGATGGTGTTCCCCGGCGCGGCCGGGTGAGCGCCGAACCGACCGCTCGGATGTGCCCCCGCTGGGACTCGAACCCAGACTGAAGCGATTTTAAGTCGCCTGCCTCTGCCATTGGGCTACGGGGGCCGGTGCCGGCACCTGCACGTCGCCGACACCACCACCGTAGTGCCGGTGCAGAACGAGCCGGGCACCCCGCAGGGTGCACCGGCTCGTTCGACGACGCGGGCGGATCAGCCGGCGGCGGCGACCTTCTCGGGCTCGGCCTTCTCGGCAGCCGGCTTCGACTCCTCGACCGCCGCGGGCTGCGGGGGCTTCGGACGAGCGGCGAACTCTTCGAACACGGCACGGGGGGTCTGGACGGCCTCGAGGCTGACGATGTCGCGACCGAGGAAGAAGTTGTTGATCCATCCCCACACCACGCGGATCTTGCGCTCCCACGAGGGCATCGCCATACCGTGGTAACCGCGGTGGGCGAACCACGCGATGAGACCCTTGAGAGCGATGTTGCCCGACTGGAAGACGCCGTTGTAGAGACCGAGGCCGGCGACGGCTCCCAGGTTCTTGTGGAAGTAGTTCTTCGGCTCTTCGCCGCGGACGATCGCGAGCACGTTCTTCGCGAGGAGCTTGCCCTGACGGACGGCGTGCTGGGCGTTCGGCACGCAGAAACCGCCGACACCACCACCGGAGAGGTCGGGGACGGCCGACACGTCACCGGCGGCCCAGGCGCCCTCGACGATCTCGTCGTCGGTGCCGACACGCAGGTCGGGACGGGTGCGGATGCGTCCGCGCTCCTCGACGGGCAGGTCGCCGCCGCGCACGACGGTCGGGTTGGCCATGACGCCGGCGGTCCAGACGATGAGGTCGGTCGGGATCGTCTCGCCCGTCGACAGCTGCACGATGCCGTCGACCGCGCTCTGCAGCTGCGTGTCGAGGTGCACGAACGCGCCGCGCTTGGCGAGGTCTTTCAGCACCCACTCGCTCGTCTTCAGCGAGACCTCGGGCATGATGCGCCCCATCGCCTCGATGAGGTGGAAGTGGGTCTCGTCGAACGACAGCTGCGGGTAATCCTTCAGCAGCGCCGATGCCAGCGAGCGCAGCTCGGCGAAGACCTCGATGCCGGCGAAACCGCCGCCGACGACGACGACCGTGAGGAGTCTCTCGCGCTCAGGGCCGGCGGGGAGCACCGACGCACGGTCGAAGTTCGACATGAGGCGGTCGCGCACGGCGACGGCCTCTTCGATGGTCTTGAGTCCGATCGCGTTGTCGGCGATGCCCGGGATCGGGAAGGTGCGCGAGACGGCTCCGGCGGTGACGACGATCTGGTCGTACTCCTGCTGCCACGGCTCGCCCTCGGCGGGCGTGATCGTGGCGACCTTGTTCGCGTGGTCGATCTTGGTGACCTTCGCCGTGACGACCGTCGTGCGCTTCAGGTGGCGACGCAGGGCGACGACGGCGTGGCGGGGTTCGATGGCGCCGGCCGCGACCTCGGGGAGGAACGGCTGGTAGGTCATGTACGGCAGCGGGTCGACGATCGTGACATCCGCTTCGCCGCGGCGGGACCGCTTCTCGAAGTGCCACGCGGTGTAGAACCCCGCGTATCCGCCACCGACGATGAGGATCCTGGGAACGGTGTTGGTCACGGTGGAAGAACTCCTAGATGATGGTGCGGCTTGGCCCGCGAGATGCGCGCGCCGATCTGATGCGCCGGACAGCAGCGGTGAAGCCGAGCGAGATCATTATAGCCGCGAGCGTGCCCGCCACGAGCGGCACCGTCCCATAGAGCAGGGTGTCGCCGCTCGGGACGAACGGCGAAGCCTCCGAGGAACGCTCCTCGGCATCGGGAAGCGGGGGCACCTCCACCGGGGTCGGCGTGACCGCGGGCGCGGGCGCGGCGTCGGCCCGGCGGTAGAGGCGGATCCACTCCTCCAGCGTCAGCCCGAGCGGGCTCTCGTCGACGGTCGCCACCTGCGCGGTGACCGCCGCGGAGGCGTTCACGAGACCGTACCCGTAGAGGGGATCGGGCAGCGCGGCGATCCCGGGCACGGGACTGGCGGTCTTGATCAGTCGGTTGATCACGTTGTCGGCGTCGAGCTCGGGGTGCGCCGAGCGGATGAGGGCGGCGATCCCCGCGACCAGCGGGGCCGCGCCGCTCGTGCCGTCCCACCAGACGAGCTGACCGCTCGGCGAAACGCCGAGAAGACGCTCGCTGGGAGCCGAGACCCCGATGGTGATGCCTTGAGTGGATGCTTCCTGACTCGCGACGCCCGACGGATCGACGCCCCCGACGGTCAACACACCGGGGATCGTGGCGGGTGCGCCGACGCGGTTGGTTCCGCTCCCGCGGTTTCCCGCCGCGACGATGACGACGACGTCGTTGTCGAACGCGTACTGGAACGCTTCGTCCCAGGTCTCATCCCAGTCGAGGGTGTTCGTCGTGAAGGAGAGGTTGATCACGTTGGCGCCGTTGTCGACCGACCAGTGGATGGCTTCGGCGATCTGCTGGATGAACGACACCGAAGAGGTGCCGCCGAACCCGACGGAGACGGACAGCAGTTCAGCTTCGGGGGCGACGCCGATCATCCCCCGCCCGTCACCGGTGCCCCGCGCGCCCGCGAGCGACGCGACCCAGCTGCCGTGCGCGCGGTCGGTGCCGCCCACCGGGGTGCGTCCGTCGGGCGTGCCCACGCCGGAGACGTCGATACCCCCGGCGACAGCGCCGGTGAACTCCACCGGCCCCGACGCGATACCCGTGTCGATGATGGCGATCCGCGAGCCGGCGCCGCGGGTGGTGTTCCACGCCTCGCGGATGCCGTACTGATCAAGCCAGTACTCCGCCGCTCTCACGCCGTCGGCGGGATCGTCGACCACGGGAGGGGCCGGGGTCGCCGCCCCGACCAGCGTGCCCGCCACGACCACCGAGAGGACGGCCGCGGCGAAGCGCTTCATGCCGCCGCTCCCGGACTCACGCAGACGCACTGCTCGGGCGACCAGGTGGAGCGTTCGAGTGCGCGGTCGCCGATGGGATTCACCCCCGGGCCGGCGGCGAGCGCGTGGCCCGCCAGGGCGTGGAGACACTTGACCCGCGTCGGCATGCCACCGGCCGACACACCGGCGATCTCCTCGGGCTCGCCGTACCGGGCCCGATCGCGCAGATACGCCTCGTGTGCGCGGAGGTACGCGTCGCGCTCGAGGTCGTCCTCGGCGAGCTCGTCGGTGAACTCGCGCATCACGTGATCCGCCTCGAGCGTCGACATCGCTGCCGTGGCGGCCGGGTGCGTGAGGTAGTAGAACGTCGGGAACGGTGATCCGTCGTCGAGACGCGGAAGGGTCGCGACGACGGTCGGGTTGCCGCAGACGCAACGGGCGGCGATGCCGACCACGCCGCGCGCGGGGCGCCCGAGCTGCTCGCGGAGCACGGCGAGCTCAGCGTCGGTGACCGGCGGGTAGGGCGGCGTACTCATCGCCCCCAGGCTACCGTGCGGCGCGCCCCTCACGCCGATCGGCGGCGCCGACCGCCGATGTCAGGGGGCGGGAACCGCGGTCTGGGCGAGACCTGCCGTCGTGACCGATCGCACGAGCTGTGCCATCCAGTCGGTGCGGGTCTGCTCGACGTCCTCGCTCACCGGAGCTTCGTCCTGAGGGAGGACCGACGGGGGCAGGTCGTCGTCGACGAGATAGACGACCTCACCGGGCTTGACGTAGTAGAGACGCTCACGGGCCTGCGTCGTGATGTAGGCGGGATCCGTCCATCGCTCGCGCTGCGCTTCGAGGTCGTCCACCTCGGACTGGCTGAGCGAGACAGCATCCTGGAGTCCCGCGATCTGTTGGCGTTGATCGACGTACGTTCCGACCGTCGGCACGAGGGTGAACACGGCGAGCACCACGAGCCCGAGCATGATGACCATGAACCCGGAGAAGCGGATGCCGCCCAGCCACGCGCGCACGTCGACGCGAGGGTCGCCCTGGCCGGACGTGCGAGAGGGAGGAACCCGATCGCTCATGGTTCCTCCCTCTCGTCGTGCGTGTTACTGCGTGTCAGCCCTTGAAGCGCGGGAAGGCGCCGCGGCCGGCGAAGACGCCGGCGTCGCCCAGCTCCTCCTCGATGCGCAGAAGCTGATTGTATTTCGCGACGCGCTCGCTGCGGGCGGGCGCGCCGGTCTTGATCTGACCCGCGTTCACCGCGACGGCGAGGTCGGCGATGGTGGTGTCTTCGGTCTCGCCCGAGCGGTGCGAGAGCATCGAACGGTAACCGTTCTGCGTCGCCAGCGAGATCGCGTCGAGCGTCTCGGAGAGCGTGCCGATCTGGTTGACCTTGACCAGGAGGGCGTTGGCGACGCCCAGGTCGATGCCACGCTGGAGGCGCTCGGGGTTCGTGACGAAGAGGTCGTCGCCGACGAGCTGCACCTGGGTGCCGAGCTTGTCGGTGAGCAGCTTCCACGCGTCCCAGTCGTCCTCTGCCAGCGCGTCTTCGATCGTGACGATCGGGTAGTTCGCGGCGAGGTCGGCGAAGTAGTCGGTCAGCTGCTCGGCCGACCACGACTTGCCCTCGACGGTGTAGACGCCGTCGGCGAAGAACTCGGTCGCGGCCACGTCGAGGCCCACGGCGATGTCGGTGCCGGGCGTGAAGCCGGCCTTCTCGATCGCGCCCATGAGGAAGTCGAGCCCCTCGCGGTTGCTGGGCAGGTCGGGGGCGAAGCCGCCCTCGTCGCCGAGGCCGGTGGCGAAGCCGGCGGCCTTCAGCTGGCCCTTGAGCACGTGGTAGACCTCGGTGCCCCAGCGCAGCGACTCGGAGAAGGACTCCGCGCCGATCGGAGCGAGGAAGTACTCCTGGAAGTCGATGCCGTTGTCGGCGTGCGAACCACCGTTGATGACGTTGAACAGCGGCACGGGGAGGACGTGCGCGTTGGGTCCGCCCAGGTAGCGGAACAGCGGCAGGTCGGCGCTGTCGGCGGCGGCCTTGGCCACGGCGAGGCTGACGCCGAGGATGGCGTTGGCGCCGCAGCGCGACTTGTTCTCGGTGCCGTCGGTCTCGATGAGGATCTCATCGACGATGCGCTGCTCGCTGGCTTCGACGCCCTCGAGCGCGGGGCCGAGCTCATCGACGACCGCAGCGACGGCCTTGAGGACGCCCTTGCCGCTGTAGCGGCTCTTGTCTCCGTCGCGGAGTTCGTACGCCTCGAAGGCGCCGGTGGATGCGCCGGACGGAACGGCCGCGCGCTGGACGATGCCGTCGTCGAGCAACACCTCCACCTCGACGGTCGGGTTTCCGCGCGAATCCAGAATCTCGCGCGCGTTGACAGCCTCGATAAGTGCCACGGAGGACTCCCTGTGTGATCTCGGGGTGTGAGGTGGTGCGGAGCGTCGTCGGTCCTCGTCGAGTCTAGTGATGCGAACGGCTCTCCACGGGGCGGGTCAGGATGCGGCGTCCGTCACGAGCGCGATGGCCACGCCGTCCCAGCCCTTGCGGTCGAGGGTCTGCAGCGCGGTGGCGTCGAATCGCGGGTCGCCGCCGAGCATCGCCAGGCCCGCGCGGGTGCCGACGATCCGCGGGTCGACGGTGTCGGCGTCGGCGACGTCGCCGTTGCGGCCGATGTTGTCGACGACCACGACGGTTCCGGGGCGCCCGAGCCGGGCCGCCCAGTCGAGGTAGATCGTGTTCGACTCCTTGTCGGCGTCGATGAAGACGAGATCGAACGGTTCGCCGCCGGCGAGGGTGGGGAGCACGTCGGCCGCCCGACCTTCGAGCACCTCGACCCGGCCGCTCTCCCCCGCCCGCTCGAGATTCGCGCGGGCGACGGCGGCATTCGCCGCCTCGGCCTCGATCGTGACGACACGCCCGTCGGCGGGAAGGCCCCGTGCCAGCCAGATCGTCGAGTAGGCACCGAGCGTGCCGATCTCGAGCACCCGGCGCGCGCCGCTCATCCGCACGAGCAGGTGGAGGAGCTTGCCGTTGACCGGTGCCACCTCGATCGAGGGCAGCCCCGCAGCATCCTGGTCTGCCACGGCCGCCTCGAGAGCGGGGTCGTGTCCGACGAGGGTCTCGGACAGATAGGCGTCGACCGCGCGGTACGCGGCGGGGGTGAGCTCGCTCATGCCGCCAGCCTCGCGTCCCGGCGCGCGCCTGGTCAAGGTGCTCCCCCGCGAGACCGCACGCTCGCGGACCGAGGAGGGCGGGCGGATGCTGCGGGGTCAGGCGTGGCGCGTCAGCGCGTGCAGCGCGACGGGGAGGAGCGCCTCGGCCGTGCGCCGGTAGCCCAGGGCGCTGGGGTGGAAGCGGTCGAGGCTGAACATCTCGTCGGGCTCGGACAGGAACATGGGCCCCACCGTCCGGCGCAGGGAGAACACCTCGGCACCCGCGGCAGTCGCGGCCTCCGCCTGCTCGTTCGCGAGCTGTCGTGAGAGCCGGGAGGCGAGGCTCCGCAGGGGCTGCGGGACGGCCCGCAACGACCGGAGGTCGGGACAGGTCGCGACGACGACGGCCGCGCCGCGTTCGTGCAACCGGCCGATCGCCTCGATGAGGTGCCCGGTCGCCACCGACACCGGTACACGGTGGGTGACGTCATTGCCGCCGACGACGATGACCGCCAGATCGGCGGCGTAGTCGGGGGGAAGCGTGTCGAGCTGTCCTGCCAACGCCGAGGACTCGGAGCCGACCACCGCCGCGGTCCTCAGCCGCACGGGCCGATGGGTGCGCCGGGCGAGCCCCTTCGCGAGGCGCGCGCCGAGGGTGTCTTTGCGTCGTTCGGCTCCGAGGCCGGCGGCGATGGAGTCGCCGAGCAGCAGGAGCTCGACCGGTGCCCCCTCGAGCGAGCGGCGCCACACCCGGTCGGAGTCGGGCGCGAGCTCACCCAGAGGCTTGCCGATGCGTCTGCGCGCGACGGCCGCCTGGCGGCGCAGCACCTCGCGCGATGCGACGACCACGACGCCGGCCCCGGCGAGTCCGGACGCGGCGATCGCGGCCACTCGAATGCGGCTCATGCCCCGATTCGACCCCGGCGAGCTGAACGGTACGTTGCCGGAGGGTGAAGAGGCCCCCCGTCAGGCGAGCGGCTTCACCTCGATGTCGGACGGGTTCGCGCCCGCGGCGACGAAGGCGAACCCGGTGTAGCCGTCAGTGGCCGCGCGTTCGAGGAGCGGCTTGAGATTCTTCGGGCGCTGCTCGAGGCGGACGCGTGCGCCCTCCGCGACGAGAGCGGCCTTCACGGCGACCAGCTCGGCGACCGTGACATCGCGGTCGTGCACGAGCACGATCGCCCGGTCGGCGGCGTCCGCATCGCCCTCGAGCAGGTCGACGATGCGCTCGAAACCGATCGAGAAACCGACGGCAGGCACGTCCTGGCCGAGGAACCTCCCGATCATGCCGTCATAACGGCCGCCGCCGCCGAGCGAGTAGCCGACGCTCGGGTGGGCGAGCTCGAAGATCGTGCCGGTGTAGTAGCCCATGCCGCGCACGAGGAACGGATCGAACACGACCGGGATGCCGGACTCCCCCGGCCGCGCGGCGGCGACGGCGTCGCCGATCCCCGTCAGGTGCGCGACGATCTCATCGGGGACCCCGTCGGGGAGCGCACCGCGGATCTGCTGCTCGCCGAACGGCACGTCCGCATCCGAGGTGCGGCGGAGGAACTCCCCGAACGCCTCGACGGCCGCGGCGGCGGCACCGCGGTCGGCGAGCTCGCGCACCACGCCGTCGGGCCCGATCTTGTCGAGCTTGTCGATCGTGATGAGTACGCGGGGGCGTTCGTCTTCGGCGAAACCGAAGCTCGACAGCATCCAGTCGAGCACCCGGCGATCGTTCACCCGCACGACCCCTCCCTCGAGCCCGAGCGCGTCGAGGGTGTCGAGCGTGGCGGCGATGAGTTCGGCCTCGGCGCGCGCGGTGGCATCGCCGATGATGTCGATGTCGCACTGCACGAACTGGCGGTAGCGGCCCTTCTGCGGCCGTTCGGCACGCCAGACGGGGGCGATCTGGATCGCGCGGAACACCCCGGGCAGTTCGCCGCGGTGGCTCGCATAGAAGCGCGCGAGCGGCACGGTGAGGTCGTAGCGGAGCCCGAGGTCGGTGAGGGCCGCCGGGTCGTCGGCAGCGGCGCGGATGGCGTCGGCGTCGAGCCCGCGGGCCAGAACGTTGAAGGCGAGCTTCTCGTTGTCGCCACCGATGCCCGCGTGCAGGCGCGAGTACTCCTCCATGACGGGGGTCTCGATCTCGTCGAAGCCGTGCGCGCGGTAGCGATCACGGATGACGGCGAGCACGCGCTCGCGACGGGCCTTCTCGGCGGGGAGGAAGTCGCGCATGCCGCGCGGCGGGTTCACGGTTGCCACCGCGCCATTCTTCCAGGTTGCCGCGGGGCGCTCCGCCGCGCCCGATCACTGAGAGTCCACAACACCCGGAGGCAGCGCGAGGCGCGTCCGGGTGTCGTGGACTCTCAGCGCGCTACGCGGGCTCCTCCGCCGCGCGGACGTCGGCCTGCAGCATCCGCAGACGCTCGCGGAGCGCGCGCTCGGCGTCCCAGCCGTTGCCGCGCGCCTCGGCGACGAGCGCGAGGAGCGCGTCGCCGAGCTCGGCCTCCGTCCGCGCCGGCGCAGCGGCAGGCATCGCCTCGACGCCGACCTGCGCGGCGCGGCCGAGCACTTTCTGCGCGAGCGCGAGTGACGGCATGTGCTCCGACACGCCGTCGAGCACGCTCGTGCGCGTGCGCTTCTCCGCGGCCTTGGCCGCATTCCAGTGCACGAGCACCTGCTCGGGCGTCGTTGCCACCTCGCCGGCGAACACGTGCGGGTGACGGCGCACCATCTTCTCGGTCAGCACCCGTGCGACGTCGTCGATGTCAAAAGGGTCGTCCTCATCGCGAGACGCGATCTCGGCGTGGAAGAGCACCTGCCACAGCAGGTCTCCCAGCTCTTCACGCAGGTCGTCGCGACTGCCCGCCTCGACCGCATCGATCACCTCGGCGCTCTCCTCGACCAGGTAGGGCACGAGGGCGCGGTGATCGATCTGCTGCGACCAGACGCACCGGTCGCGCACGGCGCGCATGGTCTCAGCGGCTTCGCGGAGCGGATCGACGGTGCTCATGAGGACTCCCGGGGAGAAGGATGCTGCGGCGTGCGCGCCACGAGACGAGTATCGCGGTCCTCCGGCCGCACCGGACCCACCCGTCGAGACGGGCCGTGTCACATCACCGTCATCCGGCGGCGCTAGCGTGGAGGGATGCGCGAATTGACCCACACGGAGGCCATCGACCTGGTCGGCCGCTTCGAAGCCGCCGAGGAGCTGCCCGAGCAGATGCGTTCCGACGTGCGACTGCTCGGCTCGCTGCTCGGGCGCGTTCTGCGTGAGAGCGGCTCCCCCGGTCTGTACGAAGACGTCGAACGCCTCCGCACGGCGACGATCCACGCCTACACCGATGAGACCCCCGAGGCCTTCGCGCGTGCGGCGGCCATCGCCGACGGGTTCACCGTCGCGCGTGCCGACGAGGTCGCCCGCGCCTTCACGGCCTACTTCCACCTCGTGAACCTCGCGGAGGAGCACCAGCGCGTGCGTGCGCTTCGCGAGCGCGACGGACGACCGGGGCGCTCCGCCACCGACTCCATCGCCGGCGCGTACGCGCAGCTGTCGTCCGAGGTCGGCGAGGCGGCGGCGCTGACCCGCCTGCAGTCGCTGCGGTTCCACCCGGTCTTCACCGCGCACCCGACCGAAGCCCGCCGCCGCGCGGTGTCGAGCAGCATCCGACGCCTCGCGGAGTTCATCGACGAGCGCGACGCGGCGATCCGCGACGGCGCCGACTCGGCCCGCATCGAACCGAAGATGATCGAGGAGATCGACACCCTGTGGCGCACCGCGCCGCTGCGCGCCGAGAAGCCGTCTCCCACCGACGAGGTGCGCGCTGTCATGGCGATCTTCGACGAGACCCTCTACACGGCTGTGCCCGACGTCTACCGGCGCATCGACGAGGCGATCCAGGGAGCGGATGCGGGGTCCCGCCCGCCGATCGTGCGCCCCTTCGTGCGCGTGGGATCGTGGGTCGGCGGCGACCGCGACGGCAACCCGTTCGTGACCGCGAAGGTGACCCGCAAAGCCGCGGGGATCGCCAGCGAGCACGTGCTCCTCGGTCTCGAGCGCACGGCGCAGCGCATCGGCCGCGGTCTGACGCTCGACGCGACGACGACTCCGCCGAGCGAGGCGCTGCTGGCACTGTGGCGGCGTCTCCGCGCCGCCGACGAGGACGCCGCCACCGAGATCGCCAAGCGCTCGCCCAACGAGCCGCACCGCCGCATCCTGCTCGTCGTGGCTCGGAAGATCGCCGCGACGCGCACCCGTGACGCCGACCTGGCGTATCGCGACCCCGACCACCTCCTCGCCGACCTCCGCACGGTGCAGGAGTCGCTCGTGGCGGCCGGTGCACCGCGCCAGGCGTACGGCCAGCTGCAGCACATGATCTGGCAGGTGGAGACGTACGGCTTCCACCTCGCCGAGCTCGAGGTGCGTCAGCACTCCGCCGTCCACCGCGCCGTGCTCGCCGAGCTCGCCGCCGGCGGCGCGCGCAGCGAACAGACCGAAGAGGTGCTCGAGGTCTTCCGCGCGATCGCCTTCGTGCAGGAGCGCTTCGGCCCGCGCGCTGCGGGACGCTACATCGTGTCGTTCACGCAGTCGGCCGAAGACCTCGCGAACGTGCATGAGCTGGCCCGTCACGCCATGGGCGAGGGCGCGACCCTGCCCGTTCTCGACGTCATCCCGCTGTTCGAGACCTTCGCCGATCTGCAGGCCGCGCCGGCCATCCTCGCCGAGGTCGTGCATCACCCCGAGTTCGAGGCGCGGCTGAACGCGACCGACCGCCGCCTGGAGGTCATGCTCGGCTACTCCGACTCGTCGAAGGACGTCGGCCCGGTCGCGGCGAATCTCGCGCTCTACGAGGCGCAGGCGAAGATCGCGGCCTGGGCCGATGAGAGCCGCATCGAGCTGACGCTGTTCCACGGTCGCGGCGGTGCGCTCGGCCGCGGCGGCGGGCCCGCGAACTCGGCGATCCTCGCCCAGCCGCCGCACTCGGTCGACGGGCGCTTCAAGCTCACCGAGCAGGGCGAGGTCATCTTCGCCCGCTACGGCGACCCCGCCATCGCGATGCGACACATCGATCAGGTGGCCGCCGCCGTGCTCATGGCCTCGGCGCCCTCGAACGAAGACCGCAACCGCGATGCCGCCGAGCGCTACGCCGATGTCGCCGCGGCGATGGACGAAGCATCCCGCGCCCGCTTCTTCGAACTGGTCAAGGCGCCCGGCTTCGCTCCGTGGTTCGCGACCGTCACACCGATGGAGGAGCTCGGCAACCTCGCACTCGGCTCGCGCCCCGCGCGCCGTGGCCTGTCGGTCGAGTCGCTCGAAGACCTGCGGGCGATCCCGTGGGTGTTCGCGTGGACGCAGGCCCGCATCAACCTCGCCGGCTGGTTCGGACTCGGTACGGCCCTCGAGGCCGTCGGCGACGAGCACCGGCTCCGTCAGGCGTACGCCGACTGGCCGCTGTTCCGCACCCTCGTCGACAACGTGGCCATGAGCCTCGCGAAGGCCGACGCGCGGATCGCCCGGCGCTACCTCGACCTCGGCGACCGCGACGACCTCGCCGACCTCGTCATGGGCGAGATGCTGCTGACGCGGTCGTGGGTGATCCGCGTGACCGCCGGCTCGGAGCTGCTCGACAACAAGCCGGTGCTCCAGCGCGCGGTGAAGATGCGCAGCCCTTACGTCGACGCCCTCTCGCTCCTGCAGCTGCGGGCGCTGCGGTCGCTCCGCTCCGGCGACGAGGCGACGCCCAGCGATCCCGAGCAGGAGCGCCTGCTGCTGCTCTCGGTCAGCGGGGTCGCGGCCGGGCTCCAGAACACGGGCTGAGCGCGCAGCATCCGCTCGAGGGTGCCCGTTTTCGCCGATCGTGCCCGCTAGTTGCGGCACTCTCGGCGAAAACGGGCACTCTCGGCGTGAGGAGGGCTCAGGCGGAGGCGGGTTGCGGCTCGGCGGGCGCGGCGACGGGCTCGGGGAAGAGCGCGTCGAGCAGCTGGGCGACCCAGGCGATCAGCGCGGCGTCGTGCGTGTCGGTCGGCAGCGGCACGACCATCGCGTCGCCGCCGGAGACGAGCTTCGCCTTCGGGTACAAGCGCTGCAGGCGCACGCGCATCGAATCGGCCAGTCGGGCGGGGGCGACGCGCAGGTTCGGCCCCATCGCCACGACGTCTTCCAGCCCCGCGCGCGCCGCACGGCGGCGCAGACGCGCGACGGCGATCAATCCGTCGACCTCGGCCGGGGGCTCGCCGTAGCGGTCGCGCATCTCATCGATGACGAGGTCGATCGCGTCGTCCTTGGCGGTGGCGGATGCTGCGGCCGAAAGCTTCTGGTAAGCCTCGAGCCGCAGGCGCTCGCTGTCGATGTACGACTCGGGAAGGCGCGCGTCGACGGGGAGCTCCAGCCGCAGCTCGGCCGGCCCCTCGGTGTCTTCACCGCGGAAAGTCGCGACGGCCTCGCCGACCATGCGCAGGTACAGGTCGAAGCCGACACCGGCAATGTGTCCTGCCTGCTCGCCCCCGAGCAGGTTTCCGGCGCCGCGGAGCTCGAGGTCCTTCAGCGCGACCTGCATGCCGCTGCCGAGGTCGTTGTTGACCGCGATCGTCTCGAGACGGTCGGCGGCCGTCTCGGACAGCGGCTTCTGGTCGTCGTAGAGGAAGTAGGCGTAGGCACGCTCGCGGGCGCGCCCGACGCGGCCGCGCAGCTGGTGCAGCTGCGACAGCCCGTATTTGTCGGCGCGATCGATGATGATCGTGTTCGCGTTGGCGATGTCGAGACCCGTCTCGATGATCGTCGTCGAAACGAGCACGTCGGCCCGGCGCTCCCAGAAGTCGTCGACGACCTGCTCGAGGGCGTGCTCGCCCATCTGGCCGTGGGCGACGGCGATCCGCGCCTCGGGAACGAGTTCGGCCAGCTCTGCGGCGACCTTGTTGATCGACTGCACCCGGTTGTGGACGTAGAACACCTGCCCCTCCCGCAGAAGCTCACGGCGGATGGCCGCAGCGATCTGCTTGGGGTTGCGAGCGCCGACGTACGACAGGATCGGGTGCCGGTCTTCCGGCGGGGTCTGCAGCGTCGACATCTCGCGGATGCCGGTGACCGCCATCTCGAGCGTGCGAGGGATCGGCGTCGCGCTCATGGCGAGGATGTCGACGTTCGTCTTCATCTTCTTCAGCGCGTCCTTGTGCTCGACGCCGAAGCGCTGCTCCTCGTCGATGATCATCAGCCCGAGGTCTTTGAACTGCACCTTCTCGGTGAGGATGCGGTGCGTACCGATGACCATGTCGATCGTGCCGTCGGTGATGCCCGCGAGCACCTCACGGGCCTCTTTGTCGGTCTGGAAGCGCGAGAGCGCGCGCACCTTCACCGGGAACCCGGCGAACCGCTCGGCGAAGGTCTCGGTGTGCTGCTTGACCAGCAGGGTCGTCGGCACGAGCATCGCGACCTGCTTGCCGTCCTGGATCGCTTTGAAGGCGGCGCGGACGGCGACCTCGGTCTTGCCGAATCCGACGTCGCCCGACAGCAGGCGGTCCATGGGGATCGGCTTCTCCATGTCTGCCTTGATCTCGTCGATCGTCTGCAGCTGGTCGGGGGTCTCGGCGAACGGGAACGCCTCTTCGAGCTCGCGCTGCCACGGGGTGTCGGGGCCGAAGGCGTGGCCCTTCGCGGCCATGCGCGCCGAGTAGAGCTTCACCAGCTCCACCGCGATGTCGCGCACCGCCTTGCGCGCGCGTCCCTTCGCCTGGGCCCAGTCGCTGCCGCCCATCTTCGACAGGGTGGGCGCCTCTCCCCCGACGTAGCGGGAGAGAAGGTCGAGCTGGTCGGTGGGCACGTAGAGCTTGTCGCCGGGGTAGCCGCGCTTGGACGGTGCGTACTCGAGCACGAGGTAGTCGCGAATGCTCTTGACCGCATTGCGACCGCCGCTGGAGACCTCGCGCTGCTGCAGCTCGACGAACTTTCCGATGCCGTGCGTCGAGTGCACGACGAAGTCGCCGGTCTTCAGCTGCAGCGGATCGACGACGTTGCGCCGCTTGGAGGCCAGCTTCTTGACCGTGCGCGAGTCGTTGGCGACGGCGCGCCCGTAGAACTCCGCCTCGGTGAGCACCGCGAACCGCGACCCCGGCATCTCGAACCCGCGCTCGAGTTCGGCGCAGACGAGAAGGGCCACCCCCGGGGCGGGTTCCTGGATGAGCGCCTCGTCACGCCGGGCGGCGATGCCGCGCTCGGCCAGCACGTCACGCGCGCGGTCGACGAGACCGGGCCCGGAGGCCACGACGACCACCCGCCAGCCGTCGGTCAAGAGCTGCCCGACGTGCTCGGTCGCGCCGTCGATGTTGCCCTGGAAGGAGGGCACGGCCTGGCCGCGCACGCGCAGCGAGCCGTCGGCGGCGAGCCCGTCGTATTCCGTGCCCTCGAAGTCCGACGTCGCGTCGGAGGCCCCCGAGTCGAACGACGACAAGGACCACCACACGCCCTCGCGCTCGCGGGCCGCGTCGCGCAGGGTGGCGAGGGAGAGGAAGTCGCCCGCCCCCAGGCTGATCGGCGTCTCCGCACCGGCGGTCGCGGCCGACCAGGCGGCGTCGAGGAACTCGCGGTTCGTATCGGCGAGGGTGGTGGCGCGGGCGAACGACCGCTCGGGGTCGACGAGCGCCACGGCCGCCCCCATGGGCAGGTACTCGACGAGGGGTACGACGCGGTCGAGCAGCGCGGGCGTGAGCGACTCCATCCCCTCCACGGGGATGCCCTCGGCCATCTTCTCGAGGATCGACCGAAGGGCGGGCAGCTCATCGCGCAGCTCGGCGGCCCGCGCCCGCACCTCGGCGGTCAGCAGCAGCTCACGGCTCGGAACGAGCGAGACGGAGGTGACGTCTCCGGGCAGCGACCGCTGATCGGCCACCGAGAACGCGCGGATCTGGTCGACCTCGTCGCCGAAGAACTCCACCCGCAGCGGGTGGTCGGCGACGGGCGGGAAGACGTCGAGGATGCCGCCGCGCACGGCGAACTCGCCGCGGCGCGACACCATGTCGACGCGGAGGTAGGCGCGCTCGACGAGCTGGCGCGTGACCGACTCGAGGTCATAGTCGCGCCCGCCCACGGTGAGGTCGATCGGCGCCACGTCGGCGAGGCCGGACGCGAGCGGCTGCAGAGCACTGCGAATGGATGCTGTGACGATGAGGGGTGTCTCGCCGTCCCACGACGCGACGCGTCGCAGGGCGTCGAGACGGCGGCCGACGGTCTCGGGACTCGGGCTCAGCCGCTCGTGGGGCAGCGTCTCCCACGCGGGGAAGTGCAGCACCTGAGCACCCGGGACGAGGGCCTCCAGGGCAGGGCCCAGCGAGTCGGCACGACGGCCGGTGGGAGCGATGACCAGCAGCGCGGGGGGCTTCCCGGCTGAGCGTCGCCGCTCGAGGAGGCCGGCGAGGGCCGGGGCGTGGAGCCCCTCGACCAGCGAGAGGTCGGCATCGACCACCGCGGCGGCCATCGCCTCCCGGAACGATTCATCCTGCTCAAGGGCGCGCACGATCCCGGGAACTGTCACCGGAGAAGCATACGCGCCTCCACCCCCACGGGGCTTCGCCGCCGCATCCGTTCTCTCACGAGAGCGAAATGATAGAGGCGCGACGGTCTGTGACGCGAGGGTCCGAAGTGCCCTGGCTCGATTCCACCGGGGACCCTAGACTGACGGGTTCACAGCCATTTTGCGGCTGTACCCCGCTCGCCGACAGCCAGGAGTAGCCATGAGCAACGTCCCGCCCGCCCCCGAGCCGCAGGGTTCGCAGCCCGCGTACCAGCCCCCGACACCGGGAGCCTCCGCGCCGCCGCCCGCTCCCCAGTACTCCGCCCCCGGCTCCTACCCGGCAGCGCCGTCCGACTACCCGACGGAACAGCCGAAGGGGTCGAACAAGCTCGGCGTGATCGCGTTCGTCGTCGCCCTCGCCGCCGTGGTCATCGGATCGATCGTGACGTACCTCGGCGGACAGAGCCTGGGCACCCTGATCGAGTACACGGGCACTTCGGGCACCGTCGATGCGAACGATCTGCCGCCGGCCGCACAGCAGATCGCCGCCTCCGGCGGACTGCTGACCGTCGCCGGGTTCGCCGTCTTCGGTGTGCTGGCGCTCTGGGGCTTCATCCAGGGCATCGTCGCCGTCGTGAAGAAGCGCGGCCGCGGCTGGGGCATCGCCGCGATCATCGTCGCCGTCGTCGGCGGTGTGATCGTCTCCATCATCTGGGGCGTCGGCTTCGCCGCGGGCGCCGCTCCGTACATCAGCGCCTGACGCCCACGCGCCGAGAAGGCCCCGTCTCCTCCGGGAGGCGGGGCCTTTGTCATGAGCGGGCGCGAGGCGCCGGGCCTCAGGCGCGCGGGGCGTGGAAGCGCTGCTGAGCCGCGACGAGCCCCTCGGCGACCAGCTGCTCCACCGCGTCGGCGGCATCGCCCACGAGGATCGGCAGGGTCTTGCGTTCGGCCGCGCCGAACGGATCCAGCACCCAATCCGCCGCATCCTGCCGCCCGGGAGGGCGGCCGATGCCCACGCGCACGCGCGGGAAGTCAGGGGTGTCGAGCGCCTTCGCAACGTCGCGGACGCCGTTGTGCCCGCCGTGCCCGCCGCCGGTCTTCAGCTTGATCGTGTCGAACGGGATATCGAGCTCGTCGTGCACGATGACGACGCGCTCCGGCTGGACGCCGTAGAACTTCGCCAGCGACGAGACGGGCCCGCCGGAGACGTTCATGAAGCTGTCGGGCTTGGCGAGCACGAGCTTGGCTGCACCGGGCCGCAGCCATGTCTCGACGACTCGCGCGTGCGACTTGTGCGCGCGGAACGTCTCGCGGCGCCGGGCCGCGAGCTCATCGACGACGAGCTGCCCGATGTTGTGCCGGGTCGCCTCGTACCGGGGTCCGGGGTTGCCGAGTCCGACCACCAGCCACGTGTCTGCCATGCCCTCATCCTCCAACGAACCGATACCCGGAAACGAAACGAGGGGGCGCACCGGGCGCCCCCTCGTCTCTCCGATCCGCCTCGGCCCCTCGACGGAGTCGAGGACCGCGGCGGGCGAGGATTGCTCTTACTCGGATGCTTCTTCGTCGGCCGACTCGAGTGCCTGTGCGGCCGAGACGGCGGCGTCGATCTCGGCGATCTCATCTTCGGCGGCGAGGGTCGCGGCCGGGACGGAGACGGCGATGATGAGCGCCTCGGGGTCGCCGGCGAGGACGGCGCCGCGGGGAAGCTTCAGGTCGGCCGCGGTGATGTGCGTGCCGTCCTCGAGACCCTCGACGCTGACCTCGAGGTTCTGGGGGATGTGGGTGGCCTCGACCTCGAGCGACACGGTGTTGCCCTCGAGATTCGCGATGGTTCCGGGGGCGGGCTCGCCGACGACGTAGATCGGGACGTCGACCGAGACCTTCTCGCCCTTCTTGACCACGAGCAGATCGATGTGCTCGATGATCTGCCGCACGGGGTCCTTCTGCACGTCCTTGACCAGGGCGAGCTCGGGCGTGCCGGCGATGTCGAGCTCGAGCAGCGCGTTGGCGCGGCGGATGAGCAGCGAGACCTGGTGGCCGGGCAGCGAGACGTGCTTCGGGTCGGTGCCGTGACCGTAGATGACGGCGGGGATCTTGCCCTCGGCGCGCAGGCGACGGGCGAAGCCCTTGCCGAAGTTCTCGCGCAGCTCGGCGCTGACCTTGTTGTCTTCCGACATGGTTGTTCTCCTCGTGGGCGTGCGGCCCGCAGTTCACGGGTACTGCCCAGTGCTTGTGGTCTGGGGTGGATTCGACTCGAACGCGAGCGCGTGAGGAAAGCCGTGAGCCTGCTTCACTGCGTCGATCACGGATGCTGCGATCACCCTCGCGGGCGACGTGGGCATCCCTCGCCGAAGTTCAAGCACAGAGTCTATCAGCGGCGACGGTACGATGAAGACGCACCCGATCCCTTCCGGAGGACCCCTTGGACCTGGACGCTCACTTCTTCTCCTACGTCATGCTGTGGATCGTCGGCGGCATCGCCGCGGTCGGCGGAGTGGGCCTGATCGCGGCACTGTTCTCGATGGGACGACAGGGCTACCGCAAGCCCTGACCGATCAGGGCCGCTCGCGCAATTCGACCGGCAGCGACGGCGCGAGCCGCCGCAGGCTGGCGAACGTGGGTACGAGCTGGTCGTAGAGCGCGCCGAACACCGGCTGCAGCTGTCGGTAGACGGATGCTGCGGTCGGATCGGGCCGTACGTGGTCATCGACAGGGATGAGGTCGGCGGCGACATCGATCGAGTCGATCAATCCGAGCGCCTCCATCCCGAGGAGGGCTGCTCCGAAGCTCGATCCTTCCTGCCCCTCGGCGAAGTCGACGCGGATGTCGAGCGCCGCGGCGAGCACGTCGCGCCAGACGTCGCTCTTCATCACTCCCCCGGTGGCACGCACCTGCGTGATCTCGAGCCCCGCGGCACGCATCGACTGCAGCACGAGCGCGAGCTGCAGGCAGACCCCCTCCAGCGCCGCCCGGATCAGGTGCTCACGGGTGTGCGCTCGCGACAGCCCGATGTAGGCGCCCTTGGGAAGCGCACTCCAATGCGGGGCGCGTTCACTGAGCAAGTACGGCAGCATGATCAGCCCACCGGAACCCGGCTGGGCGCGGGCGGCGAGTTCGAGCAGCTCGGCCTCCTCGCCCGCGGCGATCTCGGGCGCGAGGAGCGTGCGCACCCAGTCGAGGGTCGCGCCGCCGTTGTTGATCGCCCCGCCGACAACCCAGCGATCCTCGGTGAGCGCGTAGCAGAACACCCCGCCCTGAGGATCGACCGCGGGCTTGTCGACTCCGACGCGAAGGGCTCCGCTCGTCCCGATCGAGCACGCGGCGACACCCGGGCCGACCGCTCCGACGCCGAGGTTCGCGAGCGGACCGTCACCGGCGCCGACGACCACCGCCGTGTCGGCGGGAAGGCGCATCGCGACGCTGGCCTCCTCGGTGATGCCCCGCAGCACGTGACGGGTGGGGACGAGTTCGGGGAGCTGCTCCACCGAGATCCCGGCGATCGACAGGGCCTCGTCGTCCCAGGCGAGCGTGTGGATGTTCATGAGGCCGCTGGCGGAGGCGAGCGAGTGGTCGACGACGAGCGCGCCGCACATGCGCACGAGCAGCCAGTCCTTGATGCCCACCCAGAACGCCGTCTCCTCGTGGAGCTTCGGCTCGACCTCGCGGAACCACACCAGCTTGGGCAGGGGCGACATCGGGTGCAGCGGGGTACCCGTGCGCCGGTGCAGTGCGAGACCGCCCGGTTGGGCCCGGAGACGTTCGGCATGGACGCCGGCGCGCGTGTCGCCCCAGGTGACGACGGGCGTCAGAGGCCGGTACGCCGCGTCGAGGGCGAGGAGGCTGTGCATCGCCGACGAGAACGAGATGCCCGCGATCCGGGCGGCGCCCGTCACCGCCACGACGTCGCGCACGGCGGCATAGGCGGCTTCGAGGATGGCTTCCGGGTCCTGCACCGCATACCCGGGGTATGGGGTGTCGAGGGCGTACCCGTGCGATGCGGTGGCCACCTGGGTGCCGTCGACCGCGAAGGCCACGGCCTTGGTGCTCGTCGTTCCGAGGTCGAGCCCGATGACCAGGTCCGCAGCATCCGTCATGGTCAGATCCTCCCAGGTCAGCGGCCGGCGGAGAGCTCGACGACGACCTTGCCGCTCGCCGTGGAGTCCTTGGCGATCTCGAACGCCCGCACGGCGTCGTCGACGGGAAGCACGTGCGTGATGACGGCCTCGATCTGCGGATGCTGCGCCAGGAGCCGGACGGCGTCGTCGATCTCGTCGTGGAACCGGAACACGCCGAGGAGGGCGACCTCCTTCGAGATCAGGGGCGCGATGTTGAGCGGTTTCGGCTCGTTCGGCACCATCCCGACCTGCACCACCGTGCCACGTCGCCGGACGGCGGCGAGCGCGGCGGAGATCGCCGGGGCGGCGCCCGAACACTCGAAGACCACGTCGAAGGCCTCGTCGGGCAGGGGCTGCTCGCCGATGCGCACGACGGCGTCGGCTCCGAGGCCGGTGGCCCGGCGGAGCGGCTCGGCGAGCACGTCCGACACCGTCACGTGCTCGGCCCCGCGTGCGCGGGCCGCGGCGGCGGTCAGGAGTCCGATCGGTCCGGCGCCCGACACGAGCACCCGCGAGCCGGTGATGTCGCCGACGCGCGTGATCGCGTGGAGCGCCACGGCCAGGGGCTCCGCGAGCACGGCGCGACGTACGGGAAGGTCGGCGGGGAGCACCCGCACCATGTCGGCCTCGACGACGAGCAGTTCGCTCATCGCGCCCTGGGTGTGCGGGCGCGTCGACGCGCTGCCGAGGTACGAGCCCCCCGGCCAGAGGTGAGGCTCGCCCTCTGTCCCCTTCGTCGGCGTGCCGAACCGCGCCGGGTGCACCGTGACCGGGGTTCCCGGAGCCAGGACGCCGCGGGGGTCGAGGTCGACGCGACCCGAGAGCTCGTGGCCGGGGACGAGCGGCTCCTCCACGACGAACGCGCCGTTGGCACCCTCGAAGTAGTAGTGCAGGTCAGACCCGCAGATCCCGACGAAGTCGACCCGGATGCGCACCTGCCCCGCGGCCGGCTGCGGCTCGGGGGCGTCGACGACGTCGAGGTCGAGCTTGCCGGTGATGACGACCGATCTCATGGTCGTTCCTTTCGTGACGGGACGGGGGTGATCAGACGACGGAGGTCATGCCGCCGTCGACGAAGATGTTCTGCCCGCTGACGAAATCGCTCGCCGACGACGAGAGATAAAGGAGCGTGCCCGCCAGCTCTTCGGGACGCCCCCAGCGCTGAGCCGGGGTGCGCTGCTCGACCCACGCCGAGAACTCCGCGTCGGCGACGAGTGCGGAGTTCATCTCCGTCGCGAAGTACCCCGGCGAGAGCGTATTGACCTGGATGTTGTGCCGCGCGAGGTCGGCCGCCATTCCCCGGCTGAGTTGCGCGACCCCGCCCTTGCTCGCCGAGTAGGGCGCGATCGTCTGCCGGGCCAGCATCGACTGCACCGACGCGATGTTGATGATCTTGCCCGACCCCCGCTCGATCATCGCGGGCGCGAGGAAGCGCGACACGTAGAAGACGCTCGAGAGGTTCGACGCGATCACGGCGTCCCAGTCTGCGACGGGGAACTCGGCGAACGGCGCACGCCGCTGGACCCCCGCATTGTTCACCAGGATGTCGGGCACGCCGTGAGCGGTGATGAGCCCGCCGATCGCGTGCTCGACCTCCGCGGCATCCGTCACGTCGAACGTCACCGTCACGGGTCGGCGACCGCTGCGCGCCTGGATCAGGTCGGCGGACTCCGCGAGCGCCGCCTCGTCGCGCCCGTGCAGCACGAGGTCGGCGCCCGCATCCGCCAGCGCGAGGGCGAGGGCGCGGCCCAGGCCACGGGACGAGCCCGTGACGAGGGCAGCCTTGCCGGTGAGGTCGAACATCGCGTTCATCTCTCGGGGTGCCTTTCTGTCAGAACAGCTGGGCGACGGCGTACACGATCAGCACGAGCACGAAGCCGATGATCGACTCGAGACCCTGCTGCACCGTCCAGGTCTTGAGCGTCGTCTTGACGTCCATACCCATGAGGCGACCGACGAGCCAGAACCCGGAGTCGTTGACGTGTCCGGCGAAGACCGAGCCGGCCGCGGCGGCGAGCGTGATCGCCGCGACCTCGAGGGGGTTGAAGTCTCCGGAGATCACCGCGGGAGCGACGAGACCCGCGGAGGTGACCAGCGCGACGGTCGCGGAGCCCTGCGCGAGGCGCAGCACCACGGCGATGAGGTACGCGGCGAAGATGACGGGGAGGCCCAGGTCGGCGAGAGTGCCCGACAGCGCATCGCCGATGCCCGAGGCGCGCAGGACGCCGCCGAACATCCCGCCGGCACCGGTGATGAGGATCACCGAGCAGATCGGACCGAGCGAGCGCTCGACGATCTTTTCCAGCGCGCTTCCGCCGACGCCGCGGGCACGGCCCAGGACGACGAGGGCGACGAGCACCGAGATCAGAAGGGCGACGGGGCTGGTGCCGATGAGCGTCAGGAACTGCACCCAGAGCGCTGCCGGATCGACGACGCCGATCGAGCCGAGGGCGTCGAGTCCGGTGTTGAGGAAGATGAGCAGCATGGGGACGGCGATGATGCCGATCACCGTGCCCGCCTTCGGCGGGTTGACCGCCTGCACGTCGTCTTCCGGACGACCGAACAGAGCCAGCACGGGCATCGGGATGCGCTTGTTGACGCGCTTGGCCCAGAGGTATCCGGAGATGTACCAGGTCGGGAATGCGACCAGCATGCCGACGAGCAGGACGACGCCGAGGTTGGCCTGGAAGTACTCCGTCGCGGTGACCGGACCCGGGTGCGGCGGGAGGAAGATGTGCATCACCGAGAACGCCGCCGCCGAGGAGATCCCGTACAGCAGCAGGTTGTTGCCGCCGACGCGGCGCGCGACGGCGAAGACCACCGGCAGCATGACGATCAGTCCGGCGTCGAAGAACATCGGGAAGCCGATGATCAGCGAAGCGATGCCGAGGGCGAAGGCCGCGCGCTTCTCGCCGAAGACGTCGACCATCTTCTCTGCCAGCACGCGGGCGCCGCCGCTGGATTCGACGAGGCTGCCGAGCATCGCACCGAGACCCACGAGGAGGGCCACCGATCCGAGCGTGCCTCCGAACCCGCTGACCAGCACTCCCGAGATCTCACCGGTCGGGATACCGGTGGCGAGCGCGGTCAGCAGCGACACCAGCACGAGCACGAGGAACGCGTGCAGCTTGACGACGATGACCAAGAACAGGATGACCGCGATCGCTGCTGCGGCGATGCCGAGCAGCGGGAGCGCTCCGAGTGTCTGAGTCCACTCTTCCATGGGGATTCTCCGTTGAATTCGAGGGTGACCGGCCGGTGGCTGACGCCGCGCGACCGGGGCTGACTAGGGTGGGGACCGCCTCGACGGAGCGCTTCCCTGGAAGCCACCGTTAGGCTGCCACAAAGATAGTACTTTTACAAACGGAGGCCTGATGAGCGGGATGCGCGAGGGTTCGCACAGCCGTGTCGTGCAGGAACTCGGACGCCGGATCGCCGGTCTCACACTGCCCGCGGGCACCGTGCTGACGCTCGCCGGGCTCGAGGAGGAGTTCGGCACGTCGCGCACCGTGGTGCGGGAGGCGGTGCGCGTCCTCGAGACCCACGGGCTGGTCCGATCCCGTCGCCGGGTGGGGATCACCGTGCAGCCACGCACCGAGTGGGACAACCTGAACGCCTCTGTCATCCAGTGGACGCTCGACGGCCCCCGGCGCCGCGATCAGCTGATCGAGCTCATGGATCTGCGCGAAGCCGTCGAGCCGGTCGCGGCGAGGCTCGCCGCTCAGCGCGCCACCGCCGCGCAGCGGGCCGAACTCCTGCGTTCGGCAACCGCCCTCAGCGACCTGGGCGCTGCGGGCCTCGGCGATTCGGACGAATACCTCGCGGCCGACATCGCCTACCACTCGCTGCTGTTGACGGCCAGCGGCAACGCGCTCCTGGCCCAGATGGCAGGTCCCGTGACCGAGATCCTGCGCGGACGCACCTCGTACGGGCTCACCCCCTCCGACCCGCGACCCGGCACGCTCGAAGCGCACGTCGCGACCGCCGCAGCCGTCGCGGCCGGCGACGTCGACGTCGCCGAGCGCGAGGCCCGGCACCATCTGTCGCTCGTCGCCGACGAGGTCAGCGCGCTCCAGCAGCCGTCGACGGTGCCCGGTTCGATCCCGATAGCCTGAGGGGGTTCCGAGACTTCAAGGAGTTCGCGTGTCCTCTGACCCCACGTCCGCACAGAAGCACCTTTCGCAAGATCAGGCCGACGGGCCGGATTCTGCCCCCGATCACGAATCGGCCCCCGGTTCGGAGAACGTCCGCCGCCCCGTCGGCGAAGCCGGCGTCGACGCCCCCGCCACCGGCGGGCAGGCGAACATCGGTGTCGTCGGTCTCGCGGTGATGGGATCGAACCTCGCGCGCAACCTCGCCAGCCGCGAGGGCAACACCGTCGCGGTCTACAACCGCAGCTCCGACAAGACCGAGCACCTCGTGCAGGCGCACCCCGAGGCCGGCTTCGCACCCGCCTTCTCCTACGAGGAGTTCGCGGCGACCCTGCAGAAGCCCCGCGCGGCGATCATCATGGTCAAGGCCGGCCGCCCCACCGACGCCGTCATCGACGAGCTCGTGCGCGTCTTCGAGCCGGGCGACATCATCGTCGACGGCGGCAACGCGCTGTTCACCGACACGATCCGCCGCGAGAAGGCCGTCCGCGAGACCGGCATCAACTTCGTCGGCATGGGCGTCTCCGGCGGCGAGGAGGGCGCTCTCCTCGGCCCCTCGATCATGCCCGGCGGCTCCGATGAGTCGTGGGTCACCCTGGGCCCGATCCTCACGTCGATCGCCGCAATCGCCGAGGGCGAGCCCTGCGTCACCCACGTGGGTCACGACGGTGCCGGCCACTTCGTCAAGATGGTGCACAACGGCATCGAGTACGCCGACATGCAGCTGATCGCCGAGGCGTACGACCTCATCCGTCGCGGAACCGGCAAGTCCCCCGCCGAGATCGCCGACATCTTCGCCGAGTGGAACCGCGGCGAGCTCGAGTCGTACCTCATCGAGATCACCGCCGAGGTGCTCCGACAGACGGATGCGGCGACAGGACGCCCGCTCGTCGATGTGATCGTCGACCAGGCCGGCGCGAAGGGCACGGGAGCGTGGACGGTGCAGACCGCCCTCTCGCTCGGTGTGCCCGTCTCGGGCATCGCCGAGGCGACCTTCGCCCGGTCGCTCTCGTCGCACGCCGAGCAGCGCGAGATCTCGGGCGGGCTTCCCGGCCCGTCGGCGGAGGGCGACTTCGCGGTGGACGACGCCGACGAGTTCATCGAGAAGATCCGTCTCGCCCTGTGGGCGTCGAAGATCGTCGCCTACTCGCAGGGATTCGACGAGATCCGCGCGGGCGCTGCCGAGTACGGCTGGAAGATCGACCTCGGCGCCATCGCCGGCATCTGGCGCGGCGGCTGCATCATCCGCGCCCAGTTCCTCAACCGCATCACCGAGGCCTATGCCGAGACGCCCGACCTCGCGGTGCTGCTGACGGCGCCGTACTTCGTCGAAGCTCTCGAGCTCAGCCAGTCCGCCTGGCGCGACGTCGTCGCGACGTCCGCACGAGTGGGCATCCCGGCGCCGGCGTTCTCGTCGTCGCTGGCGTACTACGACGGGCTCCGCGCCGAGCGTCTTCCCGCCGCCCTCATCCAGGGCCAGCGCGACTTCTTCGGTGCGCACACGTACAAGCGCATCGACAAGCCGGGCACCTTCCACACGCTGTGGTCGGGCGACCGCAGCGAGATCGAGGCCGAAGACACGCACTGACGCCGCGCCGCCCGGCGCGAACGCCCGAACCGCGAGACGTCACTCCGTATACGAGACTGCGACCGTAGTCCGCTGTCTCGTGCCGGGGATGACGTCTCGCGGTTCCTGTGTCACCGGCGCGTGAGGTCGGTGACCTGGCCGCGATCGAGGCGCAGGCGTCGACGGGCGCGCGCGGCCACCGCGGAATCGTGCGTCACCACGATGAGCGTGAGGCCGGCCGCGTTGAGCCCCTCCAGCACCGAGAGGATCTCGTCGCGCATCCGCTCGTCGAGATTGCCCGTCGGCTCGTCGGCCAGCAGCACCCGTGGACGCTTCGCCACCGCCCGGGCGATCGCGACGCGCTGCTGCTGACCTCCCGAGAGTTCCCCCGGCCGGTGGTCGGCCCGATCGGCGAGACCGACCTGCGCGAGCGCCTCGGCCACCCGGGTCGCACGCTCGTCGCCGCCGAGGCCGAGCGGCTCGAGACCCATGTCGACGTTCTCGGTGGCGGTCAGCGTCGGGATGAGGTTGAACCCCTGGAAGACGAAGCCGATCTGGGTGGCACGCAGGCGCCCGATCTCGGCATTCGATGCGGCGGCGACGTCGACCTCGCCGAGCCGCACCGACCCGGCCGTCGGGCGGTCGAGCGCACCGAGCAGCTGAAGCAGCGTCGACTTGCCACCGCCCGTCGGGCCCTGGATGGTGACGAAGTCGCCCTGCTCGATCTCGAGATCGACTCCCGCGAGCGCGGCGACGACGCGCTCGCGCTGTCGGTAGGTGCGGGTGACCCCCGCGAGGCGGTAGATCGGCGAGCGCTCGTCGGTGTCGGACGGGATGCTCGGGGTCTCTGCGATGGTCATGCTCTCTTCTCCGATTGAGGTGTCGAACGGACGGTCGAGTCTCATGCGACCGACCGCAGTGCTTCTGCGGGGCTGAGGCGCGCGGCGCGCCAGCCGCCGAACGCTCCCGCGACGAGTCCGCCCCCGACAGCGAGACCGACGGCGGCCACGATGATCCACGGGGTCAGCGGAGCGTCGAGCACGACGTCGGCGACCTGCGTCGCTGCCTGCCCGAAGGGCCCGCCGCCGGCTCCCATCCCGCCGGGGCCGACCGTCGTCGTCTCGGGAGCGGACGAGATCGTCGGCGAGACGACGTTGATCACGGCGATGCTCGCCAGGCCGATGACGAGCCCCGCCACGCCGCCGATGAGCCCCTGCACGAGCGACTCCCCCGCCACCTGTCCGACCACGCGTCCGTTCGACCACCCGATCGCCTTGAGGGTGCCGAACTCCCGCGTGCGGCGCGAGACCCCCGAGATCGTGAAGAGCACGGCCAGCACGAGCGCGACGAGGAGAACCAGCACCGGCAGCCAGGTGCCGAGGTTCGACACGAGCGACGAGGCGCTGGTGAGCGATCCCGAGACCGTGGAGGCGAGCTCCGACTGCGAGCTGACCGTCGCGTCGGGGAGCGCCGACCGGATCTCGGTCTGGACCGCGCCGATGCCGTCGGCCGACGCCGCCCGCACGTAGACGGTCGAGACGACCTCGCCCACTCCCGCGAGCGTCTGCGCCACGTCGAGCGGCAGATAGACGTTCGCCGCCGTGTCCGCATCAGACGACGTCGACGAGACCAGGCCCACGATCTGCATCGCGGTGCCGCCGACGTCGATCGTGTCGCCCACGGCGAGCGCACTCGTCGCGGCGTAGCTGCCGTCGACCACGGCGACGTTCGTGCCCGCGTCCGAAGCATCCAGCCCCCGTCCGTCGGTGACGGCGACCGATGACAGCGGACCGACCCCGGATGCGGCGGGGTCGATCCCGAGCACGCTGAACGACTGGATGTCGAAGGCGCTGCCCCCGGCGCCGTCCGCGCCGCCCGCGGGCGGCCGACCGGGGTCTTCTCCCTCGCCCATCTGCGACATATCGGGCATCTCGCCCGAGAAGGTGGTGTTCGTAAGCGACAGGGCCCCGGATGCGGCGGCCACACCATCGAGCGCGGCCACGGTGTCGACGGCAGCGGCGTCGAGCGTGCCCCGCATCATGTCGGTCATCAGGCGCGACTGGCTGAGGCTGGTCGTGCCGTCTACGGTCTCGCCGTCGTCCTGGCCGAAGTCGAAGCGCGAGCCCCCTCCCTGGCCGGCCTCGACCGACGCACCCGTGGCGGTGAGGTCGGTGCCGACACCGTAGACCGCGGCGAGTGCCCGGGTCTGGGCATCGCGGACGCCGGCAGAGAGCGAAGCGACGACGATGACGAGGGCGATCGCTATCGCGAGCCCCGCAGCCACGATGATGGTGTGTTTCTTACGCCCGACGAGCTCGCGGCGCAGGTACGTCCAGTACATGTGTCTCCTTCCGGCGACCGGATGCCGCCGTCCCCCCGACGGTAGGAAGCGCACTCATGCCGTGCGTGTGGCGGACGTGTGGAAACACGATGAGATCGGATTCACAGCGCAGCCATAACATTCGCCATAGGAACCACATAGGTGGGCGAGCACAATGAGTGCATGACCGCGACCGTCGCCTCCCCCGCCCTCACCCGCCCTGACGGCTCTGCGCTGCGCGTGCTCGTCGTCGACGACGAGCAGATGCTCACCGACCTCCTGTCGATGGCACTGCGGATGGAGGGCTGGGACGTGCAGACCGCCGCGTCGGGCCTGCAGGCGCTTCAGGCCGCACGCGACTTCGCCCCCGACGCCATGGTGCTCGACGTCATGATGCCCGACCTCGACGGCATGGCCGTGCTGCAGCGGCTGCGCCATTCGGGCAACGACGTGCCGGTGCTCTTCCTCACCGCGAAGGACGCCGTCTCCGATCGCGTGGCGGGCCTGACCGCGGGCGGCGACGACTACGTCACGAAGCCGTTCAGCCTGGAGGAGGTCGTCGCGCGCCTGCGTGGACTGATGCGACGTGCGGGCACGGCGTTCGCCGGGGGCGGCGAACCGATCCTTCACGTGGGCGACCTCTCGCTGAACGAGGACAGCCACGAGGTCTCCCGTGCGGGGACGTCGATCGACCTGACGGCGACCGAGTTCGAACTGCTGCGCTACCTCATGCGCAATCAGCGTCGCGTCGTATCGAAGGCTCAGATCCTCGACCGCGTGTGGAACTACGACTTCGGCGGCCGATCCAGCGTGGTGGAGCTCTACATCTCCTACCTCCGCAAGAAGATCGACTCCGGTCGCGAACCGCTGATCCACACCGTCCGGGGCGTGGGCTACATGATCAAAGCACCGCAGTGACGGCCGACACCGCCGAAGCGACCACGACGACGCGCCGCGGGCACGCCTACAGCCTGCAGGCTCGACTCATGATGGCGATCATCGGCATGGTCGCCATCATCCTGGCGAGCATCGCTCTGGGCACGAGCGCGATCCTCAGCAACGTGCTGCAGGAGAATCTGCAGACGAAGGTGCAGTCGCAGACGCAGGAGCTGCGGTTCGGCCCGCAGAGTACGGCCAGCGCGGTGCTCAGGGCCGGGTTCTTCGAGCCCGGCACGGTGCTGGTCGTGTCGAACTTCGCCGGTGTCACCGGCGCGTATGTCGACGGCGACACCGTTCGCGAGCTCGACGCCGACCAGATCGACGACGTCGTCAACGCTCTCGTGGGTGCCCCGGCGTCGGAGGTCATCGACCTGCCCGGGCTCGGCGAGTACCGGGTGGCCAGCACGGGATCGGCCGTCCTCGGACTGCCGCTGACCGACGTGACCTCGACGATCGCTCAGATCCTCACCACGATCGCTCTCGTCACCGCCGGCGGGCTCGTGCTCCTCGGGTCGATCATCGCCATTGTCATCCGAGCGGGTCTGAAACCGCTGCGCGCCGTTGCCGAGACGGCGCAGCGCGTCGCGTCGGTGCGCATGGATCAGGGCGAGGTGTCGATCACCGAGCGCGTGCCCGACGAGCAGACCGATGATCGCACCGAGATCGGCCAGGTGGGCGCCGCGCTCAACAGTCTTCTCGACCACGTGGATGCGTCGTTGTCGGCCCGCCAGCAGAACGAGGAGCTCATGCGGCGGTTCGTCGCCGATGCCAGCCACGAGCTCCGCACCCCGCTGGCATCGATCCGGGGCTATTCGGAACTGTCGCTGCGCGACCGCACGCTGAGCGACACCTCCCACGAAGCGCTCTCCCGCATCCAGGCGCAGTCGCTGCGCATGACGACCCTGGTCGAGGACCTCCTCCTCCTCGCACGCCTCGACGAGGGGCAGGAGCTCGTCTACGGAACCGTCGACCTCACTCAGCTCGCCCTCGAAGCGGTCGGCGACGCCCGACCCGCCGGTCGCGGCCACAGGTGGGAGATCGACGTGCCCGACGAGCCCGTCCATCTCGCCGGAGATACGTCGCGCCTGCACCAGGTGGTCGCGAACCTCCTCGCCAACGCGCGCACCCACACGCCCGAGGGCACGACCGTCACCGTCTCGGTTCGCCGCGACGGCGGTGAGGCGGTGCTGCGCGTGCACGACGACGGACCCGGGGTCGACCCCGCGGTCGCCGACGAACTGTTCGAGCGGTTCTCCCGTGCCGACCGTTCGCGGGCACGCAAGACCGGCGGCACCGGCCTCGGCCTCTCGATCGCCCGCGCCATCGTCGAGGCCCACGCGGGCACCATCTCCGTCAGCAGCGTTCCCGGCGACACCACCTTCGAGGTGCGCCTGCCGGCGAAGCCGTCCGACCCCGCCTGACGCGCAGCATCCGCCCCGCCCTCCCCGCGAGCACACGCTCTGCGCCCGAGCGCACGCTCTACGACCGGCACCACCCCGTGCGCACGAACCGAACCCGTGTGCTCGCGCACGTGAGCGGCGGGGCGGCGGGGTCAGTAACCCGCGAAGGCGTCGGTGGTCAGCGAGCGAGCGCGCCCCAGAGCCGGCGCGAGGTCGGCGATCAGCGCGGGCGGACCCGAGATGTAGGCATGACGGCCCTCGATGTCGGGGACCGCGCGGATGAGGCCGTCGGAGTCGAGGCGGGTGCTGCGGCCGGCCCACGTCCAGCGCGGGGGTAGATCGGCCGGCTCGTCGCGCGTGAAGACCACGACGGGGATGCCCGCGGCGACGATATCGTCGCGGAAGGCCAGTTCGTCCGCCGACGAGGCGACGTAGACGAGCACGATGTCGCGGTCCTGGTCGGTGGCGACGAGGTGACGCAACTGCGACACGAAGGGCGTCACGCCGATCCCCGCGGCCACCAGCAGCACCGGTGACGACGACTTCACGGGCAGCAGGAAGTCGCCCCACACGCCCGTGACAGCCAGCGGCGAGCCCGGCGCGACCTCGGCGAGGGCGCGCTTGAAGCTGCTCTTCGACCCCTCCTTGAACGCGATCCGCACCATCGGCAGGTCTTCGGGAGCCGAGGCGATCGAGAACTCGCGCCGCGTTCCCCGCGCATCGGGGTGCGTGTGAGGGACGTCGAGCTCGAGGTACTGCCCGGGGCGGAACGCGAACGGGCGCTTCGCCTCGAACGTGAGCTCGCGCACGGTGGGGGTCAGGTCGCGTCGGCGCTCGAGCGTCAGACGCACCGCCGCGCGGAGGGCGAAGAAGAACGCGAGCAGGTTGCCGATGAGGAGCGCGCGCTCCTGACCGAGCGTGACGGTGCCGATGCCGAGGTCGACCGGGATGGGCCACCCGGCGAAGACGCCGACGACGACGGCGACGGTGTACTGCTGCCATCGACGCGGCGGCATGGTCAGCGGCTCGGACAGCATGAAGGCGCCGAGGAAGAGGAACGGCGAGGAGAACGCGACCTGGGTGAGCAGCACGCCCGGGTCGATCGTCTCGCCGATCGCCTGGTACTGCGACGACGTGCGAAGGAAGGCGACCGCCGTCGCCACGATCCAGAAACCCACCACCATGCGCAGCTTCTCGGTTCGCCAGAGGATCGCGACCCCCAGCACGACGACGGGCGCCGCGAGCACGGGGGTGCCCACCCACCACGACGAGGCGCCCAGGTCGGGGGCGAGAACGCTGACGAAGGTCAGCACCGTGGCGCCGACGGCCGCGGGGTTGAAGATGTGACGGCCTCGCCAGACGAGCACGTACTTGGAGAGGGATGCGGCGACCGCGGCGAGCACGACGCCCAGGATCGCGATCGGCTCGAGCGTCGGACGCAGCACGAACAGGAGGATCGCCGCGGTGATGAATGACGACTCGAAGCGTCGAGGGAGGCGCAGCACGCTCTGCGCGGCGAGGTCGGTGCCCGCGCACGCGAGGGCGAGCACGACCGCCGTGACGAGGATCTCGAACGGCCCGGGGCCGACGAGGTCGAAGAACGACAGCACGAACGACAGCGCGGCCAGCACGGCGAGCGACATCATCACGAGTCGGTACATCGAGACGCGTCCGAGGACGGCGAGAACGCGGGAAGAACCCGCGACGAGGGTGGCGATCACGTGAACAACTCTGCCTCACTGCCCGGCGACCACTCCACGCGGCCGTCCGTGCGCATTCGAACCCAGTGGGCTCCCCAGGAAGCGGCGAGCTCGGGCCCGCCGTCGAAGAACAGCGCCGTCGCGAGCGCGTCGGCGTGCAGGGCGTCGGGGGCGATCGCCCACGTCGCCGCGTACGCGCGCACGGGGGCGCCCGTCCGCGCGTCGAGCACGTGGTGCAGCCCCTCGCCCCAGGCGCGGCGGGTGACGGCCGAGGCGCACAGCGCAGCATCCGCCACCGTCACGACGCCGATGACGCGGCGCGGATCGTACGGATGCTCCAACCCGATCCGCTGAGCGGTCCCGCGCACGGCGAGGTCGCCGCCGCCGTCGACGACGAAACCGCCGTCGACGGCGCGCGAGACGACATCGGTCACGAGGTCGACCAGCCGCCCTTTACCCAGAGCACCCACGTCGATCGTCGCGGGTGCGGCCACCGCGAGGGTGCCGGCATCCCACCGCACGATCTCGCGCCACTGCTCGGGCGCCGCGACCGGGTCGCCCTGCGCGGCGAGCGAGTACCGCGCGTCATAGCCCAGGCGGGCGAGCGATGCGCCCACGAGCGGGTTCACCGCCCCTCGCGTGGCCGTGTCGAGCTCGGTGTAGACGTCGAGCATCGCGGCGGCATCGGGCGGAACGGGAGCAGAGCCTCCTGCGCCGGCCAATCGAGACACGACCGAGTCGTCGCGGAACCGCGACCAGTCGCGGTCGAACGCGTCGATCACGGTCTCGACCTCACGGCGCACCCCATGATCGAGCGGGGCGTCGGTCTCGATCGACCACACCGTGCCGATCGCCTCGAACGACCACACCGCGCGGGTGGGAGTCGCGCTGCTCACGACGCCGGTCAGGCTGCGGCTTCGGACTTGATCGTCTGGAGAGCCTTGGTGAACCCGCCGCTGGTGAGCGACGACCCCGCGACACGGCTGACCGAGACGTCGTCGACCAGCTTGCCCACGACCTCGTCGGAGATGCCCCCGATGAACTCCGACTGGTACCGCTTCGACTCGGCGGCCTGCGGGTCGCCGGTCACCTCGACGGCCGTGACGACGTCGCTCTCGAGCGTGATCGTCACCTCGACGGTCTCGACCGACTCCGGGGTCGAGTACGACCCCTCGGCCGTGTAGGTCCCGTCGGTGTAGGCGCTGCCGACGATCGACCCCGTGTCGGTGCCGGTTGCGGTCGAGGACGAGGGAGCGGTGGTCGCGGGCGTCGTCTCTTCGGCGTCAGCGGCGGGCGTCGTGGTGCCGGCGCATCCGGCGAGGGCGACCATGCCGAGGACGCCGACGAGGGCGCCTCCGGCTCGGACGGGGCGGGGTACGGCGGTGGTGCGGATCATGGGGGGTGCTCCTTCAGCAGTGCCTCGCGATCCTGCTGCTCTACCGAGCAGGATCGTCACTCAGGTGACACGAGACCATCAGCGTGACGGTTCACCTTATGCGCGCACTGTGGAAGGGTTTACGCCTCGCCGCCGAACATGCTCGTGACCGAACCGTCCTCGAAGACCTCGCGCACGGCGCGGGCGAGAAGGGGCGCGATCGGCAGCACGATGAGCGACGGGAAACGCTTCTCCTCCGGGATGGGAACCGTGTCGGTCACGACGACCTGGTCGATGGCGGGATGCTGCAGCCGCTCACGAGCCGGATCGCTGAAGATCGCGTGGGTCGCCGCGACGATGACCTTGCGCGCGCCCGCGTCTTTCAGCGCCTGCGCCGCCTTCGCGATCGTGCCGCCCGTGTCGATCATGTCGTCGACGAGGAGGCAGGTGCGGCCGTCGACCTCACCGACGATCTCGCGCACCGTGACCTGGTTGGCGACCTTCGGGTCGCGGCGCTTGTGGATGATCGCCAGCGGAGCGTTGAGGCTGTCCGACCAGGTGTCGGCGACGCGCACGCGGCCCATGTCGGGAGACACGACGGTCAGCGTCTCGCGGTCTTCGGGGCTCAGGTTCGCCTGGAAGTGTTCGAGCAGCACGGGCTTGGCGAAGAGGTGGTCGACCGGCCCGTCGAAGAAGCCCTGGATCTGCGCGGCGTGCAGGTCGACGCTCATCACGCGGTCAGCGCCGGCCGTCTTCAGCAGGTCGGCGACGAGGCGGGCGCTGATGGGCTCGCGGCCACGGCCCTTCTTGTCCTGCCGCGAGTACGGGAAGTAGGGGGCGACGACGGTGATGCGCTTCGCCGACGCGCGCTTGAGCGCATCGAGCATGATGAGCAGTTCCATCAGCCACTCGTTGACCGGGGGGCCGAACGACTGGATCACGAACACGTCGCAGCCGCGGATCGAGACCTCGAACCGGGTGTAGATCTCGCCCGACGCGAAGGTGCGGTGCTCGGTGGGCGCGAGCTCGGTGCCGAGCTGCTGCGCGACCTGGTGCGCGAGGTCGGGGTGCGAACGACCCGTCGCGACCACGAGCCGCTTCTTGGTCTTGGCGACCAAGCCCGGGGCGATGTCGTTCTCGCGGTCGAGGTCTACGGTCTTCTTCTTACGAGCCATCGCCGGCTTCCTGTGCAGACCGGGCGCGTGCCGCGGCGGCTGCCGCTCCGGTGCCCGATCGGTTCTTGTCGACCCACCCCTCGATGTTGCGCTGGGGGGCCACGCTGAGTGCCAGGGCGCCGGGAGGAACATCCTTGCGGACGACGGCTCCCGCGCCGGTCTTCGCGCCGTCTCCGATCCTAACGGGCGCGACGAAGACGTTGTGCGAGCCGGTGTGCACCTCGTCGCCGATCTCGGTGCGGTGCTTGGTCACGTCGTCGTAGTTCGCCGTGATCGCGCCGGCTCCGAGGTTCACCCGCTCGCCGATGGTGGTGTCGCCGATGTACGACAGGTGCGGCACCTTGCTGCCCTCACCGATCGTGGAGTTCTTCGTCTCCACGAACGTGCCGATCTTGCCCTTGGCACCCAGCACCGTGTTCGGTCGGAGGTAGGCGAACGGACCCACGGTCGCCTTCGCTCCGATCACGGCGAGCGTGGCATCGGTGCGGGTGACCGTCGCGTCCTCCCCCACCTCGCAGTCGACGAGGCTCGTGTCGGGACCGATCAGAGCGCCCCGGCCCACGGTCGTGGAGCGCAGGATGTGGGTGTTCGGCAGCACGGTGACGTCGGGGGCGAGCGTCGCGGTGACGTCGATCCAGGTCGTTGCCGGGTCGAGGATCGTGACGCCCTCGAGCTGCCAGTGCCGCACCGTTCGCGCGTTGAGGATGCGCGCAGCCTCCGAGAGCTGCACGCGATCGTTCACCCCGAGCGCGGTCGAGGCGTCGGGAGCGTCGGCGGCAGCCACCGTGTGGCGGGAGTCGCGGAGGAGTCGAACGACGTCGGTCAGGTACTTCTCGCCCTGCGCGTTCGCCGTGCCCACCAGCTCGAGGTGAGTACGCAGTGACGGCGCCTGGAAGACGTAGACACCGACGTTGATCTCGGTGACGGATGCTTCGTCGGCCGTCGCATCCTTCTGCTCCACGATGCGCTCGACGCCGCCGCCGGCTCCGCGGATGATGCGGCCGTAACCGGTGGGATCGTCCAGTCGTGCGCTCAGTAGGGTCGCCGCCGCCCGCTGAGCGCGGTGGGTGTCGAGCAGGTCGGAGAGCGTCGACGACTCCAGCAGCGGCACGTCGGCACTGAGGACGAGCACATCGCCGTCGAAGTCGCCGAGCTCGGCGAGGGCGACCTGCACCGCGCGTCCCGTTCCGGGGATCTCGTCCTGATCGACGATGACGACGCCGGGAGCGAGACCGAGCACGGTGTCGGCGACGAGATCGCGCTCGTGGCGCACCACGACGATGACGCGCGTGGGGTTCAAGGCCCCGGCCGTGTCGAGCACGTGCCCGACGAGCGGACGACCGCCCACCGCGTGCAGCACCTTCGGCAGGGTGGAGCGCATGCGCGTTCCTTGGCCTGCGGCCAGGATCACGATGGCGAGTTCGCTCGTTTCGTTCATGCTCCGCCGCCAGGATTCGAACCTAGACCTAACAGCTCCAAAGGCTGTCGTGCTGCCATTACACCACGGCGGACCGCGCCCGCCTCGGGGCTGTCGGCGCCCGACAAGTCTGCCATGCGCGTGCCGTCGTCTCCGCCCCGCTTCCCCGTCGCGAAGGGCGGGTCGACCGCCGCATCCGTGACGGCGGAGCTTCGTCGTCGACGCTCGCCTGTCGCACTCGGCGGGTCGCACCCGCACACGGCGACAGGCGAAGACGCCCTCGTCGACAGGGCCGGGGCGCGGCTCGACATAATGGTGCGATGACCCAGCACAGCGACGAGGTGGACCGCATCGTCGACGCCTGGGTGCGCCAACGCCCCGATCTCGACTTCTCGCCCCTGGAAGTGCTCTCCCGCGTCGACCGGCTCTCCCGCCACCTCGACCGGGCGCGCAAGGAGGCGTTCCGCCGCAGCGACCTCGAGTCGTGGGAGTGGGACGTGCTGTCGGCACTCCGCCGGGCGGGCGAGCCGTTCCAGCTGAGCCCGAAGCAGCTGCTCCAGCAGACCCTCGTCTCCAGCGGCACCATGACGAACCGTATCGACCGCCTGGTCGGGCGGCGGCTCGTGCGGCGGGAGTCGGACCCCGGCGACGGACGCAGCATCCTGGTCACCCTCACCGCCGACGGACGAACGCGCGTCGACGCGGCGATCACGCGCCTCGTCGACGCCGAGGCGGTGCTGCTCGGTGCGCTCTCGCGCGGCGATCGAGACCGCCTGGCCGGGCTGCTGCGCAAGCTCAGCCTCGGCTTCGACTCCTGACGCCGCGGCTCAGCCCAGCGCCTCGCTCAGCTCTAACCAGCGGACTTCCAGTTCGTCGCGTTCGGCTTCGAGAGCGGTGATCTTCGCCATCTCGGCCCCGAGCCCCTCGTAGTCGGACGGATCCCACTCGGCCAGCGCCGTGCGCGCCGTCGACACCTGGGCGTCGAGCTTCACGATGCGTCGCTCGATCGACGAGACCTCTTTCTGCGCCGCGCGCAGCTCGGCTCCGGCGAGAGACGAGGCCGACGGCTGGGCCGTGGCAGCACGACCGGATGCGTCGCCCTCGCCCGCCGCGCGGAGCTTCAGGTACTGATCGACACCCCCGGGCAGGTGCCGGAGCTTGCCGCCGAGGATCGCGTACTGCTGATCGGTGACGCGCTCGAGGAAGTACCGGTCGTGCGAGACCACCAGCAGGGTGCCCGGCCACGAGTCGAGGAGATCCTCCATCGCCGCGAGCATGTCGGTGTCGAGGTCGTTCGTGGGCTCGTCGAGGATCAGCACGTTCGGCTGATCGAGCAGGATCAGCAGCAGCTGCAGGCGCCGCTTCTGTCCGCCCGAGAGATCCTTCACCGGGGTGGAGAGCTGCGCGCTGGAGAAACCGAGCTGCTCGAGCAGCTGTCCGGGTGAGAGTTCCTGCGCTTTCGAGCCGGTGCCGAACGTGTACGACGTGCGCAACCGGGAGATCACCACGCGCACGGGATCCTTGAGGTGCTGCTCGAGCTCGTCGAGGCGCTGCGTCAGCGTCGCGACATGCACGGTCTTGCCGCGCTTGACGCGGCCCTCGGTGGGCTGGATCGATCCGTCCACGAGGCCGAGGAGAGTCGACTTGCCGGCGCCGTTGACGCCCAGGATGCCGGTGCGCTCCCCCGGGGCGATCAGCCACGTGACGTCGTCGAAGACCTGGCGCGCCTGCTCTGAGCCCGTCGAGGGGTAGCTCACGGCCACGTCGATCAGGTCGACGACGTCTTTGCCCAGTCGTGACGTCGCCAGCGACTGCAGCGCGATGCGATCGCGGATCTCGGGCACATCCGCGATGAGTTCGTTCGCCGCGTCGATGCGGAACTTGGGCTTGGTCGATCGCGCGGGCGCGCCGCGGCGCAGCCACGCGAGTTCTTTCTTGGCGAGGTTTTGACGACGCGCCTCGATCGTCGCCGACTGCCGATCGCGTTCCACACGCTGCAGGATGTAAGCCGCGTATCCACCCTCGAAGGCCTCGACGATGCGGTCGTGCACCTCCCACGTCACGGTGCTCACCTCGTCGAGGAACCACCGGTCGTGCGTCACGACCAGAAGGGCCCCCGAACTCGCCGCCCACCGGCGCTTCACGTGTGCGGCAAGCCAGGTGATCGCCTCGACGTCGAGGTGGTTCGTCGGCTCGTCGAGGAAGAGGATGTCCCAGTCTCCCGAGAGCAGCCGCGCGAGCGCGACTCGGCGGCGCTGACCGCCCGAGAGCGTTCCGATGCGCGCCTCCCAGGGGACGTCGGACAGGAGGCCGGCGATCACGTCGCGCGTGCGCGCGTCGCCCGCCCACTCGTGCTCCGCGCGCCCATCGACGACAGCGTTCGAGACGGTGTCGTCATCGTCGAGCTCATCGGCCTGGTGCAACACGCCCACCGTGACGCCGCTGCGGACCGTGACGCGTCCGGAGTCGGGTTGACGCAGGCCCGCCAGCATGCCCAGGAGGCTGGACTTACCGTCGCCGTTGCGGCCGACGATGCCGATGCGATCGCCCTCCGACACCCCCACGGTCACGGAGTCGAAAACGACTTTGGTCGGGTACTCGAGATGCAGGGACTCGGCCCCGAGAAGATGCGCCATATTGCCTCCAGGCTACGGGGTCGCGGGTGTGCGGATGGTGTGCGCGGGTGGCGGCGTGATAACGGTGCGGGCTGCGCGGTGTCACGGACCGCGACACCGCTCCGCCCGTTCCACCCACCTTTGCCCGAATCAACATCTTGCGGCGGCATTGGAGTGAGGATCCTAGCGCGAACGTGTTGATCGGATGCTGCCCGGTGACGCGACGAGGGCCGCCCGGCGGATGCCGGACGGCCCTCGGGGAACGGATGCTGGTCAGGCCAGGCCGTTCTCCTTCAGCCAGTCGGCCGCGATGTCGCTCGCCGAACGCTGGTCGACCGTGTTCTGCACGTTCAGCGTGACGAGGCCCTCGGGAGTCAGCGCCGCGCTGATCTTGTTGATGACGTCGGCTGCGTCTGCCGGGAAGTCGGCGCTCACGACGGGCACGATGTTCGAGGCGAGGAACAGGCCCTCGGGGTCTTCCAGCACGACGAGGTCGTCGGTCTCGATGCGCGGATCGGCCGTGTAGACGTTCGCGATGTTGACGGTGCCGGCGAGGAGATCCTCGACGGTGGTGTCACCGGTCGGGGTGAACGAGACGTCCACGCCGTAGGTGTCCTTCAGACCGGTCGGACCGTAGGGACGCTCCGCCAGCTCGGCGTTGCCACCGAGCGTCAGCGGGACCGTGACGTTCGCCAGGTCGGCGATCGTGGTGAGGTCGTTCTCCTGGGCGAAAGCGGCCGTGACCGTGTAGGAGTCCTGGTCGGTCGCCGCCGACTGGTCGAGAACCTTCAGGCCCTCGGGCAGCGCGTCGGGGAGCGCCGCGTAGACCTCGTCGGACGTGCGCGCGGTCGTCGCGTCGTCGAAGTACTGCAGCAGGTTGCCGGAGTACTCGGGGAACAGGTTGACCGAGCCGTCTTCGAGCAGCGGGATATAGGCGTCGCGCTGTCCGATGCTGAACTGGGTCGTGACCTCGAAGCCGGCGGCCTCGAGAGCCTGGGCGTAGATCTCGGCGATGATCTCGTTCGAGGGGTAGGCCTGCGAGCCGACGACGATGGGACCGTCGGATCCGCCGTCGCCGGCCGACGCACCGGAATCAAGCGGGCTGCTGGACGAGCAGCCGGCCAGGGCGAGGAGCGCCGCCGCGCCGACGGCTGTGCCGACGAGGCCCTTTCGAGTTCGTGCTGTGAACATGTGATCTCTCTTTTCCTTGGTGGGGTTCGTGTTCCCGAGGGCGTCTAACGGGCGGCGTCAGCCGTCGTGACGCTCACCGGTCGTTCTTCGATTGCGGTGCGCGAGGTCTTCTTGCGGCCTTCCGAACCGGCAGCGACGGCACCGGCGCGAATGCCGCGCGGCACGACCAGGTGCTGGACGATCGCGAACAGCGCATCGAGCACCAGGGCGAGAACGGCGACGAGGATGGCACCGCCGATGATCACGTCGAGCTGGCGCAGCTGCAGACCACTGATGATGTACTGCCCGAGTCCTCCCAGACCGATGTACGCGGCGATCGCCACGGTGGCGACCACCTGCAGCGTTCCGGCCCGCAGCCCGCCGACGAGCAGGGGTAGTCCGAGCGGCACCTCGATGCGCCACAGGATCTGCCACTCGGTCATTCCCATCGCCCGCCCGGCGTCGACGACCCGTCGATCGATCGCCTCGAGACCCGTGTAGGCACCGGCGAGGATCGACGGGATGGCCAGGATGACGAAGGTGATCACCGCGGCCTCGGGCTTGCGCAGCACGCCGAGGAGCAGCACGAGGAGGATCAGCAGACCGAACGAGGGGATGGCGCGCGCGGCGCCCGAGATCGCGACCGCCACCTCGCGACCGCGCCCGGTGTGGCCGATGGCCCAACCGACGGGCACCGCGATGAGGGCCGCGATGACGACCGAGACGAAGGTGTAGGCCAGCTGCTGGAAGAGGGCGAGCTGCAGCGGGAGGTCGCCGGACAGACGGTCGGGCGAGAAGATCCACGCGAAGGCGTCGATGAAGAGGTTCATGCTGTCGCCTCCGCACCGATCGGGGCGCGGCGCGCACGGCGAACCGACGTCGCCCGCGTCCACGGCATGAGCAGTCGACCGGCCACGACGAGCACGAAGTCGACGAGCAGCGCGAGCAGCACCACCACCACGACCCCGGCCAGCACCTCGGGGATGATCCGGCGCTGCAGACCGTTCGTGAACAGGTAGCCGAGGTTGATCACGCCGACGAGGATGCCCACCGTCGCGAGCGAGATGGTGCTCGCCGCGGCGACGCGCAGGCCCGCGAGGATGACCGGACCCGCGAGCGGGAAGTCGACCGCCCAGAAGCGGCGGAACGTGCCGTACCCGATGGCGGTCGATGCCTGGCGCACGCCGGGGTCGACGGAGTCGAGACCGTCTGCGACGGAGCGCACGAGGATCGCGACCGCATAGATCGCGAGGGCCACGATGAGGTTGGTCTCGCTGACGATGCTGTAGCCCAGGACGGACGGCAGCAGGATGAGCAGCGCGAGCGACGGGATCGTGTAGAGCAGACCCGTGATCGTGATGACACCGCTGCGCACGAGACGGTAACGCCACGCCACCCATCCGAGCGGCACCGAGACGACGAACCCGATCACCAGCGGGATGACGCTCTGACGCAGATGGTCGAGCGTCAGGCCGCCGATGAGACCGAGGTTGTCGAGAACCCAGCTCACCCGGTGGGTCCGTCCACGAGCGCACCTTGCGTGCGTCCTTCACCGTCGACGAGGAACGACCCGTTCGCCGTCGTCTCGATGTGCAGCGCCCGCTTGCCGCGCTCCGTTCCGACGAAGCTGGCGACGAAGTCGTTGGCCGGGTTCTGGATGATCTCCGTCGGCGTGCCGAGCTGGGCGACCTTGGCGCCCTTCTCGAGGATGACGACCTGATCGCCGAGCAGGAACGCCTCGTCGATGTCGTGGGTGACGAACACGATCGTCTTGCCGATGTCGCGCTGCAGTCGAAGCAGTTCTTCTTGCAGCTCGGCCCGCACGATCGGGTCGACGGCCCCGAACGGCTCGTCCATGAGGAGGATGTTGGGATCGGCGGCGAGTCCGCGCGCCACTCCGACGCGCTGCTGCTGACCGCCCGAGAGCTGACTCGGGTAACGGTCGGCCATGGAGGGCTCCAACCCGACCGTCTCCATCAGCTCGAGAGCCCGGGTGCGGGCGGCTTTGCGCGACTGTCCCTGCAGCACCGGCACCGTTGCGATGTTGTCGGCGACGGTGAAGTGCGGCAGCAGACCGGAGTTCTGCATGACGTAACCGATGCTGCGACGCAACTCCACCGGCGAGCGGTCGGCGATGTTCTCGCCGTCGATCGAGATGGTGCCGGCGGTGGGCTCGACCATGCGGTTGATCATGCGCAACAGAGTGGTCTTGCCGCATCCCGAAGATCCGACGAAGACGGTCGTCTTGCGCGACGGCAGAACGAGGTCGAAGTCGCCCACCGCGCGCGTGCCGTCGGGGAATTCCTTCGAGACGTTCGTGAACTCGATCATGTCGACCGCCTCAGTCCTGGACCGATACCTTCCGGTCGAACGCCACGAAGCCCGCGAAGTCGCCGCCGGCCTTCTCCACCGCGCCGGGCAGCAGGTCGGGATACGACCACGCCCCGTCGGTGAGCTCGGCGCCGTCGAGCGCGATGCTCCAGTACTGCGCCGCACCCTTCCAGGGGCACGTGTAGGGGGTGGGGGTCTTCGTCAGCGCACCCTCGCGGATGCTGGCGGGCGGGAAGTACCAGTTGCCTTCGATCGAGATCAGATCTTCGCGATCCGCCTCAGCGATCACGACACCGTCGAGCACAGCCTTCATGAGTCCTCCTCGGAGCTCCGCAGGGCACGGAAACCCGTGCGATCCCGCCACGGTACCCGAGGCTACCGACGCCCGGCTCGGTCTCGACCGAGATTGCCGCGTATGACGCCGACGTGTTATGTGATCGCGTCAGACGACGCGCGCGCCCGAGACGGGTCCGTGCACGTGGAGCGCGGAGAAGCCGGCAGCGCTGAGGGTGATCTGGAGATCGAGCGCGGATGCGTCGTCGGCGGCGAGGAACGCCAGGGTAGGGCCCGAACCCGACACGATGCCGGCCAACGCCCCGGCCTTCTCCCCCGTCTCGAGTGCTGCGCCGAGGTCGGGGCGCAGAAGCAGCGCCGGTGCCTGCAGGTCGTTGCGGAGCGCCGCGGCGAGCATGCCCGCGTCGCCCTGGCGCAGCGCGTGCAGCACGTCGGGGTCGACGCGCGGCTGCCTCGGTGCGGGACCGATGTCGACGAGGTGGCGCGCACGGTGGGCGTCCAGCTCGCCGTAGACGACGGGGGTCGACATCCCCTCGTCGCTGACCACCAGCACCCAGTCGAACCGTCCGCGCGCGAGTGCGGGGCTCAGCTCGTCGCCGCGGCCCGTCCCGATCGCGGTGCCCCCGAGGAGCGCGAACGGCACGTCCGCCCCGAGCCGCGCGCCCAGACGGGCAAGCTCCGCGGTGGACAGCCCGGTGCCCCAGAGCGCATCGCACGCGACCAGGGCGGCCGCAGCATCCGCCGATCCGCCGCCCATACCGCCGGCGACCGGAACCGACTTGCGGATCTCGAGGTGCACGCCGCGATCGACCCCGGCGGCCCCGGCGAGCAGTCGCGCCGCCCGGACCGCGAGGTTGCGGTCGTCGACCGGCACGTCGCCGATCGCGACGGTCCCCGAGACGTGGGCCGTGATCTCGTCGGCATCACTCGCCCAGAGATCTTCGTACAGCGAGACGGCCTGGTAGGCCGTGGCGACGTCGTGGTACCCGTCGTCCTGCACGTCGCCGACCTCGAGGAAGACGTTGATCTTTCCCGGCGCGCGCACGTGCACGCGCTCGGACGACGACGCGAGAGTCACTGCTTCGCCGAATCCGCCCACGGATCGGCGCCGACGATGTCAGAGATGGCGTCGATGCGCTCGAGCTCCTCGGAGTCGAACGCGGGGCCGTCGAGAGCGGCGATGTTGTCGTCGAGCTGCTCGACACGGGAAGCGCCGATGAGAGCGGAGGCGACCACCGGGTCGCGCAGCACCCACTGGATCGCCATCTGGGCGAGCGTCTGCCCGCGCTCCTTGGCGATGAGGTTCAGGGTGCGCAGCGCCGACACCGTGCGATGCGGCAGCGCCGCCTCCGGCAGCGACGACCGCTTCTGAGCACGGGTGGCCCGTCCGTCGCCGAGGTACTTGTCGGTCAGGAGCCCCTGCGCGAGCGGGGTGAACGCGATCGCGCCCATCTGCTCCTGACGCAGGACGCCGGTCAGGCCGTCCTCCACCCACCGGTTCACGATGGAGTACGACGGCTGGTGGATCACGAGGGGCGTGCCCATCGAGCGCGCGACGGCAACGGCCTCGGCCGTGAGCTCGGCACTGTAGGACGAGATGCCGACGTAGAGGGCCTTGCCGTCGCGGACGAGGGTGTCGAGCGCCCCGATGGTCTCCTCGATCGGCGTGACCGGGTCGACCCGGTGCGAGTAGAACACGTCGACGTAGTCGAGCCCCATCCGCTTCAGCGAGGCATCGGCGCTGGCGATCAGGTACTTGCGCGAGCCGTAGTTCCCGTAGGGCCCGGGCCACATGTCGTACCCCGCCTTGGACGAGATGATCAGCTCGTCGCGGTAGGGCGCGAGGTCTTCTCGCATCATGCGGCCGAAGTTCGTCTCGGCCGAGCCGTAGGGCGGTCCGTAGTTGTTGGCGAGGTCGAAGTGCGTGATGCCCCGGTCGAAGGCGTGACGAAGAAGCGCGCGCTGCTGATCGAACGGGATGTTGTCACCGAAGTTCCACCACAGCCCGAGCGAGATCGGCGGCAGGTACAGCCCGCTCGTTCCGACCTGGCGGTACTCGACTCCCGAGTACCGTTCGGCCCGGGCGGCGTACGGCCGGTGCAGGTCTCGAACTTCGGCGCCGAAACGGTCGGAATCACTCACTCTTCGACCCTAGCGCGCGACCCCGCCCCCGAAGGAAGCCGTTGTGAAATGCGGGCGCAACACGGTGTGTTTACCTTTAGTACACCTTCGCGCTCGCGAAGCGCGCCACATCCTGCCCTTCAAGGAGCCTCGTTGCCCCGAATCACACCGCTGCCGGCCGAGACCGATCCGCTTCGCCGCATCCTCTCGCGCGACGACGTCCGCCTCTCCGACGGCATCCTGCATCTCGTCGGAGACGACACCGCTCCGGCCGAAGCTCGCGACGCCGACCTTCTCTACATCGCCGCAGCGCTGGAGTCCGCGTCGATCGACATCCTGCTCGTGCGCGACACCAACCGCCGCCCGAAGATCGTCGTGGATCTGGCGGATGCTGCAGCCGCGCTCTCGGCGCTGCGCCTGGCCGCAGCGGACGAACCGCTCTACCTCAAGACGTCGGGTGAAGACCCCACACCCGTGCACACCGCGACGCTCGCGACCGACGCCGTCTCGGCGATGGCCGTCTTCCGCCCCCGCGCCTCCGTCGACGGCGCGTTCCGCTACGGTTCCGCCCTGGCGCCGCACCTCGAGTTCTGGCGATTCGGCGACACGCTGGTCGAAGCCCCGCGTCCCAACGCCCTCACCCGACGCGTGATGGCCGCCTCCGACCTGTCCTTCGTCGAGGTCGAACGCCACGGTCGTCGCTGGCGCACCGTGGAGGGCATGTTCGAGCCCCACGCGAACGAGTTCACCGAAGACGTCGACATGGTCTTCTCGTGGGTGGACGGCACCGACTCGGAGTTCCAGCGCCAGCGAGCCGCCCGCATGCAGGGGTACGTGGTCGGCGACGGCGACGACGCCCCCGCGCGGTACCGCCAGATCGACGAGCTCCGCTATGCGCTGCGCAGCGTGCACATGTACGCACCCTGGGTGCGGCGCATCTTCATCGCGACCGACTCCCCGCGGCCGGCGTGGCTCGACGACCACCCGAACGTGACGATCGTGCGGAGCGAGGAGTTCTTCGCCGACCCGTCGACGCTCCCCACTCACAACTCGCATGCGGTCGAAGCGCAGCTGCACCGCATCGAGGGGCTCGCAGAGCACTTCCTCTACAGCAACGACGACATGTTCTTCGGTCGCCCCGTCTCGCCGGAGCTGTTCTTCAGCGGATCGGGCGTCAGCCGGTTCGTCGAGAGCGGCATCCGCATCGGCAGTGGGGCGTCAGCCCCGGAGCGCTCGGGCCACGACAACGCGCTGCGGGTGAACCGTGCGCTGCTGCGCGAACGCTTCGGGCGCGTGATCACCCACGACCTCGAGCACAGCGCCGTCCCGATGCGCCGATCCATCGCCGCAGAACTCGAGCGCACCTTCGCCGACGACTACGCCCGCACGGCGGGCAGCCGATTCCGTTCGGCCACCGATGTCTCGGTGACGAACAGCCTGTACCACTACTACTCGCTGTTCACCGGGCGGGCGGTCGTGACGACCGAGCCGAGGGTGCGCTACATACAGACCACGAAGCTCGATTCGCTCCGCAGGATGGAGCGCCTGATCGAGCGGCGCGACACCGACATGTTCTGCCTCAACGACGGCAGCGAACCGGAGATCCCCGAAGAGATGCGGGTCAAGGCGCTGCGCTCGTGCCTCGAGCGCTATTTCCCGGTGCGCGCGCCGTGGGAGCGCGCCGATGTCGCCTCCGCCGAACTCAGCGGATCGACGTCATCGGAGCCGTCGGCGGCGTCGATGGTGTGAGCGCGCGAGCCGCGGGCGTCTCGATGCCCGCGGCACGCAGTCTCGCGAGCGACTCCGCAGCATCCACGAACTGCAGCGGTGCCGCGGTGTCGAGCGGAACGACCGAGTGCACCACGGTGTCGTCGTAGACGTGGATGAGGTTGAACCCCTGTGCGCCGTCGTGGGGGCGCGTTCCGCCGACCGGCACGGTGAGGTCCTGCGTGTAGCAGGTGGCCGAAGCGACCGACACCGGGATGCCCGCGAACGTCGCGAACGTGGAGTAGTGCAGGTGGCCGCCGATGATGGCACGCACGTCGCTGCCGCGCAGCACGTCGCCCAGGCGACGCTGATCGCGCAGTTCGACGGATGCTGCGAGCTCGAGCACGCTCGGAACGGGCGGGTGGTGCAGGGCCAGGATCGTGCCGAGGGGCGCCGGCGTCGAGAGCTCGCCGGCGAGCCAGCGCAGCTGTGCGTCGGTCACCTCGCCGTGGTGATGCCCCGGAACGGTGGTGTCGAGCGTGATGACGCGCAGGCCGTCGAGCTCGTCGACCCGGTCGACGGGCGCGTCGCCGGCCGCATCGCCCGGTAGGAGCCGCGCGCGGAAGGCGGCGCGATCGTCGTGGTTGCCCATGACCCAGATCACACGCGCGTCGAGCGACGCGGCGAGCGGCTCGACCAGGGCGGCGATCCGGTCGTAGGCGTCGTCCTCGCCGTGGTCGGCGAGATCGCCGGTGAAGATCAGCGCGTCGGGCTGCACGCCCGAGGCCGAGATCGCGGCGAGCGCACGGGCGAGATAGGCCTCGGAATCGACGCTGTCGTACAGCGGGGCGCCGTGCGCGCGCAGGTGAGTGTCACTCAGGTGGAGCAGTACCCGCTCGGGTTTGGGGTACTCCGCATACCGCATGTGTCTCCTCGTGCCGTGGAGCCGGAAGTCCGGCTGCCGGGCGATCATCGTGGCAGAACGAGGGAAATGTTACAGACATGTTTCGTGAACGTCGGGTGGACACGTCATGAAACGCTGATGCGGGCGATGCGGAGGTAGTCCTCGACGCCGAGCTCCTCGCCGCGAGCCGTCGGCGCGACGCCGGCGCTCTCGAGCAGGGCGGATGCTTCGGCGGCCGTCGTGCCGACGACGCCCGCGAGGGCCTGCCGCAGCATCTTGCGTCGCTGCTGGAACGCCGCATCCACGATCGCGAAGGTGCGGCGGCGTTCCTCCTCCGTGCCACGCGTCTCGGAGTCGAGGGTGAAGGCGACGAGCACGGAGTCGACGTTGGGCACCGGCCAGAACACCTGTCGAGACACGTTTCCGGCGAGCCGCCACGATCCGTACCAGGCCGCCTTGACGCTGGGCGCGCCGTAGATCTTCGAGCCGGGGCCCGCGGCCATGCGCTCCCCCACCTCGGCCTGCACCATCACGACACCGCGCTGCAGCGCCGGGAAGGTCTCGAGGAAATGCAGCAGCACGGGCACCGAGACGTTGTAGGGCAGGTTCGCCACGAGCACCTCGGGGTCGCCCGGAAGCTCCGTCACTCTCAACGCGTCGGCGTCGACGACGGTCAACGCGCCGGCGGGGACGCCGTGTGCAGCGGCCGTTTCGGCGAGGCGAGCGGCGAGGCGGTGGTCGATCTCGACCGCCGTCACCGTCGCGCCGGTTTCGAGGATGGCGAGGGTGAGCGAACCGAGACCCGGGCCGATCTCGACGACACGGTCGCTGGCGGTCACGCCCGCGACCTGCACGATGCGTCTGACGCTGTTCGCATCGACGACGAAGTTCTGCCCGAGCTTCTTGGTCGGGGTGACGTCGAGCTCCGCCGCCAGTCGGCGGATCTCGGTCGCCCCGAGCAGGGTTACAGGCATCCTTTTACCCTACGACCTCGCGCGCAAGCCTTCGTCTTGTCTCCCGGCGAGGAGTACGGTGACGGCCATGACATCAACCGGCACCATTCCCGCGAACGCGTTCTCGATGAAGAGCCCGTTCGGTCGACGCGCAGCCGCCCTCTCGATCGCTGCCGCCGTCGGCGGGTTCCTTTTCGGGTTCGACTCCTCGGTGATCAACGGCGCCGTCGACTCGATCCAAGAGAACTTCGCCCTGGGCGAGTTCCTCAAGGGGTTCGTGGTCGCCATCGCGCTGCTCGGCTGCGCGCTCGGCGCCATCATCGCCGGCAACCTCTCCGACCGCTGGGGCCGGCTGCGCGTGATGAAGCTCGGCGCGATCATGTTCCTCGTCTCCTCTGTCGGATCGGCGCTCACCTTCAGCGTGCCCGACCTGATCCTCTGGCGCGTGATCGGCGGCATCGGCATCGGCATCGCCTCGGTGGTCGCTCCCGCGTACATCGCCGAGATCGCACCGCGGCAGATCCGCGGCGCGCTGGCCTCGCTCCAGCAGCTCGCGATCACGCTCGGCATCTTCGCCGCGCTGCTGAGCGATGCGGTGCTCGCCACCTCCGCGGGTGGGGCCTCGGAGCAGCTGTGGTGGGGCCTGGAGGCCTGGCGGTGGATGTTCCTCATCGGCGTCGTCCCCGCGGCCGTGTACGGCGCGCTGGCGTTCGTCATGCCCGAGTCGCCGCGCTACCTGCTGTCGAAGGACCGCGCCGACGAGGCCCGCGCGATCTTCGCGCGCCTCGTGCCGCCCGCCGACCTCGACAAGTCGGTGAACGAGATCGCGCAGGCCATCGAGACCGACCGCAAGAACGCGAACGCGTCGCTGCGCGGACCGGTGCTGGGGCTGCAGGGCATCGTGTGGACCGGCATCATCCTCTCGGTCTTCCAGCAGTTCGTCGGCATCAACGTGATCTTCTACTACTCGACCACTCTCTGGCAGGCGGTCGGCTTCGGCGAGAGCAACTCGCTGCTCATCAGCGTGATCACCTCGGTGACGAACGTCGTGGTGACCCTGATCGCGATCTGGCTGGTCGACCGCGTCGGACGCAAGCCCATCCTCCTCACCGGATCCACGCTCATGGCGCTGTCGCTCGGCACGATGGCGCTGGCCTTCGCCTTCGCCGAGACCGTGGACGGCGAAGTGAGCCTCCCCGGGGCGTGGGGCCCGATCGCGCTGGTCGCCGCGAACCTGTTCGTCGTCGGATTCGGCGCATCGTGGGGTCCGCTGGTGTGGGTGCTGCTCGGCGAGATCTTCCCGAGCCGCATCCGCGGCAAGGCGCTCGGCGTCGCCGCCGCCGCGCAGTGGGTCGCCAACTTCCTCATCACCGTGACGTTCCCCGTCATGTCGGAATGGTCCCTCCCGCTGACCTACGGCATGTACGCGCTGTTCGCCGCCCTGTCGTTCGTGTACGTCGCGATCAAGATCCCCGAGACGAAGGGCATGGCGCTGGAGCAGTCCGAGACGCTGTTCACCGAGAAGAACGCCAAGAGGAAGGCCGCTTCCGACGCGAAGGGCTGAACCCCCGCGACCTGCGGCAGGATGGACACCGTGCCGAGGCTCCGTCCCTGAAGAAGGGCCCGCCCGGGCCCGCACAGGCAGGATGGACGCATGACCAGGTTCGTCGTGGTTCCCCAGTGGCAGGGTTCGTCGTCGTCGCGCGCGATGCAGCTCGTCGACGGGGCGGACGCCATCGCCGGAGATCTGCCGCGCAGCGCCACGACGCGGCTCGACATCCCCCTCGAAGCCGGTGACGCGCTCGGCTCGGGCGTGCACCGGCTGAGCGCGCTGCATCGCGTTCGCACCCAGGTCGAAGAGGCGGTGAGAGAGGCCACCGAGACCGTCGTCGTCGTCGGCGGCGACTGCGGTGTCACGCTCGGCTCGGTCTCGGCCGTCGCCGGCGACGATCTCGCCGTCGTCTGGCTCGACGCGCACGCCGACGCCCACAACCCCGAGACGTCGGCGTCGGGGGCCTTCCACGGCATGGTCCTGCGCAGCATCCTGGGCGACGGTCCCGACGGCATGACCGTCGAGGCCGGGCTCGTCACGCCGTCGCGCGTCGTGCTGGCCGGCACGCGCTCCCTCGACCTCGAAGAGGAGCTCTACGTCGCCGGGTCGGAGATCCGGATGCTGACGCCCACCGACCTGTCCAACCACGACGCTCTCGCCGACGCGGTCGAGGCGACCGGCGCCGCGCGTGTCTACGTGCACGTCGACCTCGACGTGCTGGATCCCGCGGAGATCACCGGAATCGGCCTCGCGGAGCCCTTCGGGGTGGCGACCGCTGACCTCATCGGTTCGATCCGCGCGTTGCGGGCCCGGATGCCGCTCGCCGGCGCATCCCTGACCGAGTTCTCGCCCTCCTCGCCGGACGCCGCCGTCGACGACCTCGGCACGATCCTCCGCATCGTCGGGGCGCTCGCGTGAGCCCGGTCGCCACGCCGCCCGACGGGTGGGAGCAACGCGCCGAGCGCGCCGTCGAGCGCGGTCGCCGACTCGATCGGTGGATTCCGTCGTTCCTCCTCGACTCCCCTCTGAGCCGGCTGGGCTATCTCTACGGCACGGCCACAGGGTGGATCTGGGGCACGATCTGGAGCACCGGGCGCGTCGAGCGCCACGGCGATCTCTGGGTCTTCCGCGGGATGCCCGCCTGGACCTACGGGCGCGGCGGCGTCTGCGTGGGCGGATGCTTCCTCACCGGATCCGCGCGAGTGACCCCCGCAATACTGCGCCATGAGGCCGTGCATCAGCGGCAGTGGCGGCACTACGGCATGCTCATGCCGTTCCTGTACGCCTTCGCCGGGCGCGATCCGTTGCGCAACCGCTTCGAGATCGAGGCCGGCCTGGTCGACGGCAACTACGTCCCTCGCGACGCGTGATGCGGGGCGCCTCCCGGCGAAACACACGCATCGGCTGAGACCCACCGCCTGGCGGTGTGTCTCGCCCGAAAGTGCGTATCAGCGGGGGTTGCGAGCGGGCGTCAGCGGGCGGTCGCGAGTCCGAACCGCTCGGGGGTGTGGATCGTGGAGGCATCGACGGCGTATGCCGAGGTCAGCTCGTCGACGATGTCGGCCGTCCCCAGGTATCCGCCGAGCAGGAAGACCCGCGTGTGGGCTGCGGACTCGGCGTCGCAGAGCATCTCGCCCGCCCACCCCGTCACGGCGCGGGTCAGTGCCTCACCGGGGGTGCACGAACGGGCGGTGCCGGGCGCGCCGGCGCGACGCGAACGGTCGAGCCAGGTGACCGTCATGCGGGCGGGGGCACGGAGGGGGCCGATCCACGACGCGTCGGGCACCTCGATGAACACGCGACCCGTCGAACAGATCGGGAGCGTCACGAGCAGCGTCTCGAGCTCGACCAGCGACGACTCGTCGGCCGTGATGAGGTGCTGCACGCGCGTGTGACGCGACGACCGGCAGACGGTCTCGTTGTGCTCGTTCTGGGTACCCATGACCCTCTCACTATACGCGAGGGAAGGGTTGCCTCACCTTATGTCGGGCGAACGATCAGGATGCGGCGCAGCTCGGCGATCTCGTCGTCGCCGAGCCCCTGGGCACGCAGGTAGTCGCTCGGTGATCCGTACTCGCGCTCGAGCCGGGCCAGCAGGTCTCGCATCACGGGCGCCGGCGACCGGGTCGCGAGCTCCTCGAGATGGAGCGCCTCGGGATGCATCGCCCGCAGCCGGGCGATGACCTGCGTGTTGCGTGACGCGGGCAGCAGGGTCTCGGTGCGGGCGTAGTCGTCGACCACCGCGTCGAGGTCGACACCCGCTGCGGCGAGGGTGAGGGCGACGGTCACCCCGGTGCGATCCTTGCCGACCGTGCAGTGGACGAGCACGGGTTGGTCGACGAGGACGCTGCGCACCACCTCGACCACACGGTCGGCCGAGTCCTCGATGAGGCTGTCGTACAACTCGCCCAGGCTCGGGTCGTTGCGGAAGAAGGACGCGACCGAGCCGAGGAACAGGGGCACGCGCTGGGTCGTGAGGTCGAGTCCGTCGACCCGACTCGGCGAGCGCGTCACCTCCTCGTCGTCGCGGAGATCCAGGATGCGGCGCAGTCCGAGTCCGCGGAGGGATTCGGCCCCCGCGGCGTCGACGTCGGCGAGGTTTCCCGACCGGTAGAGCACGCCACTGCGGGTGAGGCCGCCCTCGGCCGGCAGACCCCCGACGTCGCGGAAGTTCATCACGCCCGAGACGAGCGTCGGCGGCGCCTCGCTCATGCCTGCGCCTCGCGGGCCGGCACGGCGTAACGACCGGCGATCGCGACGCGGTTGAAGGCATTGATCGCCACGAGGATCCAGCTCAGCCCGACGTACTCCTTCTCGCTCAGGATGCTGCCGACGTGGTCGTAGACCTCGTCGGGGATGCCGTCCTCCGAGATGAAGGTGAACGCCTCGGCCAGCTCGAGGGCGGCACGCTCGCGGTCGGTGAAGACGCCGGAATCGCGCCACACCGCGACCTGCGCGATCTCGTCGGCCGTGACGCCCGCCGCGACGGCGCGGTCCACGTGCACCCGTACGCAGAAAGAGCACCCGTTCAGCTGCGACGCGTGGATCTGCACCAACTCGCGCAGTCGCGGCTCGATACCCGAATCCGACGCCACCGCGCCGACGGTCTTCGCGAACGCCTCGAGAGCGCGATACGCGTCGGGGGCCGATCGCGACAGGTGGACACGCGCTTCATCCGTCATGCGACCAGCCTAGGCGCGCGCCGCGCGTGTGTGCGGGCAGAATAGCCGCGTGACCGACTTCGACGAGTTCTCGTTCCTGCCCGACCAGGCCGCCGAGGCCGGGTTGACCGTTCCGATCCCCCGGGGCGAGCGTCTCACCCTGACCCTCCCGGACGGACGGACCCTCAGCGCGGTGCGCTACGGCGGCTCGGCCCCCGAAGTCACCCTTCTCCACGGCGCGGGACTGAACGCGCACACGTGGGACACGACGATCCTGGCGCTCGGCCGCCCTGCGCTGGCGATCGACCTGGCGGGGCACGGCGATTCGTCGTGGCGCGACGACGCGGCCTACACCCCGCGAAACCTCGCGCCCGACGTCGTCGCGGCGCTGTCGGCATGGACCGACCGCCCGCAGGTGCTGGTGGGTCAATCGCTCGGGGGCCTCACGGCGGCCCCGGTCGCCGCATCCGCCCCCGACGCCGTCTCCCGTCTCCTCATCGTCGACATCACCCCGGGCGTCGATCCCGACGCCGGCCCCACGCAGGTGCGCACCTTCTTCGCGGGGCCCACCGACTGGGCGTCGCGCGACGAGCTCGTCGACCGAGCACTCGCGTTCGGTCTCGGCGGCGGCTCCCGCGAGAAGGCGGCGCGCGGGGTGTTCCTCAATTCCCGGGTTCGCGCCGACGGGCGGGTCGAGTGGAAGCACCACTTCGCGCATCTCGCCGCAGCCGCCGCGAACGACGCCGGAGGCACTCCGTCGCGCGACGACGCTGTCACGGCGCTGCTGTCGGGCGCGGGCTGGGACGACCTCGCGGCCGTCCGTGCCCCGATCACGCTGATCCGCGGCGAGCGCGGGTACGTCACCGAGGCGGATGCCGCGGAGTTCGCCCGTCGCGTGCCCGCGGCCCGCACCGTCACCTTCGCCTCGGGGCACAACGTGCAGGAGGACGCACCGGTCGAGCTGGCGCGGGCGATCGCCGACCTCCTCTGAGTCCGCACACGCACCGACCTGTGACGTTCCGCGTCACCGTCGCCTCACGCACCCGCGCGGAACCATAGGCTGGTAGGCACACCGAGATTGCCTGCCCGCGGCGTCCGACAGCATCGATGACGCCGCCTCCTGGGGAAAGGACCCGCCCGCACATGCCCCGCCGCGCCACCCTCGCCACTGCCGCCCTCTTCGTCACGGGGGCCTTGATCCTCGCGGGGTGCTCCAGTTCACCGTCCCCGGCACCGACATCCGTCGGCGCCCCCGACCCCGACGCGACCCTCACGATCGCCGCGACGCTCGAGCCGTCGAACCTCGACATCCGTCGCACGTCGGGGGCAGCCCTCGACCAGGCGCTCATCGACAACGTCTACGAGGGGATCGTCTCCCGCGATCAGGACAACAATGTCGTCCCGAAGCTCGCGAGCGCCTACGAGGTCTCCGACGACGGGCTGACCTACACGTTCACCCTGCAGGAGGGCGTCACCTTCCACGACGGAAGCGCCCTCACCGCCGACGACGTCGTCACCTCGCTCACCACGGCGAAGGACGACCCGACCGTCCAGGGCAACTCCGACCTCGCGGGCGTGACCTCGATCACCTCTCCCGACGCCGCGACCGTCGTCGTGACGCTGGCCGAGCCCAACAGCGACTTCCTCTTCTCGCTCACCGGGCGCGCCGGTCTCGTCGTCCGCGCAGGTGACACCACCGACCTGCAGACCAAGGCGAACGGCACCGGCCCCTTCACGGTGTCGCAGTGGGCGCAGGGCCAGAGCCTGACCCTCGACCGGGCGGACGCCTACTGGGGTGAGCAGGCCGGCGTCGCCGAGGTCGTCATCGACTACATCCCCGACCGCACGGCGGCCGCCAACGCCGCCCTCGCGGACGAGGTCGACGTCACGCTCGAGCTCGACCCCGAGTTCCGCGCGCAGATCGAGGACAGCGGCCTGTTCACCATCGAGACCGGACAGACCACCGACAAGGGCACACTGGCCTTCAACAACGCCGCTCCCCCGCTGAACGATCCGAAGGTGCGCGAGGCGCTGCGCCTGGCGATCGATCACGATGGGCTCGTCGAGGCCATCGGCGGCGTCGGCTCGACGCTCTACGGTCCGATTCCCGAGCTCGACCCGGGGTACGAAGACCTCTCGGATCTCGTCCCGTTCGATCCGGACCGCGCGAAGGAGCTGCTGACGGAAGCCGGTCAGGAGGATCTCGAGCTCACGCTCACGATCCCGAACATCTACGACGCGACCATTCCGACCTACCTCGTGTCGGCGTTCAACGACATCGGTGTGACGCTCACGGTCGAATCGGTCGAGTTCTCCGTCTGGCTCCAGGACGTCTACACGAACAAGGACTACGAGCTCAGCTTCGTCCGCCACGTCGAGGCCCGCGACTTCTCGAACTGGGTCGACCCCGACTACTACTTCGGATACGACAACCCCGAGGTCCAGTCCCTCTACGCCGAGGCCGTCGCCTCGGTGGACGAGGACGAGGCGAACACCCTTCTCGCCCAGGCCGCGCGGATCGTGTCGGAAGACAACGCGGCCGACTGGCTCTTCGCGGCGGCTCCGCTAGCCGCGGTGAGCACGCAGGTCGGCGATTTTCCGAAGAACTCGTTGAACGTGCGGCTTCCGCTGGCCGGCGTGACGGTCTCGTCCGAGTGATGCGCTCGAAGAACTGACGGTGTCCTCGCAGTGATGCGCTACGCGGTGACGAGGATGGTCCTGCTCCTGGCAGGCCTCCTCGTCGCCAGCGTGCTCATCTTCTTGACGCTGCGTGTGCTCCCCGGCGACGTCGCGGCGGTGATCGGGGGCACCACCTCGTCGCCCGAACAGGTCGCGGCCATCCGCGAGGGCCTGGGACTCGACCGGCCGCTGGTGGTGCAGTACACCGACTGGATCGGCGGACTCCTGCGCGGCGACCTCGGCACGTCGCTGCTGACCGGCGCTCCGGTCGCCGACGAACTCGCCTCGAAGGCGCTGGTCACCGTGCCCCTGGGCGTGATGTCGCTGCTGATCGCCCTGGCCTTCAGCGTCCCCCTCGGCGTCGCCTCCGCCCTGCGCCGCGGCCGCGCCGACGGCACCGCGCTGAGCGTGGCGGCCCAGTCGCTCGCGGCCGTGCCGGTGGTCTGGGCGGGTCTGATGCTCGTCGTCGTCTTCGCGGTCTGGCTCGGCTGGCTGCCCGCGCAGGGCTTTCCCCGCAACGGCTGGGACGACCCCGCCGCGGCCGTCCGTTCGCTGATCCTCCCGGCACTCACGATCGGGGTGGTGGAGGGGGCGATGCTCATGCGCTTCGTCCGCAGCGCCACGCTGCAGGCGATCGGTCAGGACTACGTCCGCACGGCGGCGGCGAAGGGACTCACCCGCACGCGGGCGCTGATCCGCCACGGGCTCCCCAACGTCGCGCTGTCGATCATCACCGTCCTCGGTCTGCAGATCGCCGGGATCGTGGTCGGCGCCGTCATCATCGAGCAGCTGTTCTCGCTTCCGGGCGTCGGACGGATGCTGGTCACCGACGTCGGGCAGCGAGACCTCCCCAAGGTGCAGAGCGAGCTGCTCGCTCTGACGGGCTTCGTGCTCGTCATCGGGTTCGTCGTCGATCTCGTGCAGCGACTCATCGACCCCCGGCAGCGGGAGGCAGCATGAGCACCGCGAGACCCGCCGAGCGTCTGGCGTGGCTCCGACGCCTCTGGGCGCTCGGCACCGGGCGTTTCGGTCTCATCGTCGTGGCGGTCGTCGTCGCGACGGCGATCGTCGCGGCCTTCTGGACCCCCTTCCCGCCGCAGCAGGTCGACATCGGCGCCCGCTGGTCGTCGCCCGGCTGGCCGCACTTGCTCGGCACCGACGACACCGGGCGCGACATCCTGAGCCTGCTGATGGCGGGGGCGCGCACCACGCTGATGGTCTCCCTCGGGGCGGGCGTGGTCGCAACCCTGCTGGGTATCGCTCTGGCCGCGCTCGGCGCTCTGACGGCCCGGTGGGTGCGCGAGACGGTGGCGGTGCTGATCGACATCCTCGTCGCCTTCCCCGTGCTGATCATCGCGATGATGATCACCGCCGTCTGGGGCGGATCCCTCGGCGTGGTGATCTGGGCGGTCGGCATCGGCTTCGGGGTGAACATCGCCCGCGTTACGCGCGCGGAGCTGCGTCGCGTATTGCACAGCGAGTTCGTGCTGGCCGGTCGAGCCAGCGGCCTCTCCCCCGCGCAGAACCTCTGGCGCCACCTGCTGCCGAACGTCGCGCCCGTCTTCATCGTGCAGCTGTCGTGGGCGATGGCCGTCGCCGTCCTGGCCGAAGCCGGGCTGTCGTACCTCGGGTTCGGCGCACCACTCACCGACCCGTCGTGGGGGGTGCTCCTCGAGCAGCTGCAGCGGTACGTGTCGGTCTACCCGTTGACCGTGGTCTGGCCCGGGCTCGCGATCACCCTGACCGTGCTCGGCCTCAACCTCCTCGGCGACGGGCTGCGCGAGGCCACCGATCCCACGCTGTCGCGGCGCACCGCCGCGTCCCGCCTGCACGTCCCGGAGGTGGTCTCGTGACGCTCGAAGTGCGCGATCTGACGGTCGAGATCGGGGGGCGCCGGGCCGTCGACGCCGTCTCTTTCGACGTTCCCGACGGCGGCCGTCTCGGACTGATCGGCGAGTCGGGGTCGGGCAAGTCGCTCACCGCGCTCGCGATCCTCGGGCTCTTGCCCGACGGGGCGACGGCGGCAGGAAGCATCCGCTGGGATGGCCGCGAGATCCTCGGCCTCCCCGACCGTGACCTCGCGCAGCTGCGCGGCGACGAGATCGGCGTCGTGTTCCAAGAACCGCAGACCGCCCTCAATCCGATCCGCACCGTGGGACGGCAGATCGGCGAGTCGCTGCGCATCCACGAAGGGCTCTCCCGCGCCGAGGCCCGGCGGCGGGCGATCACCGAGGCGGAGAGGGTGGCCCTCCCCGATCCCGCGACGATCGTGACCCGCTACCCCCACCAGATCTCGGGCGGCCAGCGCCAGCGGGTCGCGATCGCCATGGCCCTCGCCTGCCGACCACGGTTGCTCATCGCCGACGAACCCACCACGGCTCTGGACGTGACCATCCAGGCCGGCATCCTCTCCCTTCTCGCAGACCTCGTCCGCGATGCGGGCATGTCGCTCGTGTTCATCACGCACGACCTGGCGGTGCTCGCGCAGGTCGCGACGACGGCGGTCGTGCTCGAGCACGGGCGCGTCGTCGAAGCAGGTGAGGTGTCGCAGCTGCTCGATGCGCCGGCGTCACCCGTCACGCGCGGACTCGTGCGCGACGCGCGCGCCACGCTCTGGCGCCCGGAGGGTCGGTCATGAGCGAGATCCTGCTGCGCGCTCGCGGACTCACGCGCCGTTACACGGCGCCGCGCCGCGCCCTGTTCACGCCGCGGGTCGTCACGACGGCCCTCGATGCGGTCGACCTCGACGTGACCGCGGGCTCGGCGGTCGGCGTGATCGGCGAATCGGGGTCGGGAAAGTCCACCCTCGTGCGGTTGCTCCTGGCCCTCGACACCCCCACCGACGGAACGGTCGAACTCGACGGCCGCCCGGTGGACGCCCGTCAGAGCGCGCGGTCGCTCCACTGGATGCGCCGACAGACGGGCATCGTCTTCCAAGACCCCTACGCCTCGCTCGATCCGCGCATGAGCATCGGCCGGATCGTCGGCGAGCCGCTGTGGGCGCTCGACATCGCCGGTGACAGACGCGCTCGTGTTCGCGAGGTGCTCGAGCAGGTCGGCCTCGAAGCGGGGATGGCCGACCGCTTCCCCCACGAGTTCTCGGGCGGTCAACGTCAGCGCATCGCCATCGCCCGGGCCATCGTCCACCGACCGGCCGTCCTCGTCGGCGACGAACCGCTGTCGGCGCTCGATGTCACCGTACGCGCTCAGATCCTGCGGCTCCTCGCCGAACTGCGCGCCACCGCGGGGCTCACACTCCTCCTGGTCTCCCACGACCTCGGCGTCGTGCAGAACCTGTGCGACGACGTCGTCGTGATGAAGGACGCACGCATCGTCGAGCGTGGACGCACCGCGTCGGTGCTGCAGCATCCGACCACCGCGTACACGCGGTCGCTGCTCGACGCCATCCCGACACTCCCCCAGCCGTAGTCCTCGCGACACGGAGGTGTCGGAACCGGCGGTTAGTGTTCGGGCATGTCCCCCGCGATCATCCCCCCGTTCCTGCTCGATCGGCTCGCCGAGACCGACCATCCCCGCTTCGCCCGCGCCGCGGCCGCCGCGCGTGCGACCCTCGCGGTCGGTCGTCCCGACCGGCCCGTCCGGGCGCGCCTGCGACTGTCGATCGACGAATCCGGAACACTGGTCGCCGAGACCGCGCCGGGTCCCGATCGCATCGTGTTCGACGCCGGCAACACCGAGCGGCTGCCGGGGGCGATCGTGCGGTCCGAAGACGATGCGGCCACCGGCGACGCCGCGGCCGACGAAGCCTTCGACGGCCTCGGCGCCACCTTCGACTTCTTCTGGGATGCGTTCTCGAGAGACGGGATCGACGCCGCGGGCGGCGCGCTGCTGGCAACGGTGCACTTCGGCGAAGACTACGACAACGCGTTCTGGAACGGCGAGCGCATGGTCTTCGGCGACGGCGACGGCGAGGTGTTCATCGGCTTCACTCGGTCGCTCAGCGTCATCGCGCACGAGCTCGCGCACGGGGTGACCGAGGCGGAGGGCGGCCTCGAATACCAGGGACAGTCGGGGGCGATCAACGAATCGCTGTCCGACGTGTTCGGCGTGCTCGCCGAACAGCACCATCTCGGGCAGACGGCCGACAGCGCGACCTGGCTCGTCGGCGAGGGCATCTTCAGCGACGAGGTTCAGGGTCACGCCCTGCGTTCGTTGAAAGCGCCCGGCACGGCGTACGACGACGACGTGCTCGGGAAGGATCCGCAGCCCGGCCACATGCGCGACTACGTCGAGACGACCGACGACAACGGCGGGGTGCACATCAACTCGGGCATCCCGAACAAGGCCTTCTACCTCGCGGCGACCGCTCTCGGCGGCCGCGCATGGGAGCGCGCGGGACGGGTGTGGTACCGCACTCTCACGGGCGGCGCCCTCTCGCCCACCGCCGACTTCGTCGAGTTCGCAGCGGCGACCATCGCTGCGGCGACGGCGGAGTACGGTGAGGAGTCGGAGGAGGTCGCCGCCGTCCGCGCCGGGTGGGCCGGAGTCGGCGTCATCGAGGATGCAGCGAGCCACTGAGCCGACGAGGGTGGTCGTCACCGTCGTCCGATCCGGCGGGATCGCCGGGCTGCGGCGCGAGTGGCGGGCAGAACCGGCACCCGACGCGGTGGCTCGGTGGACCGCGCTGATCGACGGGTGCCCGTGGGACGACCCGCCCGCCGTGAAGCCCGGAGCTGATCGATACCAGTGGAGCATCCGCGCACGCAGAGACGACGCCCCCGTGCGCGAAGTCCGACTCGGAGACGACAGCCTGGCCGGCCCGTGGCGCACGCTCGTCGACGAGGTGCGCGCGCAGTCCCGCCCCCGTCGACCCGATCGCGCAGGCTGACGCGGCGCGTCAGCCGAAGAGGCGCTTCTTCTTCAGCTTCGGCACACTCAGCTGCAGGTAGACCACGCCCAGCCATCGGCCGAATTTGAAACCGACCCGCCCCATGCGGCCGACCTCGACGAAACCGAGCTTCTGGTGCAGGGCGATCGACGACTCCGCACCCCGGTCGCTGATGGCCGCAACGATCTCACGGATCCCGGCTTCCTGAGCGGCGGCGATGACGGCCTCCATCAGCGCCCGCCCGAGCCCCTTGCCCGCGGCCGCCTGCCCGAGGTAGATCGAGTTCTCCACCGTGTAGCGATAGGCGGACTTGCTCTTCCACGGCTGCAGCAGCGCGTAACCGAGGATCTGGCCCGAGGGTGACTGCGCGACCAGGAACGGCATGCCGAGCTTCTGCAGGTGCGCGTATTTCTCCCGCCACTGCGCGAGGGTCCAGCGCTTCTCGTCGAACGTCACCATCGAGTTCGTCACGTAGTAGTTGTAGATCTCGCGGATGTCGGGGATGTCGCCCTCGCGCACCGGCCGGATCTCGTACGTGAAGGGACGCTCGGGCTCGGGCGTGCGGCGCAGATGCCACGGAAGACGCCGACGGCTCTTGTCGTATTCGTCTTCCAGCATGCCCGCCATTTTATGTGGTCTGCGCGCCTCCGACCGCTCGCGGGCTGCGCGTCGTGCCCGGCGGGCTGCCGTGGTGCCCGGCGGGCTGCGCGTCGTGCCCGGCGGTGACGCATGCCCGAGGCGCAGCCGCGGATCAGGCGGGCAGGCGCCAGTCCACCGGCGTCGCTCCCTGCTGCTCGAGCAGCGCGTTCGCCGTCGAGAACGGCTGGGAGCCGAAGAAGCCGCGCCGCGCCGACAGCGGGGAGGGATGAGCGGAGGCGACGATCGGCGTGTCGCCGAGGAGAGGGCGGAGGTTCGCCGCATCCTTCCCCCACAGGATCGCCACGAGCGGTGCGTCACGTTCGACCAGGCTGCGGATCGCGAGCTCGGTGACCTTCTCCCACCCCCAGCCTCGGTGCGAGCCCGCCTCGCCGGGCGCGACGGTCAGCACTCGGTTGAGCAGCATGACGCCCTGGTCGCTCCAGGCCGAGAGGTCGCCGTGCGGCGCGGGCGGGATGGCGAGATCGGACTCGAGCTCCGCGTAGATGTTCGACAGGCTCCGCGGGATCGGCCGCACATGCCGGTCGACGGCGAACGACAGCCCGATCGGGTTGCCCGGCGTCGGGTACGGATCCTGCCCGACGATCAGCACTTTCACGTCATCGCGCGGCCGAGCGAAGGCGCGCAGCACGTTCTCCCCCGCGGGCAGGTAGGAGCGACCCGCCGCCACCTCGGCCCGGAGCCTCTCGCCGAGCGCGGCGATGTCGCCGGCGACGGGTTCGAGCGCGTCGGCCCACCCGTCGTCGAGGAGCCCGGCAGAAGATAGCTCGGGCAGTGTCATCGCCACGGTGTCAGGCCTCGTCCTCTTCGACGACGGTCCCCTGTGCCGACCATGGGAAGTCGATCCACAGCGACGTCTCCTTCCAGGAGTAGTCGGGCTGGATGATCGTCGTCGGCTTCGTGTAGATGACGACCGAGCGCATGTCGGCACCGCGCTCGCGCAGCATCGCCACCGCGAGGGCGAGCGTGCGCCCGCTGTCGGCGACGTCGTCGACGAGAAGCACCTTGCGACCACCGAGATACTCGGTATCGAGCGCCGGGCGCAGCACCTCGGGGGCGTCGAGCACGGTTCCGATGCCGGTGTAGAACTCGACGTTCAGCGCGCCGCAGTTCTTGACCCCCAACCCGTACGCGATCGCACCCGCCGGCAGCAGACCGCCGCGGGCGATCGCCACCACGACCTCGGGGACGAACCCGTCACCGAGGATCTCGCGGGCGAGGTCTCGGGATGCGGCGCCGAACCCGTCCCACGTCAGTGTCTCGCGCTCTTCGCTCATGGCCATGGGGTCCTCCTCGGGGACGGTTCGCTCCAGCCTAGGCATCCGGCCGGCCGTGCCCGTCTCCCGCCCGACGCCCGGTGTACTCTCGGGCCCATGTCACGCGCATCGTCCGCCGCTGAACGCCTGCGCGGGTCCTCGTTCGGCATCACCGCCGGGCTCATCGGCTGGTTCGTCGTCGTCGAGCTCACCAGCGGCATCCTGCAGGGCTACTACGTGCCTCTGCTCAGCGACATCGTGGTGCATCTCGGGGTCACCGACGCCGACGTCAACTGGTTCGAGGCGGCGCAGCTGCTGCTCTCGGCACTCGTTCTGCCGATCCTCGCCAAGCTCGGCGACATGTACGGGCACAAGAAGGTGCTCCTCGCCTCGGCGATCCTCACGGCCGGCGCGAGCTGGTGGCTCGTCTTCGCCAATTCGTTCACGACGTTCCTCATCGCGTGGGCGCTGCAGGGCTTCTACGTGGTGTGGCTGCCCCTCGAGATCGCGCTCGTGTTCGAACGCGGGCGCCGCCAGGCCCGGGGCGTGTCGCAGACGCGGCGCGCTGCCGGCCTGCTCGTCGTGGGCCTCCAGGCCGGCGCGATTCTCGGCGCCCTCGCCGCCGGGCGCCTGTTCGCGGCGACGAGCGAGAACCTGCAGCTGACGCTCATGGTGCCGGCCGTAGCGGTCACGCTCGTCTGCGTGGTCATCTGGCTCGGCGTGCCCGAGTCCGAACCCGTGCCCGGGCGTCGTCTGGACATCGGCGGTTTCGTGCTCCTGGCTTTCGCGCTGCTGCTCGTCACCGGCGCCCTGTCGTTCCTCCGGGTGCCCGACGGGCCCGGCGCGGGTGTCGTCGTCGCCCTGCTCGTCGCCGGTCTCGCGGCCTTGGCCGTCTTCGTCTGGTACGAGCTGCGTCAGACCGACCCCGCGGTCGATATCCGCGTGCTCGCGCGTCCAGAGATGTGGCCGGTACAGGCGACCGCGTTCCTGGTGGGCATCAGCCTGCTCGGCGCGCAGGGTCCGCTGGCCACGTACGCCGGCACGGACGCATCGCTCGGGTACGGCCTCGGACTCGACGCGACAGACCGCTCCAACGTGATCGGCGTCTACCTCGTGTCGCTCATCGTCGGAGCCGTCCTCTTCGCGGTGTTCTCGCGCCGGGGCAATCCACGCCTCATCCTGATCGGCGCCTCGGCGCTCGTGGGTATCGGCTACGCGCTCTTCGTCCCGTTCCACGTCGAGCTGTGGCAGGTGCTGGCGAACCTGTCGATCGCGGGCATCGGCTCGGGGGCACTCGTGGCGGCCCTGCCCGCCGCCGCCGCCGCGGCTGCGCCCCGCGGCCAGACGGGCATCGCCTCCGCACTGACGAACACGACGAAGACCATCGGCGGCACGTTCGCCTCGGCCGTCTTCGGTGTGGTGCTCGCCGCCGGCGTCGGAGCCGCGGTCGCCAGCACCGCCGCACCCCTGGTCGGCTACCTGACCGTGTGGACCGTCTGCGCGGTCGGTGGGTTCCTCGCCGCGGCGCTGCTCTTGTTCGTCCCGAAGGTCGCGTTCAGCGACGCCGACGCGGCGGATGCGGCCGCCGGGCAGACGCAGGTGATCTAGTCCTGACGCACCCGCAGCGGTCCTCGGGCGAGCGCGTGCTGCGCGGACTGCGCGACCGGACGCATCGTGACCAGGTCGAGGTTGACGTGGCCCGGAGCCTCCAACGCGTAGGCGATGACACCGGCGACGTCGTCGCCGGTGAGCGGGTTCTCGACATCCTCGTAGACGCGGTCGGCGGCATTCTGGTCGCCGCGCAGACGATTGAGCGAGAACTCCTCCGTGGCGACCATGCCCGGCGCGATCTCGATCACGCGGAGGGGCTCGCCGTTCAGCTCGAGGCGCAGCGCGTGCACGAGCATCGCCTCCGCGGCCTTCGCCGCGTTGTAGCCCGCACCGCCCGGATAAGCGGTCTGGGCGGCGGTGGAGGTCACGAAGACGGTGTCGGCATGGCCGTCGGATGCTGCGGCGTCGCGCAGCAACGGAAGCAGCGCGGCGACGAGCCGCTGGGTCGAGACGACGTTGACCTCGAACATCCACTGCCAGTCGACCGGATCGCCGTGCTCGACGAGGTCGGTGCCCCGAGCTCCCCCCGCCACCTGCACGAGCGCGTGCACGGGGCCGGTCTCGGCGAGCCATTCGGCGAGCGCGTCGATGTCCTCGCCGCGCGTGAGGTCGGCCGCGTACGCCACGATGCCGGTCTCGGCCTCGAGCGCTTCGAGGCGCTCGGCCCGCCGGGCCACCCCCACCACGTCCCAGCCCCGGGAGCGCAGCATCCGAGCCGTCGCCTCACCGATTCCGGAACTTGCACCCGTCACCACAACACGTCGCGTCATTAGAGCAACGCTACCCGCGCCCGGCTCCCCCGACGGCTGTTACGCCGCGTGTCCGAAGCGGTGGCGTGTCCGATGCGACGTCCGTAGTCTCACAGCAGGTCACCGCACCCGCCTGACCCAATCCGACTGCAGGAGCCCGATCATGTCCGCACCCGAGAACTGGCGATTCGAGACCAAGCAGATCCACTCGGGCGCCCAGCCCGACCCGGTGACCAAGGCGCGGGCCACTCCGATCTACCAGACGACCTCTTACGTCTTCGACAACGCCGACCACGCCGCGAATCTCTTCTCGCTGGCCGAGTTCGGCAACATCTACACGCGCATCCAGAACCCGACCCAGGCGGTCGTGGAGGAGCGCGTGGCGGCTCTCGAGGGCGGTACGGGCGCGCTCCTCGTCGCCAGCGGTCAAGCCGCCGAGACCTTCGCGGTGCTCAACATCGCCGAGGCCGGCGACCACATCGTGTCGTCGTCGTCGATCTACGGCGGCACCTACAACCTCTTCAAGTACACGCTGAAGAAGCTCGGCATCGACGTGACGTTCGTGGAGAACCAGGACGACGCCGACGAATGGCGCGCCGCGGTGCGCCCGAACACCAAGCTGTTCTTCGCCGAGACGATCGGCAACCCCAAGATCAACGTGCTCGACATCCGCACGGTCGCCGACGTCGCGCACGCCGCCGGCGTGCCGCTGATCGTCGACAACACGATCGCGACGCCGTACCTCATCCGTCCGTTCGAGCACGGCGCCGACATCGTCGTGCACTCGGCGACGAAGTTCCTCGGCGGGCACGGCACGGTCATCGGCGGCGTCATCGTCGACGGCGGCTCGTTCAAGTGGTCGGAGAACGTCGAGCGCTTCCCCGGCCTCACCGAGCCCGACCCCTCGTACCACGGCGCGAGCTACACCGCAGCGGTCGGCGACGGTCTGGCCTACGTCATCAAGGCCCGCGTGCAGCTGCTGCGCGACCTCGGTGCGGCCATCTCGCCGCAGAGCGCGTGGCTGCTCATCCAGGGCATCGAGACGCTGTCGCTGCGCATCGAGCGCCACGTGCAGAACGCTCAGGAGATCGCCGAGTGGCTCGAGGGCCAGCCCGATGTCGCCACGGTCAACTACTCGGGCCTGCCCACCTCCCCGTGGTACGCCGCCGCCAACACCTACGCGCCCAAGGGCGTCGGCGCGGTGCTGTCGTTCGAGCTCAAGGGAGGGGTCGACGCCGGGCGGGAGTTCGTGAACTCGCTCACCCTCTTCAGCCACCTCGCCAACATCGGCGACGTGCGATCCCTGGTGATCCACCCCGCCTCGACCACCCACTCGCAGCTGACCCCCGAGCAGCAGCTCACCACCGGCGTGACGCCCGGCCTCGTGCGGCTGTCGCTGGGGCTCGAGAACATCGACGACCTCAAGGCCGATCTCTCGCAGGCACTCGCCGCGGCTCGCCGCAGTGTGGACGCCGCACGCGTCTGACCCGCAGCATCCGGATGCCCCGACCGCCCTCACGGGCGCCGGGGCATCCGTCGTTCTTCCCGCGCGGGGGCGAGGTCATCCGCGATCGGGTGCTGGCGAGGTCATGCCCGCACCTTCGGGCGGAGGTGCCCGAGTCCTCCGTCGATGCCGAGCACCTGGCCCGTGATCCAGTCGTTCGCCGGGTCGAGGAGGAACTGCACGCCGCGCGCGACATCGTCGGGGTCGCCGAGACGGCCGAGCGCGTGCATCGACTCTGACACCTTGCGAGACCCTTCGCTCGCGGTGAGCGCAGACGTCAGCGGCGTGCGGGTCAGGCCCGGCGCGACCGCGTTGATGCGGAGCCCCTGCGAGGCATAGCTCGCCGCCGACGAGAGCATCAGCCCGATGACGCCGGCCTTCGCCGCCGCGATCGCATCGTGGTTCGGCAAGCCCGCCATCGCGGCCGCCGAGGAGACCAGCACGACCGCGCCGCCCGACCGCAGCTGCCGGCCGGCGGCCCGGACGGTCGCAAACGCGGTCGTCAACGACGCGGCGACGATGCCGTCGTACTGCGCGCGCGAGGTGAGGTGAGCGGGTTTGAGCAGCATGGATCCCGCGAAGCACGCCACACCGTCCAGCGGCCCGGCCTCGACGAAAGCCTGCTCGACGGCCTCGAAGTCGGTCGCGTCGAGCACGATGTCGGGATCGCCGTTCCCGGCCTCACGAGCCGTCGTCACCACCTCGTGGCCCGCCGAGCGCAACAGCTCGCACGTCGCCGCGCCGATACCGCTGGATGCGGCGATGATCAGATATCGCGCCATGGAGTACCTCCCCCGTCATTGTCTCCTCACCCGGGCCGCCCGCGGCGTATCGGCGCGATCGCACCCATACCGATCGTCGGTGTAACAGTTGGCGGACCGGCGGGTCGGACCGCCTAGCCTGGAAGGGCGCGAAAGGTGGTGCCGATGGACTGGCAGACGTCGGAAGACACGGTGCCGTCGGCACCGATCACGGAGGCCGACGCGCGCATGCTCCTGGGCCGTCCACCGACCACGGGCGCCTGGCGCGACGGCGACCCCGTCGGCGACCGGCGGTTCGCGAGCTTCACCGGCTTCCGCACGGAGGGTGGCGAGGAGCTGCCCTCGTGGCGGCTGTCGTACGAGACCTGGGGCGAACTCTCCCCCTCCCGCGACAACGCCGTGCTGGTGCTCCACGCCCTCACCGGGGACAGCCACCTGCGCGGCCCCGCCGGCCCGGGGCACCCCACGGCCGGCTGGTGGGAGGACCTCGTCGGCCCCGGTGCGCCCATCGACACCGACGAGTGGTTCGTGGTGGCGCCCAACATGCTCGGCGGCTGTCAGGGGTCGACGGGCCCGGCGAGCGTGGCACCTGACGGCTACGAGTGGGCGGCGCGCTTCCCGTACCTCACCATCCGCGACCAGGTGAGCGCGCAGGCCCGTCTCGCCGACGCGCTCGGCATCGACGTGTGGGCGGGCGTCATCGGCGGCTCGATGGGCGGCATGCACGCACTCGAGTGGGCGATCGGCCATCCTGCGCGCGTCGAGCGTGCGGCCATCCTGTCGGCGCCTCCGGTGACCACCGCCGACCAGATCGCGCTGAACTCGGTGCAGCTCGAGGCCATCCGCATCGACCCACGCTTCGCAGGCGGGGAGTACTACGACGCGGGCGACGGCGACGGCCCGCACCGCGGCCTCGCGCTCGCCCGCAGGATGGCGTTGCTGAACTACCGCAGTCCCACCGAGCTCAACCAGCGCTTCCAGCGTTCCTGGCAGTCGGGGGTCAGTCCGCTCGGTCGCGGGGGGCGGTTCGCGGTGGCGTCGTACCTCGACTTCCACGGCAACAAGTTCACGCGCCGCTTCGACGCGAACAGCTACCTGACACTCGTCGACGCGATGAACTCCCACGACGTCGGGCGCGACCGCGACGGCATCGAAGATGCCCTCAAGCGCGTGACCGCGACGACGCTCGTGCTCGGGATCGACAGCGACCGCCTGTTCCCCATCGACGGACAGCATCGCATCGCCCGCAGCATCCCGAACACTCTCGACGGGCGCGAAGCGGTGACGATCTCGAGCGACTTCGGCCACGACGGCTTCCTCATCGAGACCGACGAGGTCGGCCGCCACCTGCGGCGCCTGCTCGCCGTCTAGACCGCGACGGGCTCCGCGGCCCGCGACTTCTCGACGCGGAAGCTCCAGACCGCGACGAACAGACCGCCGATCGCGAGCGCCGTCCCCACCCACGCGGGCGCGGCGAACCCGAGGCCGAGCGCGATGACGACACCGCCGAGGAACGCGCCGAGACTGTTGCCGATGTTGAGCGCGGAGTGGTTGAGCGCCGCGGCGATCGACTGGTTGTCGCCCGCGACGTCCATGAGCCGCGTCTGGATGGCGGGGCTCAGCGCCGATCCCACGAAGCTGACCGCGAAGGCGAAGAGGGCGAGGGTCACGACCCACCCCGCCGTCAGGGCGAGCAGTGCCGAGGCGGCCGCCATCGCGAGGAGGCCGATCAGCAGCCATTTCTTCAGGTTCACGTCGGCGAGGTGCCCGCCGACGATGTTGCCGATCGTCATGCCGATGCCCACGATGACGAGCACGATCGACACCGCCCACTCGGGCGATCCGGCGAGTTCGGTGACCATGGGGGCGATGTAGCTGTACATCGCGAAGAATCCTCCGAAGCCGACGGCCCCGATGCCGAGTGCGAACCAGACCTGACCGACCCGGAACACTCTCAGTTCGTCGCGCAGTCGTCGCCCGGGATCGCCGGGGTGCTCGGGAACGAAGAGCACGATCGCGAGGGTCGCGAGCGCGAACACTCCGCCGACGACGAGGAACGCGAGCCGCCACCCGAAGTTCTGACCGAGCAGGGTTCCCAGCGGAACGCCGACCACGTTCGCGACCGTCAGACCGGTGAGGACGAACGCGACGCCCTTCGCGCGGTTGCCGGGGCCGAGCACGTCGGCGGCGACGAGAGCTCCGATGCCGAAGTAGGCGCCGTGCGGGAGGCCGGCGAGAAGACGGGATGCGGCGACCAGCTCGTACGTCGGAGCGATCACCGTGAGCAGGTTGAACACCGTCAGCGCGAGCGCCAGCACGATCATCACACGATGCCGGGGGAAGCGCGCGACGGAGCCCGCGATCGTGGGGGCCCCGATGACGACGCCGAGGGCGTAGAGGGAGATGAGCCAGCCGGCTTGAGCGATCGCGTCGTCGGGGTTCGCGGCCCAGGCGGTGGGCAGCAATTCCGCCGCGACGTTCGGGAGCAGGCCCATCATCACGAACTCGGTCATGCCGATGCCGAAGCTGCCTATAGCGAGCGAGAGGAGCGCCCGCATCGCCGCCCCCCTCGAGAGGATCGAGGAGGTCATTCCTCGATGCTAGACCCGCCCGCGTCGGTATGACGAATCGATTCGATGGCGCTTTCGAGCCGCTCGATCTTTCCGTCGATCTCACCCGTGCGTCCGGGGCGGATGTCGGCTTTCAGCACGAGCGACACCCGCGAGCCGAAGGGCATCACGGCCTCGGTCGCGCGGCGCACGACATCGAACACCTCGTCCCACTCCCCCTCGATCTCGGTGAACATCGAGGTCGTGCGGTTCGGCAGGCCCGACGCGCGGACGACCTCGACCGCCGCGGCCACGGCGTCGTGCACCGAGCCGTCGGCGTTGCCTGATCCGGACGGGGCGACAGAGAAGGCGATGAGCATGGGGTCAGCCTTTCACGGCGGCGGGCCGCCGGGAGCGAACGGATGCCGCGTGGGGGCGCGTCCGCACCCGGGCGAGCCGGTAGACGGTCCACGCGAACAGCATCACGAGGAGCACGTTGCGGAGGTTCACCAGGAGGACGGCGCCGATCTGCGCGACGAGGAGTCCGTCGTAGGCGAGCGGATACACGCCCTGCGTGAGTCCCGCGATGGCCAGCATGAGGATCGCGGGCTTGGCCCAGTGGGCACGATCGATGACGAGCCCGACGATCACGGGCGTCACGAGCCACACGATGTACTGGGGCGACCCGACCTTGTTGAACACGATGAACCCGAGCACGAGACCGAGGGTGAGTGCGGGGAAGACCGCCGCGAAGCTCGCGCCCCGCAAGGATTTCACCGCTCCGATCACGAACACCGAGCCCATCGCCAGCAGCATGAGCGGGGTCATCGCGGCGATGACGGCGTCGACGTTCGGGCCCGTCACCTGGAAGGTGAGGATGTTGGGCTCGTAGTAGACGCTCGCGCCCTCGACGCCGAGCGAAGCCAGGAGCATGTAGAAGCCGCTCACCGGAGCCTCGATCTGCAAGCCCCGATTGGTCTGCTCCGTCACGAACGCGAACGCGTACGACCCGCCCCCGGCGAGGAACACGATCGCCAGAGTGACGGCCGAGACGACGAGAGCCCCGCCGACCACGGTGAAGCGCCGTCGCAGCGTCACGACGGCCGCGGCGAGCACGGCGGCCGGCCATACCTTGATCCACGTCGCCACGGCGAGCAGGATCGCGCCCAACCAGGGGCGACCGACGAGCCACAGCGAACCGGCGATGGCCAGCGGCACGGTCACCCCGTCGAGACGGTACATCCCGACCGGACCGAGGAGGAGGATCGCCGCGAGCCAGAACCACGCACCGGTGACACGGCCGCGCGAGCGCGCCGTGCCCACCAGCATCCGGAACACGACCGCATCGATGAGCGTGACGAAGACCGCCCACCCGGCGGTGTACGTGAGGAAGCCGAAAACCCAGGCGAGCACGAGAGGAACGAGGGCCAGCTGCGGGTAGACCCACGGCTCGGTGATGCCGACGATGCCTCCGCCGGTCAGCGCCCGTGCCGACCAGGGTTCGTAGACGAGGTAGACATCGCCCATCGGCCCACTGGGCAGGATGTACCCGGCGACGGCGACGGCGACGTGGACCAGCACGAAGGCGACCCACAACACACCCCGCCTCGACACGGCGTCCATCCTAAGCGCGACGACCGGAGCGCCCGCATCGTGCGACGCGGGACGACTCTTCAGCTCATGCGGTGCGCGAGCACCGCGGCGACGGTTCCGGGGAGCTCCTCGGTGATGTCGAGGGCGGTGATCGGCCCTCCGGCCTCTCCGTACCGGTCGGCGGCCGCCGTCGCCGCCCGGCCGTGCAGCCACGCACCCGTGGCGGCGAGCGCGCCCAGGCTCTCCGCGTCGGTCACCGGCTCGACCGAGGCGGCTGCCACGACCGCGCCGATGATCCCGCCGAGCACGTCGCCCGTGCCGGCGGTCGCGAGCCACGGCGTGCCGGACGTCACGCGCGCCACCCATCCGCCGGGCGTGGCGACGATCGTGCGCGCACCCTTCAACAGCACCGTGGCACCGAGTGCGCGGGCCGTCTCGAGCGCCCCTCGCTGCCGCTCGACATCGTCGGCGTCGCCCCCGACCGGCGCGAGTCCGATGCTCTCGCGAAGGCGGTCGTGCTCGCGCCCGTGCGGGGTCACGATGCGCGGTGCGGACCCGACGCCCGCGAGATCGAGAGCGCCCGCGTCGACGATGACCGGGGGGCCGGAGCCGAGGATGCGGCGCAGCGCCGCGTCTTCCGACGCCGGCCGGTCGGCAGCATCCGTCCCCGACCCGATGAGCCAGGCCTGCACCCGGCCGTCGGCGGTGACCGTCTCGGGGCGGCGGGCGAGGATGAGGTCCTGCGCGCGCTCGGGGCCCAGATAGCGCACCATGCCGAGGCCCGTACGCCACGCGGCTTCGACGCCGAGCACGGCCGCACCCGGGTAGCGGGTCGAGCCGGTTCGAACCCCGAGCACCCCGCGGGAATACTTGTCGTCAGACGCCGTTGGCACCCGGAGGACACGCGACGCGCGCTCCACGGTCCACTCGCCGACCGTGGGATCGATCGCGGCTTCGAGCCCCTCACCAGACATGGCCCACACCCTACGCGCCGGAGGCACCATGAGCATCCTCTTCTCCCCCCTCACGATCGGTGCGACGACGTTCCGCAACCGGCTGTGGGTGGCCCCCATGTGCCAGTACAGCGCCACCGACGGCATGCCCGGCGAATGGCACCACGTGCACCTCGCCCAGTTCGCCTCCGGCGGCGCGGGCCTGGTCGTCTCCGAAGCGGCCGCGGTCTCGCCGGAGGGACGCATCTCGCCCGAGGACGTCGGCATCTGGAACGACGCGCAGCAGGCCGCCTGGGCCCCGATCGTCGCCGCGATCCGCTCCCGCGGCGCCGTCGCCGGCATCCAGCTCGCCCACGCCGGGCGCAAGGCCTCGACGTGGTCGCCGTTCGCCGGCGAGCGCGGAACCGTGCCGTCCGACCGGGGCGGCTGGCAGAGCGTCGCGCCGTCGGCGGTCGCCTTCGAGGGGTACGCGGCTCCCGCGGAACTCGATCACACGGGTATCGATCACGTCGTGGCGAACTTCGCCTCCGCCGCCCGCCGCGCGGTGGCCGCCGGCTTCGAGGTGCTCGAGATCCACGCCGCCCACGGATACCTGCTCCACCAGTTCCTCTCGCCGCTGTCGAACCTGCGCACCGACGAGTACGGCGGATCGTTCGAGAACCGCACGAGGCTGCTGCGCCGGGTGGTCACCGCGGTGAAGGATGCCGCGCCCACGGCGGTCGTCGCCGTGCGGTTCTCCGCGACCGACTGGGCGGAGGGCGGCTGGGACGTCGAGGACACCGTGCGCGCAGCCGCGGTCGCAGAAGACCTCGGCGCAGAGCTCATCGACGTCTCCAGCGGCGGACTCGTCGCCCACCAGCAGATCACCACCGGACCGGGCTACCAGGTCGCCTTCGCCGCGGCCGTCCGCGCGCGGGTCGACATCCCGGTGAACGCCGTCGGCATGATCGACACGGGCGCGCTCGCCGAGGAGGTGCTCGCCCGCGGCGACGCCGACGCGATCATGTCGGCGCGCGAGTGGCTCCGCGACCCGCACTTCGCCCTCCGCGCCGCCGGCGAGCTGGGCGCCGATGTCACCTGGCCCCCGCAGTACGAGCGGGCCCGCCGCCGCTGACGCCCCGCAGCATCCGCCACCGCTCCCGCGGCGTTCTCCCTCGCAGGAATGTGACGCATTCCGGCGACTGACCCCACGAATTCGCAGGGTCAGTCGCCGGAAGGTGTGGCGATCACGCGAATCGCGCTCCGCGCGACGCCTCAGCGTCGACGCGCGGTGGCGTCCTGCACCTCGCCGACGAGCTCTTCGATGATGTCTTCCAGGAACAGCACCGCCGTCGTCTCGCCCGATTCGTTGCGCACCTGAGCGAGGTGGCGGCCCGCGCGCCGCATGAGCGCGAGGGCGTCTTCGAGGTCGGTCGACTCCATCACCGGAACCATGTGGTGGATCCGCTTCGACGGCAGCGGACGGGCGACGTCGGTCACCGCTCCCTCCACCTCCGCGGCGCGCAGCACGTCTTTCAGGTGCACGTAGCCGACCGGCATGTTCTCGGCATCCACGATCACGTAGCGCGAGTACCCGTGCTTGGCGACGGCCCGCTCGATCTCGTCGGGCGTGGTCGTCTCGGGGAGGGTCACCAGGTCGGCCAGCGGCACCGCCACGTCGCGACTCTTCTTGTCGGTGAACTCCACGACCGCCGCGACCGTGCCGGCCAGGTCGTCGAGCACGCCCTCTCGGCGCGACTGGTTCACGATCGTCGCGACCTCATCGAGGGTGAAGGTGGATGCTGCCTCGTCCTTGGGCTCGACACGGAACAGGCGCAGCACGTGGTTGGCGATCCAGTTCAGCGTGACGATGATCGGGCGGAAGACCTTCGACACCGCCACCAGCGGCGGCGCCAGCATCAACACGGCCCGGTCGGGCAAAGAGAACGCCAGGTTCTTCGGCACCATCTCACCGAACACGACGTGCAGATAAGACACGATCAGCAGGGCGACGACGAACGCGGTCACGTCGACGGCGACCTCGCCCATGCCGGTCAGACCCAGAGGTTCGGCCAGCAGGTGGTGGATGGCCGGCTCCGACACGTTCAGGATCAGCAGCGAGCAGATCGTGATGCCCAGCTGGCAGGTCGCGAGCATGAGAGTGGCGTGCTCCATCGCCCACAGCGCGGTCTTGGCGGCGCGCGATCCGCGCTCCGCCAGCGGTTCGATCTGCGAGCGACGGGCCGAGATGACGGCGAATTCGGCACCGACGAAGAAGGCGTTGGCGACCAGAAGGACGACGAGCCAGGCGATTCCTGCCCAATCGTTCATCGTTGGTCACCCCCTTTCGCGGCGCGCACGAGGTCGCCGACGTTCTCCTCCACGGGATTCGGGGTGAACGCCACGCGGTCGATGCGGCGGCCGTCCATCCGGATGACGGTGAGAGTGCCGTCCTCGACGGGCACGCTGTCGCCGACGACCGGGATGCGTTCGAGCTCGGCCATCATGAACCCACCCACGGTGTCGTAGACGTCACCCTCGGGAACGCGGACGCCCGCGCGGTCGAGCACCTCGTCGGGTCTCAGGTCGCCCGGAATATTGATCGACCCCCCGGTGCGCACCACGCCGGCGCGCGAGCGGTCGTGCTCGTCGAGCACCTCGCCCACGATCTCCTCGACGAGGTCTTCGAGGGTGACGACGCCGGCGGTGCCGCCGTACTCGTCGACGACGACGGCCATCTGATAGCCCCGGGCACGCAGCTCGGCCACGAGTGCGTCGAGGTGCACGGTCTCGGGAACGCGCAGCGGCTCGGTCGCCAGTGCCGCGGCGGGAACGTCGGCCCGGCGGTCGCGCGGAACACCGATCGCGGCCTTCAGATGCACGATGCCGACGATGTCGTCCATCGAGTCCTGGTAGACGGGGAACCGACTGTGCCCGGTGCGTCGGGCCAGCTGCACCACGTCGTCGGCGGAGTCTTCCGCCGACAGGGCGTGCACGCTCGGACGCGGCGTCATCACGTCGGCGGCGCTCAGCCGCGCGAACGTCAGGCTCCGGTCGAGCAGCGACGCGGTGTCTTCCTCGAGCATCCCCGCGCTCGCCGAGCGGCGTACGAGGCTCGAGAGCTCCTCGGCCGTGCGGGCGCCCGAGAGCTCCTCCTTCGGCTCCACGCCCATCGCGCGGAGGATGCCGTTCGCGCTGCCGTTGAGCACCGCGATCGCGGGACGGAAGACGGCGGTGAACGCGACCTGGAAGGGGATGACGAGCTTCGCCGTCTGCCGCGGGATCGCGAGGGCGAAGTTCTTCGGCACGAGCTCGCCCAGGATCATCGACAGGACGGTCGCGACCGACACGCCGAGGATCGCCGAGAACGGCGTGACGAATCCGTCGGGCCATCCCCACGAGGAGAAGATCGGGCGCACCAGACTCGAGATGGCCGGCTCCATCGTGTAACCGGTCAGCAGAGTCGTCAGCGTGATACCCAGCTGCGCGCTCGAGAGGTGGGTCGAGGTGATGCGCAGAGCCGCGATCGTCAACGACAGTCGCGACTCACCCGCATCCTGTCGCTTCTCGAGATCGGCGCGATCCAGATTGACCAGCGCGAACTCGCTCGCAACGAACAGACCCGTTCCGACCGTGAGCACAAGCCCCACGCCCAGCATGACGAATTCCATCACGCACCACCTCCGCTCGGGGCGGAGAGAGGACAGTGGGGCAAGGATCTACAACTGGGAGGGTCGTCCATCGTCCCGCCATTCTATCCCGAGCATTCCTGGCCCGGAGGGTCTTCTCGGGATCTGTCCCTCGCCGGAATGTGGCTCGTTCCGGCGAGTGATACCGCAGGTTCGCACCGTCATTCGCCGGACAATGGCGCAGTCGTATGCGAAGACCCACCGCGTGCTCTCCTCCACAGGCGTCGGCGCGGCGCCGTCTGTCCGCACCCCCGCTGTATCTGACGGGCGGATGCTGCGGCTGCACCACGCTCGACGGATGACATGGATGGACCACCCGCCCATCTCCGCCGTCTTCCGGCGGCGCGAACATGCGGAGGTGAACGAGCGCCGACTCCGCCGCATCGTGGACAGCGGCGAAGCCGTGCGGATCGCCCCCGGCTCGTACGCATGGAGGGATGCGTGGGACGCGGCCGACCCACTGCGAAAGCACGCGCAGCGGGTCTGGGAAGCCGCCGCACGCCTCCAGCCCGGCGCAGTATTCGTCCGTCACGCCGCAGCTGCGCTCTGGTCGATAGACACCCTCGGCCCGTGGCCCGGCCGCGTCGACGTCGCCGTCGACGACTCCGGCGGTGGCCGATCGACCGGTCTCATCGTGCGGCATTCGCGGCGCGTTCCGGTGGACGGCATCGTTGCGTGGGGCGACCACTTCGTGACGACGCCCGCTCAGACGGTCGTCGACATCGCGGCCTCCCACCCGTTCACGATCGGGGTCGCCGCGGCAGACCAGGCACTCTGGGAACGCCGGATCGGCGGCGCACTCCTGAGCGCCGACGAGCTGGGGGATGCCGTTCACGCGTTCATCGGGCGTGGCAACGTGCGTGTCGATCGCGTCGCGCGGTTCGCCGATGCGCGGGCGGCGAACGTGCGGGAATCGCAGAGCCGGGTCTTGATCCACACCCTGGGGTTCCCCGCCCCCGAGCTGCAGCAGCGATTCGACCTACCCGGCGGAGGAGTCGCCTACTCCGACTTCTGGTGGCCGAAGTGGCGCGTGATCGGCGAGCTCGACGGCCTGACGAAGTACCTCGACGAACGGATGCGGGCGGGCCGCTCGCCCTCGCAGGTGCTCTCCGACGAGAAGGACCGTGAGGACGAGCTGCGACGGCTCGTCCATCGCGTGGCGAGGTGGCGCGTCAGCGCCCTCGACTCCCCCCGCGCCCTCTGGGACATTCTCACCGCCGCGGGCCTTCCCACCTCGATGCGTCGCCCCGGCTATTAGGGCGACTGCGACAGCATCCTGCTTCTGACGCTACGAATCGCTGGCGTCAGTTGCAGGAATGCGCCACAATCCGGCACATACCGATGCGGGGGGGGCACCCGGCAGCGGCAGGGGCAGCGGTGGGGGTCACCAGGAGACGGGGAGCGCCTTGCCCTCCTCGTAGCCGGCGGCCGACTGCAGGCCGACGCGGGCCCGGTCGCGGAACTCGGCCACGGTGGCCGCGCCGGCGTAGGTGAACGACGAGCGCACGCCCGAGGTGATCATGTCGAGCAGGTCTTCCAGGCCCGGACGAAGCGGGTCGAGGTAGATGCGCGACGACGAGATGCCCTCGGCGAACAGCTCCTTTCGCGCCAGCTCGTACGGGTCGAGGCGCCCGAACCGCTCATGGACGGCCTTGGTCGAGGCCATGCCCCAGGACTCCTTGTAGATGCGCCCGTCGGCGTCGGTCAGCAGCTCGCCGGGCGCCTCGATGGTGCCCGCGAACCACGAGCCGATCATGACGGATGCGGCGCCCGCCGCGAGTGCGAGGGCGACGTCGCGCGGGTAGCGCACTCCCCCGTCGGCCCAGACGTGCGCGCCGCGCGCGCGAGCGGCCTCGGCGGTCTCGAGCACGGCCGAGAACTGCGGACGCCCGACGGCCGTCATCATGCGCGTGGTGCACATCGCCCCCGGCCCGACGCCGACCTTGAGGATCGTCGCACCGGCGTCGACCAGGTCGTCCACGCCGTCGGCGGTGACGATGTTCCCCGCGACGATCGGCAGTCCGAGCCCGAGCGACGCCACCTCGCGCAGGGCGCGCAGCATACCGTCCTGGTGCCCGTGTGCGGTGTCGAGCACGAGCACGTCGACGCCGGCCGCGGCGAGAGCGCGCGCCTTGGCCGCGGCGTCGCCATTGATGCCCACCGCCGCGGCGACGATCAGACGCCCGGAGGCGTCGACGGCCGGGGCGTAGAGCGTGGAGCGAAGGGCGCTGCGCCGCGACAGCGTGCCGACGAGATATCCGTGCTCGAGCACGCAGACCGTATCGGCGTCGGCGGCCACGATGAGGTCGAAGGCGTGCCGCGCGGTCTCCACGTCGTGGGCGTCGATCGCCGGCGGGCGTCCCCGCACGAGGTCGCCCAATCGCGCGTCGGGCAGGGCCGTGCCCAGCCGGGTGGCAGAGACCGTGCCCACCACATCGTCGATGTGCACCCGCTCGGCGTTCTCGGCCACGACGATTCCGTGCCCCTGCGTCGGCGGCAGGAGGCGCGCGGCGTCGGCGACCGTCGCATCGGGCGGGAGGACGAGGGCGCTGTCCCACCGCACCGGCTGGGCCTTCACCCATCGGATGGCGGCGTCGAGATCCTGCAGCGGAAGATCCTGCGGCAGCACTCCGAGCCCGCCCCTGCGGGCGAGGGTGGCGGCGAGTCGTCGACCGGTGACGGAGTTCATGTTCGCCGAGACCAGCGGGATGCGCGCGCCGGATCCGTCACCGGGCGAGAGGTCGACGTCGAGCCGGCTCGTGACCGCCGAACGGCGCGGAACGAGAAACACGTCGGAATAGGTCAGATCGACCTCGGGCCGCTCTCCGTAGAACTCCATGCCCCCTACGCTACGCGCGGGTCGGCCGCCGCGTGTTGCGCCCCGCCCCGAGGAGACCCCTCTGTCAACTGGGCTACGCTTGTGGGGCGGCGTGCAACAGGCAGCATCGACGCGCCGCCTCCATCTTCATCGAGGAAAGCAGGCGATCGACCGTGTCGAGCCAGGTGACGGGCGTCGGTACTTCGAACGAGGGCGAATTCGGCGCCAATGAATGGCTTGTCGACGAGCTCTACGAACAGTTCAAGTCCGACCGGAATTCCGTAGACAAGGCCTGGTGGCCGGTTCTCGAGGCCTACCACCCTGTCGTCGACGAGGCGAACCCGACGGGAGCAGCTCCCTCCGAGCCGAAGCCCGTGACGGCTCCGATCCCGGTGATCGGCGCCCCGCCGGTCGCACGCACGACGGCCAAGCCCGCCAAGCCGCAGCCCATCCCCGCGCAGGCGCCGAAGGCAGCGCCCGTCGAGGCGAAGCCCGAGGTCGAGCCGGAGGCCGACAAGGTCACCCCGCTCCGGGGTATGCCGAAGACCCTCGCCGCCAACATGGACGAGTCGCTGACCGTTCCGACGGCGACCAGCGTGCGAACCGTGCCCGCGAAGCTGATGATCGACAACCGCATCGTCATCAACAACCACATGGCGCGCACGCGCGGCGGCAAGGTCAGCTTCACGCACCTCATCGGGTGGGCGCTCGTCCAGGCGCTCAAGGAGTTCCCGAGCCAGAACGTGTTCTACGCGGAGGTCGACGGCAAGCCCTCGGTCGTCGCACCGGCCCACGTCAACCTCGGCATCGCGATCGACCTCCCCAAGCCCGACGGCACGCGTGCGCTGCTCGTCCCGAGCATCAAGCGCGCCGACACGCTGACGTTCGACGAGTTCCTCTCCTCCTACGAAGATCTCGTCAAGCGCGCGCGCAACAACAAGCTCACCGCGGCCGACTTCCAGGGCACGACCCTCTCGCTGACCAACCCCGGCGGCATCGGCACCGTGCACTCGGTGCCGCGCCTCATGAAGGGGCAGGGATGCATCATCGGCGCCGGCGCCCTCGAGTACCCCGCCGAGTTCCAGGGTTCGAGCGACACGATCCTGAACGAGCTCGCCGTCGGCAAGACGATCACCCTCACCAGCACCTACGACCACCGGGTCATCCAGGGCGCAGGGTCCGGTGAGTTCCTCAAGCGCGTGCACGAGCTGCTCACGGGTGAGCGCGGCTTCTACGACGACCTGTTCGCGGCGCTGCGCATTCCGTACTCCCCCATCCGCTGGGGCAAGGACATCCACGTCGACCTGTCCGAGCGCATCGACAAGGCAGCCCGGGTCCACGAACTCATCAACGCGTTCCGCGTACGCGGCCACCTCATGGCCGACATCGACCCGCTCGAGTACGTGCAGCGCACCCACCCCGACCTCGAGATCGAGTCGCACGGTCTGACCTTCTGGGACCTCGATCGCGAATTCGTCACCGCCGGCTTCGGTGGCAAGCGCGTGATGAAGCTGCGCGACGTGCTCGGCGTGCTCCGCGACTCCTACTGCCGCACCATCGGCCTGGAGTACATGCACATCCAGGATCCCGTGCAGCGCAAGTGGTTCCAGAACAACGTCGAGGTCAAGTACACCAAGCCCGGCCACGACGAGCAGCTGCGCATCCTGTCGAAGCTCAACGAGGCGGAGGCGTTCGAGACGTTCCTGCAGACGAAGTTCGTCGGACAGAAGCGCTTCAGCCTCGAGGGCGGCGAGTCGCTCATCCCCCTCCTCGACGAGATCCTGCGGGGCGCAGCATCCGCCGGTCTCGACGGGGCAGCCATCGGCATGGCCCACCGCGGTCGCCTCAACGTGCTGACCAACATCGCGGGCAAGACCTACGGTCAGGTCTTCCGCGAGTTCGAGGGATCGGTCGCTCTCGGAAACGAGCGCGGCTCGGGAGACGTGAAGTACCACCTCGGCACCGAGGGCACCTTCGCGACGGAGACGGGCACGGAGCTGCCGGTCTACCTCGCGGCCAACCCGTCTCACCTCGAAACCGTCGACGGCGTGCTCGAGGGCATCGTCCGCGCCAAGCAGGACCGCAAGCCGATCGGGAGCTTCTCGTGGCTTCCCGTCCTGGTGCACGGCGACGCGGCGTTCGCCGGACAGGGCGTGGTCGTCGAGACGCTGCAGATGTCGCTGTTGCGCGGATTCCGCACCGGCGGAACGATCCACGTCGTGGTCAACAACCAGGTCGGCTTCACCACGCAGCCCTCCGACGCACGATCGTCGGTCTACGCCACCGATGTGGCGAAGACCATCCAGGCGCCGATCTTCCACGTGAACGGCGATGACCCCGAGGCCGTCGTCCGCGTCGCGCAGCTCGCGTTCATGTACCGCGAAGAATTCCACCGCGACGTCGTCATCGACCTCGTCTGCTACCGCCGCCGCGGGCACAACGAGGGCGACGACCCCTCGATGACCCAGCCCCTGATGACGAACCTCATCGAGGCGAAGCGGTCGGTGCGTCGCCTCTACACCGAGTCGCTCATCGGTCGCGGTGACATCACGCAGGAGGAGTACGAGCAGGCCAAGGCCGACTTCCAGGGTCGGCTCGAGGTCGCCTTCGCCGAGACGCATGCCGCCGAGACCGGTGCGCTGCCGATCGCCGACCCGGATGCTTCGGACGAGCCCGTCGCGGGCGAGCCCGAGACGACCGGTGTGTCGATCGAGGTCGTCCAGTCGATCGGCGACGCCTTCGTCAACAAGCCCGAGGGCTTCACCGTCCACACGAAGCTCCAGCAGCTGCTCGACAAGCGCCTCGAGATGAGCCGCAGCGGCAACATCGACTGGGGCTTCGGCGAACTGCTGGCCTTCGGCTCGCTGCTCCTGGAGGGCACGTCCGTGCGGCTCGAGGGTCAGGACTCCCGCCGCGGCACCTTCGTGCAGCGTCACTCCGTCCTCCACGACCGCGCCAACGGGCAGGAGTGGATCCCGCTGTCGAACCTCAGCCAGAACCAGGGACGGTTCTGGGTCTACGACTCGCTGCTGAGCGAGTACGCGGCCATGGCGTTCGAGTACGGCTACTCCGTGGAACGGGCCGACGCGCTCGTGCTCTGGGAGGCGCAGTTCGGCGACTTCGGCAACGGTGCGCAGTCGGTCATCGACGAGTTCATCTCGTCGGCCGACCAGAAGTGGGGCCAGCAGTCGAGCGTCGTGCTGCTGCTCCCCCACGGGTACGAAGGCCAGGGGCCCGATCACTCGTCGGCGCGCATCGAGCGCTATCTGCAGCTGTGCGCGCAGGACAACATGACCGTCGCGCGTCCGTCGACCCCGGCGTCGTACTTCCACCTGCTGCGTCGCCAGGCGTACCAGCGGCCGCGTCGTCCGCTCGTGGTGTTCACGCCGAAGGCCATGCTTCGTCTGCGCGGGGCGACGAGCCCGGTGGAGAACTTCACCACCGGCAGGTTCGAGCCCGTGCTCGACGACGATCGCGGCATCGACGCCTCGAAGGTGACCCGTGTCCTGCTCCACGCGGGCAAGATCCACTGGGACCTCCGCGGCGAGCTCGAGAAGAACCCGCGCCCGGAGATCGCCCTGGTGCGCCTCGAGCAGTTCTACCCGTCACCGATCGCCGAGCTCAACACGGTGCTCGACCGCTACCCGAACGCCGAACTGGTGTGGGTGCAGGACGAGCCCGAGAACCAGGGCGCCTGGCCGTTCATCGCTCTCGAGCTGGTGAAGCACCTGCACGGTCGCACGATCCGCCGGATCTCGCGTTCCGCGGCCGCTTCCCCCGCGACCGGTTCACCCAAGGTGCACGCTCGCGAGTCCGCGGCCATCCTCGCTGAGGCCGTCGCCCCGTAAGCACCACGAAGAAGGCCCCGCACGGTTCGCCGTGCGGGGCCTTCTTCGTGGTGCGGTGCGGCGCGACGCTCGCACACGCCGGCGTGCCGTGCCGACCCGCGATGCTCAGCGAGCCGTGGCGGCGGCCGAGGGGTCAGCGACTGGTCTGCGCGGCGGCGAGGCGTGCGAGAACGAGGTCGCGCAGGTCCTCGGGCGCCGACTCCTTGCACGCACGGGCCACCACTTCTGTGAGGGTGCGCGCGACCAGGGCCTCGTCCTGGCAGCCGGGACAACCCTCTAGATGCTGCTCGATGTCGTGGTGCGAGGTCTTGCAGACCTCGTGGCGGAGGTACTCCTCCAGGTCGCGTCGGGCCTTGTCGCAGCCGCAGTCGCTCATTTCTCTACTCCCGACGCGGCAGTGAAGCCGCGCTCCTTCGCGTAGCCGGCCAGCAGTTCACGCAGCATTCGCCTGCCTCGGTGCAGGCGGCTCATGACCGTGCCGATCGGAGTCTTCATAATGTCGGCGATCTCCTGGTAGGCGAAGCCCTCGACATCGGCGAGGTACACCGCCAAACGGAAATCTTCGGGAATCGACTGGAGGGCGTCCTTCACGACGGATGCGGGCATCCTGTCGATCGCCTCCGCCTCGGCCGAGCGCGAACTCGTGGCCGTGGTCGATTCGGCTCCCCCGAGTTGCCAGTCTTCGAGGTCGTCGATGGTGCCCTGGTAGGGCTCGCGCTGCTTCTTGCGATACGTGTTGATGTAGGTGTTCGTCAGGATGCGGTAGAGCCACGCCTTGAGGTTGGTCCCCTGCGTGAACGACGACCACGACGAGAAAGCCTTCACGAACGTCTCTTGCACGAGGTCTGCCGCGTCGGCCGGATTGCGCGTCATACGCATGCCAGCCGCGTACAGCTGATCCATGAAGGGGAGCGCCTGCTCCTCGAACTGCGCGCGCGTTTCCGCTGCCGCGTCGACCTCGTCGTTCATCACCGGCCAGTCTATGTCGGGCCACGACGCAGACACCGGCACGGTCGCCTGCGGCGATCGTACGTACTCTCGTTCCAAGATTGCAGGCATCAGGCTCCTTTCGCCTTCAGTAGAGTTGAAACCGATGACCGCCGACGGCTATTCCCCGACCACCACGAACGCGACAGCTCCCCGTGGGGAGTGGACCGCGCCCGTCGCCGAGGGCGCCATCCGAGCGTCGCTGTCGGTGCCCGGTTCGAAATCGCTCACGAACCGCGAGCTGATCCTCGCGGCGATCGCCGACGGACCGGGGATGCTGCATTCCCCGCTCCACTCCGACGACTCGGCGCGCATGATCGACGCTCTGCGTGAACTGGGCGTCGGGATCGAGGCGGTCGCCAACTCGGGATCGTTCGGACCCGACCTCATGGTCACCCCCGTCGCCCCCTTCCGCGGCGGCACCTCGATCGATTGCGGGCAGGCCGGTACCGTCATGCGGTTCGTCGCCGGGCTCGCCGGACTCGCCGCGGGCGAAGTCGTCCTCACCGCTCACGAGAGCGCGTTGCACCGCCCGATGGGCGCGATGATCACGGCGCTCCGCGACGTGGGCGTCGACATCGACGACGGCGGCCGGTGGGCGCTCCCCTTCGCCGTTCGCGGCCACGGGCACGTCCGCGGCGGCGAGGTCGAGATCGACGCGAGCGCGTCGAGCCAGTTCGTCTCGGGCCTTCTGCTCGCCGCGCCGCGCTTCGACGTGGGCCTGCGGCTCCGACACGTGGGCGGCAGGCTCCCCAGCATCCCCCACATCGACATGACGGTCGAGGCGCTCGGTCATCGCGGCATCCACGTCGAGCAGCCCGCGCCCGGCGAGTGGCTCGTGCCGGCGGGTTCGGTACGCGCCAAAGACGTGACGATCGAACCCGACCTGTCGAACGCGGCCCCGTTCCTCGCGGCCGCGATGCTCACCGGGGGCAGTGTCTCCGTCGCCGGGTGGCCCCTGCACTCGACCCAGCCCGGGGCCCTGCTCACCGACATCCTGACGGAGATGGGCGGCCGGGCCTCGCGTCGCGGCGGCAGCCTCACCGTGACGGCGGGAGAGTCGATCGTCGGCGTCGATCTCGACCTCTCCGCGGCGGGAGAGCTCGCCCCCACCCTCTTCGGTCTCGCCGCGTTCGCCGACGCGCCCACCACGCTCTACGGCATCGGACACATCCGAGGTCACGAGACCGATCGCATCGCCGCCCTCGTCGGCAACCTCCGCGCGCTCGGCGGCGAGGCGGAGGAGCTCGAGGACGGCATCCGGATCGTTCCCCGCCCGCTCACCGGTGGCGTGTGGCGTGCGCACCACGACCACCGTCTCGCCACGACCGGCGCCCTCATCGGACTGCGCGTGCCCGGTGTGGTGGTCGACGACATCGGCACGACCGCCAAGACCATGCCCCAGTTCGCGCACTTGTGGCAGCGGATGCTCGACGGGTCTTCCGCGGATGCGGGATCCTGACCCCGTGACGGCCCGATGAGCTGGATCGACGACTCCGACGACGACGAGCCGGAGTTCGACGAGTCCGACTTCCGCGCCCGTCCCAACCCGCGGGCGAACCGGCCGCGGACGAAGCGGCGTCCGGCCCACGCCGACGCGACCATCGCGCGGGTGTTGGGGGTCGATCGCGGCCGTTACACGGTTCTCGTCGACGAGAACACCCCGGAGGAGCGACGCGTGACCACCACGCGGGCGCGGGAGCTGCGCCGCGAGCGGATCGTCACCGGCGATCTCGCCCGCGTCGTCGGCGACACCTCCGCGACCGAGGGCACGCTCGCACGGATCGTCGGGCTGGAACCGCGCACGTCCCTCCTCCGACGCAGCGCCGACGACACCGATCAGGTCGAGCGGATCATCGTCGCCAACGCCGACCAGATGCTCATCGTCGTGGCCGCAGCCGACCCCGAGCCGCGCGAGCGCCTCGTCGACCGCTATCTCGTGGCAGCACTCGACGCCGGGGTCCGCCCCCTTCTCGTCGTCACGAAGACCGACCTCGCCGATCCTGCGCGCTTCCTCTCGCACTTCGACGGCCTCGATCTCGAGGTGTTCACGAGCGGGCGCGACGAGATGCCGCTGGAACGCATCGGCGCCGCTCTGATCGATCACTCCACGGTCTTCGTCGGGCACTCCGGCGTCGGCAAGTCCACGCTCGTCAACGCCCTCACCGGCTCCGATCGGGCGACCGGGCACGTGAACGAGGTCACCGGCCGTGGACGGCACACCTCCTCCTCGACCGTGTCGCTGCGGTACCGCGGCGAGGGCGGGTCGGGCTGGGTCATCGACACGCCCGGCGTCCGCTCGTTCGGGTTGGGTCACGTCGACCCCGCGAACATCCTCGGCGCCTTCACCGAGCTGGCGCTGGTCGCCGAGGACTGCCCTCGCGGGTGTACGCATCTCCCCGATGCGCCCGACTGCGCGATCGTGGAGGCCGTGGGCGAAGGCCGACTGGGCCCGGAGGGCGCGGCCCGCTTGGATTCGCTGCAGCGGCTGTTGGCCACCTTCGCCGGATCGTAGGCTGGTCGGGTGACCCATCTCGAACCCGGCTCCGTTGCGCCCGACTTCACCCTCCTCGACCAGGACGAGCGACCGGTGTCGCTCTCGGACTTCCGCGGGCGTCGCGTCATCCTGTACTTCTACCCCGCCGCTATGACCCCCGGCTGCACGACGCAGGCCTGCGACTTCCGCGACAGCATGGCGTCGCTGCAGGGGGCGGGCTACACCGTGCTCGGCCTCTCGCGCGACGAACCCGCCAAGCTGCGCCAGTTCCGCGAGAACGACGGCATCACCTTCCCCCTGCTCAGCGACCCCGACCACGCCGTGCACGAGGCGTACGGGGCGTGGGGCGAGAAGCAGAACTACGGCAAGACGATCACCGGGGTGCTGAGGTCGACGTTCGTGCTCGACGAAGACGGTGCCGTGCGCGAAGCCCTGTACAACGTGAAGGCCACGGGACACGTCGCGCGCCTGCGCAAGACCCTCGGCGTCGACGCCGCCTGACGGTCGGCGTCTTCGTCACTCTCCGTCGGGGCGTTGCGGCGCGGCCCGCCTGACGGCCCCGACGAGGAGCACGAGACCGATCACGCCCGGCGCGGCGATCGCGAGCGCCGTCAGGGGATCGGCGCCGACCCCCGTGAGCGCACCCAGCGCAACGGCGAGGATGAGAATCTGCACCACGATCCCGCCCGAGCGCCCCCACGACTGGTCGCGCGCCGTGGCGACGGCGAACGCGGCCAAGGCACCGGCGGCGACCGCAGTGAGCACGATCAGCGCGAGAGCGGTCGTGAGGAACACGGTGTCACCCTCGAAGAGGGCGACGATCTGCCACACCACGAGCGCGAGCGCACCCGCGGCTTCGAGGGCCAGCATGGCTGCAGCGAGAACGCGCACGGGCACGATGCGTCCTTTCGGGAACCGGATGCGGGCGGTAACTCCCTGGAAACCTGCCGGTTACCTCTTGATCGTCCGGGAGCGCTGTGGGAGCATGGTCGAAGCCGTGTGCTCCCACAGCGAAGTGGGGCGGGCCTCTGCCCGCATCTCCCACCAGGGTACCCGACACCCGAATACGGGATCCGAACCCATTCCGACTTACGTCACAAGGAGCACCACCATGGATTGGCGCGACAAATCCGCCTGCCTCACCGTCGACCCCGAGCTGTTCTTCCCCGTGGGGAACACCGGCCCGGCCGTCGACCAGATCGAGAAGGCGAAGTCCGTCTGCGCCCGGTGCACCGTCACCGAGGTGTGCCTGCAGTACGCGCTCGAGTCCGGACAGGACTCCGGTGTCTGGGGCGGCCTGTCAGAAGATGAGCGTCGCGCGCTGAAGCGACGCGCCGCGCGCGCCCGTCGCGCTTCCTGAGCGTCCACCGCCTGCGTCACACGCCCACGACCGGGCACACGACGCAGACCTGGTGAAGCCACTCGCGCGGTGAGCAACCGCAACTGAGCGGGGAGCGTCTTCGGATGCTCCCCGCTCAGGCGCGAGAGCGGTCGATGTAGCGCATGGGGATGTCGATCGTCACTTCGGTGCCGCTACCGACGAGAGTGTGCCAGTCGATCGTGCCGCCCAGTTCGCCCTGGATCAGGGTGCGGACGATCTGCGTTCCGAGTCCCTGGCCGACGTGCCCCTCGGGCATACCGACACCGGAGTCGCGAACCCGCACCTCGAGTCTCTCGTCTGAGCGCTCGGCGGTGATCTCCACCTCGCCCTCGCGTCCGGCGAGTCCGTGCTCGACCGCGTTGGTGACGAGCTCGGTGAGAGCGAGCGCGAGCGGCGTCGCGTACTCGCTCGGCAGGGTTCCGAAACGGCCGGTGGAACGCGTACGTGCGCGGGTGTTGGGCGCGGCGGCGACCTCCGCGACCAGCTTCAGCACGCGGTCGAACACGTCATCGAAATCGACGTTCTGGGCGAGCCCCTCCGAGAGGGTGTCGTGCACCACGGCGATGGCCGACACGCGTCGCATGGCCTGGCTGAGAGCGTCCCGGGCTTCGTCGGAATGGGTGCGTCGCGCCTGGATCCGCAGCAGGGACGCGACGGTCTGCAGGTTGTTCTTGACCCGGTGATGGATCTCGCGGATCGTCGCATCCTTCGTGATGAGTTCCTGCTCCTGGTGGCGGATCTCGGTCACGTCACGGCACAGCACGATCGCACCGGTGCGCACCCCGTGATCGCGGAGCGGGATGGTGCGGAGAGACACCTGCACGCCACGGGCCTCGATGTCGGCCCGCCACGGAGCACGCCCGGTCACGACCACGGGCAGCGACTCGTCGACCTCGCGGTCGGCGGGGAGGATGCGGGTGGTGACGTCGACGAGCGCCTCGCCCTCGAGCTCGTCGTCGAAGCCCATGCGATTAAACGCCGAGAGGGCGTTCGGGCTGGCGAAGGTGGTGATCCCGTCGACGTCGAGCCGGATGAGGCCGTCGGAGGCCCGCGGCGCGCCGCGGCGAGGCGCGATCGGAGCCGCGAGATCGGGGAACTCCCCCGATGCGACCATCCCGAAGACGTCGTCGGCGCAGTCGTTGAAGGTGATCTGCTGACGCGAAGGGATGCGTGCTTCGCCGAGGTTCGTATGACGGGTGAGCACGCCGACCGTGACCGGTGCCTGACCGGCCTGCGTCGAGGTGCGGACGATCGGCACGGCGCGCACGCGCGTCGGAGTCTCCTCGAACCAGTCGGGCGACGCCGAATCGACGATGCGGCCGCTCTGGAAGGCCTCGAGCACCTGCGTGCGCCACTGCGGCCGCACGCGGTCACCGACGATGTCGCGGTAGAACAGGGTGGCGGCGCCGCCCGGGCGGGTGTGCGCGACGGCGACGAACGAGTCGTCGGCGGTCGGCACCCAGATCACGACGTCTGCGAACGCGAGGTCGGCGAGCAGCTGCCCGTCCCCGGCGAGACGATGGAGCCACTCGACGTCCGGTTCCGTGAATCGGCCCTGGGCATAGACGAGGTCGCTGAGCGTGGACACCCCCCTAGCGTACGGGGAGCCTCCCCCGTCCACCGACGCTCACGCGGTACGCGCCACGCGTCGCCCGACCGAGCGCCGGCGCGTTCGAGCAACCGCTGAGGCGGCCGCCGCGGGAGCGACCGCCTCACCGACGACACGACGCACGGCAGCGGCGAGCGGGGAGCGGGGAGACGTCTCTGCCACCGGTCGAGCCGCCAGCACCGCCGCGTCGGCCGAGCGGGGATCGAGGGGGACGAACCAGACGTCCTCAATCCCGGCGAAGCGCTCGAGTGTCCGACGCACCTGCCCTCGGGCGTCCACCCCGAGAGTGCCCGGGCGCATCCTGTTCGCGACGACGACGACGCGCGTCGCCCCCACCGCAGCACGCAACTCGGCGTGCGCGCGAAGGAAGCGCGATACGCCCACGGGATCGGCCGACAGCACGGCGACGATCATGTCGGCCTCCTGCAGCACGCCGAGTGTCGCAGCGTTGCGTCGTGGCCCGTCGAGGTCGCTGACGATCTCCTCGTCGGTCTCGAGAGAGGCCGCGACGTCGACCACCACGTGGTCGGCCCAGCCCCGGCAGGCACGCAGCGCTCCCGTCACGCGTTCATGCGTCAGCTCGGGCCACCTCCCGGGACGGTTGATGCCCGTCAGCACGTCGACGGGACCCGCGCCGGCCCCGATGGGCACGCTGATCCGGCTCAGCTCTTCATCGTCGAGCTCGGCGAGATCGACCTGGCGGCACGCCGCGGCGAACCCCGGCCCCTCGTCGGCGAGCCCGAGCATCACCGCGAGCGCGGGCGCGTGCGTGTCGGCGTCGACCAACGCGACCCTCGCGGCGCTGCGTCGCAGCTCGACCGCGAGCTCGATGGCGAGGGTCGAGCGGCCGGGCGCGCCGTGGGGGCCCCATACGGCGATCACCCCGTTCCCTCTCGGCGGTGCCGGTGCGGCGGCGAACGCCGCGGCGGGGCTGGCGAGAGCGTCGGCGAGCACCCACCCCTCGACGTCCAGCGGGAGCGGCCGTGCCAGTCCGAGCAGCCCTGCGTCGCGCCGGGCCCACGGGTCGTCACCGAGCACGACGACCCTGATTGCACGCCGATGGCACTCCTCCACGAGCATCCGCGACAGGCCTCGAGGAGACGACTGCACCACGAGCACGTCGGCACCCGCGGCGAGGATGTCGCGCGGCGTGCGCGCCGCAGCATCCGCGTCGACGACCGCGGCGACGGTCAGACCTTCGCCGCGGAGCTCGGATGCGAGGCGGGAGCCCCGTGCCCCGTCGACCGCGACGACGACGGTCATGGCGTCGCTCCGGCGATCGGGACCACCGACAGCACCGAGCCGTCGGACTGCGCCCCGAGGATCGTTGCGACATCGGCTCTCGCGATCACGAGCTCGAGCGTCGCGGTCGGGCGTCCGACCATCGCGTCGTCGCGGCTGACGCGGGCCACCGTGGCGTCGGCGACGAGGATGCGCGGCGCCTCGAAGGTGTCGCGATCGAGAGGGGGTGCGTACCAGACCTCCACACGCGTACCCACCCCGATCGCCTCGGAGACGTCGGTCGTCGAGCGGACGACGACGCTGGTCGTCCGGGCGTCGCCGGCACCGCCGACGGCGTCGACCGGCACCAGCTCTCCCTCCCCGATCGTCCTGGTCGCCACGAGTGCGTCTTCGAGCGCCGAAGCCGAGAGATAGGACCGGCGCGCCGGGCCGAGAGCGACGTCGACGACCCGGAGATCGGAAGGGGCCACCGCCTCCCCCGGCACGATCGTGCGCGTCGCAGCGTAGACCGGTTCGGTCTGCCGGGCCGCGGCCACGACGAACCAGACGCCGGCGATGGAGATCGCGATGAAGACGATCCCGACCAGGAATCGGGCGTCGGCCCAGAACGTTCGAGGTCGCCGGCGAGGAGAGTCGATGGCCGTCATGGCGACCATGGTGCAACGAACCGCGCCGTCGCGGTGGCGATTATCCACAACGGCGCGGGTCGAAGCGGAGCCGGCGTGGCGACGCTCATAATGAAGACATGCCAGATGTCCCCCCGACCGGCGCGCGGATGCTCGCGCCGTCGCAGGTGGCCGAACTGCTCGATGTGACCGTCGAGGAGGTCATCGCGCTCGTCCACGACGGACGCCTTCGAGGCGCCCGCGTCGGCACGCCCGCGAGATGGCGAGTCGACGAGGACAGCGTCGGGGGGTACCTCGACGATCAGGCGGAGGAGGCGCGGCGGATGGCGCTCTGGCGCCAATCGAACGCCGCCAGCTTCCCCGAGCTCTGGGGCCGAGGAAGCGTGCGCAACCCCGACTGACCGAGTCCCCTCGCTCACACCGCGATCGGCGCGACGATGCCGATCCAGGCGACCGAGGCGAAGGGGATGATCCGGTACGCCGAGACGTCCGCGCGACGGCGCGGCGAGCCCGGGTCGTGCAGTGCGAGATCGAGGTGGTCGGCGCCCGCCCGGTCGATCGTCCCCGAGAACACGCGCGCGGACGTCGCGTGGATGCTGACCCCCGCCCGGCGGCGCACGAGATCGCGCACCGCGAACCCGAACGTCGCGCGGCGGGAGACGGGCGCCTTCGCGGTCGCGCCGACGGGCCGCGCGGTGCGCAGAAGCTCGGCGTGAGACATGCGCACAGCCGTCACGGAGGCCAGCGGGACGAGCGCGGCTCCGGCGCGGGTCTGCCAGGGAGACACGAGCAGCCAGTCCGCTCCGAGAGCGGTGACGGGGGCATCGAGCACGGTGCCGTCGACGAGTTCGAGCGCTGCGGAGGCGTCGGCGCCGACCATCGCGGCGACACGTTCGTGGAGGGTCAGCTTCGACAGCCGCAGGCGCTCCGCTTCGCTGTCGAGAGCGGCGCGCTCGGCCTCCCACTCCGACTCCAGCTGATCTTCGATGTCTTCGAAGAAACGGTCCCATCGCATGACGCCGACGTTAGGGCAGCCTCGAAGCAGCCCCGGCCTCTTATCCACATCCCGAAAAAGTTCGGCAGCCGTAGGAGATGTTGTGCTGTACTGAGCGGAAAGTTCCCCGCTGGACTCAACGACACCCCCCCGGTCGAGATAGGCGCACTGATGGCACCGATGTCTACGAGCACTGCCCGCGCATTCCCCCTCACGGTTCGATCACTGGAGATCGACGAGTACTTCGCTCCCCAGCCCACTCGCTCCAGTGATCTGCCCGCCCCCGCACCGCTGCTGCGCAACCTCACGCTGGGCGTCCTCGAGGTGCTGGCCGGCGTCCGTGAGATCGAGCAGCTCTCGCGCTGGCTCACCGAAGATGCCTACCGCAGCCTCCTGACGCGCGCCAACCTCGCCACCCGGGCCCGCAGCGCACGAGGGGTGCCCGCCGCGCGCCCGGTTCACCGGATCCTGTCCGTGCGCGAGTGCGTGCCCGCCGACGGAGTCGTCGAGGCGGTCGTGATCGTCGCGGGCCCGGCGCGCACCCGCGCCGTGGCCATCCGGCTGGAGGGGATGGACCGTCGCTGGAGGGCGACGTCGCTCGCCCTCCTGTGACGCTAGGGGCGGTAGGAGGAGAGGAAGTTGCCGAGCCGCTCGATCGCGTCGGTCAGAACCCGCGCCTCCGGCAGCGTCACGATGCGGACGTGATCGGGCGTCGGCCAGTTGAACCCCGTGCCCTGCACGAGGAGCACGTGCTCGGCGATGAGGAAGTCGTGGACGAACTTTCCGTCGTCGGGGATCTCGTAGACCTCCGGGTCGAACCGCGGGAAGGCGTAGAGCGCTCCCTGCGGCATCACGCAGGAGACACCGGGGATCGCCTCGAGGCCCTGCCACGCCGCATCCCGCTGCTCATGGAGCCGACCCGTCGGCGCGATGAGCGCGTCGATCGACTGCACCCCCGAGAGCGCCGCCTGAACGGCGTACTGCGCCGGCACGTTCGGACACAGACGGGTCGAGGCGAGGAGGGTGATTCCCTCGATGAACCCCTTGGCGTGGTCCTTCGGACCGGTGATGACGAGCCAGCCCGACCGGAACCCCGCCACCCGATAGGTCTTCGACAACCCGTTGAAGGTGAGGCACAGCAGGTCGGGCGCGACGGTCGCGAGCGGGATGTGCTGCGCGTCGTCGAAGAGGATGCGGTCGTAGATCTCGTCGGCGAGGAGCAGCAGCGAATGCTCGCGCGCGACGGCAGCGATCCCCTCCAGCACCTCCCGCGAGTAGACCGCACCCGTCGGGTTGTTCGGGTTGATGATGACGATCGCCTTGGTGCGCGGGGTGATCTTCGACCGGATGTCGTCGAGATCGGGCTGCCACCCGTCGAGCTCGTCGCAGATGTAGTGCACCGGCGTACCGCCGCCGAGGCTCGTCATCGCCGTCCAGAGCGGGTAGTCGGGTGCCGGGATGAGCACCTCATCGCCCTCGTCGAGAAGCGCCTGCATGACCATCGTGATCAACTCGGACACACCGTTGCCGAGGTACACGTCATCGGGATCGAACAGCGGGAATCCGGGCACCTGCTCGTACCGCGAGACGACCGCGCGGCGCGCCGACATGATGCCCTTGCTGTCGCTGTAGCCGTGGGCATGCGGAACGGCGTCGATCATGTCGCGCACGATCTGGAAGGGTGCTTCGAAGCCGAACACGGCCGGGTTGCCGGTGTTCAGCTTGAGGATGCGGTGCCCCTCGCTCTCGAGCCGGTCGGCCTCGATGAGCGCCGAACCACGGATCTCGTAGAGGACGTCTTTCAGCTTCGACGACTGGTCGAGCGAGCGTGGCGAGGTCATCCAGTCAGAATAAACCCGCCCCGAACCGGCCAATGCTCATCGCGTGGACCGGTCCGGGGCCGCGGTCACTTCTTCTTCGGGGCGGCCCGCCGCTCCGCACGGTTCTGCGGGGCAGCCGACGGAGCACCCTGGCCGCCGTCGGTGCGCTGTCCGAAGGCACCGCGCGGCGCCTCGGCGACGGGCGCTGCGGAGGGCACGGATGCCGCGGCCGCTGCCTGACGCACGCGGTTCGTCGCCGCCTGCTGCACCTGCCCGCGGTCGTTGCGCACCTCGACCTCGCCGGCGTCGTTCGCGGCGGAGTACTCCAGGCGCTGACCCTCCACCGGCGGCGCGGCGAGACCCTTGGCCTCGACCTCGGCCTCGTCGCCTTCGGCGCGACGCACCTCGACCTCGAGGTTGTAGAGGTATCCGACGGACTCCTCCTTGATCTGGTCCATCATCGACTGGAACATCTGGTACCCCTCGCGCTGGTACTCGATGAGCGGGTCGCGCTGTGCCATCGCGCGCAGGCCGATGCCGTCCTTGAGGTAGTCCATCTCGTAGAGGTGGTCGCGCCAGCGGCGGTCGAGCACCTGGAGCACGACGCGACGCTCGAGCTCGCGCATGGCGGGCGCGCCCAGTGTCTCCTCGCGGTTCTTGTACGCGATCATCGCGTCGGAGAGGATCTCGCGCTTGAGACCGGCCGCCGTCACCCGGCCCTTGTTGCCGGCTTCGGCGACGACCTCGTCGATGGTGACCGAGACGGGGTACATCGTCTTCAGCTCGGTCCAGAGCGCGTCGAAGTCCCAGCTCTCGGTGTGGCCGCTGCCGGTGTGGTCGTCGATCACCGTGCTGATGGCGTCTTCGATGAAGTGCTCGACGCGCCCGGCGATGTCGTCGCCGTGCAGCATCTGGCGACGATCGGCGTAGATCGCCTCACGCTGGCGGTTGAGGACGTCGTCGTACTTCAGCACGTTCTTGCGCACCTCGGCGTTGCGCGCCTCGACCTGGGTCTGAGCGCTGCGGATCGCGCGCGAGACCATGGTCGATTCGATCGCGACGTCGTCGGGGAAGTTCGTACGGGCGAGGATCGCCTCCGCCGCACCCGACTGGAACAGGCGCATGAGGTCGTCGGTCAGAGAGAGGTAGAAGCGGCTCTCGCCGGGGTCGCCCTGACGGCCCGAGCGACCGCGCAGCTGGTTGTCGATGCGGCGCGACTCGTGCCGCTCGGTACCGAGCACGTAGAGACCCCCGGCCTCGACGACCTTGGCGGCCTCCTCCGAGACCACGTCCTTCGTGCCCTGGTAGACCGTGTCCCACTCCGACTCGTACGCCTCGGGGGTCTCGACGGGGTCGAGGCCCTTGGCCTTCATCTCCTGCACGGCGAGGAACTCGGCGTTGCCGCCGAGCATGATGTCGGTACCGCGACCGGCCATGTTCGTGGCGACCGTGACCGCGCCCAGACGCCCGGCACGAGCGACGATCTCGGCCTCGCGCGCGTGGTTCTTCGCGTTGAGCACCTCGTGCTTGATGCCCTTCTTCGCCAGCAGCCGCGAGAGGTACTCGCTCTTCTCGACGCTGGTGGTTCCGACGAGCACCGGCTGGCCGGTCTCGTGGCGCTCCGCGATGTCTTCGACCACCTGGGCGAACTTGGCCGTCTCGTTCTTGTAGACGAGGTCGGACTGGTCCTTGCGGACCATCGGCTTGTTCGTGGGGATGGGCACCACGCCGAGCTTGTAGGTCGACATGAACTCCGCGGCCTCGGTCTCGGCCGTACCTGTCATGCCCGCGAGCTTGTCGTAGAGACGGAAGTAGTTCTGCAGCGTCACCGTGGCGAGGGTCTGGTTCTCGGCCTTGACCGGCACGTTCTCCTTGGCCTCGATGGCCTGGTGGATGCCCTCGTTGTACCGGCGACCCACGAGGATGCGGCCGGTGTGCTCGTCGACGATCATGACCTCGTCGTTCATCACGACGTAGTCGCTGTCGCGCTTGAACAGCGCGAGCGCCTTGATCGAGTTGTTGAGGAACGAGATGAGCGGGGTGTTGGCCGACTCGTAGAGGTTGTCGATGCCGAGGTAGTCCTCGACCTTCTCGATACCGGGCTCGAGCACACCGATCGTGCGCTTCTTCTCGTCGACCTCGTAGTCGACACCGACCTCGAGAGTGCGAGAGATCTTCGCGAACTCGGCGAACCAGCGGTTGGCCTCGCCCGACGAAGGACCGGAGATGATCAGCGGGGTGCGCGCCTCGTCGATGAGGATCGAGTCGACCTCGTCGACGATCGCGAAGAAGTGCTCGCGCTGCACGAGGTCTTCCTTGCGCCACGCCATGTTGTCGCGGAGGTAGTCGAACCCGAACTCGTTGTTCGTGCCGTACGTGATGTCGGCCGCGTACTGCTCGCGGCGCACCTGCGGCGTCTGACCGGCGACGATGACGCCCGTGGTCATGCCCAGCGCGCGGTAGACGCGGCCCATGAGCTCGGACTGGTAGCTCGCCAGGAAGTCGTTGACCGTGATGACGTGGACGCCCTTGCCGGCGATCGCGTTGAGGTAGACCGCGAACGTCGCCGTCAGGGTCTTGCCCTCACCGGTCTTCATCTCGGCGATGTTGCCGAGGTGCAGGGCCGCGCCGCCCATGATCTGCACGTCGTAGGGACGCTGGCCGAGGGTGCGCTTGGCCGCCTCGCGGATCGCGGCGAACGCCTCCGGCATGAGCTGGTCGAGCGTCTCGCCCGCTTCGTGACGCGATCGCAGCTCCGCGGTCTCGCCGCGCAGTTCGTCATCGGTCAGCTGCGCGTAGTCGTCTTCGAGTGCGTTGACCGCTTTGACCACCTGCTGGAGCCGGCGGAGGATGCGCCCCTCTCCGGCGCGGAGCAGTTTCTCGAGAGGATTGGCCACGGAGGATCTCCATCTGTCGGGTGCGGCGCGAAGGCCCGCCTGCGAACAGGCATATGACGCCCATGTTATCCGTTCGTGACCTCGGAGGAACCAGGGTGCGCACGTCCACTGCGCGCCCACGGCGAACAGTCGGCTTCGACACCGCACCGGGATCGTAGGATCGGAACATGGCCGGGTTCTGGGGAAAACGCAAGCGCGAAGAGCAGGATGCGGCGGATGCCGACCTGATGCGGCGAGCCGAGATGGCGATCGTCGCGGCCGATGAGCGGGTGCGCCTGACCGCGGATGAGCTCGACTTCGCGGTCGCCGAACTCGGCGAGTCGGCCACCGCAGACCTGCGCAACGCCCTCGACTCCGTGAAGACCCACCTGAGTGAGGCGTTCCACCTCCACCAGCTCAATCACGATGAGATCCCCGACACCCCGGAGGAGCTCCGCACCCGCAACGCCCGCATCATCCAGCTCTCCGAGTGGGCCGAAGACCTGCTCGAGGAGCGCACCGCGGTGCTGCAGGGCGCGATCGAGAAAGTGCGTCGCGCGCCCGAGGTGCTCGAACGAGTGCGCGCCGACCGCGAACGCCTCTCACTGCGGGTGCCCGCCGCCCGGGATGCCGTGCAGCGGCTGTCGACCAGATACAGCCCCGCAGCGCTGCAGCAGATCTCGGGCAACCCCGAGGAGATCGAGCAGCTGCTCAGCTTCGCCGGTCACACCACCGACGTGTCGGAGCGCCGTCGCGAGGCCGGCCAGCGCGAGCAGGCCGGGGTCGCCCTCGAGGCGGCGACGGAGTCGATACGCCGTGCCGAGTCGCTGCTCGACGCCATCGACTCCTACGAGATCGAGGCCCTGCGCGCCGAGTCGACGCTCGCCGCCGTGGTCGAGGACTCCCGTGGCGACCTGGTCGATGCGCGCAGCGGTCCGCAGACCCCGGCCGTCCGCGAAGCGATGGTGGCGCTTGAGAGGGCCCTGGCCGAGCTCCCGGCCGGCGGAGTGCGCGACGACCCGTTCGGCGCGCTCTCGCGACTGCGTCAGGCGAACACCGAGCTCGACGCCGCCCGCGAGCGCGCCTCGCGGCCGGTCATCCCCCAGACCCACGTGACCCACGCCGTCGACGACGCCGATCGACAGCTCACGGTGGCCCGCAGCATCATCTCCGGCCACCGCGGCTGGATCGGAGCAGACGCGCGCACGCGCTTCGCGGAGGCCGAGCGCCTCCGCGCGGAGATCCCCCTCGGCCCGATCGACGAGGAGGCGCGCGAGCGCACGATCGCGCAGGCCCGGCGGGTGGCCGCCCTGGCGTCGGAGGCCCTCCAGCTCGCGCAGAACGACATCGACTCCTCGCGCCCGAACGACTGGGGCGGCGACGGGTGGGGCGGAGGCCGCGGCGGTGGACGCGGCGGCGGCATGGGCGGCGGCAACATGGTCGGCGGCATGCTCGGCGGCCTCGTCATCGGGTCGCTGCTCGGCGACATGTTCGACGGCTGATCGGCTCGTCGCAGCATCCGCTCGCCCACAGACCGCGAGACCCGATCTCCGCGGCGAGACCCTGACAGAAAGCCAGGGTCTCGCCGGTCGGATCGGGTCTCGCGGTCTTCGTCAGGGGGACGTCAGGATGCTGCGCGTGCCTCCGGAGCGGCCTGCGTCTCGAGGGAGATCACGCCGTAGTCCCAGCCCTTGCGGCGGTAGACGACACTCGGGTGATCGGAGCGGGCGTCGACGAAGAGGAAGAAGTCGTGTCCGACGAGCTCCATCCGGTCGACGGCCTCCTCGACCGTCATCCACTCGGCGTCGAACTGCTTCGTTCGGATGACGACCGGCGTGTAGTCGGCCTCGTCGTCCGCCTGGACGACGGGCACCTCACCCGTCGCGACGGCGTGCAGCAGCTCGGCGGAAGCGGGCTCGATGTCGATGCCCGCGAGCGATCCGCTCTCCTTCTCGAACTTCGCACCCCGCGGGTGGTTGCGCGCGTCGACGCGCTTGTCTTTGGCTCGACGCAACTGCTCGGCCATCTTGTCGACGGCGAGATCGAGGGCGGTGAACTTGTCGCCGTCCGTTGCTTCGGCCCGTACGACCGGACCCTTACCGCCGAGGGTGAGCTCGACGGTCTCGTCTTCCATCCGCCCGTTGTGATAGGCGCGATGGGTGACTTTCACTTCGAGGCCCTGCGCGCGCGGCGCGAGGGTTTCGATGCGTGAGGCCTTCTCTTCGACGACTGTTCGGAATCGTTCCGTGATCCCTACTCCCACGCCGACGATGTTGGTGTCCATCCGTGACCTCCTTGTTCCGGGTTCGCCCAATCGGCTTGTTCGGTGCCAAGGGCGAACGGTCCGTCGCCTTGCTAGTCCCCCCACCGTAGTCGTGACGACCGGGCCTGTCACGCACGAAACTCGGATGCGATGAACCTCATCGGATTCGCCTAGCGAAGGCCCTCGCGACGCCTCGGCGTCGCCGCGGCCGTCGCCGCTCCCACCACGTCGGCTCCTGCCGTGCGCAGGGCCCGGACGGCCTCGCCGAGGGTCGCGCCGGTCGTGACGACGTCGTCCACCACGATCACCCGGCGGCCCGCGACCCCCCGCGCGACCAGACTGTGCTCGACATTCGCTCGGCGCTCGTCGATGCCCAGCGCGCGCTGGTCGCCCGTGGCCCTCACGATGCGCAGAGCCCTGTCGACGGGAACCCCCGCTCGGCGCAGCAGCAGCTCGGGCACGCGGTATCCGCGTCGTCGCATCGACGCGGTCGAGGTCGGAACCGGAACGAACGCGGCGCCCGCGGGGAGGACGGCGAGCGCCGCGCCGAGAGCCGCCCCGAGCGGGCGTGCGAGGGCCGTGCGCCCCTCCTCCTTCAGCGTGCGCACGACGCGGGCAGCTCTGCCCTCGAAGCGCACACCGCTCCAGACCGCCACGCCGTCGATCACGCGGCTATGCGGCTCGGGCTCGAGCGCGGCGAGGCACTCGGCGCACAGGGCCAGGTCTTCGGCCCCGCACCCGGCGCACTCGACGGGGAGGACGAAGGCGAGCGCGTCGGCGAGCGCGCGCCGGATGACAGCGGAGTCCATCGCGTCATCGTCGCGCGTCCAGCCTGCGCGGAAGCGCCCCGGGCACGCAGGCGAGAACGGATGCTGCCTCCCGCCCGCCTGGGGAGGAGACGGGTTACTCCGCCGAGCCCTGCTGAACGCCGAGTACAGCGATGTCGCCGGCTGCTTCCTCCCAGTTCGCGCCACGCTGGATGAGCAGCGCTCCGTCGAAGGTCCGCAGGCGGACGCTGGAGTTGCCGCCCGAGATGCTCACGGCGTCGGACGTCACCGCGTTGGACGACCCTCGCCCGCCCACCGGCTGCAGCAGCACGGTCGATCCCTGCTCCGAGGCGAGGAGCACCCCCACGCTGACGTCGTCGAGCCAGGCAAGGTCGAGTCCCAGCGACGACGTGGTGGCGAGCACCTGCGGTTCGCCGACGGCGACGGGCACCCCGCCTTCGCGCGTGATGGCGGCGACCCACACCTCGGTGCGGTCGCTGGTGAGCACCAGGGCGGCGAGCCGCGTCCCGTCGCGCGAGACCTGGAACGCCGCGATCTCGACGGCGCTCGTCCAGAGAGAGGCCGACACCGCGACGGGCTCGCCCTCCAGGGGGTACACCGTGAAGGCGTCGGGGTTGCTCGCCGATGCCGACCACACCGCTCCCTGCGTGTCGAGCGACGGCACGACGAGGTCGACGGAGCTGCCGTCGAGAACCTCGTACGTGCCGTCCGCGAACGCACGCAGGATCGCGCCGTCCGTGTTCTGGACGGCAGCGGTGCGACGGTCGGCGGCGAGGACGACGGATGCGGCGTCGATCTCGCGCACGGCACCGGAGATGCCCGGGACGGCCTCCACGGTGTTCGAGCTGAGGAACCCGAACTCACCCCCGGCGATCTCGACGAGGGGGTTGGAGTTCACGCGGGTGGAGCGCACGGCGACGGCCTGCGCCGTGACGGGCGTCGTGCCGACGTTCATCTGCACCTCGGCGACGCCGACCGTCTCGAGGCTCTTCTCGAGCTGGGTCTGCATGCGATTGAGGGTGAGATCGTCGAGCGCGAGGACGGCCGGGGTGAACTCGACCTGCGCGGTGGTGCCGCCGTCTTCGAGCGGCACGGCGCTGCTGGCGAGGGTCACGTTCTCGGGGAAGGCGTTGGCGATGCCCCGCGCCAGCCACTCGCTCGGCGGGCCGTCGACGAGGGCCTGGGCGACCCTCGCCGCGATGAGGGTGTTCGGGAACCACCGCTCATCGGGCACGAGGTAGGTGTAGGTCGGATCGAAGTACATGATCGACGCCGGCCGGAAGACGCTCGCGAAGACCTCCTGGTAGAGCACGATGCCGTTCGGGGCGCGGTCGATGCGCCAGCCCTCGTCGGTCTGCACCAGGTGGAATGCCAGCGAGATCGGTCTGCCGTCGGCGGGTGTGTACTCCCCCGTCTCCGAGACGAACGCCTCCGCGGTCACGCGCTGGGTGATCTCGACGGAGTCGGACCCTTGCGACGGCGTCGGGGACGGCGATGAGGGCGCGGCGGCCCGCTCGCTGAGTCGGTCGATCGTCACCGACCTCGGCTGCCATTGGGGCGCGAAGTCCGTCGTGAGGTATTCGCGAGCGGTCTTCCAGTCGTTCTGCGCGCCGACGCCGGCACGCAGGAACCCGTCGACGATCTGCTGGGGCGACGCGCCGGCCTGCGGCGGATCGGGGACGAGGTCGAACGGCGGCGAGTCGTCGGCCTCGCGAGGAAGGAGTCCCGGCTGCACCGGCCCCGAGGTCGGCAGCCCCGTGCAGCCGGCCAGGAGCAGCAGCATCCCCACCGCGAGCGCGGCGATGACGCGCCTCACGAGGCACCGTCCGAGACGTGGATGGGCTGGGTGAGTCCCAGCGCACCGAACGGGGCGGCCTCGCCCTCCCGCGGCGCGAGCGGAATGGGCGAGCCCTCCACGTGCGAGCCGTCGCGCGGCAGCGTCAGCACGAAGTGCGATCCCCGGCCCGGCTCCGACCACACCGCCAGGGTGCCGCCGTGCAGACGCGCGTCTCCCAGGGCGATCGAGAGCCCGAGACCGGTGCCGCCGATCGTGCGTTTGCGAGAGGGGTCGGCGCGCCAGAACCGGTCGAAGACGCGCTCGGCGTCGGCCGGCAGCATCCCCATACCGTAGTCGAGCACGCCGAGGGCGACGGTGCGCTGATCGCTGTCGACCGTGATCACGATCGGTCGTCCCTCACCGTGCTCGATGGCGTTGCCGAGCAGGTTGCGCACGATGCGTCGAATGCGACGCGGGTCCATCTCGACCGGCGAGTAGCCGCCGGGCGCCACGAGCCGGACGTCCGATCCGTGCTGCTGGGCGAGCTGCGACATCGAGGCGATGACGTCTTCGGCGAGGTGGGCCAGGCTCGTGGGCTCGAGCTCGAGCTGCACCGACCCGGCGTCGTACCGGCTGATCTCGAGGAGGTCTGTCAGCAGCGTCTCGAAGCGCTGCACCTGGGCGTGGAGCAGCTCGGCCGCCCGCGCCGTCGCGGGGTCGAAGTCGTCACGGCGATCGTTGAGCATGTCGGCTGCGAGACGGATCGTCGTCAGCGGGGTACGCAACTCGTGCGAGACGTCGGAGACGAATCGCTGCTGCACGAGCGAGAGGTCGGCGAGCTCCTTGATCTGCGATTGGATGCTGTCGGCCATCGCATTGAACGAACGCCCGAGTGTGGCCAGCTCGTCGTCGCCCCGGACGTCCAGTCGCACCCCGAGGTCGCCCGACGCGAGCTTCGCGCTCGTGTCGGCGGCCTCGCCGATGGGGGTCGTCACCGAGCGCAGCACGTACCAGGCGATGCCGCCGATGAGGATGAGCAGCACGATGCCGACCATCCACAGCACGAACTGCACGAACGAGAGGGTCTGAGCGGGACTGGCGAAGTCGTAGGCGAGGTAGAGCTCGTAGGGCCCGACGTCGGGGATCTCGAGCTGCTGGCCGACCACGATGCCGGGAACCGTGCCGCCGCCCGACGTCGGAAGGGGCACCGACTGCCACCACTGCGAGCCGCTGTCGCCGTTCTGCACCTGCTCGCGGAGCCCCGACGACAGGATGCTCTCGTCGAACCCGCGAGACGTCTGGTTCTGGGGCGCGAGCGGTGAGATGTCGGTGCCGATGCGGTAGAAGGCGAACACGTCGCTCGAGGCCTGCTGCAGCAGAGGCTGCTGGATGCTGGTCAGGAGGTTCTGCCTCGCCACCGCGCTCTCACCGGTGTCCACGGTCGATTCGAGCGTCTTCTGCGCCGCGATCGTGGCGTTCTGGGAGCTCTCGAGCACCTGGTTCAGCCGCGATTGGAAGAGGTCGTTCTGGATCGCGAGGGCCATGCCGACGCACGCCACGAGGATGGCGAGAGCCGTCAGTCCTACCGTCAGCAGCACCGTGCGGAATCGCAGCGAACGACGCCACAGCGTCGCCAGTCGCGTCGGCCACGCCCGCCAGTCGCGGATGACGCGCACCGTCGAGGTGATGACCGGGCCGGTCATCAGGGCCTCACACGACCGCCCCGGCGCGGTATCCGACGCCGCGCACGGTGGTGACGATGCGCGGGTTGTCGGGGTCGTTCTCGACCTTGGCGCGGAGGCGCTGCACGTGGACGTTCACCAGGCGGGTGTCGGCCTTGTAGTGGTAGCCCCACACCTGCTCCAGGAGCATCTCGCGGGAGAACACCTGCTGCGGTTTCGACGCCAGCGCGACGAGGAGTTCGAACTCGAGCGGGGTCAGTCCGATCGGGGCGTCGCCGCGGCGCACCTCGTGCGCTGCGACGTCGACGGTGAGATCGCCGATGCGTAGGGTCTCGCTGCTCGGCTGGCCTGCGGGGCGCAGACGCGTGCGGATGCGCGCGACGAGCTCCTTCGGGTTGAAGGGCTTCATGATGTAGTCGTCGGCGCCCGACTCGAGCCCCTTCACCACGTCGGCGGTGTCGGTGCGGGCGGTCAGCATGATGATGGGCACGCCCGATTCCGCACGCACGCGGGTGCAGATCTCGATGCCGTCCATCCCGGGGAGCATGAGGTCGAGCAGGATCAGATCGGGCCGCTCGCGCCGCCAGGCGTCGACGGCCTGCGCTCCGTCCGCGCAGAAGGCCGTCTCGAATCCCTCGGTGCTCAGCACGATGCCGATCATCTCGGCGAGTGCGGTGTCGTCGTCGACCACCAGGATCCGTGAAGTCATATGCGCTTCGCCCTCCCGCGTCCGGCCCAGGCGCCATGGGCCCGCGCATCAGCCTCCCCGTGCGCTCCCCACAGAGTAGTCGACGTGTCGGAGAGGTAGCCGCATCCGCCGCGTGGCGTATGACACGATGGGACGACCGCCGCAGCACGAGGAGGCACCGACCGTGACCGCGTATCCGGCCTGGAGCCCCGCCCCGAGACCGGGCATCGTCCCGCTGCACCCCTTCGGCTTCGGCACGATCCTCGGCCGCTCGTTCGTGGCACTCCGGCAGAACCCGAAGGTGCTTCTGGGCTTCGCGCTGTGCGTGCAGGTCGTCTCCTACATCGTGCTCATCGTCGCCACGGGCGGGGTGGCGTTCGCGTCGTTCTCGCGTCTGGAGACCATCCCGTCGGGAACCGACGACTACGACGCCGTGATGATCGGATCGATCGCCGCGACGGGCATCACCGGCTTCGTCCTCGGTCTCGCCACCGCCGCCCTCGGAGTCATCGTTCAGGGTGTCGTGGTGAGCGAGGTCGCCTCGGCCGTCGTGGCCGAGAAGCCCACCCTCGGCGAGATCTGGCGACGCGTGAAGCCGGTCGCGTGGCGCCTCATCGGCTACACCTTCCTCGTGACGCTGGCGGCTCTGATCGCCATCGCGGTCGTCGGCGGGCTGCTGTTCGCGGTCGGTGTCGCGGTGCTCCCGCTGGCGATCCTGGGCGGCATCCTCGCCGTCCTCGGAGCGATCCCGCTGTCGCTCTGGCTCACCACGAAACTTCTGCTGGTGCCGGCGGTCATCATCCTCGAGCACGCGAGCATCCGCACGGCGATCGTCCGGTCGTGGCGGCTCACCCGCGGGCGGTTCTGGCCGACCCTCGGCATCGTGGTGATCATCTCGTTCACCTTCGGCGCGATCGCACAGCTCATCAGCATCCCGACCTCCTTCATCTCCCTGGGGTTCACCACCGCTCTGACGCCCACGGGCGATCCTGAGCCGACAGCGATCATCGGCTACATCGCGTCCACCCTGCTCACGCAGGTGCTCACCCTCTTCGTCCAGTGCGTGGCCGTCATCGTGCAGTCCACCGCGACCGCTCTCATCTACGTCGACTGCCGCATGCGGCACGAGGGACTCGACCTCGACCTGCAGACCTACGTCGAGCGCAGGGACGCCGGCGGAACCGGTCTGCCCGATCCCTACCGCGAGAACATCGGGCGCACCGTGGGCCCGCGACCTGCGCAGTACCCCTACCCGCCGCAGGGGTACGCTCCGCCGCAGGGGTACGCGCCCCCGCCGGGGTACGACCGCCCCGCGCCCGCGCAAGCCGGGCCGAACGAGGCCGCGCCCCCCGCTCCCCCGGCTCCGACCGCGCCCGCCGACCCCTCGCCGACCCGCTGGTCCGCGCCGGGCGACGGCTCGTGACGGCCCCCGCGATCCTGACCCACGTGCTCGCCGCGGCTCCGCTCTCGCCCGACCGCGATGCCGCACGCGAGTGGGCTGAGCGCGAGCTCTCCGACCCGCGATACGCCGCGGCGGAGCCGAACCTCCTCGATCGAGCCGCGCGCGCCGTGGTCGAGTTCGTCGGCGGCCTGTTCAACGGACAGCTCACGGGCGACTGGGGGCCGGTGGCCGCGATCGTCGTCGCCGTGATCGTCGCGGTGCTCATCGTGGCCGGACTCCTCGTCTGGGGTCGGCCGCGGCGCAGCGCCCGCCTCCCCGCCCTCACGACGCCGCTGTTCGGCGACGCCGATGCACGGACGGCGGCCGACCTGCGTCGAGACGCTGCCGCCGCCGCATCGGCCGGCGAGTGGAACGACGCCATCGTGCTGCGCTTCCGCGCGCTCGCCCGCGGGCTCGCCGAGCGCACCCTCGTCGAGGTGTCGGCCGGCACGACCGTGCACGGTTTCGCACGACGGGCAGCGCTCGTCTTCCCCGCCGAGTCTCAGCGGATGGATGCGGCGGCCGCCGCCTTCGACGACGTGCGGTACCTGCGGCGCCCCGGAAGCGAGACCGCCTACCGCGCGATCAGCGCCCTCGACGACGATCTCGCTCGCGCGCGTCCGGCCCTGGCGGGCGTCTCATGACCGTCACGACCGAGCGCACCCGCGTCGCCGCCCCACCGAGCCGCCTCCGACGCGCCCTGCTCGGGTGGGGGGCGATCGTCGCGGCGGTGGTCGCGCTGGCCCTGATCGGCACGGTGCTGGCCGGCGACGGGTGGGCCGAGCGCGACGCCCTCGATCCGGAATCCGCGGGCCCTGCGGGCACCGGCGCACTCGCACGCATCCTCGTCGACCAGGGCATCGACGTGCGCGTGACCCGCGATCGCGCCTCGGCGCTGGCCGCCCTCGACGGCGAGGCGACGCTGGTCATGCCCGACGCGCCCGCACTCTCGGACGAGGCGATCGCCGAGCTCGCATCGGCGGCCGGTGAGGTCGTCATGCTCGAACCGCGCAGCAGGACCCTCCGCCTCCTCCTTCCCGGCGCACAGCTCGCGGGATCGGCCGGCACCGACGAACTCGCCCCCGCCTGCGACCTCGCGGTGGCCCAACGCGCGGGAGGGGTGATCGGCGGCTCGCTCATGACCCCCGGCGACGGCATCACCGGCTGCTATCCGTCCGACGAGGGGTTCGCCCTGCTCGTCGGCGAGACGGGGCCGACGCGCGTGACGGCGGTGGACGGACGGGCGATGTTCGCGAACGACGTGCTCGCCGAGGCCGGAAACGCCGCTCTGGCCCTCGGCATCGTCGGAGCGCATCCGCGCGTCGTCTGGTACGTCCCTTCGCTCGCCGACTCCGACATGTCCACCGCCGCGCCCACTCTCGGAGAGTTGACGCCGCGCTGGGTGACACCGGCGTTGGTGCTGCTCCTGCTCGCCGCCGTCGCCGCGGGGTTCTGGCGCGGGCGCCGATTCGGTCCGCTCGTGGTCGAGAACCTGCCCGTCATGGTGCGGGCCTCGGAGACGACGGCCGGGCGCGCTCGCCTGTACGCCCGTGCGCACGATCCGGGGCACGCTCTCGACCAGCTGCGACTCGGTGCGCTCGAACGTCTCGCGCGCACGCTCGGTCTGTCCGTCACCGCGCGTCCCGAGAGCATCGTCGACGCCGTCGCCGCGCGCCTGGGCAGCGACCGCGCGTCGGTGCGCAGCATCCTCATCGACACCACCCCGCGCAGCGACGGCGACCTCGTCGAGTGGGCCGCCCGCCTGCGCGACCTCGAGGCGCGCGTCCACGCCGCCGTTCGACCCGAAAGGAACACCCCATGAGCCACGAAGAGACGGTCGGATCCGACGACGCCGCCCTCCGCGAGGGGATGCACCGCGTGCGGCTCGAGGTGGGCAAGGCCGTGGTCGGCCAGGACGGCACCGTGACCGGGCTGCTCATCGCCCTGCTGGCGGGTGGCCACGTGCTGCTGGAGGGCGTGCCGGGCGTGGCGAAGACGCTGCTCGTCCGCTCGTTCAGCCGCGCACTCGGGCTCGACACGAAGCGCATCCAGTTCACGCCCGACCTGATGCCCGGCGACGTGTCGGGATCGCTCGTGTACGACGCGCGCACCGGCGAATTCGAGTTCCGCGCCGGGCCGGTCTTCACCAACGTCGTGCTGGCCGACGAGATCAACCGCACCCCGCCCAAGACGCAGGCCGCGCTTCTGGAGGCCATGGAGGAGCGGCAGGTCTCCACCGACGGCATCACGCGCCCCCTCCCCGAGCCGTTCCTCGTCGCCGCCACCCAGAATCCGGTCGAGCACGAGGGCACCTACACCCTTCCCGAGGCGCAGCTCGACCGCTTCCTGCTCAAGCTCGTCGTGGGAATGCCCGATCGCGATGCGGAGGTCGCCGTGCTCCGCCGTCACGCCAACGGCTTCGACCCGCGCGAACTCGGCGACGCCGGAGTGCAGGCGGCCGTCACGCCGGCGCAGATCCTCGCCGCCCGCCAGGCCGCCGCATCCGTCGCCGTCGCCGACGACGTGCTCGCCTACGTCGTGGACCTCGCCCGGGCGACCCGCGAGAGCCCCTCCGTCGAACTGGGGGTGAGCCCGCGCGCCTCGACGGGCCTCCTCGCGGCGGCGAAGGCATGGGCGTGGCTCGGCGGGTACCCCGCGATCACCCCCGACCACGTGCAGACGATGCTCGTACCGACGTGGCGCCACCGCATCCGGCTGCGTCCGGAGGCCGAGATCGAAGGAGTGTCGGTCGACGCGATCCTGTCGTCCGTCGTCCAGCAGACCCGCGTCCCCATCTGATCGCGCGCATGTTCGTCACCGGTCGTCTCGCTCTTCTCGTCGCCCTCGGCGTCGTGCCCGTCGTGGTGCTCTCTGTCGCAGGGGTGAGCCCGTGGGCCGCCACCGGCGTGTGGGTGCTGCTCGCGGTCGCGGCGATGGGGGCGGATGCTGCGGCTGCGGCCGATCCGCGTCGTGTGTCGGTCGAACGGCGCGTCCCCTCGCGCGTGCTGCGCGAGGAGCCGCTCGCCACCGAGCTGCTCCTGACGAACGCCGGCGTCCGCCGACTGCGCGGCCGGGTACGCGACGCGTGGCAGCCGACGGCCGGTGCATCGGCCGCTCGCCCCACCGTCGACCTCCCGCCGGGCGAGCGCCGATCGGTGCCGATCGCCCTCCGGCCGCGGCGTCGCGGCGAGCTCGGCACCGACGGAGTGGCCGTGCGCTCGAACGGACCGCTCGGTCTTGCGGGCCGTCAGGCGTGGATCGACGCCCCCGGCCACGTTCGCGTGCTCCCGCCGTTCACGTCGCGACGCCACCTGCCGTCGCGCCTCGCGCGCCTGCGCGAACTCGACGGCAACACGAGCGTGCAGGTGCGCGGCCAGGGAACGGAGTTCGACTCCCTGCGCGAGTACGTCCGCGGCGACGACGTGCGTGCGATCGATTGGCGTGCCACCGCCCGGGCGGGCACGACCATGCTGCGCACGTGGCGTCCCGAACGCGACCGCCACATCGTGATCGTGATCGACACCGGGCGCACGGCCGCCGCCCGCGTGGGAGACGGCGTGCGCCTCGACGCCGCGATGGAGTCGGCCCTGCTGCTCGCCGCCCTCGCCGTGCGCGCGGGCGACCACGTCCATCTCCTGCTGTTCGATCGCGCGGTGCGAGGGCGGGTGACCCGTCTCGACGGCCCAGCGCTGCTGCCGGCGATGGTCGACGCCATGGCACCGGTCGAGCCGCAGCTCATCGACACCGACTGGGATGCCGCGTTCGCGCAGGTGCGCCGACTCACGGGTCGCCCGTCGCTGGTCGTGCTGCTCACCGCCCACGACGAGCCGCTCGCCGCCCGCGGGTTCCTCGCCAGTCTCTCCGGGCTCACCGATCGCACCCGCGTCCTTGTGGCCACCGCCACCGACGCCGATGCGTCGGACCCGACCTTCGACGATGCCTCCGACGTCTACGCCGCCGCCGCGGTGGAGCGCGCACGGCGCGATGCCGGGCGCGTCGCGGGCGCCGTCCGCCGCGCCGGGGGCGAGGCTCTCGTGGCCGACGCCGAGGCCCTTCCGCCGCTCGTCGCCGACCGATATCTGGCGCTGAAGGCGGCCGGGCGTCTGTGATCCCTCCCTGGGGAGATTCCGCAAGAGGCGAATGCATACGCCCTCCGTCATACGGAGCGGATTAGGGTTGCAAGGATGTGGCCGCGAGCTCGCGCACACGCAGTGCCCCGCCCCGTCGACCGCCGTCACTACCGGAGATCTCTTGCACGGAAACGCCACGACCCGATTCGATGATGTCGCCCTCATCTCGGTCGCCAGCCAGCTACCCGGACGCGTCACCTCGTCCGACGATATCGAGCGCCGCCTCGCCTCGGCCCTGTCCCGGATGCACCTGAAGCCCGGACTCCTGCGTCGCGTCGCCGGCGTGCTCGAGCGGCGCAACTGGGCCGAGGGCGAATCCGCCGACACCTCGACCGTCATCGCCGCCCAACGCGCTCTCGCCGAGGCCGGCGTCGACCCCGGCGAGGTCGGGCTGATCATCAACACCTCCGTGACACGGAAGCACCTCGAGCCCTCGGTCGCGGTGCGTCTGCACCACGAGCTGGGCCTGCCGAGCTCGGCCGTGAACTTCGACGTCGCCAACGCCTGCCTGGGCTTCATCAACGGGATGAGCCTGGCGGCGGGCATGATCCAGTCGGGCCAGGTGCGCTACGCCCTCATCGTGAACGGTGAGGATGCGGACGACGTGCAGGTGAACACCGTCGCGCGCCTTCTGGGCAGCGACATCGACCGCGACTCCTTCATGAGCGAGTTCGCCACCCTCACGCTGGGCTCGGGATCGGCTGCCGCCGTGCTCGGGCGCGCCAGCGAGCACCCGGAGGGACACCGCATCCTCGGCGGCGTCACCCGCGCCGCGACCCAGTTCCACGAGCTCTGCGTCGGCAGCGTCGACGGCATGTTCACCGATGCCAAGGCACTGCTCAAGGGCGGCATGGAGCTCGTCATGTCTGCGTGGAAAGAGGCTCGGACGGACTGGTCGTGGTCGGACATGGACCGCTACATCACCCACCAGGTCTCGGCGGTGCACACCAACGCGATCGTCAAGGCGATCGGCCTCGACCGCAAGCGCGTACCCGTGACCTACCCGCATCTCGGCAACGTCGGGCCTGCCTCCATCCCGATCACCCTCGACGCGGAGAAGGCGACGTTGCGCTCGGGCGACCGGGTACTGCTCATGGGAGTCGGATCGGGCCTGAACACCGGCATGCTCGAGCTGGCCTGGTGAGTCGAGAGACCGGTCTCTCGGCGACCCTCCCGCCGGAGGGGCTGCCGGGCCTGGACCCCGATCTCTCCCGGGTCGTCGCCGTGCCGGGATTCGGCGTCGACGTCGGCCGCTCCCCGCGGTGGCACGTGCTCGACACCGGCGACGCACTGCGCCGCCTCGGGGCGGAGCCGCTCGGCACGATCATCGCCGTGCACGGCAACCCCACGTGGTCGTATCTCTGGCGCGACCTGCTCGCCGCGTCGCTGCGCCAGGCGGCCGACGGCGGCGACGCCTGGCGCATCATCGCGGTCGACCAGCTGGAGATGGGGTACTCCGAGCGCACCCCGCGATCCCGCGGGCTCGCGCAGCGCATCGGCGATCTCGCCGCGCTCGTGCGATCCCTCGCCCCCGAGGGGCCGATCGTCACCCTGGGGCACGACTGGGGCGGTCCGATCTCGCTCGGCTGGGCCGTCGAGAATCCGGCGAGGCTGGCCGGCGCGATCGTTCTCAACACCGCCGTGCACCACCCGTCCGACGAGCGCATCCCGTTCCCGCTCCGCGTCGCCGGGGCCCGAGGCGTGCTCGGTGCCGCCACCACGGTCACCACGGCGTTCCTCGATACAACGCTGTCCCTCGCCGATCCGAAGCTCGACCCGGCCGTGTCGGCGGCCTACCGCTCGCCCTACGCGACCACCGCGCGCCGGCGAGGGATCGGCGAGTTCGTCGCCGACATCCCCGCGACCCCCGACCATCGCAGCACGCCCGCGCTCGAGCGGGTCTCGGGCGCACTGAGCGGGATCGGTGTGCCCGCTCTGCTGCTGCGGGGCCCGAAAGACCCGGTCTTCCTCGAGAAGCACCTCGAAGATCTCACGCGGCGGATGCCGTGGGCCGACGTGCATCGGTTCGAAGGCGCCGGCCACCTGCTCGTCGAAGAGCGGCCGTACGCCCAGACGGTGCTCGCCTGGCTGTCCGACCGTGTCGCCCCGACCCTCGGCTCCACCGGCGAGGCACCCCCCGACGCGCCGGTCGCCGCATCCGCCCCGTCCGACGTGTCGACTCCCCTGTGGGATCGGCTGTTCGCCCGCCGCGACGACGACGGCACCGCCGTCATCGACATGACCGCCGGCAGCGACGGCGCCGCGCTGCGCGTCAGCTGGCGCCAGCTCGCCGATCGCGTCGAGCAGCTCGCCGCCGGGTTCCACCGCATGGGCGTGCGACGCGGCGATCGCGTCTCGCTGCTCGTGCAGCCCGGGCCGACGCTGACGGCCGTGCTGTACGCCTGCCTGCGCATCGGTGCGGTCGTGGTCGTGGCCGATCGCGGGCTCGGCATCCGCGGCCTCTCCCGCGCCGTCCGCAGTGCGAGCCCTCGGTTCGTCGTCGGAGAGGTCGCCGGCCTCGCCGCCGCACGTGCCCTCGGCTGGTCGGGCACGCGGATCTCGGCCGCTCGGCTCCCGTCGGCCACAGCACGGCTGCTCGGGGTCTCGCACAGCCTCGCCGACGTCGCCGCCCGCGGCGCGTCGGGTGTGCTCCCCGAGCCCCCCGCATCGAGCGACGATGCGGCGGTGCTCTTCACCTCCGGTTCGACCGGGCCGGCGAAGGGCGTCGTCTACACGCACGGACAGCTCTCGGCCCTCCGCGACGCGCTCGGCGATCATTTCGACGTCCACGAGGATTCCGGTCTCGTGACGGGCTTCGCGCCCTTCGCGCTACTCGGTCCGGCGCTCGGCACCCGCTCCGCGACCCCCGAGATGGACGTCTCCGCGCCGCGCACGCTCACCGCCACCGCGGTCGCCCGCGCCGTGCGGGAGTCGGCGGCGAAGATCGTCTTCCTCTCCCCCGCCGCGGTCACCAACGTCGTGGCCACCTCCGGCGATCTCGACGACGCCGATCGCGCGGCCCTCGCCGACGTGCGCACGTTCCTCTCCACCGGTGCCCCCGTGAGCCTCGAGCTGCTCCGCGCCGCGCAGCAGCTCATGCCCCACGCGGTCGCGCACACGCCGTACGGCATGACCGAGTGCCTCCTGGTCACCGACATCACCCTGTCCGACGTCGAGGACGCCGCAGCATCCGGACAGCAGGGCGTGTGCGTCGGAGCCCCGATCGGGTCGGGCCGCGTGCGCATCATCCCGCTCGACGAGGTCGGCCGGGCGACCGGCGCTCTCACGACCGACCCCGGGGTCACGGGCGAGGTCGTCATCTCGGCACCGCACCTCAAGCGCGGCTACCACCGCCTCTGGGCGACCGACCGCGAGGCGGCCCGCGACGTCGCATCCGATCCCTCCGCCCGATGGCACCGCACCGGCGACGTCGGGCATCTCGACGAGAAGGGAAGGCTCTGGATCGAGGGCCGGATGCCGCACGTCATCGCGACGAGCGACGGACCCGTCACCCCGGTCGGCGCCGAGCAGAGCATCGAGCGGGTGCACGGTGTCGCGCGAGCTGCGGTGGTCGGTGTCGGACCCGAGGGGCAGCGTCAGTGCGTCGCGGTGATCGAGACCACCGCGGGTGCCCGACGGGCAGCCCTCGCCGACCCCGAGCTGACCACAGCGATCCGCGAGAGCACCGATCTGCCCATCGCGGCCGTGCTTCAGGTGCGGGCGCTCCCGACAGACGTGCGTCACAACTCCAAGATCGACCGCTCGCGCCTCTCGGCGTGGGCCGACGGCGTGCTGTCGGGCCGCACACCGAGCGCGCCGTGATCGTCCTCGCCACCGGTACGTCCGGTTTCCTCGGGCGTGCGGTCGCCTCGGCGCTCGTCGAGGCCGGGCACGAGGTTCGCTCGCTGCAGCGCCGACCCTCGGGGGTTCCTGGCGTGACCGACGTGCTCGGGTCGGTCACGGACCGCGGCGTCGTCGACGGCGCCGCGCGAGATGTCGACGCCATCGTGCACCTCGCCGCGAAGGTCTCCCTCGCCGGCTCGCCCGCCGACTTCCGCGCGGTGAACGTCGACGGAACGCGGATGCTGCTCGACGCCGCAGAGGCGCACGGCATCGCCCGTTTCGTGCACGTCTCCTCCCCGTCGGTCGCGCACGCGGGAAGCGCCCTCGCGGGGGTCGGGGCGCAACCCGCCGACCCGGTGGGCGCGCGCGGCGAATACGCGCGGACCAAGGCCGAGGCCGAGATCCTCGCGCTCTCGCGTAACCGCGACGGTCTCGCCGTGGTCGCCGTGCGGCCGCATCTGGTGTGGGGCCCGGGCGATACTCAGCTCGTCGAGCGCATCATCGACCGCGCCCGGCGCGGGCGACTGCCGCTGCTCAACGGGGGAACAGCGCTCATCGACTCGACGTACGTCGACAACGCCGCATCCGGCATCGTCGCCGCTCTTCATCGCGCGCCCGACGTCGGCGGACGGGCGTACGTGCTGACGAACGGTGAGCCGCGCCCGGTCGGCGACCTCCTCGCCGGCATGTGCCGCGCCGCCGGCGTGTCCGTTCCTCGCGTCAGCGTGCCCGCGCCCCTCGCCCGCGCCGCGGGCGGGCTGATCGAGCGCGTGTGGGCCGTGCGCCCGGGCTCGGACGAACCGCCGATGACCCGGTTCCTCGCCGAGCAGCTCTCCACCGCGCACTGGTTCGAGCAGCACAGCATCCGTCACGACCTCCGCTGGTCGCCCGCGGTGTCCCTCGACGCCGGCCTCGCCCGCCTCGCCGCCCACTACGCCCGCTGAGCCGCGCCCGCCCGGGCTGCGTGCGGGTGTGCGCTGCTCGCGCCGCACGCGGGCTTCCGGCCCACACGCGGGCAATCCACACCCCAAAGCCCGCGCCCCGACCGATCCCCCGCGTCTCGGGGACGGATGCAGCGACGCGGCCCGCCCCCGGAGGGACGAGCCGCGTCGTGGTGAGTCTCAGACCAGGTCGAAGCGGTCGAGCTCGGTGACCTTCTGCCAGGCGGCGACGAAGTCGGCGACGAACTTTTCACGGGCGTCGTCGGAGGCGTAGACCTCGGCGAGAGCACGCAGCTCGGAGTTCGAGCCGAACACCAGGTCGGCGCGGGTGCCGATCCAGGTCGCCTCACCGGTGGCGTCGTCGTGCGCCTGGAACGCGTGCGACCCGGGGTCGAGCGGCTTCCACGTGGTGCCGAGTTCGAGCAGGTTCACGAAGAAGTCGTTCGTGAGCGCGCCCGGCGTCTGGGTGAGCACACCGAACGACGAGCCGTCCCAGGTGGCACCGATCGCGCGGAGTCCGCCGACGAGCACCGTGGTCTCGGGCGCGGTCAGCGTGAGCTGGGCGGCCTTGTCGATCAAGTGGTACTCGGCCGGGAGCGACGCCGACCGGCTCTGGTAGTTGCGGAAGCCGTCGGCGACGGGCTCCAGCCACTCGAACGACTTCTCGTCGGTCTGCTCGGGGGTCGCGTCGACGCGTCCGGCGCGGAAAGGCACCTCGACCTCGACGCCGGCAGCACGGGCCGCCTCCTCGACGCCGGCGTTGCCCGCCAGCACGATGAGGTCGGCGATCGAGACGCGCTTGCCTGTGGTCTGCGCCGCATCGAACGCGCTCTTGACGCCCTCGAGCGCCTCGAGCACGGTCGCGAGCTGGACGGGGTTGTTGACTTCCCAGTCCTTCTGCGGAGCCAGACGGATGCGCGCACCGTTGACGCCGCCGCGCTTGTCGCCGCCGCGGAACGTGGATGCTGCGGCCCACGCGGTCGACACGAGCTGAGCGGGCGTGAGGCCCGACTCGAGGATGCGGCGCTTGAGCTCCGCAGCATCCGACGCGTCGATCGGCTCGGATTCGGCCGCCGGGAGCGGGTCCTGCCAGATGAGGTCTTCCGCCGGGACCTCGGGTCCGAGGTAGCGCACCTTCGGACCGAGATCGCGGTGCGTGAGCTTGAACCAGGCACGGGCGAACGCGTCGGCGAACTCGTCGGGGTTCTCGAAGAACCGGCGCGAGATCTCACCGTACGACGGGTCGAACCGCAGGGCGAGGTCGGTGGTCAGCATCCGCGGTTCGCGGCGCGCCGAGGGGTCGTGAGCCAGCGGCACGAGGTCGGAGCCGGCGCCGTCCTTCGGACGCCACTGCCAGGCGCCCGCCGGGCTCTTGAACAGCTCCCACTCGTACGAGAAGAGGATGTGGAAGAACTCGTTGTCCCAGCGCGTCGGGTGGTAGGTCCAGGTGACCTCGAGCCCGCTCGTGATCTGGTCGTCGCCCTTGCCGGTGCCGTGGTTGTTCTTCCAGCCCAGGCCCTGCTGCTCCATGCCCGCGGCCTCGACGTCGCCCTCGAGGTTCGAGTCGGGCGCCGCACCGTGCGTCTTGCCGAAGGTGTGGCCACCGGCGATCAGCGCGACGGTCTCTTCGTCGTTCATGGCCATGCGGCCGAACGTCTCACGGATGTCGTGCGCGGCGGCGACCGGGTCGGGGTTGCCGCCCGGGCCCTCGGGGTTCACGTAGATGAGTCCGAGGTGGGTCGCCGCGAGCGGCTTCTCGAGGTTCTTCGCCTCGCGGCCACCGGGGAAGCGCTTCTCGTCGCCGAGCCACTGGGTCTCCGAGCCCCAGTAGACGTTCTCGGGCTCCCAGACGTCCTTGCGGCCGCCGGCGTAGCCGAAGGTCTGGAAGCCCATCGACTCCAGTGCGACGTTGCCCGCGAGGATGAAGAGGTCGGCCCACGAGAGGCTCTGCCCGTACTTCTTCTTCAGCGGCCAGAGGATGCGGCGCCCCTTGTCGAGACCGACGTTGTCGGGCCAGCTGTTCAGCGGCGCGAAACGCTGCTGACCGCTTCCGGCACCGCCGCGGCCGTCCCACACCCGATAGGTGCCGGCGCTGTGCCAGGCGAGACGGATCATGAGCGGGCCGTAGTGGCCGAAGTCGGCGGGCCACCAGGGCTGCGACGTCGTCAGCACCTCGAGGATCTCGGCCTTCACCGCGGCGAGGTCGAGGCCCTGGAAAGCGGCTGCGTAGTCGAACTCGGCGCCGAGAGGGTTGCGCTCGGCCGGGTTGAACGCCAGGAGGTCGATGTTGAGCTTGTTCGGCCACCACGTGTGGTTCGGGTCACCCGCGGTCGGACGAGGAAGGTCTTCGTGCAGCACGGGGCAGCTCGCGCCGGCGGCGGGCGACTCCTCGCCGGTGGTCGTGGTCGATTCGGTCTCCTCGTCGGTGACGACGGGGGTTTCGCTGTCGGTCATTCGGTTCCTTCCGCAAGGTGGGTGAGGGCAGAGGTCGAGTCGATGGGGGCGGATGCCGCGGCGCCGCTGCAGGGTCGGCACAGACCCCAGAACGTCACCTCCGCCGAGAAGACGGTGAAACCGTGGGTGTCGCCCGGCACGAGGCAGGGCGCCGCCCCGACCGTGCAGTCGACGTCTTCGATGCGACCGCAGGACGCGCACACGAGGTGATGATGGTTGTCGTCGACCCGCAGCTCGAAGAGTCCGGGGTGACCCGCCGGCTCGATCCGACGAACCAGGCCCGCCGCCGTGAGGTCGCCGAGCGCGTTGTACACCGACTGCAGGCTGGTGTGAGCGAGCGTGGGGCGCACCCGTTCGAAGACGTCATCGGCCCGCGCGTGGGGCAGGTCTCGCAGGGCGTCGAAGACCGCGACGCGCGTGCCCGTGACGCGGAGACCAGATCGGCGGATCACGCCTTCGGTCTCGGAGGTCGCGGGAAGATCGGGCACGACTCCAACCTAGCCGCTTCTTTTGATCTGCTCAAAAGAAGCAGGTCACCGGGCGTGTCAGCCGGCAACGAGGCGGGGCGTGCCCGCCTCGTACTCGGTGAGATCGCCCGACTCGCCCTCCTGGGCGGCGCGGCGCCCGAGCACGAGCATGTAGACGAGGAACACCGCGAGTGCTCCGGCGCCGATCGTGAGCTTGACCTGCCACGGCCACGCCTGCGGCGTGACGAACCCCTCGACCAGGCCCGACAACGCCAGGACGAACACGAGGCCCACCGCGATCGTGCCGAGCGAACGCCCCGCCGCGGCGAGGGCCTCGCCGCGCGATCGACGACCCGGCGCGATCCACGCCCAGAAGATGCCGAGGCCCGCCGCTGCCGCGACGAAGATCGCCGTGAGCTCGAGCAGCCCGTGCGGGAGGATGAACTGGAAGAAGATGTCGCCCCGGCCGAAAGCGAACATGATGGCGGCGGCCTGACCCACGCCCACGGCGTTCTGCATGACGACCATGACGGGCCAGAAGCCCGTGATGCCGAAGATCACGCACTGAGCGGCGATCCAGGCGTTGTTCGTCCACACCGTGCCGGCGAACACCGCCGCCGGGTTCTCGGTGTAGTAGCCGGTGAACTGGTCGTCGGCGTAGGCCTGCAGATCGACCTGCTCGCCCAGGGAGGCAAGAGCCGCAGCATCCGACGAGATCCATGATCCGACCAGGCTCGCCACCACGAGGAAGGCCACCGCGACGGCCAGGGTCGACCACCGCACGCGGTACAGCGCCGCGGGCAGCTGACGCACGAAGAAGCGGGGAACCTGACGCAGCACGTTCTCGCGCGCACCGGTCAGCCGCAGCCGCGTGCGGGCCAGCAGGGTCGAGACGTGGTCGCCCTGCGGGGTGCGACCCGCCGAGGTCTTGATGTCGGCGAGATCGGCGGATGCTGCGCGGTAGCGCGTGACCAGCTCGTCGACGTCGGCGCCGCTGAGACGGCGGCGGCGACCGAGTTCGTCCAGGCGCGCCCATTCCTCGCGTCGCGCGGCGGTGAGGGCATCGAGGTCCACTGGTTAACTGTATCCATGACGCAGGCGCCCGCCCCGGTACGGATCCCTCAGGAGGAGACCCTCACCGGCGAGGCCGTCGCCCTCGACGTGCAGCCCGTGGGGTTCTTCCTCCGCGGGGTCGGCCTCCTGATCGACGTGGTCGTCTCGATCGTGGTGCTCGTGCTGTTCGCGCTCGCGACCTTCGCCCTCATCGACGCCGGGGCCCTGAGCGCGGAGGTGCTGCCGATCGTCGCGATCGTCGTGTTGGTGCTCGTCGCCGTCGTGCTGCCCACGACCGTCGAGACCATCACCCGAGGGCGGAGCCTGGGCAAGCTGGCCGTGGGCGGCCGGATCGTCCGCGCCGACGGCGGGGCGGCGGGGTTCCGGCACGCGCTGCTGCGCGCCCTGGCGGGAGTGCTCGAGATCTGGCTCACCGTCGGCTCGGTCGCCGCCCTCGTCGGCGCGTTCACGCCGCGCGCACAGCGGCTGGGCGATCTGCTCGCCGGCACATACTCCGAGCGCACGCGCACGAAACGCCTTCCACCCCCTGCCCCCGGGGTTCCCGATGCGCTCGTCGACTGGGCGCGCACGGCGGATGTCGACCGGCTTCCCGACCGGCTCTCGTCGCGCATCGCCCAGTTCGTGCGGCAGGCGTCCGATCTGCAGCCCGCACCCCGCGCCCGGCTCGCCGCGTCGCTCGCCGACGAGGCGCGTCGGCATGTCGCCCCCATCCCTCCGGTCGACGCCGAGACGCTGCTGCGGGGCGTGGCGGCGGTGCGTCGCGATCGTGAGTGGCGCGCGCTGAACCGTCAGAACCAGCGGGTGGACGCACTCCTCGCGGGCACGGGCGACGCGCTGCGCTGAGTCGTCGAACCCGGGGTCAGACCTGGAGGGTCTCGTGTCGCACGACGATCCACCCGCGCGGCACGGAGAGGCGCTCGGTATGGATGGCGCAGAGATCGTGTGCGTGCGGATCGTCGGCGCGCCCCAGTGGTCCGATCGCGGCCATCTGATCGCCGTAGTCGTACGTCAACGTCGACACGGCCTCACGGGCGCACGCCACCTTGGAACACAGTCTCTCGCGCATTGTCCCGAGCGTAGTCCGGGCCTCCCCCACGCCCGCGACGCCACCCCGCGCACCGCCGAACGCCGGGCCGCCGCCGCGTAGGATGGGCCGCATGGCGTGGCGACGGGTTCGAGAGACCGCGGCACCGCGTCCGTCTCGCCACGGGCGCCACGGGCGCGAGAATCGCAGCCCCGTGGTGCGCCCTCCGCTCCCGCCGCTCGATACGCGCGCGGAGCGTTTCGAGCTCACCGTCGGCACAGCGGCGGAGTTCCTCCGGTCGGCGTGGGACGAACTGCGCGACGTCTCGTTCGAGATCGGCATCATGCCGCCGCTCGCCGAGGACGCCGGCATCCCCCGGTGGCGGGTGCTGCGCGAGGAGAAGCGCATCATCCTGTTCCGCGTGCCGATCGAGCGGCTCAGTCACCTGCACCGGGACGACGAGCTGCACCGTCGCATGGTGATCGAGGGGTGCGTGTTCCGCGCCGCCGCAGAATACCTCGACCGCGACCCGTGGGACCTCGGCCCCGAGCGCTTCCGCTTCTTCTGAGGCGCGCGTGAGGTCGATCGGCCCGACACGATGCGACGGGGCGCTCCGCTGTGCCGGTCGTGGCCGATGACCGCGGGCGCGTCGGATCAGGGGTAGACGGTGAGCGCGGGAGCCGCAGCATCCGCTGCCCACACGACGAACGAGGCGATCGCGCTCTCGGACGCGAAGTCGACACCGGCATGCACCGGCGCGGAGGGCTCGAGCCGGTAGACGCTGCCGGGTGAGACGGGGGCAGTGGTCGAACCGCCGGCCGCGACGGAGAGGGTGGTGGAGCCGCCGACGGTGGTGTCGACCAGCGTGACGGTCGCGGCCTCGGTCGCCGCGTTCGCGATCGTCAGGGCGGCACCGGCGCCGTCGGGCACCGCGAAGACGCTCGCGGTCGAGATCTCGGGGGCCGACGTGTACCAGGCGAAGTCGTCGCCCTCGCCGAAACCCGTCGCCTGGAAGGTGCCGGCGACGACGGGCACGGATGCGTCGACCGTGACCGTGTAACGCCCGGGCTCAAGATCGTCGTAGGCGAGCGAGGAGGGTAGCCCCGCCGCCAGAGGAACCGTCGAGGTGCGCGCAGGCGCGGAGCCGTCGACCGACGCGATCGTGACCGTCGCCTCGGCATCGCCCACCGGCGCGAGCAGGCGCACGATCGTCGCGGAGTTCGCGCCGTCGGGCTCGGACACCACTGATACGCCCGGCATCACCTGACGTGGTGAGGCGGCGGCGAGCGCGCCGACCTGGTCGACGCCGCCGGGCGTCAGCGCGCGGGCAAGACTCGCCTGGAGCGACGCGCGCACGGGCGCACCGCTGGAGGTGACCCGCACCACCGGGCTCTCCTCGCCGAGGAGGAGGCCGGCCAGCGGGATCACGACCTGCGATCCGGCTGCGACGACGCGGTTGCTGCCCCCGGGAGGCAGCTGCGGACCGTCGACGCCGTAGACGGTCAGCTGCACGGTCGCGGCGACGTCGCCCGGGTTGGACACGACGACGAGATCGTTCGAACCGGTGGTGGTCGCTCCCCCGACGAGCCACGACTCCATCAGCGGCGTCGTGCACGACGAGGCGGCGAATCCGGCGAGGTCGGCGTCGGCGAGCGACGCCGAGCCCGACGCCGCCAACTCTGCTCGGACTCCGCCCGACGGATCGGCCGAGAGCGCGACGGGTTCGGCTCCTGCGGGCCCCGTGACGCTCGCCGTCTCCGCGGCGGTGGTCGACGGCCCCGACACGACGGACTGCCCCGCGGCGATGCTGATCGCCGAGGAGTCTTCGATGGTGCGGCCCAGAGCGAGGATGGGGCCGTCGCAGACGACCGTGGCGGCCGACGGCGTCGGCGTCGCCGAGACCATGACCGGTTCGGCCGACAGGCTCGGCCAGGGGGCGGCGATCCCGGCCCCGACCGCGACGACGGCGGCCGCGGCGATGCCCGTTCCCACCACGAGACGTGCGCTCGTGGTGGCCCAGCGGCGTGCGCGTGAATCGGTCATCGGGTCTCCCCGGGGGTCGGCCCGACGATGCGCGGGGATCGGCGCGCCGTTCCTCGGCTGGCGGTCGTGGGGATGGCGAGCAGCAGGGCGATGACGACGACACCGATCTGCACGCCGGCGATGAGGAGCGCTGTATCCCGCGTCATCCGCGAGGGTTCGGCGCGCGGGGCGATCGCCTCGGTCACGCGCCACAGCGTGCCGCGAGAGGTTTCACCGACCGTGTCGAGCCCGCCGAGCTGGTCGAGCGCGGTCGATGCCGACAGCTGCAGCGTCGCGGCCGCGTCGGCCGTGGCCGGATCACCCGGAGTCAACAGCACGAACGCGATCCCGCGCGTCGCGAGGCCTGAGACCGCGTCGCCCGCCGACGACGTGACGAGGCTCGCGGCGAGATCGGCCACCTCCCGATCCGACGCGTCGACGACGTCGCGCGTCGAGATGACGGTGCTCTGACCGCCCAAGGTCTCGCTACCGCCCCACACCACGCGCACGTGGAGTCCGGTGTCGTCGGGGTCGAGCACGAGCGTGCCCAGCCGCGCGTCGTCGCGACCCTCGGCGGCGACGTAGGCCGGAAGGGTCGAGGCGGGGCCGTTGGTCAGCGCCAGCTCATTGCGGAACGAGAGGGTGAGCACCGGGACCGCAGCGACCGCCAACGCCGCCAGGGCGAGCACCGCGGCGACCGGGCGGACCACGCGCATGCGGTTCACCACACCCGCATCGAGGGTGACCATGGCGGCACCGATCGCGCCGAGCCACGCCAGGCTGAGAGCCGCGCCGGGCCAGATCGCGACGGCTGTGGCATCGACGAACGACACCGCCACCCCGATCGCGGCGAACGCCGTCGCGAGCCCCGCGCCGGCGATGACGAGCAGCGCCGCGCCGCTGACCCATCGCGGGGTCAGCACCGCGAGAAGCGCGAGCACGGCGATCGGGGCGGCGAGCAGCGGCACCCACCATGTCGGAGCGCCCGCGAGCAACGACGACCATCCGCCCGGGTCGGAGAGCGGGAAACCCGTCGCGAGGAAGAAACGTCCGACCGCGTCGGCCGCGACCGTGCCGCCCGCGTAAGGCACACCCGGGTCGGCCAACAGAGCCCACGGGTTGCCGACGCGCACCTGATGCCAGACCAGGGGTGCGAAGGCGACCACCGAGGGCACGAAGAGCCAGACGATCTGTCCGAGTCCGCGACCGCGCGTGACGAGGGCGGCCAGGAGCAGCGTCGCCGACCACAGCAGCACGAACGCCGGAGCCAGCGACGGCGAGCACGCGATCACGGCGACCAGGAGCAGGGATGCTGCGCCCGCGGCAGCCCACGAGCGATGCGCCACGCTCGCGGTGTAGAAGAGCCACGGCAGGAGCAGGTGCACGAGCACGCCCGCCGCGCGACCCTCCGAGAGCGCCGCGAGGAACGTCGGGGCGAGCGCCCACGCGACGGCGGCGGTGAGCCGGAGCGAGGAGCGTTCGGTGACGCGCGTGCTCGCGAACCACGCGCCGAGCACGGCGAGAGGCAGCGCCGCGAGCCAGAGGAGCACCATCGCGCGGGCGGGCGCGAAGGGCCACAAGGTGCCCAGGAGCGCGATGACGGCGGAGAAGGGGTCGGCCGGACCGATCTCGGCGAGTCCGACGGAGCGCTGCCCGAAGCCGGCGTCGGCCCAGAGGCGTGCGACGGTGTCCTGCATCGGGGCGAGCGCGCCGCCCCCGAGAGCCGGCCACGCCAGCAGCGCGGGGAAGGCGGCGACCGACACGAGGATCGCGCCGAGCACCACCCAGGCCGCGCCGCCGGTGAAGAAGCGGAGGTCGGAGCGCACGGGCGCGGTGGGCTCGGCGTCGCCGTCGAGGCGCAGCCGCAACTGGGTGCGACTCACGCGCAGCGAGGCCAGACGCGGCCAGCCGACGCGGCGCACCGCGCGGATCCGCCCGCGCGCGCGAGCGACGTGATCGAGGCGCACCAGAACGCGGAGCGTCGCGAGCCACTCCGGCCAGACGCGCCCCGGCTCCTTCGAGACCAGATGCATGATCGTGCGCCAGATCGCAAGGGGAAGCAGCGACAGCCAGTGCAGCGGCACCGCGAAGCCCGGGGCGTAGCTCAGACGACGGTGGAGCTCGGCCGTACGCACCGCGAACGCGCGACGCGAGGCACGGTGACCTTCGGGGAGGGATGCGACGCCGTCTCCGGCGACGGCGACCCGCGCGCTGGGGACGACGGTGACGAGGTCGCCGGCGAGTCGCGCGCGGACTCCGAGGTCGAGGCCTTCGTCGGCACCCGCCAGCGCGGGGTCGAGCCCGCCCAGCACGCGCCAGTCCTCGCGTCGCACGAGCACGCCGCGGATATCGGAACCGAGCACGTCCGCCGCAGCGTCGTGCTGGCCCTGATCGAGTTCGTCGGCGGCCAGTTCGACGGAGCGGCCGAAGCCGCTCATGCTCACACCCAGCGAAACGATCTCGGTGCGGTCGTCCCAGCGGACGAGCTTGGGCGCGACCATCGCGAGCGACGGTGCGAGTTCGAGGGCGCCGGCCAATCGCGTCAGCGCCTGGGGCTCGGGCGCCGTGTCCTGGGCGAGCAGCCACACGGCGTCGCCGGTGAGCCGCGGCGTCGCGAGGGCGGTCGCCGCGGCGAAGCCCGTCGAGTGCGGGGCGGTGATGACGCCCTCGGCACCGGATGCTGCGGCGATCTCGGTCAGTGCGGCGTCGCCACCGCAGAGCACGATCGTCAGTGCGTCGACCGGCTGGGTCTGCGCACGGAGCGCGTCGATCGTGCGCTTCAGGTGCGCCGCAGCGGGCGTACGTCCCTCGGGACGCACGACGAGGATGGCATGGACTCGCGAGGGCATGGCGCGATCAGCCTAAGCGGGGCGGCGGCGAGGGCGAGCCGCACGCGCCGAAGCCGACGGGATCGACGATCAGCTGGCGCGACGCTTGAGCTTGCGTCGTTCGCGCTCGCTGAGGCCGCCCCAGATGCCGAAACGCTCGTCGTTCTGCAGCGCGTACTCGAGGCATTCCGTGCGGACGTCGCAGGTGGTGCAGACGCGCTTGGCGTCTCGCGTCGAACCGCCCTTCTCGGGGAAGAACGCTTCGGGGTCGGTCTGCGAGCAGAGCGCGTCGGTCTGCCAGGCGAGGGCGTTGTCTTCGACGTCGGCTTCGCGGCGGACACCGGGGACGCCGAGTTGCACCGGATCGACGAACCAGTTCTCGGGTGCACCGGAACGGTAATCTGACGCCATTTCGTCCCTTTCGCGATCCCCCGCGTGTCGGTCACGCGCTCATAATTACACCGGTGTTATTCGAGGAAATCAAGTCGCGGATACTAAAGCCTCAATCGCGCATTGAACCTTTACCCGGATTCATCGGCGTGTCGCGGGGGTGAATCCCGCAGGTCAGTCGTCGCCGGGCATGGCGATGAAGAGCTCGCCCGAGCCCGCGACCACGAGCGGCGCCTCGTCGACCGTCGCGAGAGCCGCCTGACCGGGCGAGAGCTCGATGCTCTCCCCCGACGCGCCCGTCACGCGAACCGTGCCCCGCGTCGCGAGGGCGATGGCGGTGCCCCGCAGCGCGGCATGGATCGGGGCGTCGGCCGACTCGACGTGCAGCAGCGCGAAGTCGGGCACACCCGCGTCGAAGAGCTTCACACCGGCCTCGAGCTCGACCGGCGTGAGCGTCGGCGGCGGAGAGGGCGCAGCATCCACCAGCGAGAGCAGCTCGTCGACGTCGATGTGCTTCGGGGTCAGACCGCCCCGCAGAACGTTGTCGCTCGCAGCCATGAGCTCGACCCCCAGCCCCGAGACGTAGGCGTGCAGCACGCCGGCCGGCACGAAGACGGCCTCGCCCGGCCGCAGCGACACGAGATTCATCAGCAGCGCGACGACCACCCCGGGGTCGCCGGGGTAGGCCTGCGCGAGGCGGGCCGCGAGCGCGACCTCGTCGGCGAACTCGTCCGACGATGCCGACGCGGCGGCGTCGATGATCCGGTCGACGTCGGCCTGCGCGTCGCCGCCGAGCAGCCAGCCGATCGTCGAGCGGAGGGCCTCTTCGGCATCCGTTCCGTCGAGATGCGCGCGCAGCGACACCGCGTCGGCTCCGAGGACGTCGACCAGGCGCCGCGTCGTGTCGAGATCGCGCAGCCCTGCCAGAGCGACGAACGGGTCGCTCAGCGCGACGATGACCTCGGGCTTGTGATTGTCGTCGCGATAGTTCCGCTCGCCCGCGTCGCGCGGGACCCCCGCGGCCTCTTCCCGGGCGAACCCGACCTCGGCCTGCGCCTTCGACGGATGCACCTGGATCGACAGCGGCGCACCGGCCGCGAGCAGCTTGAGCAGGTACGGCAGCTTCGCCGGCGAGTCGTCGGCGGCGGCCTCCGCCGGAAGCCAGTCGTCGAGCGTGCGACCGGTGCCGTCATGCACCTCGGAGGGTGAGCCAGGGTGATCGCCGAACCACACCTCGGCCTCGGGCCGGCCGCTCGGGGCGCGCCCCTCCAGCTCGGCGATCAGGGTGGTGGAACCCCAGGCGTAGTCGCGCGGTGTGTTCGAGATGCGGGTCAGCACGCTCCCATCGTAGGGCGGGGCGGCAGACGGCATCGCCTCTCGGAGCGGGAGCCCTGCTACCCGATGGGGATGCCGGGGATCGACGCGAGGGCGTCGCGCATCGCGGGCGTCAAGCTCGCCGCGTAGGTGGCAGAGAGGTGACTCTGATCCAGGTACACCGCCACGTTGCCGATGACCGCGTGGCACGTCTCCTCGGGGCACAGGAAGTCGAGGAGATCCACGGCATGGACGCCCTGGCGAGAACCCAGCTCCGCAGCGGGATTGATCTCGGCCGAGACGTCGACCCGAGCGCGGGTGCACTCGGCGGCCTCTCGCCCGTTGTCCTCGATGCAGCGATACATGTTGGTCTCGTACCGCGGATTGTCTCGAATGAGGAGCACGTCGGATCCGGATGCGACGATCTGATCCACTCGCTCCGCGATCCCGAGCGGCAGACGCTCGTCCGGCGACTCCGCGACGGCGCGGCTGCCGATCAGCACCACGAGATCTGCGGGGAAATCCTCCGCGTAGGACGCCGCCGCCCGTTCCCAGTCCTCGCATTCCGCGTCGACCTGGGCGGCCTCGCCCGGGGCGAAGAAGCACCCGCCTTTGAGGAGGGCGACGGCGTTCCAGCCCTCGTCCTGCAGGATCGGCACCAACGCCCCCGACCACTGCTGCGCGTGGGAGTCGCCGATGATGAGAGCGGTCTGCGCGGCGCCTTCCGCGCTCAGGGTCTCGAGGCAGGTCGCAGCCAGCGAACGATCACGGGGCACCCTGTCCCCCGTGCACCTCGAATCGAACTCCACCCAGTCGGTGTCGACCGCGGTGCCGACCGGAACGATGTCGGCGTCGGCGATGACGTTGGCGGCGTTCCGCGGGAGGAGGACGGAAGCACCGGGGTTCGCCTGCGGGTCGGCCATCGCAGACCGGACCCTGTCGGCGGCCTGCCACCCCGTGAGCGGCACGAGCACGATGAGCAGCCACCCGACGGTGACGCCGACGCTCGTGCGCACAGAGGAGGACGACACCTTCTCGGCCCGACGCTCCACGAGGCGATTGAGGGTCACCGCCGACGCCAGCGAGACGGCGACGACCGCGAGCCCGCCGACGAACGAGACCGAGGGCGAATCGGTGACCACGAGGTACGCCACCAGCACGGGCCAGTGGACCAGGTAGAGGCTGTAGGCGATGGTCCCGAGCCTGACCATCCAGGGGGAGCCGAGGAATCGCACGGGGGCGCTCGTCGCCTCGGCCTGTCCCGCCAGGATGAGGAAGGCTGCGCTCAGCGTGGGCCACAGCGCCGCTGCTCCGGGGAACCCCGACTCGACGTCCAGGACGATCCCGCACAGCAGCACCCCGGCGATGCCGATCCACGCCAGGATCGCGCCGGAGCGGGCGCGGATGTGCAACGACGGCGCGACGATCGCGAGCAACGACCCGAGGGCGAACTCCCAGAGCCGCGACCACGTGTCGAAGTACGCCAGCTGCTGATCGGCGGCGGTGTAGATGATGGAGCGGATGAAGGATGCGGCGAAGACCGCGCCGAACACGATCAGCAGCACCCGTCGCGGGTCGAGGCGCAGCCTGCGGGCCGCCCAGAGACCCCCCGCGATGATCACGGGCCAGAGAAGGAAGACCTGGCCCTGGATGGACAGCGACCAGAAGTGCAGGAGCGGCGAGGGGAAGGCCTCGGTGCGTGCGTAGTAGTCCACCGACTCGGCCGACAACTGCCAGTTCTGCGCGTAGAAGAGCGATGCGAACGATTGCGACCAGATCGTGTTCCATGACGACGTGGGGAACACCGCCGCAGCCAGCAGCAGCACCCCGAGCACCGTGACAGCGGCGGCGGGGATCAAGCGGGCGAATCTGCGCAGCCAGAACCGCCCGAGATAGGGAGCATCGACGCTGTCGGCGCGGCGGAGGAACGACGAGGTCAAGAAGTACGCCGAGACCATCAGGAAGACGTCGACGCCGCCCGAGACGCGCCCGACCCAGACGTGGTAGATGACGACGAGAGCGATCGCGAACGCTCTCAGGCCGTCGATGTCGGCTCTGCGCTCTGCGGACCGCGACACGGTCCTCGTCGTAGTCCGGAGCCCGGAGAGTGCTCCGGAGGCAGAGCTCGCCCGACTCATCCTGGCCGCAGCGAGGTGAGGGAGAGACGACCGCACATCCATCTAGCGTAGGGTCGCTGCCGCACTACCCTGGAAGGCACGATGGCGATCTCGACGAAGCATCCCGCGTCCGCTCCCCCGGAGGCACCGGCGCGCGAGACGACCGGCCACCTACTGCTGCGCGGGTGGTGCGTGTTCGTCATCGTCGCAGCACTCATCGGGTCGGGCTGGGTGTTCGCCCTCGGCCCCGTCGGCACGGGCGTGTTCGTGGCGGCGACCGTGATCGTCACGATCGTGCTGTGGGTCACGATCCGGCCTCCGCTCCAGTGGCGTCGGCTTCCGTGGGTCGCGCTCGCCTTCCTTTTCTGGGCCGCGGTGCCGATGGTCTGGAGTCCCCGACCCGCAGAGGCAGCGGTGGTGTGGATGCTGCTGGCGGCCGCCGCGGTGCACGCGATGTTCATCGCCGCCGCCCTCACCTGGCGCGATGTCGTGCGCACGGTCGCGTCAGCGCTGAAGTGGCTGATCGGGCTCTCCATCGTCTTCGAACTCGCGGTCGGCGTCTTCGTGGGCGGGCCGCTCCTCCCGGGATTCGTCGTCGCCTCGGCCGGCTCCGACCCCGCGACGTTCTGGTCCAGCGGCGACTTCTTCGGCGCCAGTCCTCTCGAGGGTCTCGTCGGCGACCCCGGCGTGCTCGGAGCCCTCATGGTGCTCGCCATGGTCGTCTTCGTCATCCGCTTCGCTGCCCGGGCTCCGCGGCGCCCCGCCCTGCTCGGTTGGATCGTGATCGCGGCGTTCATCCTCATCCGCTCAGGATCGACCGTGTCGCTCCTCGCTCTGGCCGGGGTGACCCTCGTCCTCACGACCGTGCTCCTCATGCGCACCGCCACCCACCCCGGCGAGCGCACCCGCTACTACCTCCTGTACGCCACGGCGGGTCTCGCCGGCGGCGCGGTCGTCTGGATCGCCTTCGGCGCCGAGCTCTCGCGTGCCGAGGGCGCGTGGGCCCAGGTCTTCGCGCACCTCGGCCCGGTCGGGGTGGTGCTCCTGGCTCTCACCCTGCTCGCCTTCATCTGGCGCGCCTGGTTCTTCGCGATCGATCGTCCCCGCTTCGACCTGCGCGCCGACCGCCCCTACTCCCCCCTTTCGCTCCTCCCGACTCTGCTGGCGGCGCTCCTTCTCGTGGAGGGGGTGGCCGAACCGGGAGTGCTCCTCCTCTGGGGATGGATGCTGCTCGTGCTGCTCGGCGCGAAGATCAAGCAGGCGCCCCTGATCGGGGTCGGACCCGCCGAGCAGAGCATGGCGATCGAACGCGGAGAGGCGCCCGGACAGGTCTCCTGAGGTCCCTCGGATAGGATCGAGCACGATATGAACGCCTCCTCCCGCTCGTCCGTGCCCGAGTCCGAAGCGTTCGATCCGTCGTCCGTGACGATCGCGATCGTCACCTACAACCGCTCGCACCTGCTCACCCGGCTTCTCGAGAGCATCGGGCGGATGGAGCCCAAGCCGGGTCACGTCGTCGTCATCGACAATGCGTCCACCGACGACACGACCGAGGTCGTCGAGTCCCTGCGCGCCCAGCTCGGCACGGAGCTCGTCTACCGTCGGCTCGACACCAACACCGGCGGGTCCGGCGGATTCAGCGAGGGCATGCGCGTCGCCTACGAGCTGGGATCCGAGTGGATGTGGCTCATGGACGACGACGTCGAGGTCATCTCCGACGGCCTCGCCCGCATGGGCGGATGGACGCCCCGCTTCCGCAGCATCCAGGGCCGGCGTTACGACTACGACGGCAGCGCGTTCTACTGGCAGTACCGCGTGGCGGAGTCGATGGCGATCCCGATCCCGTTCGCGCCCGCGGGGTTCGACGCATCCGGATTCAAGGAGATGAACTCCGGATGCTTCGAGGGGATGTTCATCCACCGCGACATCGTGCGCGAGATCGGGCTGCCCGATCCCCGGTTCTTCATCTACTGGGACGACCAGATGTACGGCTGGCTGGCGTCCCGAGTGACGACGTCCGTGATCGTCGACGACTTCGTGCTGCGCCGCACGCGCGAGATCAAGCAGCACGACTTCGGCGTGCGGCACATGAACGCGTCGAGCAACGCCTACCGGTACTACATCATGCGCAACCGCGCCTACCTGAAGCAGTACTACCGAGCGCACGGTGCCTACAAACCCGTGCCGTTCGCCGCCGGCACCGCACTCACGCTCGCCAAGGAGCTGGTCCGTCTCGTGCTGGTCGAGAGAACGATCCGCGGCACGAGCCATCTGGCGCGGGGCCTCCGCGACGGGCGCAAGATCGCGCGCGATCGGTCGTGGCGGCCGATGCCTCCTCTCGCCGACGCCGTCGAGTCTTCCGCCTGATCGCCCGTCAGGTGCCGGGCGCGCGATCCACGGCGTCTTCGAACCGGTCGGCAAGCATGCGGGAGTATCGCCGGCTCACGTGGTCGGCGTCGTAGTACACCGGTTCTCCACCGATCACGGCGAAGCACGACCGGTCGTCGCAGAACGCGTCCGTGAGGTCGATCAGGCGCACCTCCGGCCTGTCCGCTTTCTCGACGGCCAGCGGAAGCGGATCGCCCGGAGGCAGTGCCACCGCGCGGGGCCGAGCGCACTCGAGCGGATGCTGCGGATTGAGCAGAACGCAGTCGGGATCGCGGACGTCGCCGTTGAGCGGCGGATCGACGATGGCGAAGACGCGCGACCCCGCGTCGGCCCAGGCGTCCCAATCCGCGACGAGGCCGTCGGCGAACCGCTCCTGGGCGAGTTCGGGTGAAAGGTCGCCCTCGAGCAGCTCGAGACGGCCCGCCATCGATGTGAACACCAGATCGGGGCGGCTCTCCACGACCGCCGCCGACACATCCCTCGACCAGGTGCGGCAGACCGCGACCTCCGGCGGACCCCAGGGCGTCCGGAACCCCGCGAAGGGTACGTCCGCGGGCGGACAGCCGCCGAAGTGGCTGATCGTCAGGCGCCATCCTCGCTTCTCTGCGATGTCGAGGAGAGGACCTTGCCATTGCTCGGCGTGCGAGTCGCCGACGAGCCAGACGTCGGTGGCGTCGCTCCCCCCGCGCGAGAAGTCGCACAGCGTCGTCGTCGCGCGGTCGTCGTAGACCATCCGGTCGAGAGGCCGGCAGACCTCGGGAGCCCACCAGTAGACGTGCGCGCCGGTGATGACGGCCGACTCCGGGGGTCCGAACGCATCGGGGCAGGACGCCGCATCCGCGATCGCCGCCGGTCCTACGCACGCTCCCGCCCGGAGCGGGCCGTCGGGCAGATCGTACGAGCTCTGGTGGGCGTAGGCCGCCTGCAACGAGCCCGCCGCTGCGAGCACCACGATCATGCCGACCGCCATCCCGGCGAAGGCCCGGCGGGTCGACGTCGACCACCACCGCCACCGCTGGGCGGGTCGTTCCACGAGGCGATGCGTCATCCAGGCGAGCAACAGGGAGATGACGAGCACGGCGATCTTCGACACCGTCGACAGGGGTCCCGCGAACACGAACGGCGCCACGACGATGAGGGGCCAGTGCCAGAGATAGAGCGAGTACGAGACGTCGCCCACCCACTGCACGGGCCTCGCCCCCGTCACCGCGGAGTGGACGAGCCGATCGTGACCCGTCCCCGCCACGATCACGGCGACGGTCGAGAGCACCGGGAGAAGAGCCGCCCATCCCGGGAACGGAGTCTCGGTGCCGAAGAGCACGACGGAGACCAGGATGCCCGCGAATCCCACCAGCGACAGCAGGTCGGCGGCCCTTCGGGGCACGCGGATGCGCGAAGCCGAGACGGCGACCAGCCCACCCAGCGCGAACTCCCACATTCTCGTGAAGGTGACGAAGTAGGCCGCGCTCGGCGCCAGCTGCGTGTAGACGACGCTCGCCGCGAAGGACGCGACCGCGATGACGGAGATCAGCAGGAGCGCCCGGCGACGGCGGCCGGCCGCGCGGCGAACACCCCACCCGGCGATCGCCAGCAGCAGTACGGGCCAGACGACGTAGAACTGCTCCTCCACCGACAGCGACCAGTAGTGCTGCACCGCGCTGGCCGCCTCGTTCGCGGCGGAATAGTTCACGGAGAAGCCCGTCAGCACCCAGTTCTCGACATAGAGCGCCGCCGCGGCGATCTCGGCCGCGTTGCGCTCCCACCGCGGATACGGCAGGAAGACGTACACGAGCGCGGCGGCGGCGGCCAGCACCAGGAGGGCTGCCGGGAGGAGACGGCGGACGCGGCGGGCATAGAACCGGCCGAGGCGCACGCGCCCCGTGCGGTCGATCTCCGCGAGGAGATGCCCGGTGATGAGAAAGCCGGAGATCACGAAGAAGACATCGACCCCGACGTAACCGCCGGTGAAGCGCAGCGGCCAGAGGTGGTTGAGCACGACCGCCGCGATGGCGAGGGCGCGAAGCGCTTGGATATCGGTGCGGAAGATCCGGGTGCGCTCAGCGGGCTCGTTCGACGGCGCTTCGACGGCCGGTGTCGCCATGCTCGATCCCTCTACTCCGAAGGCGGCGTTCCGCCTCGGAAGAGGCTAGCCTGCCGCGACACGCGGCCGCCGCAGGCGCCCGTGCCTCACTTCGTGGTGGTCACGTCTCCCGCGAAGATCGACCGCCACTGCTCGGGAGACGTGATCTTCGGCGCCTCCCGACCGTACTCCTCGGCGAGCCGCGCCCAACGACGGGCCAACCGCATGTTCAGGCGAACGCTGTCGAAGAGGAACCGTCGCATCGCGGAACGGTCGCGCTGGTACCAGGCGACGCCCACTCCGTCCGGCGAGGTGACGAGGGCGGAGTCGATGTCGGCGAACCGCCACCAGGTGATGTCAGGCGCAGCGATGATGCGTTCCGGGTTGCGATGGCTGCCCTCCGATTCGCGGATGAAGAGCTGCCTCACCGCCACGCGCAGGGCGAGGACGACCGCCGCGACGGGGTTGGTCGGACGGCGGACGGCGCCCAGCATGACCCGTGACGAACGGCGCACGGGTGGCAGGGTCGAGAAATCCTCGACGACGGTCGCGTCGACGTAGTCTGCGCGAAGTCGTCGCGCGTCGCCCTGCTTGGTCGCGAGCCAACCCGGCAAGGCATCCGGGCCCGCGAACGCGTCGCGCAGCGCCTGGTGACGCAGCCGCACGGTCGAGTACTGCAGCATGAACAGAAGCTTGACGTCACCGAGGAACGAATGCAGCGGCAGGTAGCCGCCGCGCGGCACCGGCGAGCGGAGCAGGCCGGTGATGACGCGGTTGCGGTGGATGAAGTACTCCTCCCACGTCCTGGTCGGGTCCTTGTCGTGCCAGGCCATGTGCCACACGGCGACGCCGGGTAGACAGACGGTCGGGTAGCCGCTCTGTGCCGCCCGCAGGGAGTATTCGATGTCGTCGAACTTCAGGAACACGGGCAGGGAGAGGCCGATGTCGCGAAGGATATGCGTCGGGATCAGGCACATCCACCAGCCGTTGAAGTCGGCCGCGAGACGACGGTGGAGCTCGGGTGTCTCGCGAAGGGTGTCTTCGGCGAAGTCGTGGTCGTATTCGCTCTCGCCCGAGGCCGACATCCACGACTTGCGGGTGTCCCAGACCTCTCCCTGGGTGTAGAGGACAGACCGCTCGTCGAGGTGGAGCATTCCCCCTCCCACGATCGTCGGCACCGTCGCGAAGTCGGCGAAGCGCACCGCCCTCATGATCGCTTCGGGCTCGGAGATCGCGTCGTCGTCGAGGAGGAGGACGTAGTCGCTGCGGCCCTCCGTCAGCGTCTCGAGCATCGCTCGCGAGAACCCGCCGGACCCGCCCAGGTTGGCCTGGCGCAGCACCGACAGGTGCTCACCGAGCTGCTCGGCGGCCTCGCCGAAACGGGGCTGATCCTCGACGAGATCGGTTCCTTGATCGATCACGTACACGGTGTCGAGGACGCCCGCGATGTCGGTGTCGGCACCGATCGTGAGGAGCTGGTTCAGGCAGTACGAGGGCCGGTTGTACGTCGTGATGCCCACCGAAACAGTGCCGGGCGCCTTCGCCTCGGGGGCGGCCACCTGCCATTCGGCACTCTCGAGGGTCGCCTCGGACTGCGCACACGCGATGTCGAACCAGTAGTTCCCACCATCGACGAACGAGAGCACCGGGAGATCGAATGACACGGTCTCGTCGTCGAACTGCTGCGAAGCGACGGCGGAGGCTCGACCGCGTGCGCTCGACTTGTACACGGAGAGGAGTCCCTGACCGCGAAGCGTCACGATCAGCCGAACAGACCGGACGCTCGTCCAGCGCTGCCAGTAGCTGGCGGGGAAAGCGTTGAAGTAGGTGCTCAGTGAGATCCGGCGGTGGGCGTACACCGTGATCGACCGTCGCCCGTTGATCTCGTAGTCGGCGCCCGGCTGCGACCCGTCGCCCGCCCCCGTATCGACGTAGAGCGCCGAGACCTCCGCGACCCCCTCCGTCGGGAAGACGATCCGGTTCACGGTCACGAAGTCGTCGGTCGTGTTCATCGAGGTGTCCTCCGTCATGACGCCAGCGTGTTGTTCCACAGCGAGAGGGCCGCGCCGATGGCCATATGCATGTCGAGGTACTGGTATGTGCCCAGCCGGCCCCCGAAATGCACCCCGCTCTCGCCCTTGGCGAGCTCGCGGTATGCGAGCAAGCCGGTGCGATCGGCGGGGGTGTTGACGGGATAGTAGGGCTCGTCCGCACGTGTGGCGAACCGCGAGAACTCCCGCATGATGACCGTCTTGTCCGAGGGATACCGGTCGGCGCGCTCGGGGTGGAAGTGCTTGAACTCGTGGATGCGCGTGTACGGGACGTCGGCATCGGCGTAGTTCATGACGCTCGTGCCCTGGAAGTCCGCGACCGGCAGCACTTCCTGCTCGAAGTCGAGGGTGCGCCAGCTCAGCTCGCCCTCCGCGAAGTCGAAGTAGCGGTCGACGGGGCCCGTGTACACGATCGGGAGCTGCCCGACAGTCGCTCGCTTGTTCAACGGCTGCGACTCGTCGAAGAAATCGGTCTGCAGCTTGACATCGATGTTCGGGTGGTCGGCCATGCGCTCCAGCCACGCGGTGTAGCCGTCGACGGGGAGGCCCTCCCACGTGTCGTTGAAGTACCTGTTGTCGTAGGTGTAACGCACCGGGAGACGCGAGATCACCTCGGCGGGCAGATTGCTCGGGTCGGTCTGCCACTGCTTCGCCGTGTAATCGCGGATGAACGCTTCATACAGAGGACGACCGATCAGACCGATACCTCGTTGCTCGAGGTTCGCCGCATCCTTCGGGTCGAATTCGCCGGCCAGCTCCTGCACCAGGGCACGGGCTTCCGCGGGTGTGTACGCCGCCTGGAAGAACTGATTGATCGTTCCGAGGTTGATCGGCAGGGGGAACACGACGCCCTTGTGGTTCGTGTACACGCGATGCACGTAGTTCGTGAACTGGGTGAACCGGTTCACGTACTCCCACACGGTCGGGTTGGACGTGTGGAAGAGGTGGGCGCCGTAGCGGTGCACCTCGATCCCGGTGGTCGGTTCGGCTTCGGAGTACGCGTTCCCACCGACATGGTGCCGGCGGTCGATCACGGTCACCTTTCGACCGGATGCCGCAGCCCGCTCCGCGATCGTGAGACCGAAGAAGCCGGAGCCGACGACGAGAAGATCAGGATTCACAGTCACGTCCTTTGCGTTGGCAAATCGCCATCAAGTCTAGACGGCCGCCCCGTCGCGCATTTTCAGCTACGGCGCTGCCGGACGGCCGCGGCGACAGCGAGCAGCGTCCGGGTGTTCTCCGCGTAGGTCACCGAGCGGAGCCTCGCAGCCGCGGTGTCGACGCGGACCTGCGCCGCGTCCGGATTCTCCAGCACGCGTTCGGCGAGCGAGGCCAGTGCCTCGGCATCACCGGGCGGACCGTAGAGCGCCTCATCACCCATCGAGGCTCGGACGCCGCCGATGTCGGTGGACACCACTGCTGCTCCGGAGAGAGTCGCCTCCGCAGGCGGGAGATGCCACCCCTCCGCATCGCTCCCGCAGAGATAGACGGAAGCAGACCGATAGAGCTCCCGCAGCGTCTCAGGCGACGGGTCGGAAACATACTCCACGCCGGGGGCGAGCGGACGCGGCGGAACGGGATCGATGCCGAAGGCGACCACCCGCGCATCCGGTCGGCGGGCGCGCACGGCGCCGAGCGCGTGTGCGACGACATCGGGCCGCTTGTACCCGTGAGGAGAGAGCAGCGACATCACCATCGGGCGACGTTGCGCGAGCGGGGCACCCGTCGGAAACGAGTCGACGTCGAGCGCGTTCGTCAGGAGGACGCTGGAGAGCCCCGCACGGGAACACAGCTCCGCCAGCCACGGGGCGATGACTATCCGCTCGTCAGCGCGTGCCCAGGCACGACGGATCACGTCCTCGGGGGCCGCCCATGTCTCGAAGTGCTGAATGAAGGCGAGAGACGTCGCGCCCGCACGCCGGGCCACGTCGGCGACGTGCCCGGTGGTCTGCACCGCCGTCGCGACGACCACAGAGCGTCGGCCCAGCTTCGGCCGGGGCCGGGCGGCGGTGACCTTCACTCGTACGCGCGGGTCGAGGCGGTACCACGGGATGGACGTGGTCGCATGCCCGGTCAGACGCCGCCTCCACAGACCCGCCGCCAGAATCCCGGCACGGTACAGCGAGAACCGTCCATTCTCGAACGCGTTGAAGAACGAGCTGTGCCAGACCGTCACGCCGACACCTTGACGCACGAGCGCGTCGGCGTACTCGTACACGACCTTGTACCCGCCGATGGGGGTCAGGGCCGGGGCAGGTAGCAGGAAGTGGACGTCCGAGACGGTCTCGTCGGCGCTCACCGCGATGCCGCCTCGGAAGTGAGCGGCTCCGCCAGTCCCGTCCGTCGGGAGTACCAGACGCAGCAGAGCAGCGTGAACACCTCGCTGAGGGCGAGGCCCGCAGCGACTCCGACCGGACCGAAGGCGATTCCGCCGACGAGCATCCCCGACAAGCCGAGGATTGCGCTCGCCGTCGTTACCCAGAGAACCGAACCCTCCCGCCGTGCCGGCAGCAGCACGTTGCGTATCAACGGTGTCGAGGTGGATATCGCGATGTACGAGACCCCGAGCCAGAACAGCATGGCGGGGTCGGCTGCCAGCTCCGGCCCGAAGATGAGCTGACTCGCCGGTACCCCGAGGAAAACGAGGAAAGCGAACCCCACCAGCCCGAGGGCGAGCATGATCCCGATAGACGCGAGGTTGCGCGAGCGGCGATGATGCCCGCGCGCTTCGAGCGCCCACCCCTGCAGGGCGTTCCCCATGGCGACCACGCCGAGCAGACCATAGCGATAGATGCGGTCGCTCGATCCATACGATGCCGAGGCGGCGGGCGAGGACGTCGCCGCGACGATGGGCACCGGCGCGTTCGAATAGAGGTTCCCGACGACCTCGACACCCCAGGCGGAGCGCAGCCCCTGGATGTCCGATCGGACGCGACGCCATCCCACCCACCGTGGGAACAGTCGTCGAAGGTGGACGAGGTGGAACGCGAGGACGCCCGCCACCGCCGCCACGATCATGGCGACGCCGTACCAGACCACGTCGCCCGTCCACAGCAGCAGGCCGATGGCGATCGCCGTAGCGATCGCGCGCGGGACGATTTCGAACCAGACGATGATCGAGATCGACGAGACCCCGACCGCATACCAGCTCACTCCGAAGCCGCCCAGCGCCCCGGCGATGGCGAACGTCACGGCGACGCCGACCGTCGCTCCGGGCGCGAGAAGGGCGCCGATGATGGCAGCTCCCACGGCGACGACGGCGATGATGGGCAGGCGCGCATAGAACGACCGAGCGTAGAGCTCGTGCCGGGCTCGACCCGACGTCTCCACGGCGACCATGGGCGTGCCCAGAGCGTTCCACCCGACGTAGCCGACCGCGGCGGCGTATGTGCCGACGGCTTGTCCGACATTGAACGCGACCCATCCGTCCTCTCCGCTGGCGCGCCCCACGATAGGGATGGCCAAGAAGGGCAGGATGGCCGAGATGAAAGGAAGTGTGGAGAATCCGGCAAGACGTCGGATGAGAGTGGCCACCCGAAGAGACTAGTTGACCTCGATTCGAGAACCTGCGGCGCCGCCTCTCGGAGTCCGTCGATCTAGGTCCGTTATTCTTCCCTGCGGGCTCGGTGCCGATATGCGCCGAGTTCGAGCCCTCCGGGCCCCGCGCGCCGAGCGAAAGACATATGTATGACCTGGATCGATCTCGCCATCGCCGGCGCCCTCACCGCGGCCGTGGTCGTCCTTCCCGGGATTGTGCTCGGCCTCGTCATGGGATTGCGCGGGCTCGGGTCGTGGGCCGCTGCCTTCCCGTTCGGAGTGACCGTCGTCAGCACGGCCTCCGTCGCGGCCCCGCTCATCGGTCTTTCCTGGTCGCCGTTACCCGTCGCGCTCGTGACGGTCGTGTTCGCAGCCGTGATCGTCGGCGTACGGTTCGCTGCGAATCGCGGCTGGCGGTTCCCCGCGTCGCAGCCGGTGGATCGAGGGCACTGGGTCATCGCCGCGGTGGTAGCGGCAGGGATCATCGTCGCGGCACAGGTCGTCGTCGTCATCGGTGCCCCCGACAACATCTCCCAGACGTTCGACAACATCTTCCACCTGAACGCCGTGCGATATGCGTTGGACAACGGGAATGCGTCGCCGTTGTTCGTCGGGTCCATGACGAGCACGAGCGGCGGAATGTGGTTCTACCCCACCGCATGGCACGCGGTGGCCGCGCTGGTCGTTCAGGCGACCGGGGCATCCATTCCCGTCGCCGCCAATGCGATGGCCCTCGTGTTCTCCGCGCTCGCCTGGCCGGCGGGAGCGATGTGGCTGACGTCCGAGCTCTTCGGGCGCGGGCGCGGCACCGCCCTGGGTGCAGGACTGGCCATCATCGGGTCGGCGTCGTTCCCCCTGCTGATGATCGATTACGGCGTGCTCTACCCGCTCCACATGGGCCTGGCCGTCCTCCCGGCCGCACTCGCGCTCGCGCTACGGGCGCTGCGAATCACCTCTCCCGGACGCCTGCCCATGGCGTTGACCGTGGTCGGCGCCCTCGGAACGCTGCCCGGCCTGGCCGTCGCACACCCCGGTGCTCTCGTCGCGTGGATTGTCTTCGTCTCGGTGGGAATCGTGTTCACCGCCGTGCGCGCGTGGAACGGGTCGCGCTCGAGAGGACAGCGTGCTCTCGTCGTCCTGCTCGTCGGTACCTACGCGATCGTCGCCGCCGCCGTGTGGTGGGTCCTGCGCCCACCGGCCGCGGCTCGGACGTGGACGCCCGAGATGACCGTCGCCCAAGCCCTGGGAGAGGTGTCGTTCGCGTCTCCCTACCGCGCGCCGCTCGCGCTGCTCGTCGCCATTCTCATGATCGCGGGAGTCGCCTGGGCACTGCGGGCGCGCCGTCGCGCCCCCCTCTATGCCGTTGCCGCCCTCCTGGCCGTCGGCGGCCTGTACGTCGTCGTCGCCGCGCTCCCCTACCTCGACGTTCGCGACGTACTGACGGGCAGCTGGTACAACAACCTCCCGCGGGTCGCCGCGATCCTGCCGACGGCGGTGGTCCCTCTCGCCGGCGCGGGTGCGCTGTTCCTGTCGTCGGGTGTGCGAGCCGCGGCTCGACGTGCACGGCTGCGCGGCCCTCTCCGGACGTTCGCGACCGCGGGCGTTCTGCTCATCGCCGTCGTCGCCGCGCTCCTGCCCATGAGGACGCCCATCGACACGGCGCAGGCGAACTACACGTTGAACGCCGACTCCCCCCTGGTCTCAGCCGACGAGATGGCCCTCATGCGCCGACTCGACGAGGAGGTGGAGCCGGACGCGGTGATCGCGGGGAGCCCGTGGACGGGTGCCGGACTCGCCTATGCCATCAGCGGGCGAGAGGTTCTTCAGCCCCACACCCTCATGGACATCACGAGCGAGATGACCGCCATCAACGACGGCCTCGACCGCGCGGTGCCGGGCGGGCCTGTGTGCCGGGCGGTCGACGACACGAGGGTGCAGTACGTCCTCGACTTCGGCACCCGCGAGGTCCACGGCGGAAATCACTCCTATCCCGGGTTCAGCCGACTCGCCGCCTCGAAGGCAGTCGAACTCGTGGACGAGGAGGGCGACGCGCGCCTCTACCGCATCGTGGGCTGCGCATGATGAGCGGCGACGGTGTCGTCGTCGACATCATGCTCCCCTTCTGGGGGCCGCCGGAACTTCTATTCGAGGCGGTGCGAAGCGTTCTCGAACAGAGCGACCCCGGATGGCGCCTGACCGTCATCGATGATGCCTACCCGAGCCAGGCGGTACCCGCATTCTTCGCTGACATCGACGACGAACGAGTGCAGTACCTGCGTAACGACAGCAACATCGGCATCACGGAGAACTTCCGTCGCTGCGCTGAGCTGGCCTCCGCGGAATACACCACGATCCTGGGCTCGGACGACCGGCTTCTCCCCGACTACGTCCGCTCGCTTCGAGACTTCCTCTCGCGGTTCCCCGACGTCGATATCTTCGCTCCGGCCGTCGTCGTGATCGATGAGAACGGTGACCGCCACAGCCCGCTGGCCGATCGTGTCAAGACGGTTCTGGCGCCGGCGCCGACGGCGGGACCGGTGCGGCTCGAGGGCGAGGCCCTCGTGGCCAGCCTCGTTCGCGGCAACTGGCTCTACTGGCCCTCACTGGCGATCCGCACCGCCCGGCTGAAGCAGATTCCGTTCCGACTCGACCTGCCGATCATCCTCGACCTGGCCTTCATCTTGGACGTCGCCTTCGATGGAGGGACCGTGATGTACATGAACGGTGCGCCGTCGTTCGAGTACCGGCGGCACGGATCCAGCCTGTCGCAAACAGCGATCTCCGACGGCGTCCGATTCCGCGACGAAGCTCGATTCCACCGCGAGATCAGCGTGCGCGCGCGCGCCCGCGGATGGAGGAAAGCGGCGCGTTGGGCGGCGCTGCGCCCGTCGTCGCGACTCCATTCCGCCGCCGCACTCCCGGGAGCCGTGCGGTCACGCGACTCCGCCGCTTCCTCCGCAGCGGCGCGGAACGCTTTCGGACGATGAGCTAAGACCTGCTCCGGGACTGCCCGCGGGTACGGCGCACGGCCTCCATCGAGCATCGCACGAGCATGACGCGAGCGCGAAGGACCGCACGAACTCCTCGGGGACGCGAGGGCGACGCGTTCGCCTCGTGCAGTCTCCGTTGTACCGACGGCGAGTGCACGTGCTCGAGGGCGGCGGCCGCGTTGGCGGCCGTGGCGATCCACAGATCGTGTGACTCGGTGAGGAACGTCGGGAAGGGCAGCACCGTCGAGAGAAACTCTCGGCGCACCGCCATCGCGCAGCCGAAGTATGGTGCGACGCCCGCCCAGATCGTCAGCTGACGACGGATTCGATCGGAGCGCCGGGATCGTCCCAACCGCCACGGGCGCCTCGTCAGAGGGTGGGGAAGAGGCGCACCGTCGCCCAACAGGACGAGATCGGATGCCGCGACATCAGCCGATTCCACGGCAGCGCACAGAAGATCACGCCGTCCGCGGATCCAGACGTCGTCTTGATCGGAGAGCAGGATCACATCGCGCGTCGCGAGCGAGAGAGCATGCTCGAACGTCGCCACATACCCACGATTGGCCTCGTGCCTCACCATGCGCACTCGTGGATCGTCGAGCGCTTCGATGAGGGCGACGCTGTCGTCTGTGCTCGCGTCATCGACGATCACGATCTCGTCGTCGGAACGGAGTTCGCCGAGGATGGACTCCAGCTGCGGCGTCAGCCACCGCGCGCCGTTGTACACCGCCATGCAGACCGAGACACGGGGGCCTGACGGCGCAGGAGTGGTGTCCACTGTGAATCCTCCGGTCGGATGCGCGATCGACGGCGCATTCCGTGCAGCGCGCCCGCGCCATCTAGACTATCCACAGCGCCGAGAGGCGCCGCCATGCAGCTCAATCGGGAGGACGATCGATGCTCCGTCCCGCACCGGGCGCCATCGTGATGGCTGTCTACGAGCCCGACCCGGAGCTCTTCCGACGGCAGATCCGATCCATCGCCGCCCAGACGATCCCCGACTTCATCTGTGTCATTTCTCCTGACAGCGACCCCGCGCCGATCCGCGCTCTCCTGGATCAGGCCGCCCCGGGCGACGAACGTTTCACCATCGTCGACACGGGCGGAGAGCGGCTCGGCTTCTATCTGAACTTCGAACGCGGCCTGCTGTCCGTGCCGCCCGAGACCGAGTGGGTTGCCCTCGCCGATCAGGACGACTGGTGGTATCCCGAGAAACTGGAGGTGCTGCTCCCCCACCTCGCGACCTACGGAATGGTCTCCGGTCAGGCGCGCCTCGTGCAGTACCCGTCCGGTGCCGTCCTCGGCACGACTGAGCGGCGTAACGGCTCACTCGAGCGTCTGATGCTCAGCAACCAGTTCACCGGTTCACTCAGTGTGCTCCGCCGCGAAGTGCTGGAACTCGCCCTCCCCTTCCCGCGGCTGAGCACGAGGGCAGCAGCTCACGATCACTGGTTGGCCGTGTGCGCTGCAGCGACATCGGGCACGCACATCACGAGTGACGTCGTGCAGGACTACGTGCAGCATTCCGCGAACGTCTTCGGCGATCCGACCTCCATGCCTTCACGCCCCTCCGTCCTCCAGTCGTGGCGGAATGCTCGGAAGATGAGCCGCAGCGCGGAGGGCGGTGACGGCGTTCTCGCGGTCGTGCGCACCACGTTCAACGTCTACGTAGGCTGGCGCCAGGCGATGACGGTGACCCTCGCGCGACGACGCGACGATGCCGCGTCACTGGACGTCCTCGAACGGAGCTTCGGGTCACGACGGCGGCTGCGGGCTCTGGTTCCCAACCTTCGCGCAGCGGTACGAGACGGCTATGTTCCCCGCGGATTCGCACTGCAGTACCTGGCGAGCTGGATGTGCGGGACGATCAGTCCGCGACGACGTCGCCGCTGACCTCGACACCGCTCCACCGCACGCCGTCGGCCACGTTCGCGAGACGGTCGGGTACGCGTCCCATGACGCCCCGGAACCCGGCACCCAGACCGCGAACGACGATGTGTGCAAGTGCCCGGCGCGGTCGAGCCCCGAGGACGGCGACGACGAAATAGGCGAGATCGACACCAGCATCCGAGAGCACTCGCACCGGAGCCCGCCGCACGTAGGCACGGCTGAGCATCACGCGGTTGCGGGCCCGGTAGAAGTAACGGAACGGCGTGCTGACCGACGTCGTGACGTGCAGCCCCGGAGCCAGGCTCAACCGCATCGTGCGTCCGAGCGAGTGCGGCATCGACACGCCCCGCGCTGCGAGAACCTCCCAGCCGCGGGTCAGTGCTCGCATCTCGAATTCTGTGTCGACGAGGTCGATGAAGTAGTCGTCGCGCAGTGCACCGAGCGCGCTCCACGCTTCGTACGGAACGAGCATCCCCGACTGGATGACTTTCCTCGCCCGGCACAGTCCGGGCGCGACGTCCGCTCCACGCGACTGAGCCGTGTCGGCGAAGAACTCGGGGACGATCGCGGCGACCGAGGAGGACGTGGATGCGCGCGCCCGCGAGAGGGCGTCGCTCATCCGCTCGACGAAGTCCTCCGGAGGCGAGGAGTCCTGATCGAACGTGAAGACGGCGTCGGCGCCCGATGACAGCGCCCGCTGGACGCCGACATTCAGGGCGTGCGCTATCCCTCGGTTCTCCTCGTGACGAACGACCTCGGCGCCGGCGTGCTCCGCCGATTCGTAGACGGCGTCGGACCGAGACCCGCTGCCATCGTCGACCACGACCACGTCGCAATCCCGGGCGAGCACTGCGACCAGGTCGGCGAGTGCCGCCGGGGGGCGAAAGGAAGCGATGACGGCTGACGGTCTCGTGCGAGGGCCGGTCATCACCGGTCGGGGCCGTCGGAGGGATCGGTAGCGTCGGCGGAGGCCGCGTCGAGGGCACCCTCGATCCGCTCGATGCTCTCTCGAAGCACCGCGACCTCCTCGGCCAGACGACGGATCTCCTCCTCCGCCTGCGACTGCTCCCACGAGAGGTGCAGCGCCACACCCAGCAGGAGGAGGATCGCCAGGGTGAAAAGAAGATTCGCGGGCAACTGGAAGCCCAGTGACACCGTCGCCCACATCAGCAGCTGCGGGAAGATGCCGAGGACGAGCACGGCCGCACCGATGATCAGCCAGAGGACGGCGTACTTCTCGCGCAACTGGCGGCGCAGGAGCATGGTGACGACGGCGACGACGAGAGCGACGGCGAGCAGGATCGCCCCGAAAACCATCATGCGCGCGCTCCCGGGCTGGTCGGTCCGGTCGGTCGTCGCATGATCGCGAGCATCAGGGCGAAGACGGATCGAAGAAGGTAGATCGTCGATCCGAGCGCGCCCTGGCTCGGACGTCCGCCTTGTCGCGGTCGCATCGCCACGGGCACCTGAGTGACCGTGAGACCGACGTGCGCAGCCGCCACGAGGCTGTCGATGGTGTCTCCGAGATACTCCGCCGGGTAGTAGCGGACGTACTGGTCGATGGCGCGACGATTCGCGGCACGGAAGCCGCTGGTGACGTCCGTGAGCCGGGTCTTGGCGACGCGCGACAAGATGGAGGCGAGGAAGACCATCGCCCATCGCCGAGGCCCACGCGCCGAGAACTCCCCGACCTCGGCGAAACGCGCTCCGATGGAGATGTCGGCACGATCGAGCCCATCGAGCACCGACACGATGTCGCGGGGGTTGTGCTGCCCGTCGGCGTCGACCTGGATCGCGCGGGCGAAACCGTGCCGCTGCGCGAAGACGTATCCCGCCCGCATGGCTCCGCCGACTCCGAGGTTGAACGGCAGGACCAAGACTCGTGCACCCGCCGCCTTCGCCACCATCGCCGTGGCATCGGTGGATCCGTCGTCGACCACGAGCACATGAGCCGCTGGAAGTGCGCTGCGGATCTCTCGAACCGTGTTGCCGACGTTCCCCTCTTCGTTCCAGGCCGGGACGATGATCAGAAGATCGGCGAGCGACGTGGGCATGCTCTCATTCTAGGCGGGCGGGGCGCGTCGCCCCGGTCAGCGGGGCATCGCCGGACCGAACGTGTACGAGGCGCGGAAAGATTCCGGCAGCCGTTCCACGACGGGCCAGCGCGGGCTCGCCAGGCGCGTGAGCGTCTCTACGTCCGGAACCAGTCTGAGCACTCCACCGTTGGCATAGAACACGTCGGGATCCCCGAACTGCACGAACGATCCGTCGGTCAGGTACGGGGCTCCCGAAGGGACGCGCGCGATGGACGCGGCCGACCAGGAGAGGAAGACCAGGGGCCGTCCGGCATTGAGCCGCTGGAGGGTCTGCTGATCGCGAACGTGTCGCAGGGTCCCCTCGGCGTAAAGGAGCACGGGGTCCGCAGCCGGGTTCTTGACGAAGAACGGAGTACTGACGGCATTGCCCCTGCGCGGAAGGACGGCGCAGACGGATTCCGGCAGAGCCGGCGCCGCCGCGGACGGGACTGTGCCGTTGACCGGAACGATGCCCGTTCCCGCGAGGGCGAAGACGGAGCCACCGCACGTCAGGACCGGGCCCAGGGTCACATTCGATTTCGTGAACCCGCTCAGGGTGCCGTCGGGGTAGATCCGATACCGGGTCACCCCCGCGTCGCGAGCGGTGTCGAACGAGTCGACGTAGACCAGCTCGGCCGCCGTCCCCGTGAGGTAGACATTCGGCGTGGACTGCTCCTTGGCGAGGATCCCGGAGGCGATGACCGGACGCCCGAGTGGAATACCGGCTGCTGACGCGGGCTTCATGGTCGCCACGTAGGTCGGACGCGAGCCGGTGAGCTCGGCCCACGCCCACTCGTCGACGACATAACGCTTCTGGTTCTCTCGCCAGACGTAGTAGTCGGCCGATCCTTCGGCCTTGAAGTAGTCGCCGACGGCATCACCGGTGCGGAACGCGTCGATGTGCGAGGGAGACAGGTTGACGTAGTCACCGAACGAGTACCCGAATCGAGCGATGAGGTCTCCGCTGGAGAACCAGTGCTTCGTGCCGTCGCTCTCGAGGAGGTACAGCGCACCGCTGCGGGCGTCGTGAACGTAGCGCGAGGCGTCCCTGCCGGCCGGCACCGAAGCGAGGTACGCATCGGGAACGGTGGACACCGTGGGCAAGGCCGACATCAGCACGCGCAGTGTTGCCTCGTCCGGAATGTAGTGCTTGACGCCCTCGGTCACGAAGTACATCGCGGGCGACGAGGCGGACTTCACGATCGGGGCGTAACGCGTCTGGAGGCTGCCGAACCAGTCCGAGAAGTAGTTGTAGAAGTTGCGGTTGCCGTAACTCGAGCACCCGTCGCCCTCGCCGTACCCCGCGCGCAGCGCTGCCGCGTTGGGCTGATACGGCGTGTAGTAGTACAGGTTCGCCGTGGCCTGGTTCTCGATGTAGACCGGCGAGGAACCGCACGACTGGTTCGGGTTGAACAGCACGTTCCACGTCTTGCCCGGCTTGTACCAGGTGAAGTAGGTGCTCTGCCCGTACAGCTTGAACTGCCGTGCGGCGCCGTAGACCTGGTTGTAGAACCCGTAGTACCTCGTGTCGCACGCGGCCGTATCCGGGCACCCCTGCCCCATCGCAATCGTGTAACGCCAGTCCGACGGCCACGTGTGCGTGACGAGACCCTGTTCCTTCTGCAACGTCACCAGGATGACCTGCGGGTTGATGCCGCACGCGGCGGCCACCTTCTGGATGATGCGCGCCGCCGACTCCCCCGTCGCACCGTCGTATCGATCGCAGTACGCGTCCGCAGCTCGGGTGGTGGTGTCCTGTCGGAAGTCCTTCAGGCAGACGTAGCCGGACTGGCAGTTCGGCACGCGGGCGCGGAGGAACGCATCGATCTGCGCCTCCGACATCGTCGTCGAGTCGTAGAAGACCGCGTTGGAAATGATGTTGCCCGGGCGGAACTGGGAGAGATCGGCGGCGTACTGCATCTGACGCGAGGCGACAGTGGGCTGTGTCCCGATAGCGGTGAGGGCCGTCTGCGATTCGACAGCGGCCACGGCGACGTTCGGTGTCGCACCGATCAGCGCGAGCGTCGCAACGAACGCCAGGAAGAACCGGAGCGGACGCGACCGCGCTGTGTTAGATCTCACCGGCATATTCTTGCGGACAACCCCGGTGGGACCACGGCGATACGGGCTCGACACGCCAGAGTCGGCGACCCCGGTGTGGCACGATTGACGGGTGAAGGGCATAATTCTCGCCGGTGGTTCTGGCACGCGGTTGCATCCGATCACTCTGGGTGTGTCGAAGCAGTTGATCCCGGTGTACGACAAGCCGATGGTGTACTACCCGTTGTCGACGTTGATGTTGGCGGGTATCCGGGACATTCTGGTGATCACGACGCCGCATGATGCGGAGCACTTCGAGCGTCTTCTGGGTGACGGGTCGAAGTTCGGGATCAATCTGTCGTTTGCGGAGCAGCCGTCGCCGGATGGGTTGGCGCAGGCGTTCACGATCGGCGCGGACCATATCGGCGATGACAAGGTCGCGCTCGTTCTGGGTGACAACCTGTTGTACGGGCCTGGTCTGGGGTCGCAGTTGTCGCGGTACGCGGACGTCGATGGTGGCGCGGTGTTCGCGTACTACGTTGCGGAGCCGTCGGCGTACGGGGTGGTCGAGTTCGACGCGGCGGGGCGTGCGGTGTCCCTCGAGGAGAAGCCCACCACTCCGAAGAGCAATTACGCGGTGCCGGGGCTGTATTTCTATGACAACGATGTGATCGAGATCGCTCGGAACCTGTCTCCGTCGCCGCGGGGCGAGTACGAGATCACCGATGTGAACCGTGCGTACCTGGAAGCGGGGAAGCTGCAGGTGGAGGTCCTCCCCCGTGGGACGGCGTGGCTGGATACCGGCACGTTCGATCAGATGATGGATGCCGGTGAGTACGTCCGCACCATGGAGCGGCGCACCGGGATGCGCATCGGGGTGCCCGAGGAAGTCGCGTGGCGGCAGGGTTTCCTCTCCGACACGGAGCTGGAAGAGCGTGCGGGCAGGCTCGTGAAGTCGGGGTACGGGACGTACCTGTTGGATCTGTTGAAGCGGGGGAAGTAACGCATGGCACGTTTGTTGGTCACCGGCGGTGCCGGGTTCATCGGCTCGAACTTCGTCCACCACGTCGTGCAGCACACCGACCACACGGTGACGGTGTTGGACAAGCTCACCTACGCCGGCAACGAGTCCTCCCTCGCCGGCCTCCCCGAAGACCGGGTGCGCCTCGTGAAGGGTGACATCGCCGACGCCGACCTCGTCGACACCCTGTTCGCCGACACCGACGCGGTCGTGCATTACGCCGCGGAGTCGCACAACGACAACTCCCTCAACGACCCGCGCCCGTTCCTGGACACCAACATCGTCGGCACGTACACGCTGCTCGAAGCCGCCCGTAAGCACGGCACCCGGTTCCACCACATCTCCACCGACGAGGTCTACGGCGACCTCGAGCTCGACGACCCGGCACGATTCACCGAGAACACCCCCTACAACCCGTCCTCGCCGTACTCCTCGACGAAGGCCGGCAGCGACCTCCTCGTCCGCGCGTGGGTGCGGTCCTTCGGGGTGCAGGCGACCATCTCGAACTGCTCCAACAACTACGGCCCCTACCAGCACGTGGAGAAGTTCATCCCCCGCCAGATCACCAACGTGATCCGCGGCATCCGCCCCAAGCTCTACGGCAAGGGAGAGAACGTCCGCGACTGGATCCACGCCGACGACCACTCCTCCGCCGTCCTCACCATCCTCGACAAGGGCCAGATCGGTGAGACCTACCTCATCGGCGCCGACGGCGAGAAGGACAACAAGACCGTCGTCGAACTCATCCTCACCCTCATGGGCGAATCCCCCGACGCGTACGACCACGTCACCGACCGTCCCGGCCACGACATGCGCTACGCCATCGACTCCACCAAACTCCGCACCGAACTCGGCTGGACACCCCAGTACCGCGACTTCGACGCGGGCCTGGCCGCCACCATCGACTGGTACACCGCCAACGAACCCTGGTGGGCACCCGCGAAAGACGGCGTCGAAGCCTTCTACGCCTCGAAAGGCCAGTAACCCCGATGACCGAGTACGCCAAGCCGCTCGCCGTCACCGAAACCCCGATCCCCGGCCTGGTGGTCTTCGACCTCCCCGTTCACGGAGACGCGCGCGGCTGGTTCAAGGAGAACTGGCAGCGGGAGAAGATGACCGCCCTCGGGCTGCCCGACTTCGGCCCGGTGCAGAACAACATCTCCTTCAACGACGCCGCCGGCACCACCCGCGGCATCCACGCCGAACCCTGGGACAAGTGGGTGTCCGTCGCGACCGGCCGGATCTTCGGCGCCTGGGTCGACCTCCGCGAGGGAGAGACGTTCGGCGCCGTGTACACGACCGAGCTCGACCCTTCGAAGGCGATCTTCGTGCCTCGCGGCGTCGGCAACAGCTACCAGACCCTCGACGAGAACACCGCGTACACGTACCTCGTCAACGACCACTGGTCGCCCACCGCCTCCTACACCTTCCTCAACCTCGCCGACGAAACCGTCGCGATCGCCTGGCCGATCCCGCTGGACCAGGTCGAGATCAGCGATAAAGACAAGGCACACCCGCGTTTGCAGGATGTGACCCCCATGCCCCCGGCGAAGATCCTCGTGACCGGCTCGAACGGGCAACTCGGCAAAGCCCTCCACGATGCGCTCGGAGACGCGCCCCACGTCGAATACACCACCCGCGACACCCTCGACCTCACCGACCCCGACCTCGGCACGGCCCGACGGTGGCGCGACTACGACACCATCATCAACGCCGCCGCCTACACCGCCGTCGATACCGCCGAAACCCCCGAGGGGCGTGCCGACGCCTGGGCGGCGAACGTCACCGCCGTGACCAACCTCGCCCGCATCGCCGCCCAGAACGGCATCACCCTCGTCCACGTCTCCAGCGACTACGTGTTCGACGGCACAAAAGACGGCGCCTACGGCGAAACCGACCCCGTCGCACCGCTCGGCGTCTACGGACAGACGAAGGCCGCCGGCGACGCCGCGGTCGCCACCACCCCCCGCCACTACATCATCCGCACCAGCTGGGTCATCGGCGACGGCAACAACTTCGTCCGCACGATGGCCACCCTCGCCGAACGCGGAATCAACCCCACCGTCGTCGATGACCAGCACGGTCGGCTCACTTTCACCCCGACCATCGCCGACGCCATCCGCCACCTCCTCGACACCCGCGCGCCGTACGGCACTTACAACGTCACCAACGCCGGCGAACCCACCACCTGGTACGACATCGCCCGCGACGTCTACCGACTCACCGGACACGACCCCGACCGCGTCACCCCCGTCAACACCACCACCTACTTCGAGAACGCCACAGGCCCCATCTCGCCGCGCCCCCGCAACAGCACCCTCGACCTCACCCGCATCACCGCCACGGGGTTCACCGCCGCCGACGCGAGCGAGCTGACCGCAGGCTGGGTGAGAAGCTCCGCCTGACCCGCGCGGCGCTGTGGTGCGAGCGCACAGCCGATCGCGATTACAGTAGATGACCGCGCGCCCGCGCGCCGTGAAAGAAGACCCATGTCCGATCAGTCCTCATTCGTCGCTCCCGGCAGAAGCGTCGGGCTGGCAGACGTCTTCCGCCGCCGATATCTTCTGTCGCTGATCGTCCGCAAGGAGATCGGCATCCGCTATCGCGGGTCCGTGCTCGGATGGATGTGGTCGTACGTCAAACCGCTCGTGCAGTTCGTCGTCTTCTACCTCGCCATCGGTGTCTTCCTCGGGATGAACGGGCGGGTGGAGTACTTCCCGCTCTACCTGCTCGCGGGAATCACGGTCGTCACGTTCTTCAGCGAGGCCTTCACGAACGGCACCCGCTCGCTGGTCGACAACGCGGCGCTGATCAAGAAGATCTACCTGCCCCGAGAGATGTTCCCTGTCGCGAGTGTCTTGGTCGCGGCTGTCAACATCCTGCCGCAGATCCTGGTCGTCACGGTGATCGCCGTCTTCTTCGGCTGGGCGCCGTCGGCGTTGCACATCGCGGCCCTCCTGCTCGGCCTGATCATCGTCGCCATGCTGGCCACCGGGCTCGGCCTGCTGTTCGGGGCCGTGAACGTGACCTTCCGCGACGCCCAGAGCTTCGTGGAGATCATCACCATGTGCGCGGTGTGGGCCTCGCCCGTGATGTATCAGTGGGAGATGGTCCAGGAGAAGGTTCCGGACTGGCTGTTCGTGCTCTACCGGATGAACCCGATCACGGCGGCGGTCGAGCTGTTCCATTTCGGCATCTGGTTCCCCCTGGGGCCGGTGAACGGACAATTGATCCCCGACATGTGGCTCTTCGCAGGGATCGGCGCAGTGCTCTCCCTCGCTCTTCTCGTGATCGGCCAGCTGGTGTTCCGGCGGTTGGAGGGACGTTTTGCACAGGATCTCTGAGACCGTGACGACATCGAACAATCGCATCGTGGTGGACGGCGTGCACAAGGAGTTCAAACTCCGTCACACGCACTCCATCAAGGAGACGTTCGTCGCGGCGGTTCGCCGCAAGCCGTTGACCACGAAGTTCCACGCTTTGGACGGTGTCTCCTTCGAGGTGGGCCAGGGCGAGTCGATCGCTCTCCTGGGCTACAACGGCTCGGGCAAGTCGACCATGCTGAAGCTCATCTCCGGAGTCCTCCTCCCCGACACCGGGCGCGTGCTCACGCGCGGACGCGTCGCGGGTCTCATCGAGGTCGGCGCAGGCTTCCATCCCGACCTGTCGGGGCGGGAGAACATCTTCCTCAACGCCGCGATCCTGGGCATGAGCAAGAAGGAGACGGAAGAGCGTTACGACGAGATCGTCGCGTTCAGCGAGATCGAGCAGTTCATCGACACCGAGGTCAAGCACTACTCATCGGGAATGTTCCTGAGGCTGGCGTTCTCCGTCGCCATCCACACCGAGGTCGACATCCTCCTCATCGACGAGATTCTCTCGGTCGGCGACGAGCCCTTCCAGCAGAAGTGCCTCGCGCGTATCCGCGAGCTTCACGCGAGGGGAAAGACCCTCGTCGTCGTCAGTCACGACCTCGACATGGTCTCCGACCTCTGCGAACGGGGCATTCTTCTCCGCGATGGCAAAGTCGCGTTCGACGGCGCCAGCAAGAGCGCTGTCGCGCTGATGCGCAACTGATCCGCGGAGGCAGATCAGAGGTCGGCGTGGAGCGCCCAGATGCGCTCCGCCGATTCGCGCCACGAGAAGGCCTGCGCCCGATCGCGCGACAGCACCCGGAGCCGGTCGGCCGCGCCGTCGGTGGCCCGCACCAGCGCCGCACCCAGCTCTTCCTGCCACACGAGGATTCCGGCATCGACGAGCACCTCGCGGTGCACGGGGGAGTCTGCCGCGACGATCGGCACGCCCAGGACCAGCGCCTCGACGACGCGCCACGGCCAGTCCGACCGCCTCGACGGCGCGAGGAACACGCTCGCGCCTCCCAGGACGGCAGCGCGATCCCACGTGTCGAGTGCGCCGCGGACGTGCACGCGCGAGGCGGACAGCCCCGCGCGCGAGGCGATCTCGACGACTGCCGGCTCCTCGCCCTCGGGGCAGTCCAGCACCACGATGTCGGCCGTCTCGCCCGACTCGACGACGGCGCGGAACGCGTGCGCGAGTGCGTCCGACTCCGTGGCGCCGCCCGCCGTGGCGAGGAAGAACGAGGGCAGATCCAGGGCGCGGAGGCGCCCGACGTGGTCGTTCGGCACCCGGAACCCCGCGGGCGCGGCGCCGGAGATGACGCGCACACGTCGGCCGAACCGGCCCAGGTCGCCGAGCCTGGCGGCGAGCGCATGAGTGGGAACGACGATCGCATCGGCGTGCTTCTCGGCGCGCTTGAGCATCGCCTTGTACCAGACGACCTCGGTGCGCGAGAGGGTGTCGGGTGCCTCCCAGGCGCGGAGGTCCCACACGGTGGCGACAAGCTGGTGCGTGTCGTTGACCCGGTCGTGCCGCACGAGCGGCGCAAGCAGCGTCGGTGCGTGGATCATGCCCTTCCCGACCCCGGGGGCGATTCCGAGCTGCCATGATGCGGCGAGCTCGCGGCGCGCGAGGGCGAGCCGGTGCACGTCGGCCAGACCCGCGGCATCCGCGTCGTCGAGTCCGGGAGAGGGCACGATCCCCTCGACGACGCAGCCCGACGGCGCGGTCTCGGCCAGGGCACGGACGAGCTCGCCCGACGCCTCGGCGAGCGCGGGGGCCGTCGGGGCGACGAGCTGGTCGAGGACGACGCGCAGCGCGACCGTCACTCGGTCGGCTCCGGGGCCGGCGGATGCAACGTGCTGTCGATGAGCTGCTGGATGTACGCGACATCGGGCGCATCCTGAACGATCTGGTGAGCCTCGGGGGTCAGCTCGATCGTCGTGACGGGCTGCTCCTTCGCTTTCAGGGCGAGATCGACGAGGGCCGGCAGCAGCCCCTGCGGAAGGTCGGTCTTCACGAGGTTCGTGCCGGCGGCCGCGACGCTCTGGAAGCGCGTGAGCACGGTCTCGGGGGTGAACTGCGCGAGGATCGCCTCCTGCAGCTGACGCTGGCGAAGCATCCGGTCCCAGTCACTCGTGGTGTAACGGGAGCGGGCGTACCACTGGGCGGTGTCGCCGTCCATGTGCTGCGGACCGGCTTCGATCCAGCCGATGGCCCAGTCCTCGGCGGGCTCGCCGGTGTACTGCGGCCCGCCGCCCTTGGGCAGGCGCTGGGCGACGTCGATGTCGACACCGCCGAGCGCGTCGATCATGGCGGCGAAGCCGTGCATGTCGACGAAGACGTAGTACGGGATCGTGATGCCGAGAAGCCCTTCGGCGGCGTCCTTTGTCGCCTCGACACCGGGCTCGGAGCCGTTGGCTACGGCGTCGGGGTACAGGGCGTTGCCGTCGCGGCACACCTCGACCTCGGTGCGCAGCTGATTGATGCCGCTCCCCCATCCGCATGTGGCGCTGGACTTGCCCTCGTGCACGTCGGAGTAGAGGTCCTGCATCGGCCCCGGCGCGAACGGGAAGTGCCCGAGGTCGCGAGGGATGCCGGTGATGGTGGTGGCGCCGGTCTCGGCGTTGACCGACACCACCGAGATGCTGTCGAACCGCATCGAGTCGCGGCCTTCGCCGCTGTCGGCGCCGAGGAGGAGGATGTTGTAGTAGCCGTCCGACGGCGGGACGACCGCGGCCGAGGAGCCGAAGATCGCTCCCAGAGCGTCACGCGTCGAGCCTGCGACCTGCGCACCGTACGCCGCCGTGGTCGACGACGCGGCGGCCAGGATGATCGCGAGGACGGGGATTCCGATGCGCGAGAGCGTCTTGACCCTGACGAGCCGCACCAGCCGCAGCGTGTCGACGGTGAGAACGATCCAGAGCACCGCGTACGCGATGAAGAGCCCCTGCACGATGAGGAGCGGGATCGGACGCAGGAGCGACAGCGGTGCGGGCAGCCAGGCGCCCGACGCGATGCTGAAGGTGCCGGAGGGCCAGAGCAGCGCTCCGAGACCCGCGAAGATCAGGAGCAGCCACATGAAGACCGTGGCACCGAGGCCGAAGCGCCCGAGCTTCCGGCTTCCGGCGAGCACCTGGGCGGAGCCCGGCAGCAAGAAGTTGAGTGCGACGAGCCACCATCCGCGTGTGGTCATCATGCCGGCGGAGGTCACGTCGGGGTTGCGGATCGGACGCGACTCGATGACGCTCTTGCGCACGGGGCGCTGGAGCGGCGGGCTCGCAACGCTCACAGCGACTCCTTCAACCGGCGGTTCTTCTCCTCGACCTGCGCTTCGAGGTCGCGGGCGAAGGCCTCCACGCGGTCGGCGATCGCGGGATCCCCGGCTCCGAGGATACGGGCGGCGAGCAGTCCGGCGTTCTTGGCCCCGTTGATCGACACGGTGGCGACCGGAATACCCGCGGGCATCTGCACGATGCTCAGCAGCGAATCGAGGCCGTCGAGCGTCGCGAGCTGCACCGGCACGCCGATGACGGGGAGAGCCGTCACGGACGCGAGCATGCCCGGGAGGTGCGCCGCGCCGCCGGCCCCGGCGATGATGACGCGAAGACCGCGCTCGCGCGCCTCACGGCCGTACCTCAGCAGCTTGTCGGGCGTGCGGTGGGCCGAGACGACCTCGACCTCGTGCGCGATCCCGAAGTCGGTGAGGGCCTGCGACGCATCCGCCATCACCCTCCAATCGGAATCGGAGCCCATGACGACGCCGACCACGGGCGCGTCGGAAGAATGCAGCGGTCGGGTCACGCCCATAAGGCTAGAACGCATCGCTGGAAGATCACCGCAACGCGCGGCAGTCGGGAGCGACTCGGATGCTGCGCACCCCCGCGCCGCCGTCGATGGGCTCGGGCGCGGAGGCCCCTGTCGCCGCCCCGTGGAGCGGTCAGGCTCCCAGGGTGGCGAGGATGTCTTCGACGTACCCGTCGAGAGGGCGGTTCAGCCAGGAGGTCGCCACCCAGACGCTGCCCCGGAGCGCGTGCGTCTCTCCGCGAACGTACGGGACGTCGTCGAGGCTCACACCGCGCTGTTCGATGCTGCAGATGCGCGCGCCGCCCTGGTCGCCGCAGCCGAACCCGCCTTCGGCGAGCTCCGTCTCGATCGCTGCGGCCTGCGCCGCGTCGACGACGGTGACGTTCGTCGTGATCCCGACGGTGCCGGGAGCGCCCCACGAGCAGCGGAGGGTGGGCAGGGTCTCGAGGTCGCCCAGGAGTGCTGCGTTCTGGGTCGCCAGCATCGTCACGGCCGGATCGTTCAGCGGCAGGCCCTCCTGCTCCAACGACGACATCATCGCCGGCGAGTAGACCTGCGCACAATCGTCGGGCAGGGCGATGCCGGCAGGCGTCTCGGAGGCGGTGGGGGTCGGCGTCGGGTCTGCGGTCGCAGACGATGTCGGCGTCGACGAGGCCGGCGCTCCGGACGGGGTGGTCGCCGATTCGGCGACGCATCCGGAGAGCACGACGGCGACCAGCAGGGTGGTCACACCGATCGTCGAACGGCTGCGGAACATGGCGCCTCCTGGGGTCGTGCTCGACAGTAGTCGACCGGCCCGACCCACCCGCGTCGACGCACCGGCCCGCCCGCCGGTCGCCGAGCTCGCACGAGCATCCGGCTCGATCGTCGGGTCGGCTGCCTAGACTGCTCGGCGATGGATACCCGCGTCGCGCCCCTCGATGGGGCATTCGTCGATGTCGGCGGCCGGCGGGTCGAGGTCTTCGACGCGGGCGCGTCGCCGGGCGGTACACCGGTCGTGGTGCTCCTCACCGGGGCGGGCGACACCGCCCGATCGTGGCTGCCTCTCCAGACGCTCCTCGCGCGCACGGCCCGGGTGATCTCGTACGAGCGCTCGGGGATCGGAGCGAGCGCCCCCGGATCCCCGCGCACGATCGACGGCCTCGTCGCGGAGCTCGACGGCGTGCTCGCCGCGCTCGCGCCGGAACCTCGCGTGCTGCTGGTCGGCCATTCGTTCGGCGCTCTCATCGCACGCGTCTACGCCGCGCGGCACCCCGCGCGGGTCGCCGGGCTCGTGATGCTCGACGCGACGCCCGACCTTCTCGCCTCCGACCCGGTGCGCCGCCGGGGGTACCGCCTCTACGCCGAGAGCATCGCCACGGCGCGGCGGATGCTGCCCCCTCCTCTTTTCGCGCGCCTGGTACGCCGGAACGCCCTGCCGCTCTACCCCGGCCGCGGGCCGTTCCTGGAGGCCCTCACGCCGCGGGCACGCGACGAATGGCACAGCGCGGTGGCCGCCCTCTTCCTCGGCGACGCGGTCGACGAGATGCGCGCGGTGCTCCCCGGAACCGTGGCGGCGGCGTCCGAACTCGCAGACGCGGTGCACGGCGACCTCCCGGTGGCGCTGCTCACCACCGGCACCTACGGCCGAGGGTGGATCACGATGCACGATGCGGTCGCGCGGCGCTATCCGAATGCGACCCACCGCCTCTCGGGCGATCGGTTCCACAACGTCCACATGCGCCATTTCGGGCGGATCGCCGAAACGGTGCGCGCGATGCACGATTGCGCGTCGGGCGGCCTCGACACCCGGTGAGGGCTCAGACTGAGAGCCCACCCCTCGAGGAGACCCGATGACACTGCCCGATGCCCTGCTCGACCTGCTGCGCCAGCCGAGCCCCTGCTTCCTGTCCACGATCATGCCCGACGGGTCGCCCCAGGTGACCGAGACGTGGGTCGACACCGACGGCGAGCACGTCGTGATCAACACGGTCGTTGGTTTCGTGAAGGTGCGCAACGTCGAGCGCGACCCGCGCGTGGCGGTCGCGATCCAGGATCCGTCGAACCCGTTCCGCTACATCCAGGTGCGCGGCAGGGTCGTCGAGATGACGACCGAGGGCGGGGCCGAGAGCATTGAGGCCCTGTCGCAGAAGTACACCGGTCAGCCCTACCCCTGGTACGGCGGACGCGACCAGCAGCGCATCATCCTCACGATCGCCGCCGACAGCATCAGCGGCCAGGGGTAGCGGGGTCAGTCCAGGAACACGGATGCTGCGGCGCGGGCCTCGTACACGACGTCGTCGAGGTCGTCGCCGGCCACCGTGACGTGCCCCACCTTGCGACCGGGCCGCGGGGCCTTGCCGTAGGTGTGGATCTTGGCCGCGGGGTGCGATGACATCGCCGCGTCGAAGCGCTCGTCGAGCCCGCCCTGCGCGGGGCCGCCGAGGATGTTGACCATCACGGTCCAGGGGCGGGTCGCCTCGGTCGCCCCGAACGGCAGATCGAGCACGGCACGCAGATGCTGCTCGAACTGGCTCGTCACGGCGCCGTCCTGGGTCCAGTGGCCGCTGTTGTGCGGGCGCATCGCGAGCTCGTTGACGAGGATGCGGCCGTCGACGGTCTCGAACAGCTCGACCGCCAGCATCCCGGTGACCCCGATCCCCTCGGCGATCGCCATCCCGATGTCCTCCGCCGCGAGCGCCAGACGCTCGCTCGCCCCGGGCGCCGGGGCGACGACCTCCACGCACACGCCGTCGCGTTGCACCGTCTCGACGAGCGGGAACGCCCGCATGCCCCCGGACGGGCGACGCGCGATCTGCTGGGCGAGCTCGCGCGAGAAGTCGACGAGCTCCTCCACGAGCAGGTCGCCGCCGCGCGCATCTTCGGCGAGTGCGGCGAACCAGTCCGCCGCCTCGGTCGCGGCCGAGACGACGCGCACCCCCTTGCCGTCGTATCCGCCGCGGGGGGTCTTCACGACCGCACGCCCGCCGTGGGCGTCGATGAACTCCTGCAGCTGAGCGGCGTCGGACACCGCTGCCCAATCGGGCTGCGGCATACCGAGCTCGGCCATCCGCGCCCGCAGCACCAGCTTGTCCTGGGCGACCGCGAGGGCACTCGGACCGGGGTGCACGGCGACGCCGGCGTCGACCAGGGCAGCGAGAACCTCCTGCGGCACGTGCTCGTGGTCGAACGTGATGACGTCGACGTCGCGGGCGAACGCGAGCACCGTCTCGGCGTCGCGGTAATCGCCGACGGCCGTGGCCGCGAGCGCCGCGGCCATACCGGTCTCCTCGGCGAGCACGCGCACCTCGATGCCGAGTTCGACCGCGGGCGCGATCATCATCCGTGCCAACTGGCCACCGCCGACCACACCCACACGCAGCGTCATGCCACTCCCTCGTTCGAGTCCGTCGTTCCCATCTTGGCGCACTCGCGCCCGGTGGTCAGGAGGGCAGCGGCGGAGGCGTCAGGCTCTGCGAGTCGCGGTGGGCCAGGATCTGGTTGACCTCTACCTGGTCGACCAGCACTTCGTAGACGAGGGCGACGTTCGCGATGCGACGCAGCCGCACGGGTGCGTCGACGCCGTTCGAGAGCACCAGGGTTCCCCCACCGCCGATGCGCTGCAGGATTCCGCGCTTGAGCTGCACGGTATAGCCGCGCACGTGGGACAGCTCGGCGCGGCGGCGGCCGAACGGGCCCGACCGGGCGATCACGCGGCGCGTGGTGATCGTGTAGCGCTGCGCCCACCAGCTGAGGAACGGCAGCACGACGAGAAGGAACACGACCGCACCGGCCGCGCTCAGCAGCATCCAGTCGGCGAACGGCTCGCGCAGGTTGTCGTAGAAGTACCCGACACCGCCCGCGACGGCGATGAGCACGACGGCCGACCAGAACAGCCGGGTCGCACGCGGCCGGAGTCGCGCCACACGCAGCTCGGGCGTCGGTGCGCCGGGCGCCGGCATCAGCGGGCGCCCCCCGAGGGTCGTCGGCTGGGTCACGCTCTCATTGTCACCCTCCCCGCCGACGTCGGGGTGATCCCACGCGGCACGCCGCTCAACGCGGCGGCGGACCGCTCAGCGCACGTGCTGCACGTCGCCGGCCGCGACCGGCGTCTCCACACCGTCGACCACCACGACGAGGCGCCCGTCGGGGTCGATGCGCTGCGCGCGGCCCTCGAGCGCCCTGTCGTCGGGCAGCGACACGACGACGTCGCGTCCGACCGTCGCGCAGAGGCTCTCGACCTCGCCCCGCACGTTCGCCGCGGAGGCATCACCGCCGGCGCCGATGAGCGCCTGCAGCTGCTCGTCGAGCGCGCGGAGGAAGTCGGCCAGCAGCCGGTCGTCGTCGCACTCCGCCCCGATGGCGGCGAACGACGTCGCCGTCGAGACGGGGAGGTCGGCGCGCGTCATATGGGTGTTGACGCCGGCGCCGACGACGACGGCATCCATCGTGCCGGGAAGCGCTTCGGCGAGGATGCCGCAGATCTTCGCGCCGTCGACGAGCACGTCGTTCGGCCACTTGAGCTGGGCGGTGTTGCCGGTGCCCTTCAGCTGCGCGGCCACCGCGCGGGTCATGGCCGCCCCCGCGATGAGCGGGATCCACCCGCGCGACGCGGCGGGGAGCCCCTCGACCCGCACGAGCACCGAGACGGCGAGGGCGGTGCCCGGCGGCGCGGTCCAGGTGCGACCCAGCCGCCCGCGTCCGGCGCGCTGGTCGGTCGTGACGAGCGCGGCCAGGTGCGGCCATCCCTCGGGGTCGGCGGATGCGGCGGCGACCGCATCGGCGTTGGTCGAATCGGTGGTCTCGACCACCTGCAGGCGCGGACTGACGGCGGCGGCGAGCGGGTAGCCCTCGGCGGGGATCGGCATGGCCACACCCTACGCGGACGCGCGCCGCGCAGCATCCGCGGTTGACAGCCGTGCGCCGCCGTCGCCGCCCGAATCGGTGAAATCGGCCGGAGTCGGTGCGCGTCCAGGTAGACACGCACCGAATCGGGCCGATTTCACCGCAGAGACGAAAGAGGGGACGTGTCCTCCCCAGCCGATCTGTGAGGGGATCTCTCCCCATTCACCCCCTCCTGCATCCCCACACCGCGAGCACGCCGCAACGGTGGGCGGATGGGTTCGAGCACGAGATCATTACGGCCACTCGTCGCCGCGCGCGGTTATATCCATCTTGCGGAGGTCCGCGAGGCGGGGTGGCGCCCCGACGCCATTCGTGCGGCCGTCCAGAGGGAAGGGCTGGTGCGAGCGGGCCGCGACTGGGTGCTGATTCCCGGCGCACCCCCGGAACTGCTGGTCGCCGCCCGAACCGGCTGCGCGGTGACGTGCGTCTCCGCGGCATCGCTGCGCACGCTCTGGCGGGCCGACGACGACCCCACGGTCCACCTGGCGGTGCCAAGAGGAGCGCGCAGGTCACCACCCGCCGCACACGGACACTGGGGCGCCGGCATCGTTGCGCGCCCCCGGCGGCTTCTCATCGATGCGGTCGAGAACATGCTCGCCGCCGTCGCGGTCTGTCGTCCTCACGAACAAGCCCTCGCGATCTGGGAATCGGCGGTGCGCGCCCGCCTCATCACTGTCGAGAGCATCGGTGCGATCGACTGGCGCGGCGAGCGGGCTCGGGCGCTCCGCGACGAGACCACCGCTCTGTCGCACTCCGGCCTCGAGACCTACTTCGTCTCACGGATGCGGAGGCGAGGCGTCCTGGTACGACAGCAGGTCAAGATCGACGGCCATCATGTCGACGGCCTCATCGGTGCGAGGCTGGTCGTGCAGATCGATGGCTTCGCCCACCACTCCGATCCGAGACAACGTCGATCCGACATCGCCCACGACCGCCGGCTGCGGTTGCTCGGATACACCGTGCTGCGTTTCGATTACCGCGAGATCGTCGACGACTGGCCCCGGGTGGAGGCCACCATCCTGGCCGCCATGGCGCAGAATCTTCACCTCGCGCGGTGACCCGCCCCACCCGAATCGGTCAGTTCGGCGCTCTTCGGTGACCGTGAACAGCAATACGCACCGAATCGCGCCGAACTCACCGACATGCGCTGGGCGACAGGGGATTCGGCGAGTCGTTGTGCGCACCCTCCAAGGCCGACAGGGAGCCCGCCGCTAGTGTGGAACGCGTGACAGAGCAGCCCGACCACGCGACCACCGCCGGCAAGATCGCCGACCTCCGCACGAGGTACCAGGAGGCGGTCGTCGACGCCGAGGCCGCGGCCCAAGCCAAGCAGCACGCGAAGGGCAAGTTCACCGCCCGCGAGCGCATCGCCCTGCTCGTCGATCCGGGCTCGTTCGTCGAGCTCGACGAGTACGTCCGCCACCGCACGACGGCGTTCGGCATGGACAAGTCGCGCCCGTACGGCGACTCCGTCGTGACCGGCACGGGAACGATCCACGGCCGCACCGTCGCCGTCTACGCGCAGGACTTCTCCACCTTCGGCGGCTCCCTCGGCGAGGCGGCCGGCGACAAGATCATCAAGGTCATGGAACTCGCGCTGCGCAGCGGCATCCCGATCATCGGCATCCTCGACTCCGGCGGCGCCCGCATCCAGGAGGGCGTCGTCGCTCTCGGCAAGTACGGCGAGATCTTCCGCCTGAACACCGCGGCCTCCGGCGTCATCCCCCAGATCTCACTCATCATGGGTCCGGCAGCCGGCGGTGCGGTCTACTCCCCCGCCCTCACCGACTTCGTGATCATGGTCGACAAGACGAGCCAGATGTTCGTCACCGGTCCCGACGTCATCAAGACCGTCACCGGCGAGGACGTCGGCATGGAAGAGCTCGGCGGCGCCTACACGCACAACACCCGTTCGGGCGTCGCGCACTACCTCGCCGAAGACGAAGACGACGCGATCGACTACGCGCGCACCCTGCTCGGGTTCCTTCCCGACAACAACATGGCCGAGATCCCCGTGTTCGACTCCGGTTTCGAGTTCGAGACGACGGATGCTGACCGGTCGCTCAACACCGTCATCCCCGACTCCCCCAACCAGCCCTACGACATCAACACCGTGATCGGTCACCTGATGGACGACGGCGAGTTCCTCGAGGTGCAGCCGCTCTTCGCCCCCAACATCGTCATCGGGTTCGGTCGCGTCGAGGGGCGGACGGTCGGCATCATCGCGAACCAGCCGTCGCAGATGGCCGGCACACTCAACATCGAGGCAGGCGAGAAGGCCAGCCGCTTCGTGCGGTTCTGCGACGCGTTCTCGGTGCCGATCGTCACCCTCGTCGACGTGCCCGGCTACCTGCCCGGCACCGACCAGGAGTGGACCGGCGTCATCCGCCGCGGCGCGAAGCTGCTCTACGCGTACGCCGAGGCGACCGTGCCCCTGGTGACCGTCATCCTCCGCAAGGCGTATGGCGGCGCGTACATCGTCATGGGCTCGAAGCAGCTGGGCGCCGACATCAACCTCGCGTGGCCGACCGCCGAGATCGCCGTCATGGGCGGGCAGGGTGCTGTCAACATCCTCTACCGCGGCGAGATCAAGCGCGCCGAGGAGGCCGGCGAAGACGTCGCCGCCGTGCGGGCGCGTCTCGCGAGCGAATACACCTACAACGTGGCCTCGCCGTTCCTCGCCGCCGAGCGCGGCGAGCTCGACGGCATCATCGAACCCGCCCAGACGCGCGTGTCGATCGCGAAGGCTCTGCGTGCCCTCCGCAACAAGCGTGCGACCCAGCCTGCCAAGAAGCACGGGAACATCCCCCTGTGAGTGAGAGCACGGCGGCCGGCGATTCGACGCCGCCCGACATCCGGGTGCGGCGCGGAAACCCGACCGACGAAGAGCTCGCCGCCCTGATCGCGGTCGTCGGCGGCGCCTACCTCGAGGAGTCTGCGGAACCCGTTGTCGCACCCCCCGCCCGTTCGCGGTGGGAACTGTCGGCACGTGGCCTGCGTCGTCCCCTCGACCGCGAACGCCGTTGGGGCGGCTTCAGCGGCTGAACCGGCGACAGGCTAAGCATTTGTCCCCCGAAATACCTACAGACGCGGGCGTTCGGGTCGCAGATACTGAATGAGCTGGAACGCATTACGCGTTCGGCCGACCTGCTCATTAGAGCCAGGATCGGTCCCGCGGACGGTTTTCGGGTAACCGTTCGCACGGCGAGGGGCGGGCGGCTTCGCCGCCCCTCGCCTTCTCTTTCTTCTCTTCCACCGTCCTGGACCCCTCCCCTACCAGGACGGTGGAGGAGAAGACTCCTCGCGTGTCAGGGTCTGCGGATCTCGCGCCAGAGATCGACGCTGTCCTCGTCGGACAGGCTCTCCCCGTCGCCCGACCGCCCGACGACGGTGATGGCGATCTGCGCGTGCGGCGAAGTGCGGATGATCAGACGGGTGGATGCGGCGTCACGCAGCGTCTCGGCGAGCTCGGCGCGGACGATCGCCAGCGCGGCGTCGTCGAGGTCTTCGAGACCGCCCTCGTCGAACATGGTCACCGCGGAGCCCCGACGACGCACGGCCTCCAGCTCGGCCCGCACGGCGTCGTCGAGAAGACGGCGGCCCCGCAGTTCGTCGCGCAGGCGGCCCTCCGCCAGACGGGCGTCGACCCGCTCGTCCGGCCGAAGGTTGCCCCCGGTCTCGATCGTGCGGCCCAGCACGGGGCCGGCGGCCTGGAGGGCACGCTGCACCTGCACCCGGCGCTCGCGCTGGCGCCCCACCTGTGAGGCCTGCCACGCGGACGCCGCCTGTTGCAGGCTCGCCAGCTGCTCGGTGTCGCGGGCGGCCCGATCGAGGGCGTACATGAGCAGCTGAGCGGCGGCGACCCACACGATCGAGCCCGGCAGGCCGAGGCTCAGCGCGGCGAGCGGGCCGAGCCACAGGATGGCCGACACCGACATGAGCCCCACGCCGATCCACGCGGTCACCGGACGACGGCGCACCATGACGACCGTCATCAGCGCACCGATGCCCCCGATGAACGAGGTCGCGAACGGGAGACTGCGCGATTCGACCGGCACGGCCGAGAGGATCGCGTTGGGGACGACGATCGCCGCGACCAGGGAGAGCAGGGCGAGCCACAGCGGCAGGGTGGCGCGCGGGACGGCGCCGGTCGACGCCGCGCCCGGCCGGTACCCCCAGAAGATCACGGTCCAGGTGACGACGAGATAGAACGTCAGCGCGAGGTAGGTCAACCAGGGTGTGTCGACGGCTCCGGTGAACAGCAGCCCGCGAGCGGCCAGGTAGGCCGTGAAAGCCACTCCGATGACGGAGACGATTCCGCGGACGGTCACCAGCGATCACCGCTCTCCCAGTGGAGGGTGACCGTCGTGCCGTTCGTCCCCGATTCGATCTCGGTGCGACCGCCGACCGCGGTCACACGCGCCTGGATCGACCCGCGGATGCCCAGGCGGTCGTCGGGGATGCGGTCGATGTCGAACCCGCCGCCCGCGTCGCGCACCCGCACGGTGACGCCACCGGGCTCCGCACGCCCGCGCAACTCCACACCGAGCCCCGCGGCGTCGGCGTGCTGCACGGCGTTGGCGACGGCCTGCATCGCAGCGAGCACCAGCGCGCGCGCGACGCGCCCCGGCACACGCGGCGTCTCATCGTCGAGTCGCCGCACGACGGCGGTCTCGACGCCCATCTCGCGCGCGGCCGCCTCGATCTCGTCGGCCAGGTGCGCAGCATCCACCGGCTCGTCACTGCCCTCCCACGCGTTCTTCTCCGCGTTGGCGAGGCGGGTGAGGGCCTCCCGGGCCATGCTGACGGCGAGCGTGCGCTCGCGCGGCGTGCCGGCGCGTTCAGCGGCGAGGAGCGCCCCGAGCACGCTGTCGTGCATGAGGGCTGCGACAGCGACGCGCTCGCGCTCGGTGGCCGCCGCGGCCGCCGCCGCCGCGTAGCTCGCGACGGCGCGCGCCCGGGTCTCGTCGACGTTCGCCGCGACCGAGCGATACGTCCACCCCAGCACCACCAGAACACTGCCGAGGATGATCGCGAACGACACGTCGAGCCCCACGGGCACGAAGAAGGCGTCATCGAAGCCGCCCTGGATGAGGCGGGTGAGTCCGAAAAGCAGCGGCGCCGCGATGGTCACGGCGATCTGCAGGGAGAGCGGGGACGCGACGACGGTGGCGGCGGTGGCCACCGTCAGCAGATAGAAGGTCCAGGGCTCCTCGGTCGGCGACGGCTGCGACCCCACCGTCGCGATCGGCCAGAGCGCCAGCACCGCGATATAGACGACGACGAAGACCCCCGCGAAGACCCGCGCGAATCGGCCCACCAGACACGCCACGATCATCGCGGCAAGGGGAAGGAAGACGGCCGCGACCAGCGGCGTGTGCCAGCCCTCGCGCTCGTCGCCCGGACCCAGGGCCGCGACGAACGCCTGCAGCGCGAAGACGAAACTGCCCGAGCCGATCAGCAGCTCGCTGACGCGCTCGATGCGGGTGCGGGTGAAGGATCCGTATCCTTCCGCGGTCTCACGAGTGTGGGGGACGCGCCCCCACGCCTCGTCGAGCACCGACCTGCCCGCTTCAGCCATGGCGCTCTCCGTCGGACGGCCCGATGATGCCGTCCTCCATGGCCCGCAATCGCAGGTCGATCTTCGTCGGGGCGGGCCTGCCGACCTCGACGTACTTGACCCTGACCCGGGTGATGTTCTCCTTGGCCGTCGAATACGCCACACCCAGCCGATCGGCGACGACCTTGAGCGGAAGCCCGGCCGCGTAGAGCCGCAACACCTCGCGCTCGCGCACGGACAGCTGCGCGTCGGCGAACTCGCGGTCGCCCTCGACGGCGCTCGCCCACTCGACGTTGTTGAGCAGCTCGCCACGGGCGACCGTGAGGATGGCACCGATCACTTCGTGGATCGGCGACGCCTTGCTCACGATTCCGGCGGCGCCCGACGACAACGCCTCGCGCACGGCGGCGGGGCGGTCGGCGACGCTGTGGATCAGCACACTCGATCCGTCGCCGACGAGACGCTGCACGTTCTCGGCGACCGTCGTGCCGTCGCCGAGCGTGAGGTCGAGCACGACGACATCGGCGGGCGATTCATCGGCCGCCAGACGCCACTGCAAGTACTCGGTCACGTTGCTTCCCGAGAAGACGACCGCGGTCGATTCCTCGCCGGCGCAGGCGGCCTCGAGTCCGAGTCGCACCGACTCGTGATCGTCAATCAGCGCGACTCGCGTCATGTCGACATCGTATCCGTGTCGCGTTCCAGCACAGCGAGCGCCTCGACGTGGTGCGAGTTCGGGAACAGATCGACGGCACGCACACCGCGACGCGCCGAGTAGCCGAGGTCGGCGAACGTGCGGAGGTCGCGGGCGAGGGCCACCGGGTCGCACGCGACGTAGGCGACGACCGCGGGCGACAGCGCGGCGATTCCTCGCACGACCTCGCGACCGGCGCCGGCGCGCGGCGGGTCGAGGAGCACCACGCCCTGCGCGAGCCGGTCACGCTCGCGGGGGGATGCTTCGGCCGAGAGCTTCGAGACGAAACGGTCGACGCGCGCGGTCTCGGCCCGGGCTCCGACCCACTCTGCGAGGTTCTCACCGGCGTGCTCGGTGGCGCGTGCGTCGGACTCGACCGATGTCACGCGCGTCGCCGGGCCGCCCAGGTCGCCGAGCGTCGCGGCGAAGAGTCCGACCCCGCCGTAGAGGTCGAGGTGCCAGGCGTCGGGATGGATCCGGCCGAGCTCTTCGGTCACCATGCGGGTGAGGGTGTGCGCGGCCAGGCGGTGCACCTGCCAGAACCCCCGGTCGTCGACACGGAACTCGCGGTCTCCGACGCGCTCGACGACGACCTCCGGCATGCCCGGCGCTCGGCGCTCGGAGTCGGGTCGGGCGAGCACGCGGACGCGTCCGTCCGCGGGTTGCACCAGGTCGATGCGCCCGGGGGCTCCGGAGCGCAGGCCCAGGGCGGCACGTTCGACGGCCGCGGTCGCGAGAGGGAGGTCATCGACCTCGACGACGGTGTTGCTGCGCGGAGCGTAGGGGCCGACACGGCCCTCGTCGTCGACGTGGAGGCTGACGCGGGTGCGCCACCCGGTGCCGTCGGCGGTCTCGGCCGGGAGTGTGCCGGCCGAGGGCCCCTCCATCGTCACGGGGAAGTCGGTGAACCGCCCGATGCGCTGCAGAGCGTCGGCGAAGACGTCGAGCTTCAGCTGCCTCTGACGGGCGAGGGCGACGTGACCGAAGTCGGCGCCACCGGCGCGGCGCTCCGGGGCGACGGAGATGTCGGCCGCGCCCCAGATGTGCGGGCGACGGTCGGGCGACGCATCCAGGATCTCGAGGGCCTCGGCCCGCCAGAACGACGACTTCGACGTATCGGTGAGCCGCGCACGCACCCGCTCGCCGGGGATGGCGTCGGGGACGAACACGACCCGGCCTTCGTGTCTGGCCACGAACACGCCGCCGTGAGCGACCCCCGTGACGTCGAGGTCGACGAGATCTCCTGATTGCATCCCCCGAGCTTTTCACGTCGCGACCGCCGCGGCGACCGCGACGCGATGCAGAATCGGCCCGGTACCGTCGAGGCATGCGCGTCTGCCTCGCCTCCACCTCCCCGGCCCGACTGATGCTCCTGCGTCAGTCGGGGATCGAACCCGAGACCATGGCTCCGGAGGTCGATGAGGAGGTGGCCGTCGCCCAGGTAGAGGCGGCCGAGGGACGACGCCTGCCCGCATCCGAGCACGTTCTGCTGCTCGCACGCCGCAAGGCCGCCGATGTGGCCGAGAGAATCGACCCCGCGTTCGACGGCATCGTGATCGGCGGCGATTCGATGTTCGCGCTCGGCGACGAGATCCTCGGGAAGCCCTACACCGCCGATAACGCGATCGCCCGGTGGAATCGGATGCGGGGAGCCACCGGTGTGCTGCACTCGGGCCACAGCGTCCTCCGCGTCGTGCCCGGCGAAGAGCCGCGGGAGGCCTTCGCGGTGGCCGAAGCATCCGTGACCTTCTCCGCCGACATCACCGACGACGAGGTGGCCGCCTACGTCGCGACCGGCGAACCGCTGCACGTCGCCGGGGCCTTCACCGTCGACAGCCTGGGCGGTGCGTTCATCGATCGGATCGACGGCGACCCCTCCACCGTGGTCGGGATGTCGCTGTCGACACTGCGCGTGCTGGTGCGCCGACTCGACGTGGAATGGACTTCTCTCTGGAATCGGTGAGAGACACCCGACACGTTTCACGCATTTTCTTGTGGAGTGGCGCTAAAGGCGTACCCCCGACCGTCGATAGGCTGACTCTTATGCCGAAGATCGCCAAGGTGCTCATCGCGAACCGCGGCGAGATCGCCGTTCGTGTCATCCGCGCGGCGCGCGACTCGGGCAAAGCGTCCGTCGCCGTCTACGCCGACCAAGACCGCGACGCCCTCCACGCGCGTCTCGCCGACGAGGCCTATGCCCTCGAGGGCGCGACCAGCGCCGAGACCTACCTCTCGATCGAGAAGATCCTCTCGATCGCCCGACGCTCCGGTGCCGACGCCGTCCACCCCGGCTACGGCTTCCTCGCCGAGAACGCCGACTTCGCCCGAGCCGTCATCGGCGCGGGCCTCGTGTGGATCGGCCCCTCACCCGACGCCATTGAAGCCCTCGGCGACAAGGTCACCGCGCGCCACGTCGCCGAGAAGGTCGGCGCGCCCCTGGCTCCGGGCACGCCCGGTCCCGTGGCCGATGCCTCCGAGGTCGTCGCCTTCGCCGACGTGCACGGGCTCCCGATCGCCATCAAGGCGGCGTACGGCGGAGGCGGGCGCGGCCTGAAGGTGGCGCGCACCGCCGAAGAGATCCCCGAGATGTTCGACTCGGCCACCCGCGAGGCGATCAGCGCCTTCGGGCGCGGCGAGTGCTTCGTCGAGAAGTACCTCGACAAGCCGCGCCACGTCGAGACGCAGTGCCTGGCGGATTCCACGGGCAACGTCGTCGTCGTCTCCACGCGCGACTGCTCGCTGCAGCGCCGTCACCAGAAGCTCGTCGAGGAGGCGCCCGCGCCCTTCCTCACCCCCGAACAGAACGACATCCTCTACACCGCGTCGAAGGCGATCCTCCGGGAGGTCGGATACGTCGGGGCGGGAACGTGCGAGTTCCTCATCGGCGCCGACGGCACGATCTCGTTCCTCGAGGTCAACACGCGCCTGCAGGTCGAGCACCCGGTCTCCGAGGAGATCACGGGCATCGACCTCGTGCGCGAGCAGTTCCGTCTCGCCGAGGGCGGGGAGCTCGACTACGACGACCCTGTGCCGACCGGCCACTCGATCGAGTTCCGCATCAACGGCGAAGACCCGGGCCGAGGCTTCCTTCCCCAGCCGGGTCCCATCCACGTCTTCAAGACCTTCGGCGGCCCCGGCATCCGCCTCGACTCCGGCGTCACCGCCGGTGACAGCGTCAGCGGAGCATTCGACTCGCTCCTCGGCAAGATCATCGTCACCGGCCGCGACCGCGACGAGGCCCTCGAGCGGGCACGTCGCGCGCTCGACGAGTTCGAGGTCGCGGGTCTGCCGACGGTACTCCCCTTCCACCGCAAGGTCGTGCGCGAACCCGCGTTCACGGCCGAGGGCGGCCGCTTCGGCGTCTACACCCGCTGGATCGAGACCGAGTTCGTCAACGACATCCCGGCGTGGGACGGCGAGCTCGACGCTCCCGCCGTCGCCGCTGCGCGGCACACGGTCGTCGTCGAGGTCGGCGGCAAGCGCCTCGAGGTGAGCCTTCCCGACCGCGTGGCCGCGGCTCCGGCCGGCCGCCCGGTGGCGACTCCTCCCTCGCGGCGCGCGCACGCAGCATCCGGTGTCTCGGGCGCGACCGGCGACACGGTCAAATCGCCCATGCAAGCCACGATCGTGAAGATCGCCGTCGAGGAGGGGCAGCAGGTCGTCAAGGGCGACCTCGTCGTCGTGCTCGAGGCGATGAAGATGGAGCAGCCGATCCAGGCCCACAAGGACGGCGTCATCGGCTCGATCGACGCCACCCCCGGCGCCACCGTCTCGGCAGGCCACGCGCTGCTCACGATCGCGTAGCCCGGCCTCCCCGCGCTACCCGCTTCCCCCTCGTCGCCGAGCCCGAACTCAGGATGGATGCTGCGCGGCCCCGCCGGCACCTGCGTCTTTCCGCTCGCGCGGTGCGATCAGCCTGAGTTCGTGCCGTGCCGGCCTGCGTACCGAGGCGGTCTGGCCGCCGAGCCGGGTGCGGCTGCGCAGGCGGGCGTTCGGAGCCGGGGTACGCGCCGGGCCGCCCCAACCCCCGGGCTGTCCCACGCGCCGGGCCGCCCCACCCGCCGGGCCGCCCGACCCGCCGGGCTGGAGTGCGCGCCGGGCTGGAGTGCGCGCCGGGCTGGGTGCGGCCGCGGATGGGCGTGCGGAGCCGGCCGAGGCCAGCCCGCCGGCGGCCGGGAGAAGACCTCTCCCCGCACGAACTCAGGATGAACGCGGCGACACAACCGCCCACGCGGCGTGTCGCGCACAGGGCAGACCTCTCATCCTGAGTTAGTGCGACGGGAGGGCGGACCCGGGAGGGGCCGCCCACGCGGCGTGTCGCGCGTAAGGCAGCCCTCTCATCCTGAGTTACTGCGACGGGCGGCGCGAAGGGCGGAACGCCCACGCGCCGCACGGCGCGGAACGCAGCGACGGCGGATGCGGCGCGCGGCCGCCTCGCGTCAGGAGTCGAGGTCGTTGCGGTCGACGACGTGCATCGCCCGGGTCGCGTCGGTGATGCTCGCCGACAGCGACGGGTAGACGGCGAAGACGCGAGAGACCTGGTCGATCGTGAGACGCCGTTCGACGGCGATCGCGATCGGGTAGATGAGCTCCGACGCGCGGGGGCCGACGATGACGCCGCCGATGACGGTGCCGCTCCCCTGCCGGGCGATGATCTTGACGAAGCCGTCTTTGATGCCCTGCATCTTCGCGCGCGGGTTCGCCGAGAGGGGGAGCTTGCGCACGACCCCGTCGATGCGCCCATCGGCGATGTCCTGCTCCGACCAGCCGACGGTGGCGATCTCGGGGGCGGTGAAGATGTTCGCCGAGATGCGGCGGCGCTCGAGTGGGATGACCACGTCGCCGAGCGCGTGGAAGATCGCGGTGCGGCCCTGCATGGAGGCGACCGAGGCCAGCGGCACGAACGTGGTGCAGTCGCCGGCGGCGTAGATGTTCGGCACGGAGGTGCGCGCGACGCGGTTCACCCGGATGTTGCCCGACGAGGTCAGCTGCACGCCTGCCTCCTCGAGTCCGATGCCGGCGGTGTTGGGAATCGAGCCGACCGCCATGAGGCAGTGGCTGCCCTCGACCGTGCGTCCGTCGGCGAGGGTCACGACGACGCCGTCGCCGGTGTTGACCACGCTCTCGGCGCGAGCCTTCGACAGCAGGGTCATGCCGCCGCGCTCGAAGACCTTCTCGAGCACGGCCGCGGCGTCGGAGTCCTCGCCGGGGAGCACCTGATCGCGGCTGGAGACGAGCGTGACCTTCGACCCGAGGTTCATGTAGGCCGAGGCGAACTCTGCGCCGGTGACGCCGGAGCCCACGACGATCAGGTGCTTCGGCAGCGAACGCATGCCGTAGAGCTGGGTCCAGGTGAGGATGCGGTCGCCATCCGGCTTTGCGGAGGGCAGCTCGCGCGGCGACGAACCGACCGAGACGAGCAGCGTGTCGGCCTCGACGCGATCGAAGTCGGTGCCGCCCTGCTCGGTGGCGATCACGACGGCGGAATCGCCCTCCAGGCGCCCGTGGCCGGAGATGATGCGCACGCCCGCCTCCACGAGCGAGGCGCGCATGTCGTCGGACTGCTGGCGGGCGAGGGAGAGCAGCCGGGTGTTCACGGCCGCGAGGTTGATGGCGACCTCGGGCTGCAGCGGCTTGCCGTCGCCGCCCTTCGCGAACAGTTGCACCCCCAGCGCGCTCGCGCCCTTGATCGCGACCGCGGCATCGGCCGTGGCGATGAGGGTCTTCGACGGGACGACGTCGGTCATGACGGCGGCGCCGCCGACGCTCGCGCGCTCGACGAGGGTCACCTCGGCTCCGAGCTGGGCGGCGGCGAGCGCCGCTTCGTAACCGCCGGGGCCACCGCCGATGATGGCGACGCGCTGGGTTCGCTCGAAGCTGAGGGAGGACATGTACTCCATTCTGTCGCGCGTCGCGTGTGGCGACGAAACGCGGCGATTCCTAGAGTGGGCTCATGTCCTCATCTGCCGAGAACCCTCTCGATGACCCCACGGCCGATCCGTTCGCGATCGCCGCCACCGCCGCCGCCGATATCGCACGCCTCACGGGCGTCGAGCGCCACGACATCGCCGTCACTCTCGGGAGCGGGTGGGGACGCGCCGCCGAGCTCATCGGCGAGACCGTCGCGTCGTTCCCCGCGACGGAGGTCACCGGGTTCAGCGCTCCGGCACTCGCCGGGCACGTCGGCACGCTCCGGAGCGTCCGCACCCCCGCGGGCACGCACGTGCTCGTGATCGGGGCCCGCACGCACTTCTACGAGAACCACGGTGTTCGCCGGGTCGTCCACAGCGTGCGCACGGCCGCAGCATCCGGCGCGTCCACCATGATCCTCACCAACGGCGCCGGCGGCATCCGCGAGACGTGGACGCCCGGGCAGCCGGTGCTGATCAGCGACCACATCAACCTCACCGCCGCCTCGCCCCTCGAGGGCGCGACCTTCGTCGATCTCACCGACCTCTACTCCTCCAGGCTGCGCGACCTCGCCCGCACGATCGACCCGACTCTCGACGAGGGCGTCTACTGCCAGTTCCGCGGCCCCCACTACGAGACGCCCGCCGAGGTGCAGATGGCCAAGACCATCGGCGGCCATATCGTCGGCATGTCGACGGCCCTGGAGGCGATCGCCGCCCGCCAGGCGGGCATGGAGGTCCTCGGCTTCTCGCTCATCACGAACCTCGCCGCCGGCATCCAGACCACGCCGTTGAGCCACGAAGAGGTGCTCGAGGCCGGCCGTGAGGCCGAGCCCGTCATCTCCGCCCTGCTCGCCCGCGTCATCGAGGCGCTGTGAGCGCCGACGCGGCGTCGCGCACCGACGACCTGCTGGAGGCGGCCCGCGCCTGGTTGGCGCAGGATCCCGACGGACAGACCCGCGACGAGCTGCGCACGCTGATCAGCGGCACCGAGGAGGCGGATGCTGCGGCCGCCGCCGAGCTCGCGAACCGCTTCTCGCAGCGACTCGCGTTCGGCACCGCCGGACTCCGCGGCGCGCTCGGTGCCGGACCCAACCGCATGAACCGCGTGCTGGTGGCGCAAGCCGCCGCGGGCCTGGCCGCGTTCCTGCGCGAGCGCGCAGGCGACGGCGATGCGCCGTCGGTCGTCATCGGCTACGACGGCCGCCGAAACTCCGACGTGTTCGCCCGTGACTCGGCCGAGATCTTCGCTGGTGCCGGACTCCACGCGATCCTCCTACCGCGGATGCTCCCCACTCCCGTGCTCGCCTTCGCCGTCCGCCACCTCGGCGCGTCGGCGGGCGTCATGGTCACCGCCAGCCACAACCCGCCCGACGACAACGGCTACAAGGTCTACCTCGGCGGCGACGACGACGGCGCGCAGATCGTCTCGCCCAGCGACTCGTCGATCGCCGCGCACATCCAGCGCATCGCCGACACGACCGAGCTCGGCGATCTCCCCCGCTCCGTGGGGTACTCCAACGCCGACGAGTCGCTCGTGGAGGCCTACGTCACCGCGACCGCGGCCGTCTCCCCCGCCCCCGCCGGGGCGCACGGACTGCGCTGGGTGTACACCGCGATGCACGGCGTCGGATGGGAGACCCTCTCGCGCATCGTCGCATCGGCCGGCTACCCGGCGCCGATCCCTGTCGAGGCGCAGCTGCACCCCGACGGCGCGTTCCCCACGGTGGCGTTCCCCAACCCCGAAGAGCCCGGTGCCCTCGACCTCGCGTACGAGACTGCACGCGAGAACTCCGCCGACCTGATCATCGCCAACGACCCCGACGCCGATCGCCTGGCGGTGGCGATCCCGGATGCTTCGGCGGAGGGCGGCTGGCGGATGCTCAGCGGCAACGACGTCGGGCTGCTGCTCGGCTGGCGGGCGGCCCGCGCTGCCGTCGACGAGAACGGCGTGCCCCGCGACCCGTCGGCGACGCTGGCCTGCTCGCTCGTCTCGTCGCCCGGTCTCGGACGCATCGCGGAGCACTACGGCCTGGGCTTCCGCGAGACACTGACGGGCTTCAAGTGGATCTCCCGCGCCCCCGGTCTCGTCTACGGGTACGAGGAGGCCCTCGGGTACCTCGTCAACCCCGGCACGGTGCGCGACAAGGACGGTATCTCCGCCGCGATCGCGATGCTCGGTCTCATCGGCCAGGCGCGGAAAGAGGGTCAGACCATCGCCGACGTGCTCGCGGAGTTCCGCGAGACCTTCGGCGCATTCGCGAGCGACCAGATCTCCATCCGCGTCGACGACGTGGCCGAGATCGCCGCCATGATGGCGAGGTTGCGCGACGACCTGCCGCGAACGGTCGGCGGGATCGCAGCATCCCAGGTCGACGACCTGCGCGACGGGCTCGGCGACCTGCCGCCGGGCGACGTGTTGCGTTTCGCGCTCGAAGACGGCTCGCGCCTCATCGTGCGCCCGAGCGGCACCGAGCCGAAGCTGAAGCTCTACCTCGACGTGCGCGCCACGACGGAGAAGAAGGCGCGCAAGCGCCTCGCGGAGCTCGCCGCGGGCGCCCGCGAGATGCTCGACGCCGTGCGCTGACCCTGCGCCCCGCGCCAGCGTTCCTCTCCGGTTCGGGGCACATATCTCTGGGTTCGGGGCGCAGGTTTCCGGTCGGGGCGGGGAATCCCGCGCCCCGACGCGAGTTCTGCGCCCCGACCCGGCTTTCCTCCCCAGGCGGCCGGGCACGACGAGTATCCACCGGGGTGCCGGACTCGACCTCGAGGCCGGCGCATCTGGCCGAAGCTCGGGAGCATGGTCTCGCCGTTCGACGTCTCCCTGCTCCGCAGGGGCGACCTCGCAGATGAGGGCATCGGCTCACACGCGCTCGACCGCATGGTGGCCTCGTCCGAGCTGAGGCGGGTGCGCCCCGGCGTCTACGTGAGAGACGAAGACGTGCGGATGCTGACGCCCGAAGGTCGCATCGTCGTGCGCGCGCGTGCGCTCTGCGCCGTCAGCCGCGTGGCGCCGGTGTTCTCGCATCTCACGGCGGCAGCGATCCTCGGGCTGCCCGTCTACGGGTGGCATGCGGTCACGCTCGATGCGATCCTCTCCCCCGAACGCCCCGGCGCGGCCGCGGGGGTCGTGCGGCACCGCGGTCAGCTCGCCGCGGGCGACGTCGTCGGCGTCGGCGACCTGACGTGCACGAGCCTGGTGCGCACCGTGGCCGACGTCGCCCGCACCGCCGGCTTCACGCCCGCCGTCTGCGCGGTCGACGCGGCCCTGCGGCAGGTCGCCCATCCGAAGCAGGGCAACTACCTGACCGATCGCGCAGAGGCGTTCCGCGAGACCGCGCGCGAGGTCGTCGGGCGCTCCGCCCACGGCCGGACGCGGGCGCAACGCGCCCTCGCGTTCGCCGACGGTCGGGCCCAGCTGCCCGGCGAGAGCGTCAGCCGCATCCTGCTCGCCGAGCTGGGGTTCGCGCGCCCCTCCCTGCAGGTGCGGGTCGAGGGGCCGCGGGGCGAGGACTACTTCGTCGACATCGGGCTCGACGACGTGAACTCCTTCGGCGAGTTCGACGGCGAGAGCAAATACACCGACGAGGCCCTGCGCAGCGGGCGAACCGTCGAGCAGGTGCTCCTGGCCGAGAAGCAGCGGGAGGACTGGATCCGCGGACGCACCCAGCGCCGGTTCGCACGGTGGGGGTGGGCGCACATCAGCTCGGCGCGTGACCTCGGCGCGCGCCTGGCCTCGTTCGGCATCGACCCGCCGCGATAGGCCGCACACCGCGCGCTGACCCGTTCGGGGCGCGATCTTCTCCTCGGGGCGCGGAATTCCACGCCCCAGCCGAAGAATCGCGCCCCAAACCCGAAGAGCGACGCCCCGAACACGGGCCACCCGACCGGGCGTCAGCCGTCGATGACGGCGACCAGCTCGTCGAGGAAGGCCGTGAAGTCGGTGCCGCGCCGCACGATCCGCTGCACGCTGTCGCGTTCGCTGAACACCTCGACGAACTGCTCGAACACGGTCTGGAACGCCTCGCGGTCGGTTTCGCTGAACGCCACGAGAGCGACCACCTGCACGCGGCCCTCGCCCCACGGGATCGAGGAATCGGCGATGCCGATCGCGATCCGCGTGCGCGAGGCGGTCATGTCCATCGCGTGGGGCACGGCGAGCGCGTCGGTGAAGGCAGTCGACGAGAGCGCCTCGCGATCGATCGCCCGCTCGACGTAGTCGCCGTCGATGACCGACTGCGCCACGAGCAGCGATCCGAGCTCGCGGATCACCCCCGGCTCCCCCTCGGCCGCGTCGATGCCGCGAATGAACGCGGTCGGGTCGAAGTACCGCTCGAGTTCGGTGCGCAGCCGCGCGAGGCGCCGCCCGCGGCGGATACGACCGGCCGCCGCCTGCACCCGTTCCACGTCGCTGTCGGTGAGGAACGGCTGGATGCGCACGATGCGGTCGCTCGGACGGGCCGGATCGATCGTCGAGAGAACGAGATCGGTGTCGATCGACTCCCAGTCGGGATCGACGCGGGTCTCGACGCCGACGACCTCGATGGCCTGGCCGAGCGAGCGGTCGACGCTCGAGCGCAGCAGCTCGTGCAGCTCGTAGTACCCGGGGCACACGATCGTCGCCGTCAGCAGCTGGTCGGCGCGCCTGCTGCGCTCGAGGCGCCCGCCGACGTGCATCGCGATGTAGGCGATCTCGTCGTCCTGGATGGGGATGCCGAGGCTCTGCTGCAGACCGCTGGCGATGTAGACGGCGACGTCGAAGATCATCGGGTACGTCGACTTCAGCGAGCGCGTCAGGGGATTGCGCGACCACGCCTGCTCCCTCGCACGGTGCAGGAGGTTCTGCACGTGGAGGGCGAGGCGGAGGATGAAGTCCTCGTGCGCGATGTCGACGAGGAAGTCGGCGGCCGCCTGCTCGACGACGGCGCGGACGGATGCTTCGACCTCGGGATCGAGCCGCGCTCGCGCGTCATCGGCCGAGGGCGCACCGGGGGCGACGACCCGCGTGAGCACGAGAGTGGCGAGGTGCTCGCGGTCGCCCGTGCCCAGCTGCACGCCGAGGTGCCGGAGAGTGAGACGGTCGAGGAGGCCCGCCACCTCGGAATGGGCGGCGGAGCTGTCGGTCGACGCGCGTTCGAGCGCACGGTCGCGGGTGATCCGGTCGGCGGCGATCGCGATGTGCATCACGACATCGCCGATTCCGAACTCGTTGACGAAGTAGCCCATCGCCCCCAGCTCCCCGACGAGCTCGGACTTGAACGGTCCGAACGCGCGGGCACCGACCGACCCCTCACCGAGGGTGCGGCGGAGCGCGGCGAGGTCGAACAGCCCCGCATCCATCTCGTCGTGGGCGAGCTTGCTCAACAGCCGCCGCTGCGCCATCTCGGTGCCGCGCAACCGCGCGGTCGACGCGGAGCGCTCGAGGGTCAGCTCGGTGCCGCCGAGAAGCCCGCGCACCCGAGCCAGGTCGGCGTCGAGGGTGGCGGTGCTGACGTGCAGGGCGTCGGCGGTCTCGAACACGTCGATGCCGTCGGGTGAATCCAGGAGCGCACGCACGAGGGTGTGGAGCCGGTCGCGGGGGGTGCCCGCCTCGGGTGCGCTGCCGGCGCGCTGGGCCGCCGCCGCATCCGCCCCTGCCCGGTAGCCCGACGGACCCGACTCGATCGCCGTTCCGTGCGGAACCCGGGCGTTGACGGCGTTGACGTACGACCGGACGCTCCGGGGCGTCACGCCCAGGGAGTCGGCGAGCGTCGCCGCCGTCTCCCACTCGCCGTTCCGGGTCAGCAGGGCGAGCAGGCGATCCTGTCTCGCTCGTGTCACGTCTTCCTCCACGTCCGCCGTCGTGTCGCGGAAGCCTCCCCAGTCAATCACGCGCCGACCCCTCGGGCGGCGGCGCACCAGCGTTCATTCCGGGGGGTGGGAAACGAACCTGGTTGTCGTCTCCCAGCGTTCTCACAAGAATGGGCGAGAAGGAGGCGGATCGATGAGGATCCTCGTGGTCTGTGGTGCGGGTGCGTCAAGCACCTTCGTCGCACAACGCGTGCGGCACGCCGCTCATGACCGCGGCCTTCCCTACACCGCGTTCGCCGGTACCGACAGATCGCTCCCGATCGATCTGGACGCCGCCGACATCGTGCTGGTCGGACCCCACATGGCCGACTCGCTCGAGAGGATCGAGAGGGATGCCGCGGCCCGTGGCGTCGTGGTCGTCCTCCTCCCGGACGACGTCTTCACCGACCTGTCCGGCGTGCGGACCCTCGACCTGGTCGAGCAGGCCGTGCAGAGCTCCCCGGCACGCGCCACCGACCCCCTCGACGCCTGAGAAAGGACCCCCCATGCCCCAGATCACCCGGACGGTGAGGATCGGCTCGTCCCACGGACTGCACGCCCGCCCCGCGAAGCTGTTCGCGAAGGCGGCGAAGGACTCCGGCATCCCCGTCACGATCGCCAAGGACGCGGGTGCCCCGGTGAACGCCGCCAGCATCCTCGGGGTGATCGCCCTCGGGCTCGATCAGGGCGACTACGTCACGCTCACCGCCGACGGCCCCCACGCCGAGGCGACGGTCGACGCCCTCGCCGAACTCCTGACCACCGACCACGACGCAGCATGACGGGAACCGAGACCATGACGGAACTTCGCGGAGTCGGAATCGGCCTGGGCGTCGCCCAGGGACCGGTCGCACGCATGGCGGAGCCCCTCCCGGCTCCGAAGGACGCCCCCAGCGAGCTGAGCGTCGAGGAGGAGTCGGCGCGCGTCCGCGAGGCGGTCGCCGCCGTCGCGCGCGAGCTCGAGGAGCGCGGTAACACCGCGGGCGGCGCCGCCCGCGACGTGCTCGAGGCCCAGGCGATGATGGCCGAGGACCCGACACTCGAAGCCGAGGTCGACACCCGCCTGCAGGCCGGCAAGACCGGCGAGTGGGCCGTCTACGACGCCTTCGCGTCGTTCCGCGAGCAGCTCACCGCCCTCGGCGGCTATCTCGGCGAGCGCGCCGCCGACCTCGACGACGTCGCGCAGCGCGTCATCGCCCGCCTCCGGGGTGTCGCCGCCCCCGGCATCCCCGACCCCGGGCACCCGTTCGTCCTCGTCGCGAAAGACCTCGCCCCGGCAGACACCGCGCTGCTCGACCTCGACAAGGTGCTCGCGCTCATCACGACCGAGGGCGGCCCCACCTCGCACACGGCCATCCTCGCCCGCGAGAAGTCGATCGTCGCGGTCGTCGGCGCCGCAGAAGCCGCGAGCCTCACCGAGGGCGAGACGGTGATCGTCGACGCCGCGGCGAACCTCGTCGTGACCTCGCCGTCCGACGACGAGCTCGCCCGAGCCCTGACCCGCGCCGCCGACCGTGCGGCCGCAGCATCCGCCCCCATCACCCCGGGCGCTCTGGCCGACGGCACCCCGGTGCCGCTGCTGGCGAACCTGGGCAAGCCCGGCGGGGCCTCCGAGGCGGTCGAGCTGGGCGCCGAGGGCGTCGGCCTGTTCCGCACCGAGTTCCTCTTCCTCAGTTCGAGCTCGGCCCCCACCGTCGAGGAGCAGCGCACGGCCTACACCGAGCTGCTCGCGGCATTCCCCGGCAAGAAGGTCGTCGTGCGCGTGCTCGACGCCGGTGCCGACAAGCCCCTGCCGTTCCTCAACGACGCGCACGAAGAGAACCCGGCGCTCGGCCTCCGGGGCCTGCGCGCCCTCCGCGCCAGCGAAGACATCCTCCGCGAGCAGCTCACCGCGCTCGCGGAGGCGGATGCGGCGACGCGACGCTCTCCCGAAGGACCTGCCGATCTGTGGGTCATGGCGCCCATGGTCTCGACCGTCGAGGAGACCGAGTACTTCGTCTCGCTGGCGAAGGACTACGGACTGAAGACCGCGGGCGTCATGGTGGAGGTGCCCTCGTCGGCGCTCCTGGCCGACCGCATCTTCCGCCACGCCGACTTCGCCTCCATCGGCACCAACGACCTCACGCAGTACACGCTCGCCGCCGACCGCCTGCTCGGCTCGGTGGCATCGTTCCAGGATCCGTGGCACCCCGCCGTGCTCCGCCTGGTGCGCGAGGTGGGAGCGGCGGGAGCGGCGTCGGGCAAGCCCGTCGGCATCTGCGGCGAAGCGGCGGCCGACCCGCTGCTGGCCGTGGTGCTCGTCGGTCTCGGCGCGACCACGCTCTCGATGGCGCCGACGGCCCTGGCCGACGTGCGCGCCACCCTTCTCACCCACACTCTCGACGATGCCCGCCGCATCGCCGAGGCAGCACTGGCCGCCGACGGCGCGGCCACCGCACGCGAGGCCGCGACAGCGGCGTCCGCACGACAGAAAGAAGCAGTCAAATGACGACGACGTCGAAAGACGTGACGAGCAGCACCGGCGGCGCACGCGTCGCGGTGCAGCGCTTCGGCACGTTCCTCTCGGGCATGATCATGCCCCTCATCCCCGCGCTCATCGCCTGGGGCATCTTCACGGCCTTCTTCATCGAGAAGGGCTGGACGCCCAACGACCAGCTCGCCACGATCGTCGGCCCCTTCATCCACTACCTGCTGCCGGTGCTCATCGCCTACCTCGGCGGCCACCTGGTCTACGCCGTGCGCGGCGGTGTCGTGGGTGCGATCGCCACGTTCGGTGTCATCGCCGGCTCCGACTACCTCATCGGGCAGGTCAACCTGACGCTTCCCGCCGACAACCAGCTCGGCGAGATCAACATGTTCATCGGCGCGATGATCATGGCCCCGCTCGCCGCGTGGACGATGAAGCAGCTCGACAAGCTCTGGGACGGCAAGATCAAGGCCGGCTTCGAGATGCTCGTCAACATGTTCTCGGCCGGCATCTGGGGCTTCGTGATGGCGATCGTCGGGTTCTACCCGCTGGCGTTCCTCATCAACGGCCTCATGAACGTGCTCAGCACCGCGGTGAACTTCCTGGTCGACACGGGCCTGCTGCCGCTGACGAGCATCCTGATCGAGCCGGCGAAGGTGCTCTTCCTCAACAACGCCATCAACCACGGCGTGCTGACTCCGCTCGGCATCCAGCAGGCGGCCGACAGCGACACCGGCGGGTCGATCCTGTTCCTGCTCGAGGCCAACCCCGGCCCCGGCGTCGGCCTGCTGCTCGCCTTCACGTTCTTCGGGCTCGGCGCGGCGCGCGCGTCCGCTCCGGGTGCGGCGATCATCCAGTTCTTCGGCGGCATCCACGAGGTGTACTTCCCGTACGCGCTCATGAAGCCGACCCTCATCCTCGCCCTCATCGGCGGCGGCATGACGGGCGTTACGACCAACCTGCTGCTGGGCGGCCAGCTCCGCGCCCCCGCGGCTCCGGGCAGCATCCTCGCGGTGCTGGCTCAGGTGGCCGACAACCGGTACTTCGCGGTGATCCTCTCCGTGGTGCTGTCGGCCGCGGTGACCTTCCTCATCTCGGCGATCATCCTGCGTGCCTCGCGCAAGCGGGACCTGCTCGCCGAGGGCGACGCCTTCGCCGCCGCCATCTCGAAGACGTCGGCGAACAAGGGCAAGTCGTCCGCCGCCCTCGACGCGCTCCGCGCGTCGGACGGCCGCGACCGCGAAGCGGTGCGCGAGGCCGAGGAAGCCGTCGACCGCCTCGAGACGCAGGAGGAGACCGGTGGAGCTCTCAGCGGCGGCATCGTCGCCACGAAGCAGATCCAGAACGTGGTCTTCGCGTGCGACGCCGGAATGGGCTCGTCGGCGATGGGCGCCAGCGTGCTGCGCAACAAGTTCAAGAAGGCCGGCCTCGCCGACGTCACGGTGACCAACAAGGCCATCGCGAACCTCGACCCGTCGGCCGATCTGGTGATCACGCAGGCCCAGCTCACCGACCGCGCGCGCAAGCAGACGCCCGGTTCGATCCACGTGTCGGTCGACAACTTCATGAACTCGCCGAAGTACGACGAGGTCGTGGAACTCGTGCGCGACCAGCACGACGACAAGTAAGACAGATCACACCTACGAGGCCGGGCGCGCGAAGCCCCGGCCTCGTAGGCTTTCACCCACGGATGCTTCGGCATCCGACCCCTCGAAACGAAAGGCGAACGACATGCCACGCGACGTTCTCAGCATCGACCAGGTGCGCATCCACAGCGGCGGTGCGACCCGTGAAGAGGCGATGAAGGAGGCCGCCGACATCCTCGAATCGGCCGGCGCCGTGACGTCGGAGTACTTCGACGCGATGCAGCAGCGCGAGGAGACCGTCTCGACCTACATGGGCAACGAGCTCGCCATCCCGCACGGCACCAACGAGACGAAGGATGCCATCCTCGACTCCGCGCTCTCGGTGGTGCGCTACGACGGCGGGGTCGACTGGGGCGGGGAGCCGGTGACCTTCGTCATCGGCATCGCCGGCAAGGGCGACGAGCATCTCGAGATCCTCTCGCAGATCGCGATCCTCTTCTCCGACGAGGACGAGGTCGCCCGACTGAAGCAGGCCGACGCCCCCGAGGCGCTCTACCAGGCCCTCGCCGCGGTCAACGACGCATGAAGGCCGTCCACTTCGGCGCCGGCAACATCGGCCGCGGCTTCGTCGGCGTGCTCCTGCACCAGGGCGGCTACGACCTCGTGTTCTCCGACGTCGCAGCGCCCCTCGTCGACGCGATCAACGACGCATCCGAGTACACGGTGCACGAGGTCGGCGAGGGCGGCGTCGACACCGTCGTCACCGGCTTCCGCGCGATCAACAGCGCGACCGACGCTGCGGCGCTCGTCGATGAGATCGCCGGGGCGAACGTGGTCACCACGGCCGTCGGTCCGACGATCCTGAAGTTCGTCGCGCCGCACATCGTGGCGGGCCTGGGCCTTCGCGACCCCGCATCGCCCCCGCTGCAGATCATGGCGTGCGAGAACGCGATCGGCGCGACCGACACCCTCCGCGAAGAAATGGCGAACGCAGCCGGAGATGCGTGGGACGCCGTCTCTGCCCGCGCCGTCTTCGCCAACACGGCCGTCGACCGGATCGTGCCCGCCCAAGCTCCGGGCGACGGCATCGACGTCACGGTCGAGCCGTTCTTCGAGTGGGCCATCGAGCGCGCGCCATTCGGCGATAACCCTCCCCGCATTCCGGGGGCGCACTTCGTCGACGACCTGACGCCGTACATCGAGCGCAAGCTCTTCACGGTCAACACCGGGCACGCCACCACCGCCTACTTCGGTGCCGAGGCGGGGATCGAGCGCATCTCCGACGCCCTGGCCGACCCCGCGATCGCCGAGAAGGTCGAAAGCGCTCTGCGCGAGACCTCGGAGCTGCTCATCGAGAAGCACGAGCTCGACGCCGCGACGCAGCATGAGTACCGTGCGACCATCCTGCAGCGGTTCCGCAACCCCGCGCTCCCCGACACCGTCTGGCGCGTGGGACGCCAGCCGCTGCGCAAGCTCTCCCGGCACGAGCGTTTCGTCGGCCCCGCCGCCGAAGCCGTCGACCGGGGCCTCCCCGTCGACGCCCTCGTCGCCGCGATCGGTGCCGCGCTGCGGTTCTCCGATCAGGAGGACGCGCAGGCCGTCGATCTCCAGCGGATGCTGCGTGAGCAGTCGGCCGCAGAGTTCACGGCGTCGGTGACGGGCCTTGACGCGCAGCATCCGCTCTTCGCCCGCATCGAGGCGCAGGTCGCCGCGCGCCAGGCGGAGCTGGCAGCCTGACGACGTGACCGATCCGCACGACGCGACGCCGGCCGGGGGCACTCCCCCGCGCCGGCGTCGTCGGTTCCGCGCACTGCGCTGGACCCTGGGCGTCATCGGCGGCCTCGTCGCGGCGCTGCTGATCGGCATCGTCGTCTGGAGCCAGGTCGGCGTCATGGGCGCCGAGGCCGGCCCGCTCGACGCGGTCAGGACCGACCCCTCGATCTCGGTCGCCGACGACGGTGCGGGCATCGCGCTCGCGCCCGCCGACGGCGGCAGCGACGTCGGGCTCGTCTTCATCCCGGGCGCGAAGGTCGACCCGTGGGCGTATGCGGCCAAGCTCTCGCGTCTGGTCGTCGACGACGGCGTGACCGTCGTCATCACGCGGCCGTGGGTGAACCTCGCGTTCTTCGACCCGCGCCCGCTCGACGCCTTCACCTCGCTCGCCCCCGACGTGAAGGCGTGGGCGGTCGGCGGGCACTCGCTCGGAGGCGTCCGGGCGTGCCAGCTCGCCCCCGACGCCGACGCGCTCGTGCTGTTCGCCTCGTACTGCGCGAACGACCTCAGCGGTTCCGGTCTTCCCGTGCTGAGCCTCGCGGGCTCCGACGACGGCCTCTCGACCCCGCAGAAGATCGCCGACGCGAAGGGCGAGCTGCCCGCCGACGCGGAGTTCGTCGAGATCGCCGGCGCCGCGCACGCCTCGTTCGGCGACTACGGGCCGCAGGCCGGCGACGGCACCCCGACGATCTCCGACGCCGACATGACCGCCGCCCTGACCGACGCGATCGCCCCGTTCCTCGCCGCGCTCCCCTGACCACGGGTCTCACCCGACCGTGTCCCGATCCCGCCGGGAAAGAGTGCGTCATTCCCGGCGGGATCGGGACATCAACCCCGCGATGGCGACCACCCTGCACGCACCAACGCCTCCCGCACGAGGAAGACAGCCGGTTTGCCGCCGTCGCGCAGGTGGTGCCGCAGCACTCGCACCACATCCCACCCCGCGCGGCGTATAGCCGGCCAGCGATCGGAGTCTCGTTCGAACTGCCGGACGTCGAAGGCGTGCTGCCGGCCGTCGTACTCCGTCCCGACGCGCCACCGCGGATAGGCCAGATCGAGCCGCGCCACGAACCGGCCGCTCGCGTCCCGCAGCACCCAGTTGAGCTCGGGCTCCGGCAGACCGGCTCGCGCCAGCACCAGGCGCAGCCGGGACTCCTCGGACGACTCCGAACCCGCACGGATGGCATCGAGCGCGGCGCGCAACCGCTCCGCACCCACCCCGCCCATCGCCGCTACCTCACGGCGCAGCTCCTCGAGCGTGGCACAGCGGCCGCGCCCGACGAGATAGTCACCCGCCGCCACGAGGTCATCGAGGCTCCAGGATGCGCCGGCCTGCCGCCAGGCCCTGGCGGGCGACTCGACGGGGAGTCCCCCGATGAGATGCACCGCCGCATCTCGGTGCTGGAGCCGGTGACCGATCACCCCCTTGACCCGCGGCTCGCGCTGCGGACGGTGGGCGCTGACATGCACCTCACTACCGGACCGGCCCGAGGGCATCGGCGCACCCCAGAGGGCGAGGGCCGTGCCGTGGCTGAAGAACTGCCAGGGCGCGATCCGTGCGGCGAACTGCTGACACTGCCGCAGGAGTCCGTACGAGCCAGCATCCTTGTGGTCGCGGACGCCCGGAAAAGGGGATGGTGAGATCGCGGGCGTCGAGCCGCCCGGCGCGCACGCCGGCCCGCTGGGCGTCGTGGATGGAGAACGGTCTTGCACGAAGTTCAGCGGGCAGATCGGCGGGAGGGCGCATCGCCCGATCCTGGCCGCGACATCACCGTCTGCGGCTCGGTGGGCACTCTCCTGTCCAGAACCCCCGCCGCCCGTCCCCTTGTGGAGGACGAGCGATGTCCCCATTCCGCCGCGAACTGACCGCGCATTCCCGGCCGGATGGGGACATCGGCTCGGAGGTCAGGCGCCGAAGCCGGCGGCGATGAGTTCGATGAGTTCCTCGCGCTCCTCGACGGGCAGGAAGGCACCCGCGGCGGCGTTGAGCTGGAACGCCTCGAGGTCGCCGAGGTCGTAGCCGAAGGCGTCGACGAGCAGCGAGAGCTCCCGCGTCAGGCTCGTGCGGCTCATCGTACGGTTGTCGACGTTCACCGTGACCGAGAAGCCGAGCTGGTAGAGCAGATCGAACGGGTGATCCTCGATCGCGGTGCCCCACGCCTCGATCGCACCGGTCTGCAGGTTCGACGACGGGGAGAGCTCCAGCGTGATCTCGCGGTCGCGCACCCAGCGGGCGAGGTCGCCGAACTGCACCATGACCTCCTCGCCCGAGCGCTCGATGACGTTCAGGTCGGAGGCGAGCCGCACACCGTGGCCCAGACGCAGCGCACGACCGTCGAGAAGGGCGGAACGGATGCTGTCGAGCCCGGCCGCCTCGCCGGCGTGCACCGTCGTCGGGAAGAACTCCCGCGCGAGGTAGTCGAAGGCGTCGCGGTGCAGGGCGGGGAGGTATCCGTCCTCGGGGCCGGCGATGTCGAACCCGACCACTCCGCGCCCTCGCCACGACACGGCGAGCTCGGCGAGCTCACGGACGCGCTCGGTGTGTCGCATGCCCGAGATCAGCTGGCCGACGCGGATGTCGCGACCCGCTGCCTCCGCGGCATCCTCACCCTCTTCGATCCCCTCCTGCACGGCGTCGACCACGTCGTCGAGCGACAGACCACCGGCGAGGTGCTGCTCGGGCGCCCAGCGCACCTCGCCGTAGATCACGCCGTCGGCGGCGAGGTCTTCGACGAACTCGCGGGCGACGCGCGTGAGGTTCTCGCGCGTCTGCATGACGCCGGTCGTGAGGTCGAAAGTCTTGAGGTACTCCACGAGCGACCCCGAGTCCCCCTTCTCGGCGAACCAGTCGGCGAGGTCTTCTCCGTCGTCGACGGGGAGATCGACCCCCGCCGCATCGGCGAGCTCGACGATGGTGTCGGGGCGTACCCCTCCATCGAGATGGTCGTGCAACGACACCTTGGGCAGGCCGCGGAGCGACATCCCCTCGAGGCGGGCGTCTCCGTGCTGATCGATCGACATGGCTTCCTCCTGTGCGCGGGTTCGGTCAGGCCGTGATGCGCTCACGGACCAGTGGCAGCACGTCGACCGCCGAGTCGGCGATCTCCCATGCTCCCGCGACGGCCTCGAGAGCGCGGCCGAACCGCTTCTCATCATCGGCCGACAGGGTGAACAGCGGTTGACCAGCCGTCACCCGATCGCCGGGCTTGACGTGCAGGTCGATGCCCGCAGCGTGGATGACGGGGTCGATGGCTCGGGCGCGCCCGGCGCCCAGCCGCCAGGCGGCGACGCCGAACGGCAGTGCGTCGACGCGCTGCACGATTCCGGCGCGCTCGGCGGTGACGACGTGCGTCTCGCGGGGCGTCGGGAGCGCCGCATCCGGATCGCCGTCCTGAGCGATGATCATCGCGCGCCAGGCGTCCATCGCGCGGCCGTCGGACAGGGCCGCCTCGACGTCGGCATCGGGGTGCCCCGCGAGGGCCAGCATCTCGCGGGCGAGGGCGAGGGTGAGCTCGACGACGTCGGCCGGTCCGCCGCCGGCGAGCACCTCGACCGATTCGCGAACCTCGTTGGCGTTGCCGATCGCGAGGCCGAGGGGCGTGTTCATGTCTGTCAGGAGCGCCGTGGTCGACACGCCCGAGTCGGTGCCCAGCGCCACCATGGTGCGGGCGAGCTCGCGCGCGCGGTCGATGTCTTGCATGAAGGCGCCGGAGCCGAACTTCACGTCGAGCACGAGCGCATCGGTGCCCTCGGCGATCTTCTTCGACATGATGCTCGACGCGATCAGCGGGATCGCCTCGACCGTCCCCGTGACGTCGCGCAGGGCGTAGAGCTTCTTGTCGGCCGGGGCGAGACCCGAACCGGCCGCGCAGATCACGGCGCCGACGTCGCGCAGCTGCGCGAGCATCTCGTCGTTGGACAGGGCCGCGCGCCAGCCGGGGATCGACTCGAGCTTGTCGAGCGTGCCTCCGGTGTGTCCGAGGCCGCGACCCGACAGCTGCGGCACGGCGACGCCGAACGCGGCGACCAGCGGTGCCAGCGGAAGGGTGATCTTGTCGCCCACTCCCCCGGTCGAGTGCTTGTCGACGGTGGGCTTGCCGAGGGAGGAGAACTCCATGCGCTCGCCCGAGGCGATCATGGCGTCGGTCATGACCCGGATCTCGTCGCGCGTCATGCCGTTGAGGAGCACGGCCATCGCGAACGCCGACATCTGCGCGTCGGAGACGTAGCCCTTCGTGTAGTGCTCGATCATCCAGCGCAGCGCGGGCTCGGGAACGGCCTGGCCGTCGCGTTTGGCGCGGATGATGTCCACCGCGTCGTGCGGGTGCACCTCGTACTGCGCGCTCATCGTGCCGCCTCCTCGAGGTCGCGCGGGCCGAAGGCGTCGGGCAGTACCTCGTCGATCGTACGGATCCCCGACACGGTCTCGAGCAGCATCCCCGGGATGGCGTGCTCGAAGAGCAGCTGCCGGCACCGGCCGCACGGCATGAGGGTGCGCCCGTCGCCGTCGACGCACACGAACGCGACCAGCTGGCCGCCGCCGGAGCGGTGCAGCTCGCTCACCAGTCCGCACTCGGCGCAGAGGGTCACGCCGTACGAGGCGTTCTCGACGTTGCATCCCGACACGATGCGCCCGTCGCTGACGAGGGCCGCGGCCCCCACCTTGAAGCGGGAGTACGGCGCGTACGCGTGGTGCATGGCATCGGTGGCCACAGTGCGCAGCTCGTCCCAGTCGATGTCGGTCATCTGTCCTTCTTGTCGTGAGTCGGATGCTTCGGCACGCCGTTGATCGGATGCCGCGGCGAGGTCAGCCCTTGATGTACGGCTTACCGGCGGCGGCCGGACCCCGGACACGGCCCGCCAGGCCCACCACCGCGAAGATGGTCACCAGGTAGGGCAGCATCGCCAGGAAGTCGCCCGGGATGGGCGACCCGAGGTTGCCGAGCAGGGTCTGGAGGTTGGTCGCGAACCCGAACAGCAGCGCCGCGAGCGTCGCGCGCACCGGGTCCCACCCGCCGAAGATCACCGCGGCCAGGGCGATGAAGCCGAGACCGTTGGTCATCTCTTTGTCGAAGCTGCCGACGGCGCCGAGGGTGAAGTACGCACCGCCGATGCCCGCGATGCCTCCGGCCAGCAGCAGGTTCCAGAATCGGGTCGGGTTGACCTTGATACCGACGGTGTCGGCCGCCTGGGGGTGCTCGCCGACGGCGCGCAGGCGCAGACCCCAGCGCGTCTTGTAGAGCGCCCACGCCACGGCGGGGACCGCGATGTACATGAGGTAGACGATGAGCGTCTGGTTGAACAGCACAGGCCCGAGCACCGGGATCTCGCTGAGCCCGGGGATGGCCCAGCGCGGGAAGCGCGGCGGGCTGTTCAGGGTGGCGCCGTTGGGCACCATGATCGCGCCGTGGAGGAAGCTCGTGAGGCCCGTGATGAGCACGTTGAGCACGACTCCGACGATCACCTGGTCGACGAGATAGCGGATGGCGAATAGGCCGAGGACGGCTCCGACGAGGGCACCGGCGAAAATGGCCGCGACAAGGCCGAGCACGTAGCTGCCGGTGATCGTGCCGACCAGCGCACTCGTGAAGGCCGCGAGGAGGAACTGGGCCTCGATCGCGACGTTGACCACGCCCACCCGCTCGCCGATGACGCCGCCGAGCGCTCCGAAGACAAGCGGTACCGAGAGCGAGATCGCGCCGAAGAGCAGACCGGTGACGGGCACGAGGCCGTCCGCCGCCGACCAGGTGAGGAATCCGAAGACGCCCACCAGCGCGACGAGGATCGCGAGCCACAGGCCCGGGCGTCGGTAGCGCAGCGTCGCCCAGACCGAGTACGCGGTGGCGAGGGCGAGAAGGATCGCGCACACCAGTACCGTCGGCCAGGTGGGGACGAGGATGTCGGGCGCCGTCCACGACGACGCGCGGTCGGCGAGGCGGTAGGTGCTGACACCGGTGCGTCCGGCGGGGAGCGCGAGCAGCAGGACGAGGATCGTCGCCACACCGAAGGTGATCGAACCCTTCCAGCTGCGCTGGCGCGACATCTCGAGCCCCGGGTCGACGGGGGCGTTGTCCGTGACCGTGGCGGCGCTCATGCCGACACCGCCTTCCGTGCGGCGCGGCGCGTTCGCCGGGTGGGCGTCGCGGGGTCTTTCGGGAGGAAGAAGATGGTGCGCACGAGCGGCGGAGCGGCGATGAACAGCACGATCAGCGCCTGCACGACGAGCACGATGTCGACCGGGATGTTCTCGGTGATCTGCATCGTGAAGCTTCCCGCCTTGAGGGCGCCGAACAGGATGCCCGCGGCGAAGACGCCCCACGCGCGGCTGCGGCCGAGCAACGCCACGGTGATGGCGTCGAAGCCGATGCCGGCGTCGATGCCGTTGCCGAAACCGCTCGTGATCGTGCCCGAGATCTGGTTGACGCCGGCGAGTCCGGCGAGAGCACCCGCGAGAGCCATCGCGTAGATGAGGATGCGGCCGACCTTCACGCCCGACGCGCGTGCCGCGTGCGGGTTCTCGCCGACGGCGCGCATGCGGAAACCGAGCGAGGATCGCTCGATGAGCCACCAGACGAAGACCGTGGCAAGGATCGCCACGAAGAAGCCCCAGTTCACCGTGAGCGGCGCCGGGAAGATCGCCGGGAACTGCGCCGTGACGGGGGTGGCCTGGGAGATCGGCTGCGATCCGCCCGGGCGCATCAGCAGTCCCGGCGTCGAGAGCAACCACGACACGAAGTAGAACGCGACGAAGTTGAGCATGATCGTGAGGATCACCTCGTGCGCACCGGTGCGGGCTTTGAGCACTCCGACGATGCCGCCCCAGACGGCCCCTCCCGCGAGGCCGGCGAGGATCGTCAGCGGCAGGTGGATCCACAGCGGAGCATCCACCGAGAACGCAACGAACGCGGCCGTCGCGGCACCGATGAGCAGCTGACCGCGGCCACCGATGTTGAACAGACCGACGCGGAACGCGAGTCCGACGCCGAGGCCGGCGGCGATCAGCGGCGTCGCGAAGTTCAGCGTGTCGGTGAGCGGTTTGATGGCCCGGAGGAAGTCGGGTGCGTCGTAGTTGTAGATCGCGCCGCGGAAGAGCGCGGAGTACGTGCCCGCGAAGGCATCCCATACCGCCGCGAGCATGTCGCCGGGGCGGGCGAAGAAGTAGCCGGCGGTGCGGATCACGTTCTGATCGGTCAGGGCGACGAGCAGGCCGCCGATCAGCATCGACAGCACGATGGCCAGCACCGTGGTGACGACGTTGCCGCGCAGGAGGTCGGCCACGAAGGCGTTCTGCCGCGGCGCCGGGGGCGAGGACGGCGTCTGGCCCGCCAGCGGGCCGGTGGCCGCGGGAAGCTCGGAGGAGGTGTCGGTCATGCGTTGATCCCCTCGATCGATTCGCCCGCCATCATGAGTCCGAGGGTCTCCCGCGACGCGTCGCCGGGCACGATGCCGACGATGCGGCCGCGGTACATCACCGCGATCCGGTCGGCCAGCGCCGACACCTCGTCGAGCTCGGTGGAGACGACGATGACGGGTACCCCGGAGTCGCGGGTCTCGACGATGCGCTTGTGCACGAACTCGATCGACCCGACATCGATGCCGCGGGTGGGCTGGGAGGCGACGAACAGCTTGAGCGGACGGCTCAGCTCCCGCGCGAGGACGACCTTCTGCTGGTTGCCGCCCGACAGGCGCCCCACGGCGGTCTGGGGACTCTGGGTGCGGATGTCGAACTCGTCGATCTTCTCGCGGGCGAAATCGGCGAGAACCGACCGGCGCAGAGTGGCGGCCTGGAAGAACGGGGCCTCCCCCGACCTGTTCAGCACGAGGTTCTCGGCCACGCTGAACTCGCCCACCAGCCCCTCGACCTTGCGGTCCTCGGGGACGAAGCCGACACCGGCGTCGATGATCTGCTTGACGCTGCGACCGTTCAGTTTCTCGCCGTCGAGGAGGATCGACCCCGACACCTTGGCCTGCAAGCCGATGAGGGCCTCGGTGAGCTCGGTCTGACCGTTGCCCTGCACTCCCGCGATCGCCAGGACCTCGCCCGGCTGCACGGTGAAGCTGACGTCGTTGACGACCAGGTGGCCGGTCTCGTCGGTGACGCTGAGTCCTTCGACGACCAGCCCGCCGGGGCGCAGGTTCGGAGCTTCCCGGCTCACGGTGAGCTCGACGGCACGACCGACCATGAGCGAAGCGAGTTCGGCGTTCGTGGCCGTCGGCTCGGCCTGGGCGACGACCTTGCCGAGCCTGATGACCGTGATGGTGTCTGCGACCTCGCGCACCTCGCGGAGCTTGTGGGTGATGAAGACGATCGACGTGCCCTCGTCTCGGAGCTGGCGCATGATGCCCATCAGCTCGTCGGTCTCCTGCGGGGTGAGCACAGCGGTCGGCTCGTCGAAGACGAGCACCTTCGCTTCGCGCGAGAGCGCCTTGATGATCTCGACCCGCTGCTGGACGCCGACGGGAAGGTCGCCCACGATCGCGTCGGGGTCGATGGCGAAGCCGAACCGGGCCGCCACCTCCCGCACGTGTGCCCGCGCGGCGGGGAGATCGAGCGCACCGCCGAAGCGGGTCGACTCGTGCCCCAGCATGACGTTCTCGGCGACCGAGAACACGGGCACGAGCATGAAGTGCTGGTGCACCATGCCGATCCCGGCCTGCATGGCATCGCCCGGACCCCGGAACTGCTGGACGACTCCGTCGAGCAGGATCTCGCCCTCTTCGGCCGTGTACAGACCGTAGAGGACGTTCATCAGGGTGGACTTGCCGGCGCCGTTCTCGCCCAGGAGGGCGTGGATCTCTCCGGGACGGACGACGAGGTCGATGTGGTCGTTCGCGACAAGGTCGCCGAATCTTTTCGTGATCCCGCGCAGTTCGAGCGTCATGACGTCAATCTAATCGAGGCGGAAGTGGGCGGCACCGGGGAGAACACGACCACGGCCAGCCGGAGCACCGGCTGGCCGTGGTCGTCGCGTGATCAGCCCTGGGCGGGCGAAGACACCGATTCGGCGTCGATCGTGCCGTCGATGATGCTCTGACGGATCGTCTCCAGCTCGTCGGCGAGGCCGAGCGCGACCTCGTTCTCGAAGTCGTGGAAGCTCGAGATGCCCACGCCGTCGTTCTCCAGCACGCCGACGAACGGAGTGGTGTCGAACCCGCCGGCGGCGGCTTCCATCGCGGCTTCGTAGACCGCGACGTCCATGCCCTTGAGGATCGAGACGAGCAGCAGGTCGGCGACCGTCGGGTCGGTCTCGTAGACGTCCGCGTCGACGCCGAGCAGCGCGATGTTGCCGCCCGAGTCACGGATGGCCTGCGCGGCCGACTGGTAGATCGGGCCGCCGACGGGCAGCAGCACGTCGACGTCCTGGTCGATGATGCCCTGCGCGAGCTGCTTGGCGACGTCGTTGGCAGCGAAGGCGTTGGTGAACTGGCCCTCCTGCGTGGCCGAGTCCCAGCCCACGACCTGAACGTCGGTGCCCTTCTCGGAGTTGTAGTACTCGACGCCGCTCTGGAAGCCGTCCATGAAGATCGTCACCGGCGGGATCTTCGCGCCGCCGAAGGTGCCGACCTTGCCGGTCTGCGTGTACGAGGCGGCGGTGTAGCCGCCGAGGAACGCAGCCTGAGCGGTGTCGAAGAGCAGCGGCTTGATGTTCGGCGCGTCGGTGGTGCCGTCGAAGTCGTTGTCGGCTGCGTCGTCGATGATCGCGAACTCGATGTCGGGATTGGCCAGGGCCGCCTCCACCGTCGGAGCGCTCAGGTTGAAGCCGACCGAGACGATGAACGTGCAGTTGGCCGCGACGAGACCGTCGAGGTTCGAGGCGTAGTCCGAGGCCGAGGCGGACTCGGTCTTCGTGACCTCGACGCCCAGTTCGTTCGCGGCACGCTCCAGGCCCTCGAAGCCGAGCTGGTTGAACGACTTGTCGTCGAATCCGCCCTCGTCCGAGACCATGCAGGGCTTGAACCCGTCGACCACCGTCGCGGCGCTGCCGCTCTCGGCGGGTGCGGCGGCGTCCGGCGCGGATCCACAGGCGGTCAGCAGCGCGAGGGTACCGACCATCGCGAGACCGCTGAGAACGGCCTTCTTCGTCGTCTTCACAAAGTCCTCCAGAACGGGGGTATGACCTCCGGGTTCGGAGATCGATGCAGTCACATTACATATTGTGACGCCCCGCTCCACGGCCCGAACGAGCGCCGAGGGGCAATGGTTACAAAGACGCAACAGAGGGGACACGGATGCGGCGTCCGAGCCGCCGATCTCTCTGCATTCCGCAGCATCCGCCCGTCAGAGCACGTCGCTGCGACCGGTGAGTTTCAGGGCGTCGACGACACCCTTCACCCGCTGAGCGTTGTCGCTGGTGGTGACCAGCAGCGCGTCGGGGGTATCGACGACCACGATGTCGTGAACGCCGATGAGGCTGATCACGCGACTGGTCTGCGAGACGACGATGCCGCTGGAGGAGTCGGCGAGCACGCGCGCGTTCTTGCCGAGGATCGCGAGCTCCCCCTTGCCGCCGTGCGAGTTGAGCTTGGCGAGGCTCGCGAAGTCTCCGACGTCGTCCCAGTCGAAGTGTCCGGGGATCACCGCGAGACGCCCCTTGTCGGCGGCGGGCTCGGCCACGGCGTAGTCGATCGCGATCTTCTTGATCGTCGGCCACACCCGGTCCACGACCGGCCCTCGGCGGTCGCGGTCGTCCCATGCCTCGGCGAGCTCCATGAGACCGGCGTGCAGTTCGGGCTCGTTGGCCTCGATCTCGGCGAGGAGCACATCGGCGCGCGTGATGAACATGCCCGCGTTCCAGAGGTAGGCGCGGTCGGCGAAGTAGGTCTGGGCGGTCGCGAGATCGGGCTTCTCGACGAAGCGCTCGACCAATGCGGCCTCGGGCGCACCCTCGACGTCGAGCTCGTCGGCCTTCTTGATGTAGCCGAATCCGATCGACGCCTCGCTGGGCTGGATGCCGATGGTGCAGATGTATCCCTCCCGGGCGACCGCCACGGCCTGCTGCACGGCGAAGGCGAAGGTGTTCGTCCCTCGGATGACGTGGTCGGCGGCGAAGGAGCCGATGACCACGTCGGGCTCGCGGCGAACGAGGATCGCCGCGGCAAGACCGATCGCGGCCGCGGAGTCGCGCGGCTCGGACTCGAGGATCACGTTCTTGTCGGCGACGCCCGGAAGCTCGCGCTCGACCGCGGCACGATGTGCGCGCCCGGTCACCACGGCGATGCGGTCGCGTCCCGTCAACGGCTCGAGGCGGTCCCAGGTGTCGCGGAGCAGCGTCTGACCCGACCCGGTCAGGTCGTGGAGGAACTTCGGCGCCTCGGCGCGGGAGAGGGGCCACAGCCTGCTGCCGATACCCCCGGCGGGGATCACGGCGTAGAAGTCGTCGAGGGGGTGAGAAGCCATGCCGCCAGGGTAGTGGCGTCACGGGGTCGCGCCCGTCGCGGCCGGGTGACCAGCGTGTAAACGATTCTCTCGATATCGAGATAGTTAGGAGGGCCTTAGGGGCGGACCTATGAGGCGCCGAATAGAATTGCGAGGCGCTCGCGCGCCGTCCGGGGTGCCCCGTGCGGGGGCATCGAATGGCCCCGAAACCGTGTTCGATCAGGGAGGACGACCGTGTCAGCACCTGCACGCGTCACACCGTCGATATCCGAGACCACCTCGAAAGTCCCTCGCGGCACCCTCTACCGGGGTAACGAGGGAATGTGGTCGTGGGTGCTGCATCGCATCACCGGCATCGCGATCTTCTTCTTCCTCTTGGTGCACATCCTCGACACCGCGCTGATCCGCGTGTCACCCGAGGCGTACGACGCCGTCATCGGCACCTACAAGAACCCGATCATGGGCCTGGGCGAGGTGGCCCTGGTCGGTGCGATCGCCTACCACGCCTACAACGGCCTGCGCATCATCCTCGTCGACTTCTGGGGATGGGCCACCCGCCACCAGCGTCAGCTGTGGTGGGGCGTGCTCGGCCTCTGGGTCGTGACGATGCTCGGCTTCACGCCGCGCCACCTCATCAACGTCTTCTCGAGCATGGGAGTCGGACACTGATGACAACCGCAGACCTCGCGGCACCGCGCACCCCGTACGTCCGCAAGAAGGGCGTCAACCTCGAGAAGTGGGGCTGGCTCTACATGCGCGCCTCCGGCGTGCTGCTGATCATCCTGATCTTCGGCCACCTGTTCTCGAACCTCCTGACCAACGACGGCATCCACCAGATCGACTTCGCCTTCGTCGCGGGCAAGTTGGCCTCGCCGTTCTGGCAGTGGTGGGACGTCGCGATGCTCTGGCTCGCCCTCATCCACGGCGCCAACGGCATGCGTACGATCGTGAACGACTACGTCGCGACGCCGCTCATCCGCCGCATCCTGGTGGTGTCGCTGTGGACCTCGGCGGCGTTCCTCATCCTCCTCGGCACGCTCGTCGTCTTCACGTTCGACCCGTGCATCGGGGTCGACGAGGCCAGCGTCCTCTGGGAAACCTGCACCGGCGCCTGACCCGTATCTCCCCTCCCCCGCACGTCACCGACAGCAGAGGCATCTCCCCGTGAGCACCCAGACCAGCTCGGACTCCGTCGTCAAAGACGGAGTGCACTACCACCAGTTCGACATCGTCATCGTCGGCGCCGGCGGCGCCGGCATGCGCGCGGCGATCGAGGCCGGCCCCGGTGCCAAGACCGCGGTGATCTCGAAGCTCTACCCCACCCGCTCGCACACCGGTGCGGCGCAGGGCGGCATGGCCGCGGCGCTCGCCAACGTCGAAGAGGACTCGTGGGAGTGGCACACGTTCGACACCGTCAAGGGCGGCGACTACCTCGTCGACCAGGACGCCGCCGAGATCCTCGCGAAAGAGGCGATCGACGCGGTCATCGACCTCGAGAACATGGGCCTGCCGTTCAACCGCACGCCCGAGGGCAAGATCGACCAGCGACGCTTCGGCGGCCACACCGCCGACCACGGCAAGACTCCCGTGCGCCGTGCCTGTTACGCCGCCGACCGCACCGGCCACATGATCCTCCAGACGCTGTTCCAGAACTGCGTGCGCCTGGGCATCAACTTCTTCAACGAGTTCTACGTGCTCGATCTCGTGACCGTCGTCGACGATGCGGGCGCGACCCAGATCGCCGGTGTCGTCGCGTACGAGCTGTCGACCGGCGAGCTGCACGTGTTCCAGTCGAAGGCCGTCATCTTCGCCACCGGCGGCTTCGGCAAGATCTACAAGACGACCTCCAACGCTCACACCCTCACCGGCGACGGCGTCGGCATCGTCTGGCGCAAGGGCCTGCCGCTGGAAGACATGGAGTTCTTCCAGTTCCACCCGACCGGCCTCGCGGGCCTCGGCATCCTCCTCACCGAGGGCGCGCGCGGCGAAGGCGCGATTCTCCGCAACGCCTCCGGCGAGCGGTTCATGGAGCGCTACGCCCCCACGATCAAAGACCTCGCGCCGCGCGACATCGTCGCGCGCTGCATGGTGCAGGAGGTCGCGGAGGGCCGCGGCGCAGGCCCCCACCGCGACTACGTGCTGCTGGACTGCACCCACCTCGGCGCGGAGGTGCTCGAGACGAAGCTCCCCGACATCACCGAGTTCGCCCGCACCTACCTGGGTGTCGACCCCGTCGTCGAGCCGGTGCCCGTCATGCCGACCGCGCACTACGCGATGGGCGGCATCCCTACGAACATCAACGCCGAGGTGCTGAGCAACAACACCACCGTCGTCCCCGGCCTCTACGCCGCCGGCGAGTGCGCCTGCGTGTCGGTGCACGGCTCGAACCGCCTCGGCACCAACTCGCTGCTCGACATCAACGTCTTCGGCAAGCGCGCCGGCCGCAACGCGGTCGAGTACGTCAAGACGGCCGAGTTCGTGCCCCTTCCCGAAGACCCGGCCAAGGAGGTGCGCGAGCTCATGGAGGGTCTGCGCGCGAACCCCGGCACCGAGCGCATCGCCGTCCTCCGCAAGACTCTGCAGGACGAGATGGACAAGGGCGCACAGGTGTTCCGCACCGAGGAGTCCCTCACCCGGATGCTGACGACGATCGAGGATCTGCGCACCCGCTTCAACAACATCCACGTCGACGACAAGGGCAAGCGCTTCAACACCGACCTGCTCGAGGCCGTCGAGCTCGGTTTCCTGCTCGACCTCGCCGAGGTCGTGGTGTACTCCGCACTCAACCGCAAGGAGAGCCGCGGCGGCCACATGCGCGACGACTACCCGACGCGCGACGACGAGAACTACATGAAGCACACCATGGCCTACCTGACGGGCGACCCCCACTCGTCGTTCGCCTCCGACCACATCGAGCTCGACTGGAAGCCGGTGGTCTTCACGAAGAACGAGGCAGGCGAGTTGCGTTACCCGCCCCTGGAGAGGAAGTACTGACCATGGCATCGACAGTCATCGACACGACGGACGCCACGGCGGAGGCCTCCGAGACCACGGCCGACACCGGCATCCAGTCGTTCATCGTCACCTTCAACGTGCGTCGCTTCGACCCGGAGTCCGACACCGAACCGCGCTGGGTCGACTATGACGTGGAGCTCTACCCCACCGACCGCGTGCTCGACGCGCTGCACAAGATCAAGTGGGAGGTCGACGGCTCGCTCGCCTTCCGCCGCTCGTGCGCCCACGGCATCTGCGGCTCCGATGCGATGCGCATCAACGGCCGCAACCGCCTGGCCTGCAAGACGCTGATCAAGGATCTCGACATCTCGCAGCCGATCTACGTCGAGGCGATCAAGGGTCTTCCCCTCGAGAAGGACCTCATCGTCGACATGGAGCCGTTCTTCGCCTCCTACCGCGACGTGCAGCCGTTCCTGATCTCCAAGACCAAGGCCGAGCCTGGCAAGGAGCGCGTGCAGTCCATCGTCGACCGCGAGGTCTTCGACGACACCACCAAGTGCATCCTCTGCGCCGCCTGCACCTCGTCGTGCCCGGTCTTCTGGACCGACGGCCAGTACTTCGGCCCCGCCGCGATCGTCAACGCGCACCGCTTCATCTTCGACTCGCGCGACGACGCGGCCGACGTGCGTCTGGACATCCTCAACGACAAGGAAGGCGTCTGGCGTTGCCGCACGACCTTCAACTGCTCCGAGGCCTGCCCCCGCGGCATCGAGGTCACGAAGGCCATCGCCGAGGTCAAGCAGGCGGTTCTGCGCGGCGGTCGCTGACACTCGCTCCCTGAGGGATCGTCCGCGCGCTAGCCTGTGCGCGTGGACGAGCGGATGCGGCGACCGGCGGGTGCCGCGATCGGCGCGGCGTATGCGGCGCAGGGCCTCGGCTATGCGGCCGTCGTCACATCTCTTCCTTCGCTGAAGGATCAGGTGCGCATCGACGACGCGGCCGTCGCGGTGATCGTGCTCGGCGTCAGCGTGGCCGCCGCTGCCGGATCCGTGCTCGCCGACGTCATCGCCGTTCGCGCCGGTAGCCGCGCGGCGCTCGTGACGGGCCTCCTCCTGCAGGCCGCGGCTCTGCCGCTGATCGCCCTCCTGACCCCTCTTCCCCCGTTCCTCGCGGCCTTCGCCGTCTACGGCCTCGGGCTCGGGTGCGTCGACGCGGCATCGGCGATGCAGGGCGTCGCGCTGCAGCGCTCGCGCGGGCGCCCCGTGCTCGGACGACTCTTCGCCGTCTACACCGCCGCGGCGATCGTCGGGGCGGTGCTCGTCGCCGGTGCGGCAGCGTCCTCGGCGTCGGCGATGCCGCTCCTGGTCGCCTGCGCGGTCGCGGCCGGCGCAGCGGTGGCGGGAACCCGCTGGTTCTCGACGGAGCGACCGACCGCCGCAGCATCCGGCTCGTCACGGCTTCCGCGGCGGGGCATCTGGGTGTTCGGCTCGGTCATCCTCGCGGCCTTCGCCCTCGACGCGGCCGTCAGCACGTGGAGCACGGTCTACCTCGCCGACACCCTCACCACCGCCGCCGTGATCGCCCCTCTCGGCTATGCCGCATACCAGGGCGCCGTTCTCGTGACGCGGTTGGCGACCGACGCCCTCGTCACGAGGCTGGGCCGGAGGGCGCTGGCAGCACTGTCGGCGGTGGTTGCGATCGTCGGATGCGTCGTGATCGCCGCGATCCCCCTGCCGGCCGCGGCGGTCGTCGGGTTCGCGCTTGCGGGTGTGGCGACGGGCGTGCTCGTGCCCGTCGCCTTCGCCGCCGCCGGCGACCTCGACCCCGCACGCGCCGACGAGGTCATCGCCCGGGTGAATCTCTTCACCTACGCCGGCGCTGTACTGGGGGCCGTGGGCGTCGGCCTCATCGGCGACGCGACCGGGGTCGGGGTCGCGTTCCTGCTTCCCGGCCTCGCGCTCGTCACCGTCCTCGTCGTCCGACGGCGCTTCGCCTCGCGCGCTCGGTAGTCTGATCCGGTGGCAGACTCCAACGCGTCCGGGGAGCGCCTGCAGGCGCTGCGCGAGCGACTGGACGAGCCGATCGAGAAAGCGACCGAACTGACGAGGAAGACCCTCGCCTGGTTTCCGATCCGCGTCTGGCGCCACTTCCTGCAGCACAACGGGTTCCTGCTCGCGGCCGGGATCAGCTATCAGTCGCTCTTCGCGATCTTCGGCGTCATCTATCTCTCCTTCGCCCTCGCCGGCCTGTGGCTCGGCGGCAGCAAGGAGTCGGTGCAGGCGCTCATCGACCTGATCAACCGCTACATCCCGCAGATCATCAGCGAGAACGGGCTCGTGAAGCCCGAGCAGGTCGAAGCGGTCGCGGCCGGCAGTACCGGCCTTCTCACCGTCACCGGTATCGTCGCGGCGGTCGTGGTCATCTGGACCGCCATCGGATTCATCACCTACGCGCGCCGCGCCGTGCGCGACACCTTCGGCCTGCCGTTCGACCGGCGCAGTTACGTACTGCTGAAAGCCCGCGACTTCCTCGCCGCCGCGCTGTTCGGGGTGGCGCTCATCGTCGGCGCCGGACTCGGACTCATCGCCACCGGCGCAATCGAGCTGATCTTTCTGCTGCTCGGCTGGGACAGCCAATCGATCTGGGTACGGGTCCTCAGTCGCGTCCTGGCGTTCGTGGTGGCGTTCTGGGTCAACACCCTCGCCCTGGCGGCCATGTTCCGGTTTCTCACCGGCGCCTCGCTCTCGTGGCGGCGCATCTGGTCGGGCTCGCTCCTGGGCGGCGGCGCGATGGTCGCTCTGCAGATCGCCGCGGGCTTCCTCTTCGTCTACTCCCCCACCAACCCCCTTCTGGCGACGTTCGCGATCTTCATCGGGTTCCTCCTCTGGTTCCGCCTGAACGGGATCGTGATTCTCGTCGCCGCCGCGTGGATCGCCGTGGGCGCCGAGGACCGCGGCATGTCGCTGTTGTCGGAGGACGAGCGGGTGGCCGCCGAGCGCGCCGCGCTCGTCACCGCCGCGCAGGTGCGCCTGCGTGACGCCGAGCAGGAGCTCGGCGACGCGCCCTGGTACGCCCGGTGGTGGGCCACGCGCGAGGTGAACCGACTCCGCGACGAGCTCGCCGAGGCCGAAGCATCCGCCCCTCCTCGAGCCTCGAGCACCTTCCTCGACTGAGCCCGCTCGCCCGTCTCTCGTTCGCTCGTGTGCCGGAATGTGGCGCCTTCCTGCGAATGACGGCATCGATTCGTACCGTCGTGAGCAGCACGGTGTGGCAGTCGCCCCGGCCGTGTCGGGGGCCGCGGTTAGGCTTGCGGTCGTGTCTCGCCGCGTTCGTATCGTCTCCATCAATGTCAACGGCATCCGTGCCGCCGTCCGCAACGGAATGAACGATTGGCTCGCCGAAGCCGATGCCGACATCCTCGCGATCCAAGAGGTGCGCGCCACCGCCGACGACCTGCGCACCGCACTCCCCGGGTGGGAGATCGTCAACGACGAGGCCCTCGCGAAGGGCCGCGCCGGCGTCGCGATCGCGAGCCGGGTGGCTCCCGTCGAGGTGCGCACATCGCTCAGCTCCGATCCGGTCGATTCCGCCGGCCGCTGGATCGAGGGAGACTTCGACATCGACGGCGAGCCCGTGACGGTCGTGAGCGCCTACGTGCACAGCGGCGAGGTCGGCACCCCCAAGCAGGAGGCGAAGTGGGGCTTCCTCGATGCCATGGAGAAGCGGATGCCGCAGCTCACCGCCGAGCGTCCGCTGGCGGTGATCATGGGCGACCTCAACGTCGGTCACCGCGAGCTCGACATCCGCAACTGGAAGGGCAACGTCAAGAAGGCCGGTTTCCTCCCGCGTGAGCGCGGCTACTTCGATCGCTTCCTCGGCGAGGCCGGAGCGACCGTGACGGGCGTCGACGGCAGCGTCGGCACCGGACTCGGCTGGATCGACATCGGCCGCCGCCACGCCGGAGAGGTCGACGGCCCGTACACGTGGTGGTCGAGCCGCGGCAAGGCCTTCGACACCGACACCGGCTGGCGCATCGACTACCACCTCGCCACCCCCGCCCTCGCCGAGCGCGTCACCGACTACCGCATCGGCCGGGCCCCCTCGTGGGACACGCGCTGGAGCGACCACGCTCCCGTGGTGGCCGACTACACCCTCGGCCTCTGACGCTCCCCGCGCCCGCGTCGCACGGCGGCTGACGCCGCATCCGATCACCCGCCCTAGGATTGGGCGGTGATCAAACCGCGTTTGTACTCCGGCATGCAGCCCTCGGCCGATTCGCTTCAGATCGGCAACTACATCGGGGCGCTCATGCAGTGGCGGGAACTGCAGGACTCGTACGACGCGTATTTCTCCGTCGTCGACCTGCACGCGCTCACCCAGCCGAACGACCCGGCCGAACTGCGGGCGAAGACCCGCCGCACCGCCGCCCAGTACATCGCGGCGGGCATCGAGCCGTCGCGATCGACCCTGTACGTGCAGTCGCACGTCTCGGCGCACTCCGAGCTCGCCTGGGCACTGTCGACGATCACCGGATTCGGTGAAGCCGGTCGCATGACGCAGTTCAAGGACAAGTCGGCTCGCTACGGCGCAGACGCCACCAACGTCGGCCTCTTCACCTACCCCGTGCTGATGGCCGCCGACATTCTGCTCTACCAGACCGACGTCGTGCCCGTTGGCGACGATCAGAAGCAGCACATCGAGCTCACGCGCGACCTGGCCGAGCGTTTCAACTCCCGCTACGGGCAGACCTTCACCGTTCCGACGCCGGTGATCCAGCGCGACACGGCCCGCATCTACGACCTGCAGAACCCCACGGCGAAGATGTCGAAGTCGGCGGAATCCGACGCCGGTGTGCTGTGGCTTCTCGACGAGCCGTCCAAGAGCGCGAAGAAGATCATGCGCGCCGTCACCGACAGCGAGGGCGTCGTGCGGTTCGACCGCGAGGCGAAGCCCGGGGTGTCGAATCTGCTCGTGATCTACGCGGCCCTCAGCGGACGACAGATCGCCGCGATCGAAGACGAGTACGCCGGCCGCGGCTACGGCGACTTCAAGAAGGGCCTCGCCGAGGTCGTCGTCTCGGAGTTCGAGCCGGTGCGCGAGCGCGCTCTCGCGCTGCTCGACGACACGGCCGAGCTCGACCGGGTGCTCGCAGAGAACGCCGGGCGCGCAGCATCCGTCGCCAACCGCACCCTCAGCGACGTCTACGACCGGATGGGCCTGCTGCGCCGCGTGTGACCCCCGGGTGGCACCTCGTGGGGCCGGCCTCACTGCCACAACTCAGGATGATTCTCACCAACACTTGATCGAGCCCTGATTCGTCGCGGTGCGCGCGCCGCTCGGGCGCAACGCGCCTGAGTTACGGTCGCGCGGTCGACGACCATCGCGCGGACGCCGTCATCGAGCGGACGCCGTCATCGAGCGCGGCTCCCGCGCGCGGTCACCGAGGACCGCTCGCGAGCATGCGCTTGACCGCAGCCAGGACGAGTTCGGGTTCGTCCATGATCATCTTCGCGGTCGGTCTCAGCGTCGTGTATCCGCGAGCCGCGAGCAGGATGTCACGGCGACGGTCTCGCTCCTGGCTCTCCCAGCCGGAGTGGAACTCCTGGCTGTCGCACTCGATGACGAGCCAGCCGTCGACCACCAGATCGACACGTCCGATGCCATCGAACGCCACCTGGACCCTCACCTCGCAGCCGAGGGCCCGCAGCATCAGCCGCATGATCGTCTCCGGCCCCGACTCGGAGCGCGGATCGAGCAGCGGGAGAATCACGCGGTACTTGGCAGGGAGAGCGTGGAACATGTCGGCGACCTCGTCCATGCGCACCAATCCCTGGTGCAGAGCGCTGTCGAGCGTGGCGACGGCAGCACGCGGCGCCTGGCAGAGCACGGAGTGAGCCAGCGCGTCGAGGATCGATACGCACGCCGACTGCCCGGGCGGGATCATCAAGGGAAGCCAGTGCAGTCGAACGCCCCGCCTCGTCCGCGACGACAGCGCGCGCCGTCGATCATGCGGGGATCGCAGGCGCGAGGCGTTGCGCGGAAGGTGGACGTGCAATGAGCCGTGGCGCAAAACGAAGACCGACAGCATCGACAAGAGCGACAGGCACGTGAGGCGCCCGCCCACACGCACGGCGCGGATGATCGACTCGGCCGTGTCGCCGGGAAGGTAGTGATCACGGCGCGCCCGGACCAGGTACCCGAGAGCGAGGGCGGCGTCGATGTCGGCGCGACGGAATCCGTCACGGACGAGGTCGGAGCGGTGGAGGAAGTCGATGTTCATCACGCGACGATCGCCCGCAGGAGCAAGCCCGTGGACGCGCGGTGCACATCCGTGGATGACAGGGGGCCCGACGGATGCTGTGGAGGAACGCTTCTCGCACGAATTCAGGCTGAATCGGGGCGCCCACCACCGCGTCCGCGAAACCGCGGTGCTCGATCGACCCCCGCGGTTTCTCATCCTGAGTTCGGGCAGAAGCCGGGAGCGCGAAAAGGGTGCGCGCACGGCCGGGGGTCGGCGGTGCGTGGGAGGATGGGCGCATGCCGGAGATGCCGGAAGTGCAGGGCCTCGTCGATTTCCTCCGCGGACGCGTGGTCGGGGTGGAAGTGACGCGGGCGAGCGTCAGCGCGATCTCGGCGCTGAAGACCTACGATCCGCCCATCACGGCGCTGGTCGGTGCCCGGGTGACCGGGGTCGAGCGGCGCGGCAAGTTCGTCGACATCGCCACCGACGCCGGTGCTCACCTCATCTTCCACCTCGCGAAGGCCGGCTGGCTGCGGTGGTACGAAACGCTCCCGTCGACCGTGATCCGCCCCGGCAAGACGCAGATCGCGCTGCGCGTCGGTCTTGCCGACGGGTCGGGCTTCGACCTGACCGAGGCGGGCACGAAGAAGTCGCTCGCGGTGTATGTCGTGGGCGAACCCGCCGATGTGCCGGGCATCGCCCGACTCGGACCCGATCCGCTCGATCCGGGCTTCGATCGAGACACGTTCGCCGGGCTGCTGGCCGATCGGCGAACGCAGATCAAGGGCGTGCTGCGCGACCAGTCGATCATCGCCGGGGTCGGCAACGCCTACTCCGACGAGATCCTGCACGCCGCCAAGATGTCGCCGTACGCTCTCGCCGCGGGCCTGAGCGCCGAGGAGGTCGACCGCCTCTACGGCGCGCTGCGCGACACGCTGGCCGAGGCCGTCACCACCGCGAGCGGCAAGCCCCCGGCCGAACTGAAAGACGCGAAACGACGCGGGATGCGGGTGCACGGCCGCCGCGGCGAGACCTGCCCGGTCTGCGGCGGCGAGGTCAAGAGCGTGTTCTTCGCCGATAACTCGCTGGAGTACTGCCCGGTCTGCCAGACCGGAGGGAAGATCCTCGCCGATCGCCGGTTGTCGCGCCTGCTGAAATGACCGCGCACGACGGGGGAATGAAACGTCGAGACGGGCGTTGACTAGAATCGCACCCAACACACACGTGCTCCGGGGTCGGTGAGAATCCGAACCGGCGGTGACAGTCCGCGAACTCGCGGTATCCGACAGGATGCTGCGGGTTGATCCGGTGGAATTCCGGAACCGACGGTGATGCGACGAGCGATCGTCGTCAGTCCGGATGGGAGGAGGCACGCACGGTACGCCGTGCCGTTGCGTCTTGACCCCCGGGGATTCACCGGAAGGAACAGGACCGATGGCCACCACCGCCGAGCTCGAGGCCATGCGGCATGCGCTGCGTCTCGCCCGGCGCGGTCCGCGGGGCGTGAACCCCCAGGTGGGATCGGTGATCCTCTCCCCCGCCGGCGACGTCATCGCCGAAGGCTGGCACCGCGGAGCGGGAACTGCCCACGCCGAGGTCGACGCGCTCTCGAAGCTCGACCCGGGAGCCGCCCGCGGCGCGACCGCCGTGGTGACCCTCGAGCCCTGCAACCACACCGGGCGCACCGGGCCCTGCGCCGTCGCGCTCATCGAGGCCGGCGTCGAACGTGTCGTCTACGCGATCGCCGACCCCAACGCCGCCGCCGCCGGTGGCGCCGAGCGTCTGCGTGCCGCCGGCGTCGAGGTCGAAGGCGGAGTCCTCGTCGACGAGGCGATGGACCTCCTGCGAGGCTGGCTCGACGTGCAGCGCCTGCGCCGACCACGTGTGACCGTCAAGTGGGCGCAGAGCCTCGACGGCCGTGCGGCGGCCGCCGACGGCACGAGCCAGTGGATCACCGGGCCGGAGGCACGGGCCGACGTGCACCGGCGTCGCGCCGAGGCCGACGCGATCGTCGTCGGCACCGGCACGCTCCTCGCCGACGACCCGGCGTTGACGGCGCGCAGATCCGACGGCTCGTTGTACGACGCGCAGCCGCGGCCCGTGGTCATCGGCTCGGCCGAGGTGCCGACGGATGCTGCGGTGCGCCGTCATCCGATCGATCCCCTGTTCTTCGCCACGCGCGACCTCGACACCGTGCTCGCCGACCTGCGCGAGCGCGGGGTGCAGCGCGTGTTCGTCGAGGGCGGCCCGACGCTCGCGAGCGCGTTCGTCCGCGCCGGCCTCGCCGACGAGATGCTCGTGTACGTCGCCCCCGTCCTGCTCGGCGGCGACCGGCTCGCCGTGGGAGACATCGGTGTCTCCACCATCGCCGAAGCGCACCGGCTGCGCGCGGCATCCGTCACCGCTCTCGGCGACGACCTCCTGGTCGTCGCGCACCCCGCCGTCGAAGGAGACCTCTGATGTTCACCGGAATCGTCGAAGAGATCGGCACGGTCACCTCCGTCGAACCCTCGGGCGACGGCGTGCGGCTCACGGTGCACGCGCCCGTGGCGGTCTCCGACGCCACCCACGGCGACTCGATCGCCGTGAGCGGCGTATGCCTCACGGTCGTCGAGCAGGGGGCCGACTGGTTCACCGCCGACGTCATGAAGCAGACGCTCGACATGTCGACCCTCGCCGGTGTCGCTCCCGGCCGGCCCGTGAACCTCGAGCGAGCCACCGCCGCGCACGGCCGCCTCGGCGGCCACATCGTGCAGGGTCACATCGACGGCACCGGCGAGGTGCGCGAGGTGCGACCGGGCGAGCAGTGGCGCGTGGTGCGGGTCGGCATCCCGGCGGCCCTCGCACCGCTCGTCGTCGACAAGGGCTCCATCGCCATCGACGGCATCTCGCTGACGGTGAGCGCCGTCAGCGCCCCCGAAGAATCGGCCCCGTGGCTCGAGGTCTCCCTCATCCCCGAGACCCTCGAGGCGACGACGCTCGGGTCGGCCGACGTCGGTGACCCCGTCAACCTCGAGACCGACATCCTCGCGCGCCACGTGCAGCGCCTGTTCAGCTTCTCTTCCGCAGCGAGCGGGGCCGGTTCCTCGCCCGCCGCCGACGGGGCGCTTTCCGCATCCACGACCGAAGGAGGCTCGCGATGAGCCTTGCCAGCATCCCCGAGGCTCTCGACGCGCTCCGCGCCGGCCGCCCCATCATCGTCTCGGACGACGAGAACCGCGAGAACGAGGGCGACGTCGTCCTCTCCGCCGAACGGGCGACCGCCGAATGGATCGCCTGGACCGTGCGCTGGTCGAGCGGCTTCATCTGCGCGCCGATGCCCGCCGAATGGGCCGACCGCCTCGACCTCCCCCCGATGGTGGAAGTCAACCAGGACGCCCGGGGCACCGCCTACACGGTGAGCGTCGACGCCGCCACGAACGTCACCACCGGCATCAGTGCGGCCGACCGCGCCCACACGCTCAACGTGCTGGCCGACCCCGAGTCCGTTCCGACGAGCGTGCACCGCCCGGGCCACATCCTGCCGCTGCGCGCGGTCGACGGTGGCGTGCGCGAGCGCAGCGGACACACCGAGGCCGCCGTGGAGCTCATGCAGCTCGCCGGCCTCTCGCCCGTCGGCGCCATCGCCGAGATCGTCGCCGAGGACGGCAGCATGATGCGCCTCCCCGGCCTTCTGGAACTCGGCGAGCGCGACGGCATCCCCGTCATCACGATCGAGCAGCTCATCGCGCACCTCGACCAGATCGCGCCCGCTCCGGCAGCATCCGCCGACCGCCACAAGCGTCGGGTGAGCCTGCGCGCCGAGGCCCAGGTTCCCACCTCTCACGGCGAGTTCCGCTTCCTCGCGTACAAGGACCGCGTCACCGGCACCGACCACATCGCGGTCGTCTCCGGCGACCTCTCCAGCGAGGCGCCGCTGGTGCGCGTGCACTCGGAGTGCCTCACCGGCGAGGCCTTCGGGTCGCTCAAGTGCGAGTGCGGCCCGCAGCTCGATGCCGCGCTCGACGCGATCGACAAGGAGGGCGGCGTCGTCGTCTACATGCGGGGGCACGAGGGCCGCGGCATCGGTCTCATCAACAAGCTTCGGGCGTACAGCCTCCAAGAGCGCGGGCTCGATACCGTCGATGCGAACCTGGCGCTCGGACTCCCCGCCGACGCTCGCGACTACGCGGCGGCCGCCGGCATCCTGGCAGACCTGGGCGTCGAGCGCGTGCGCCTGCTGACCAACAACACCGACAAGGTCTCGCAGCTGCGTCACCTCGGGCTCGAGATCGTCGAGCAGGTGCCGCTCCTCGTGGGCGTCGGACCCAACAACCACCAGTACCTGTCGACCAAGCGCGACCGGATGGGACACATCATCGCCGAGCAAGACCTCAGCGATGCCCTCGAGCAGATGAAGGAAGGGGCCGGTTCATGAGCGGCAAGGGAGCACCGATCACGGGAGACCTGCGTGGAGAGGGGCTGTCGATCGTCGTGGTCGCCGGCACCTGGCACGACGCGATCACCGATGGACTGATCGCGGGGGCCGAGCGCACGCTCGACGCGGCGGGAGCAGACTGGCGCCTCGTGCGGGTCCCCGGCTCGTTCGAGCTGCCCGTCGCGGCGAAGGCGGCCTTCGAAGCCGGCGCCGACGCGGTGGTGGCCCTCGGCGTGATCATCCGCGGCGGCACCCCCCACTTCGAGTACGTGTCGTCGGCGGCGACCGACGGGCTCACCCGGGTCGCGATCGACGCCGGGCGCCCGGTCGGCTTCGGCGTGCTGACCCTCGACGACGAGCAGCAGGGCATCGATCGGGCGGGACTGCCGGGCTCGAAAGAAGACAAGGGAGCCGAAGCGGCGGATGCTGCGGTGCGCACCGCGCTCGTCCTGCGCCAGCTGCGCGCGGGCTGACGGCGCCGAGGGGTCTGCGAGCGGCATAGGATCGTTCACCGTGTGTCGGCGACCAGGCCGCCGCACTCGGTGACCCGGCGTCGAGCCCCGGCGCAGACCCCGCGCCCACGGCCGCCCACCGCGACGCATCGCAGAACGTGCGTCTCCCCGCGCTGATCGACAGGCCCTCTCTTGACCTCCCCCGCATCCTCCCCCTCCTCCACCCGCGCGGCCGCCAAGCCCGCGAACCCGCGCTCGCGCGTCATCACCGCGAGCCTCGTCGGCACGACGATCGAGTTCTACGACTTCTACGTCTACGCGACGGCCGCCGTACTCGTCTTCCCGATCCTCTTCTTCCCCACCGGTAACGACACCACGGCTCTGCTGCTGTCGTTCAGCGTGTTCGGCGCCGCGATGATCGCGCGGCCGATCGGCGCCATCGTCTTCGGGCACTTCGGCGATCGGTTCGGCCGCAAGGCGACCCTCGTCGCGTCGCTGCTGACGATGGGCGTCGCGACGTTCCTCATCGGATGCCTGCCGACGCACAACGAGATCGGGCCGTGGGCGGCGTTCCTGCTGCTGGTCATGCGCCTCGCCCAGGGCTTCGCGCTCGGCGGTGAGTGGTCGGGCGCGGCGCTCGTCGCCACCGAGAACGCCCCCAAGGGCAAGCGCGCCTGGTACGGCACGTTCCCCCAGCTCGGTGCGCCGATCGGCTTCATCATCGCGAACACCGTGTTCCTGCTGATCAACTTCGCTCTCCCCCACCCGGGTGGCGCCGGCCAGCGCTCAGCCGACTTCCTCGCCTGGGGCTGGCGCGTACCGTTCCTCTTCTCCGCCGTGATGGTGATCATCGGTCTGTGGGTGCGCCTCAAGCTCGTCGAGTCGGAGTCGTTCACGAAGGCCGAGCAGAAGGGCACGATCCGCAAGTTCCCGCTCGCGGTCGTCGTGCGCCACCACTGGAAGGCGCTCATCCTCGGCACGTTCATCATGCTGGCGACCTATGTGCTCTTCTACCTGATGACCAATTTCACGCTGTCGTACGGCACGAAGGCGGCAAGCCTCGAGACGGCGGCCGCCGCCGCGCAGACCGCGGCCGCGAACGGGGGTGCGCCCTACGACGCCACGGCGTTCGCCGCGCAGTTCTACCCCGGCCTGGGCTTCGGCTACACCGACTTCGTCATCATGCAGATCATCGGTGTGGTCTTCTTCGGCATCTTCACGCTGCTCTCCGGCCCGATCGCCGATTCCATCGGGCGCCGACGGCTGCTGCTGTGGGTCACGGGCGCGATCATCGCCTTCGGCTTGACGTTCTCGATCTTCCTGCTGCCGCAGGCCGACCCGAAGTTCACCGGCGCACTCACGCAGGCGTTCCTCGTTCTCGGGTTCATGCTCATGGGCGCGACGTTCGGTCCGATGGGCGCGCTCCTGCCCGAACTCTTCCCGACCAACGTGCGGTACTCGGGGTCGGCGATCTCGTACAACGTGTCGTCGATCCTCGGAGCGGCGCTCGCGCCGATCGTCGCGCTGTGGCTCTGGCAGCTGGGCGACGGCAACCCGTGGCTCGTCGGCGTCTACCTCTCCGCGATGGGCGTGCTGACCTTCATCGCCCTGCTGCTGTCGAAGGAGACGAAAGACATCGACTACGACGAGAATCTCGGGCTCGGCGCCACCGGCTCGCTGTAGAAGCATCACGGAAGGCGGATGCTGCGCGGGCGCCTCGCCCCGCAGCATCCGCCTTCTGCGTGCCTCGGCACGCGACGTCGGCGCGGGGACCCCGAGACGAAGTACGGTCGAAGGGATACACCCGACGACGATCGAACGAGGTACCGGCATGTCCACCCCCGTACGCGCACGCCGCGGCCGCCGCTCCCCCGACGACGGCCCCCGCGCGAGCTTCCGCCAGCTGCTGCCGTTCCTCTTCGAGCACAAGAGGGTGCTGGTGATCGTCGCGATTCTGAGCGTCATCGGCGCGGGCACGACCCTCGCCCAGCCGCTGCTCGTGGGCCAGGTCATCGAGCTCGTGCAGAACGGCGAGACGCTGGGTGCGCTGGTGTGGGCGATCGTCGCGCTCGTGGTCGTGTCGTCGATCATCTCCGGCTACCAGCACTACCTGCTGCAGCGCACCGGCACCGCCGTGGTCTACTCCAGCCGTCGCAAGCTCATCGCCCGCATCCTCCACCTGCCGATCAGCGAGTTCGACGCGCGTCGCACCGGCGACCTCGTCTCGCGGGTCGGAACCGATACGACGCTTCTCTACGCGGTGCTCACGCAGGGTCTCGCCGACAGCGTCGGCAACGCCCTCATCTTCGTCGGAGCGATCATCGCGATGGCGATCATCGACCCCGTGCTGCTCGTTCTCATCGTGGTCGTGATCGGAGTGTCCATCGCCGGTGTCACCGTGCTGTCGGGCCGTATCCGCAAGGCCACGACCACGCAGCAGGAGAAGGTGGGCGAGCTCGCCTCGAGCGTGGAGCGCGCGGTCGGGTCGATCCGCACCGTGCGCGCCTCCGGCGCCACCGAGCGCGAAGAGTCCTCGATCACGACCACCGCGGGCGAGGCCTACGGGATCGGTGTGCGCATCGCGAAGGTCTCGGCCCTCGTCGTGCCGATCGCGGGGGTCGCGCTGCAGGTCTCGCTCCTCGTCGTGCTCGGTGTCGGCGGCTACCGCGTCGCCGACGGGGCCATCACGATCGCCTCGCTCGTGACCTTCGTGATGTTCCTGTTCTTCCTCGTCGGCCCGCTCGGCAGCTTCTTCGGCGCGATCACCTCGGTGAACCAGGCGCTCGGCGCGCTCGGGCGCATCCAGGAAGTCATCGACCTGCCTGTCGAGTCGCAGGATGACGCGGCGATCGCGGCACGCGTGACGGCGGATGCTGCGGCCGCCCCGGCCGACTCCGGCGCCGCGATCGAGTTCCGCGACGTGCACTTCGCCTACCCGGAGAACGTCGTCGCCGCCCGCCGGAAGGCCGAGACCGAGGCTCTCGCCGCGCTCGAGACCGCCCACCTCGCCACCGCCGCCATCGACCTGCCCGCCGGAGACCCCGACGCGCCTCACGCGCTCGACGGGGAGGTGCTGCGCGGAGTGTCGTTCACCGTGCCGCGCGGCGCCCGCGTTGCCCTCGTCGGTCCGTCCGGTGCGGGCAAGAGCACGACCCTCTCCCTCATCGAGCGCTTCTACGACCCGACGGCGGGTGCGATCCTCCTCGACGGCACCGACGTGCGCGCCCTCGACCGCGCCGAGCTGCGGAGCCGTCTCGGCTACGTCGAGCAGGACGCCCCGACCCTGGCCGGCACCATCGCCGAGAACCTGCGACTGGCCTCCCCCGAAGCATCCGATGTCGACATCGAACGCGTGCTGCACGCGGTCAACCTCGGCGACGTGCTCGATCGCAACCCGCTCGGCGTCGACGCACCCGTCGGAGAGGCCGGCGTCATGCTCTCGGGCGGCGAGCGCCAGCGCCTCGCTATCGCGCGTGCGCTGCTGGCGGCTCCCCCGATCCTGCTGCTCGACGAATCGACGTCGTCGCTCGACGGGCTCAACGAGCAGCGCATGCGCGACGCGATCGACGCGGTGGCCGCCGGGCGCACCCTCATCGTCATCGCCCACCGCCTGTCGACGGTCGTCGACAGCGACCTGATCGTCGTGCTCGAGAACGGGCGCGTCATCGGTCAGGGCACGCACTCCGAGCTGGTGGAGTCGACGCCGCTCTACCGCGACCTCGCCCGCCACCAGCTGCTCGTCTGACGACCGCACCCGCGCGAACCCCCGCCGCGCCCCTCAGCGTCACCGGCGCTGGCGTCAGCGGCGCCCTGCCGTAACTCAGGATGGATGAGAGATCCCTCCCCCGGGCACCCCAGGAATCCGGGCCTGGGCCCTCCGCCACGCAGAGCGAGCCTGAGTTAGCGCACGAAGCACCGGCACCCGTCCCGGCACGCGGTGCCGGCACCCGCGGATCGGGCACCGCAGCCGGCCCGCCCTGGAAGCGCTCCCCACACAACGCGGGATGCACACGCGACGGACCGTACTCAGGATGGGTGCGGACGCCCTGCGCGCCGCACGCGCAAATCCGGGGCCCGGCCCCGCCCTGCGGCGAACGAGCCTGAGTTAGCGCACCGGGCCGGCCCACAGCGCGCCAGGCGCCGGAGAGCCGGGCCCCCGGTACCCGCCCCCGGTGCGGACTCCCGCTCCCGCGATCGGCTCGCGGCACCCGGGGCATCCCGCACCCGCGAGCCCGGATTTACGCGCGGCGGACCGTAACTCAGGATTGATGCGGAAGCCCTGCGCGCGGCAGCCGCAAACCCGGGCCTCAGCCCCAGCCCGGGGCGAACGAGCCTGAGTTAGCGCACCGGGGCCGGCGCACGGGGCGCCCGGCGCCGGAGAACCGGGCCCCCGGTGCGGACTCCCGCTCCCGCGATCGGCTCGCGGCACCCGAGCACCCCGGACCGGCCCCCGGTGCGGGCTCTGACTCCCGCGATCGGCTTCCGGGCCCCGGGGCACCCCCGCACCCGCGAGCCCGGATTTACGCGCGACGGACCGTAACTCAGGATGGATGCGGAAGCCCTGCGCGCGGCAGCCGCAAACCCGGGCCTCGGCCCCGGCCCGCGGCGAACGAGCCTGAGTTAGGGCACCGGGCACCGGGTACCAGGCACCGGGTGCCCCGCACTCCGGCACCGGGCACCAGGCACCAGGCACCAGGCACCAGGCACCGGGCACCGGGTGCCCAGCACTCCGGCACCAGGCACCAGGCACCAGGCACGGGGCCCCGCACTCCGGCACCGGGCACCGGGCACCGGGCACCGGGCACCGGGCACGGTGCGCGAGCACGGGGCCCGGGGATGCTGCGCGGGAGTCAGGCCTGCGCGGCGCGGAGGCGGTAGCGCAGCGCCGACAGCTCCGATGTGAGCGCCGCGGGGATGCGTCCGCCGAACGTGTCGAAGAACTCCTCGGTCAGGTCGGCCTCGTCGAGCCACGACTGCGGGTCGATCTCGAAGAGCTGCTCGAGGTCGGCCTCGGGCACGTCGATGCCGTCGAGGTTGAGGTCGGCGAGCCGCGGTATGCGACCGATGGGGGTGGTCACCGCGGGGACCTTGCCGTCGATCCTCCGGATGATCCAATCGATGACGCGCGCGTTCTCGCCGAAGCCGGGCCACAGGAAGCGGCCGTCGGCACCCTTGCGGAACCAGTTGACTTGGAAGATCCGCGGCGCGTGGTCGAACCGCAGGCTCTGCCCGACCCGCAGCCAGTGCGCGAAGTAGTCGGCCATGTTGTACCCGCAGAACGGCAGCATGGCGAACGGGTCGCGGCGCAGCTCGCCGACGGTGCCCTCGGCGGCGGCGGTCTTCTCGGACGACACCGTCGAGCCGAGGAACACGCCGTGCGCCCAGTCGGTCGCCTCGAGCACGAGCGGCACGTTGGTCGCACGGCGTCCGCCGAAGATGATCGCATCGAGCGGGACGCCCTCGGGGGTCTCCCAATCGTCGGCGATCTGCGGGCACTGGGCTGCGGGCACGGTGAAGCGCGAGTTCGGATGCGCGGCGGGGCGCCCCGACTCGGGCGTCCACGGCTCGCCGCGCCAGTCGGTGAGGTGCGGCGGAGCCTCGTCTGTCAGCCCCTCCCACCAGACGTCGCCGTCCGGGCGCAGCGCGACGTTCGTGAAGATCGTGTTGCCCCAGAGAGTCTCGACGGCCGTCACGTTCGTCGATTCGCCCGTGCCCGGGGCGACCCCGAAGAACCCGGCCTCGGGGTTGATCGCCCACATCCGACCGTCGGCGCCCTTGCGGATCCACGCGATGTCGTCGCCGAGGGTCTCGACCCGCCAGCCGGGGATCGTCGGGCGGAGCATCGCCAGGTTCGTCTTGCCGCACGCCGAGGGGAAAGCCGCGGCGAGGTGGTAGGCCCGCCCCGACGGGTCGATCACGCGGATCAGGAGCATGTGCTCGGCGAGCCAGCCCTCGTCGCGCCCGATGACGGAGGCGATCCGCAGCGCGAAGCACTTCTTCGCCAGGATCGCGTTGCCGCCGTAGCCCGAGCCGAACGACCAGACCTCGAGGGTGTCGGGGAAGTGCACGATGTACTTCTCGTCGTTGCACGGCCACGCCGCATCCGCCTGCCCGGGGGCGAGCGGCGCACCGACCGAGTGCACGGTGCGCACCCAGGGCGCGCCGTTCTCGATCTCGCGCAGCACGGGCGTTCCGACGCGGGTCATGATGCCGATCGACGCCACGGCGTAGGCGCTGTCGGTCAGCTGCACGCCGATGTGCGAGAGCGGGCCTCCGACGGCACCCATCGAGAACGGCACGACGTAGAGCGTGCGCCCGCGCATCGATCCGGCGAACAACGATGTGAGCGTGCCGCGGATCTCGTCGGGCGCGACCCAGTTGTTGGTGGGGCCGGCGTCGTCCTCGTTCTCGGAGGCGATGAACGTGCGCGCTTCGACGCGGGCGACATCGCCGGGGTGCGTGCGAGCGAGGTACGACCCCGGCCGCCATTCCGGATTGAGTTTGATGAGCTTGCCCTCGGCGACGAGCTCGCGCATCAGGGCGTCGTGCTCGGCAGCACTGCCGTCGACCCAGTGCACGCGATCGGGCTTCGTGAGCGCGACGACCTCGTCGACCCAGAGGCGCAGCGCGATGAGACCCGGCGACGTCGACGGGGGCGGCGACCCGCCGGCGGGCACAGCCGCGGGCGACGTCGACGGGCGGAAGGTGAGAGTGTCGGCGATGGCCATGCGAGCTCCTTCGAAGAGAACGGGGTTCCTCCTTAGATTGACCGGTCGGCTGGTGTCTTTAGGAGAAAAGTCTCGATAAGAATCAGGGTTCTTTCGCTAGGATCAAACAATGACGTCTCCCGCCTTCGAGCTGACGACCCTCGGGCATCGCATCCGTCATCACCGCCTCGCGCGCGGGCTCACCCTGGACGAGCTCGGCGCCCAGGTCGGGGTTGCGGGCAGCCAGCTCAGCCTCATCGAGAACGGCAAACGCGAGCCCAAGCTGTCGCTGCTCCAGGAGATCGCCCGGGCGACCTCGACGCCCATCTCCGAGCTGCTCTCCGCCGAGCCTCCGAACCGGCGGGCGGCGCTGGAGATCGAACTCGATCGCGCACAGGCGAGTCCGGTGTTCCGGCAGCTCGGCCTGCCGCCGGTCAAGGTCACGAAGAGCATGTCGGACGACACGATCGAGACCGTGCTCGGACTTCACCACGAACTGCAGCGCCGCGAGCGCGAGGCCATCGCCACCCCCGAAGAGGCTCGTCGCGCGAACACCGAGCTGCGCCTGCGGATGCGCGACGTCGACAACTACTTACCCGACGTCGAGAAGCTCGCCGAGAAGCAGCTCAAGAGCGCCGGACACGTCTCCGGCGCCCTCACCCACCGCACCGTCAGCATCATGGCCGAACAGCTCGGGTTCGAGCTGCTCTACGTCGACGACCTGCCCCACTCGGCGCGTTCGGTCACCGACCTCGAGAACGGCCGCATCTACCTCCCGCCGGCGTCGATCCCCGGCGGCCACGGCCTGCGGTCGATGGCGCTGCAGGCGATGGCGCACCGGCTGCTCGGCCACCGCCCGCCCACCGACTACGCCGACTTCCTGCAACAGCGGTTGGAGATCAACTACTACGCGGCGTGCTGCCTCATGCCCGAGGGCAACTCGGTGGCCTTCCTGCACCAGGCGAAGAAGGATCGCGACCTCGCGGTGGAAGACTTCCGCGACGCCTTCGGGGTCACCCACGAGGCCGCCGGCATGCGGATGACGAACCTGTTGACGCAACACCTCGGGATCAAACTGCACTTCCTGCGGGCCGACGGCTCGGGGGCGATCTCGCGCGTCTACGAGAACGACGGCCTCCCCCTCCCCGCAGACGTCACCGGTGCCGTCGAAGGCCAGCGCGTGTGCCGACGCTGGTCGGCGCGCACGGCGTTCGCCGAAAAGAACCGCACGACCGAGCACTACCAGTACACCGACACCCCCGCCGGCACGTTCTGGTGCTCCACGCAGACGGGCACGACCTCCGACGGCGACTTCTCGATCACGGTGGGGGTTCCCTTCGACGATGCGCGGTGGTTCCGCGGCCGCGAGACGCAGACGCGCGCGGTGTCTCGGTGCCCCGACGAGTCGTGCTGCCGCAGGCCCCCGGCCGAGTCGGCGAGCCGCTGGACCGGCAAGGCCTGGCCGAGCGCCCGCGTTCACCGCCACATGTTCTCTCCGCTCCCCCGGGGCGACTTCCCCGGCGTCGACGACACCGAGGTCTTCGCCTTCCTCGATCGCCACGCCTGAGCCGCCCCGCCGCCGCGCGGCCTAGGGTCGAAGCATGCAAGCCCTCGAGATCGTCGATTGGCGCCGCCGCGTCTTCGCCCTCTACGCCGAGGTGCGCGAGCACCCCGACCTCTCCGCCGCGCACGACCTGTGGCGGCGCGGTCGAGACGAGCTGTTCGCGCAGCATCCGGCTTCGCCTCTCCTCGACGACGATCGCGACGCCTTCACCGGCCTGCGCGTGCCGCCGTACGACCCCGAGTGGCGTTTCACCTGTCGGATCGAGCCCACCGACCCGCATCGCATGGAGGTCGAGACCGGCACCGACGGCATCGTGCCGTTCGAGCGCATCGGCCGCGTCGACGTTCCCGGCGTGGGCGGGCTCGACGTCTGGCGACTCGCCACGTACGGGGGCGGGGTGTTCGTTCCCGTCAAGGACGCCCTCAGCCGCGTGCCCGGCGGCACCTACGGCGGCGGGCGGTACCTCCTCGACACGATCAAGGGCGCCGACCTCGGCGGTTCGCCCGACTCGCTCGTGCTCGACTTCAACTTCGCCTACAACCCGTCGTGCGCCTACGACCCGATGTGGGCCTGCCCGCTGGCCCAGGTCGGCAACACGGTCGACGTCGAGATCCCCGTCGGCGAGCGCTACGGAAGCGCACGCTGAGCTCGCTCGGCCCCTGACGCACGCCACCCGCACGTCTCGGGCCGGATGCTGCGACCCGAGCCGGCGCGGGTGTGGCACGCTGTGCGCATGAGACGTGACGTGACCAGCAAGATCGTGCTCGACGTGACCGGACAGGCCGACCTGGTGTTCGCCGTGGCGGTCTCGTCGCACTACGCCCCCTCGACGGAGGAGTTCACCGCCTCGATCGACGGACGCCGGATCGACCCCTCGGTCGTCGACGACGCCCACGGAACGCGCCTGCACCGGCTGAGCGCCTCTCCCGGCCGCCTGGAGGTGCGGTATCGCGCGACCGTCGACGAGGGGGAGGTCGCCACCGCGACCGAGACCGACCTGCTCGTCTATACCCGCCCGAGTCGCTACGCCGAGTCCGACCGGCTGCTGCCGACGGCCGTGGCCGAGTTCGCGGGCATCACCGACCCCGTCGACCTTCTCGCGTCCGTGTCGTCGTGGGTGGGCACCGAGCTCGCCTACGTACCCGGGTCGAGCCTGCCGACCGACGGGGCGGTACGCACCCTGCTCGACCGCCGGGGTGTCTGTCGCGACTACGCCCACCTGTGCGTCGCGCTGCTGCGCGCGCTGAACGTGCCCGCTCGTCTCGCGGCCGTGTACGCCCCCGGGCTGCACCCGATGGACTTCCACGCGGTGGCCGAGGCGTGGGTCGACGGCGCGTGGCGGGTCGTGGACGCCACGACGCTCGCGCCGCGCCAGACGCTCGTGCGCATCGCGACCGGACGAGACGCCGCCGACACGGCGTTCCTCACGATCGTGTCGGGCTTCGCGAACCTCGTCGAGATGGAGGTCACCGCGACGGCGGAGTCGCTCCCCCTCGACGACATCACCCGGCTGGTGCAGCTGGCCTGAGATCGCGAGAATCGTTCGGGCGCGTGAGGCTCCGCGCGCCGCACCGATTGTCGAGCGGCCCGCCGATTTTCGAGCGGCCGACCTTCAGGCCGTCGCGCGCTCCGCCGCCTCGACGACGTTGGTCATGAGCAGCGCCACGGTCATGGGGCCGACCCCGCCGGGGTTGGGTGAGAGGTAACCGGCCACGTCGGCGACGCCGGGGTGCACGTCGCCGTACACGCGGTTCTTGCCCGTCTCGGGATCGGTCTCGCGGGTGACACCGACGTCGAGCACGGCCGCCCCCGGCTTCACGTGCTCGGGGAGCACGATGTGTTTGACCCCCGCGGCGGCGACGATGACGTCGGCCTGTCGCAGGTGGTGACCGAGGTCGGTCGTGCCCGTGTGGGTGAGCGTCACGGTCGCGTTGTATTCGCGGCGGGTCAGCAGCAGCCCGATCGAGCGGCCGATCGTGACACCGCGACCCACGACGACGACCTCCTTGCCCGTGAGGTCGTAGCCGTTGCGCACCAGCAGCTCGATGACGCCGCGGGGCGTGCAGGGCAGGGGCGTGGTGATCGGCGCGTTGACGTTGAGCACGAGGCGTCCGAGGTTGGTCGGGTGCAGGCCGTCGGCGTCTTTCGCGGGGTCGATCCGCTCGAGGATCGCATCGGTGTCGATGTGCTTCGGAAGCGGCAGCTGCACGATGTAGCCGTGGCACGTCGGGTCGGCGTTGAGCTCGTCGATCGTCGCCTCGACCTCGGCCTGGGTCGCCTCGGCGGGCAGTTCGACCTGGATCGAGTTCATGCCGATCGCCTCGGACTCGCGGTGCTTCATGCCGACGTACAGCTGCGAGGCCGGATCGGCACCGACCAGCACCGTGGCGATGCCCGGAGTGACGCCCTTCGCGCGGAGGGCGTCGACGCGCTCGCGCAGCTCCGCCTTGATCTCGGCTGCCGCCGCCTTGCCATCGAGCTTCTGCGCGGTCATGTGTTCTCCTCGTGTCATCGTCGACGGTCGAGAGCCCGGCTCCCGCAGATCACTATGCCCGTAGGTATAGGTCCACGGCAACCGGGCTTCCGAACCTCTCGGTCTTTACTGAGTCAGACCCGGGTACAGCGGGAAGGCCGCGGTGAGCGCGGCAACGCGGGTGCGCAGCGTCTCGACATCGGCGTTCGGCAGCAGCGCGAGGGCGATGATGTCGGCGACCTCGGTGAACTCCGCGTCGCCGAAGCCGCGCGTGGCGAGCGCCGGGGTGCCGATGCGCAGACCCGAGGTCACCATCGGCGGACGCGGGTCGTTCGGCACCGCGTTGCGGTTGACCGTGATGTGGATCTCGTGCAGCAGGTCTTCGGCCTGCTTGCCGTCGATCGCGGCCTCGCGCAGGTCGACCAGCACCAGGTGCACGTCGGTGCCGCCCGACCGCACGGCGATGCCGGCGGCGGAGACGTCGTCGCGGGTGAGGCGCTCGGCGACGATCGCCGCGCCGCGCACCGTTCGCTCCTGGCGCTCACGGAACGCCGGCGAGGCGGCGAGCTTGAACGCCGTGGCCTTGGCCGCGATCACGTGCATGAGCGGGCCGCCCTGCTGGCCGGGGAACACCGCGGTGTCGATCTTCTTCGCCAGCGCGGCGTCGTTCGTGAGGATGAAGCCCGAACGGGGTCCACCGATCGTCTTGTGCACGGTCGACGACACGACGTGGGCGTGCGGCACGGGGCTGGGGTGCAGGCCCGCCGCCACGAGACCGGCGAAGTGCGCCATGTCGACCCACAGGAGGGCACCGACCTCGTCGGCGATCTCGCGGAACCGGGCGAAGTCCAACTGACGGGGGTAGGCCGACCAGCCGGCGATGATGACCTTGGGCTTGTGCTCGATCGCCAGTCGGCGCACCTCGTCCATGTCGATGAGCGAGGTCTCGGCATCCACGCCGTACGCGACGATGTTGTAGAGCCGACCCGAGAAGTTGATCTTCATGCCGTGCGTCAGGTGGCCGCCCTGGTCGAGCGAGAGACCGAGCAGAGTGTCGCCGGGGCGGGCGATCGCGTGCAGCACGGCGGCGTTGGCGGTCGCGCCCGAGTGCGGTTGCACGTTGGCGAACTGCGCGCCGAACAGGCTCTTCGCCCGCTCGATCGCGAGCTCCTCGGCGACGTCGACCTCCTCGCAGCCGCCGTAGTAGCGGCGGCCGGGGTAGCCCTCGGCGTACTTGTTGGTGAGCACCGATCCCTGCGACTGCAGCACCGAGACGGGCACGAAGTTCTCGGACGCGATCATCTCGAGGTAGCCGCGCTGACGCTCGAGCTCGCGCTCGAGCACCTGGGCGATCTCGGGATCGACCTCGGAGAGGGGGGCGTTGAATGACGGGTCGGACACGGGCGGACTCCTCGATCGTCGGGTGGATACTGCGGTTGCAGTCGGCCCGCGGAGCGCGCCGACGAACATCCACATCGGCCCAGGCGAGCGGTCGAATGCCATCGTGCAGAAGGCGAAAACAGTGTCGCTCCCCGGTGGTCCTCCACCTTGAACGCCAGTCGCGACAGGTCAGATCATACCGGATGCTGCTGCCCGCGCCCCGCGCGGATGAGCGCCCCGCACGGGCTCGTCGAGCCCGCTTCCCGATCCGTCGCCGACCGCGCCCTCCGCCCCGCGGCGCGACGGATCGTAGACTGGCGGTATGCCCGAAACCCCGAACGTCCGCGCCGAAGCGCCCCTCCAGCCGGGGATGCGACCGCGGCCCTCGGTCGCCGAGATCGGCGCCTTCCTCTGCGGCCTGTTCGCCTTCGCGACCCTTGCTCTGTGGGGCTTCCTGGCATGGCCGCTCCCCTGGAACATCGTGTTCGGCATCGCCGCGCCGGTCGTGGCGATCCTCGTGTGGGCGCTGTTCGTCTCGCCGCGCGCCGTGCTGGCCGTGCACCCGTTCGTGCGGGCGATCGTCGAGCTGCTCGTATATGCGGCCGCGACCGTCGCCTGGTGGAACATGGGCCAGGTGTGGGTCGGCATCGCCTTCGCGATCATCGCCATCACGTGCGGCCTGTTCGCAGGTCGTCGACGACTCGCATGAGCGTCGACGTCGTCGGGCTGCTGCGAGACGCCCTCGGCGACCGCGTCGACACCTCGGCCGATGCGCTCGACGCCGCCCGCGCCGACAAGTCGGGCCACGCCGCCGCCGAGCGCCCGCTCGCGGTCGTGCACGCCGAGTCGGTGGCCGACGTGCAGCGCGTGCTGCGGATCGCCTCTCAGACCTCGACCCCCGTGGTCACCCGCGGCGCGGGCACGGGGCTCGCCGGCGGCGCCAACGCCGGTGGCGGCGAGATCGCCCTCTCGGTGCGGCGCATGGACCGCATCCTCGAGGTGCGCCCCGATGACCTCCTCGCGGTGGTCGAGCCCGGCATCCTCAACGCCGAGCTCAACGACGCTCTCGCACTCCAGGGCCTGTGGTGGGCCCCGGATCCCGCCAGCCGGGCCATCTCCACCGTCGGCGGCAACATCGCAACCGGCGCCGGCGGACTCCTGTGCGCCAAGTACGGCGTGGTCCGCGACGCCGTGCTCGGGGTCGACATCGTGCTCGCCGACGGGCGCCTCATGACGCTCGGACACCGCAGCGTCAAGGGCGTGACGGGCCTGGACCTCACGTCGCTCGTGATCGGTTCCGAAGGCATCCTCGGGGTCGTCGTCGCCGCCACCCTGAAGCTGCGTCGTCTCGTGGAGGGCGAGGTCGTCACGATCGCGGCCACCTTCCCCGACGTACGCACCGCGGCCGCGGCATCCGCCGCCGTCACCGCCTCGGGCGCGCAGCCCGCGATCATGGAGCTGATGGATGCGGCGTGCCTCGCCGCCGTGCACGCGCTGCTCGGTCTCGAGGCGCCCGCGCCCGGCGTGGCGCAGCTGACCCTCCAGACCGACGGCCCCGCCGCCGCCTCGGAGGCGTCGAGGATCAGCGAGGTGCTGGCGGCCGCCGGTGGCACCGTGCGCGTCGCCGCCGACCGCGAGGAAGGCGAACGACTGCTGACGATCCGTCGTTCGATGCATCCCGCGATGGAGACCCTGGGGTCGGCCCTGATCGAAGACGTCTCGGTGCCGCGCAGCGCCCTCCCGGCGATGTTCGACGAGATCGCCCGCATCGAGCGGGAGTACGGCATCGTCATCCCCACCGTCGCCCACGCCGGCGACGGCAACCTGCACCCGAACTTCGTCTTCGACGGCCCCGAGGTGCCCGACCACATCTGGGCCGCGGCCGACGCCCTGTTCCACGCCGCCCTCGACCTCGGCGGCACGCTCACCGGCGAGCACGGCATCGGCGTGCTCAAGCGACGCTGGCTCGCCGATGAACTGGGCGCCGATCAGTGGGAGCTGCAGCGGCAGGTGGCTCGCGCGTTCGATCCCGCCGGGATCCTGAACCCGGGCAAGGTCTTCGAGACGGCCGCCCTGTGACCGCCGAAGTGCACGTGAGCGCTGCCGTCGTGCTCGACCACGATCGTCGCGCGCTGCTGGTCCGCAAGCGCGGCACGCGCACCTTCATGCAGCCCGGCGGCAAGCCGGAGCCCGACGAGACCCCGGCCGAGACGCTCGCGCGCGAACTCTTCGAGGAGGTCGGGCTGAGCGTCGACCCCGACGCGCTCGAGCCGCTCGGGCAGTTCCGGGCGGATGCGGCGAACGAGCCCGGATTCACCGTCGTGGCGCACGCGTTCCGAGTGCGCCACGCGGTCACGGCGTCGGAGGTGACGATCGGCGCCGAGATCGAGGAGCTGCGCTGGTTCGACGAGGCCGAAGCATCCGTTCTGCCTCTCGCTCCGCTGAGCCACGTGCTGCTTCCCCTCGTCTGGGGTGCGTCCCGCGGGTGAGCCCGGCGCACTTCGTTGTGCCACCGTGATACGGAACACCCCCGGGGGCCCACCCCGCCGGATTACCATGGAGTGATCAAACGGGGGGTGACCGACATGACCGATCTCGTCACGAGACCGGATGCCGACGCAGACGACCGCGACAGGGCGACCGTCGACGGCGGCAGCGACGGGTCCGTCCCCACGGTCGCGTGGGCCCCCGTCGAACCCGGCCGCCCCAAGAAGAAGCGCACCGCGCTGTGGATCGGTCTGCCGGTGGGCGCGACGCTCACCGCCCTCATCGCCGCTTCGCTCGTTCTCATCGCCCCCGGCGCCTCCGTCGCGGGCGTGCCGGTCGGCGGACTCACCGCCGGCGGCGCAGCCGACGCGATCTCGGCCCGCCTCGCCGAGACCACCGTGGTGCTCGACAGCCCCGACGGCACCTTCGAGATCACGGGTGCCGACCTCGGCGCGAGCGTCGACGCGAAGGCTCTCGCCGACGCCGCGTTCGCCGAGAACCCGATGTGGAACCCGTCGACCTGGTATCCGGGCAGCAGCGATGCCGCGGTCACCATCGACCAGGCGACCGCCACGGCCGCTCTTCAGAGCACCGCTCCCGACCTCTACCTCGCCCCCGTCGACGCGGCCGTGACGTTCGACGCCGCATCGGCCAGCTACGTCACGACCCCCGCGGTGCCGGGCGAGGGCGTCGACCTCGCGACCGTGCAGGCCGCCCTGCAGACGGCCTTCGACAGCGGGCAGACCACCACCACCGTCGACGCCGCGCCCGTCGCCGTCGACGCCCTCGCGACCACCGAAGAGGCCGACGCCGCCGTGGCCGCGCTCAACAGCGTGCTCGAGACGGTCGGCTTCTACGTCGGCCAGGAGCGCACCGTGCCCGTCGACCGCACCGTGGCCGCGTCGTGGCTCACCGTGTCGTCCGAGGGCGGCGAGTTCACCTACACGGCCGACCCCGCGCTGATCCAGGCGAGCGTCGACGCACTGCCCGCAGCCGTGAACCGCGACGCCGTCACCGCGAACGTCATCACCGACTCCTCCGGCGGCGTCCTGCTCGAGAAGGTCGCCGGCGTCACCGGTCGCGCCCTCGAGTCGACCGACGGCATCGCCTCCGCCTTCGCGAGCCAGCTCGCCGAGGGCAACGGCGTGTTCCCGCTGACCGTGGCCGAGACGCCGTTCGCGACGACCGCCACCGAGCGTCGCCTCGAGGTCAACCTGAGCACGCAGACGACCTACCTCTACGAGAACGACCAGGTGCTCTACGCCTGGGCGTCGTCGACCGGGCTCCCGACCAGCCCGACGACACCGGGCTCGTTCCGCATCGGGTGGAAGACCCCCCTGCAAGACATGGGGTGCTTCCCCGGCGCGACGTACTGCACCGAGAACGTGCCGTGGGTGGCCTACTTCAACGGCGACGAGGCCTTCCACGGCGCCTACTGGCACAACAATTTCGGCAACGTCATGAGCCACGGCTGCGTGAACCTGCCGGTCGCCTCGGCGAAGTTCCTCTACGACTGGGCACCGAAGGGCACCGAGGTCTGGGTGCACTACTGAGTTCGACCGAAGGGGCGGATGCTGCGAAGCATCCGCCCCTTCGTCGTTCCCACCCCGCAGCCCCCACCCCGCAGCGCCACCCTCCAGCGCTCCCCCGTCGCAAATCGCGCGCCGCACCCACCACACGCGACAGGGGAACCCACCCCGCAGAACCACCCTCCAGCGCTCCCCCGAACCCACCCCACACCGCTCCCCCGACGCAAACGGCGCGCCGCACCCACCACACGCGACAGGGGAAGGCCCCGTGAAACGACGAAGGGCGGATGCTGCGCAGCATCCGCCCTTCGTCGTTCGGGGCGTCAGACGGCGTCGATGATGCCGTTCAGCGTCGTCGAGGGACGCATGACGGCCTCGACCAGCGCGGGGTCGGGCCGGTAGTAGCCGCCGATCTCGGCCGGCGTGCCCTGCGCCGCGGCGAGCTCGTCGACGATGGTCTTCTCGTTCGCGGCCAGGGCCTCGGCGACCGGGGCGAAGACCGCCGCCAGCTCCGCGTCGGTGGTCTGCGCTGCGAGCTCCTGCGCCCAGTAGAGCGCGAGGTAGAAGTGGCTGCCGCGGTTGTCGATCGCGCCGATGCTGCGTCCGGGCGACCTGTCGTTCTCGAGGAACGTGCCGGTCGCCGCGTCGAGCGTGTCGGCGAGGATCTTCGCGCGAGCGTTGCCCGCGCGGTCGGCGAGGTGCTCGAGCGACGCCGCGAGGGCGAAGAACTCACCCAGCGAGTCCCAGCGCAGGAACCCCTCCGCGACGAGCTGCTGCACGTGCTTGGGGGCCGAGCCTCCGGCACCGGTCTCGAACAGTCCGCCGCCCGCGAGCAGGGGCACGATCGAGAGCATCTTGGCGCTCGTGCCGACCTCGAGGATCGGGAAGAGGTCGGTGAGGTAGTCGCGCAGCACGTTGCCGGTGACCGAGATGGTGTCCTCGCCGCGACGGATGCGCTCCAGCGAGTAGGTGGTCGCCGCCTCGGGCGCGAGGATCTCGATGGTGAGGCCCTCGGTGTCGTGATCGGCGAGATAGGTGCGCACCTTCTCGATGAGCTGCGCGTCGTGCGCGCGGGTCTCGTCGAGCCAGAACACCGCGGGGGTGTCGCTGGCACGGGCACGGCTCACCGCGAGCTTCACCCAGTCGCGGATCGGGATGTCTTTCGTCTGCGTCGCGCGCCAGATGTCGCCCCGCTCGACCTCGTGCTCGATGAGCACGTCGCCGGCCGAGTTCGTGATCTGCACGACACCGGGAGCGGCGATCTCGAACGTCTTGTCGTGGCTGCCGTACTCCTCGGCCGCCTGCGCCATGAGCCCGACGTTGGGCACGGTGCCGATCGTGGCCGGGTCGAGCGGGCCGTTCGCGATCACGTCGTCGATGGTCGCCTGGTAGACGCCCGCGTACGACGAGTCGGGGATCACGGCGAGCGTGTCGTCCTCGCCGCCGTCGACACCCCAGAGCTTGCCGCCGTTGCGCACGAGCGCCGGCATGGACGCATCGACGATGACGTCGGAGGGCACGTGGAGGTTCGTGATGCCCTTGTCGGAGTTCACGTACGACAGGCGGGGGCCCGACGCGAGGTCGGCGGTGATCGCCGCGGCGATCTCGTCGCCCCCCTCGATCGACGACAGGCCCGAGAGGATCGCGCCGAGTCCGTCGTTCGCGGTGAGTCCGGCGGCGGCGATGGCGTCGCCGTAGCGGTCGAAGACGTCGGCGAAGTAGGCCTTCACGACGTGGCCGAAGATGATGGGGTCGCTGACCTTCATCATCGTGGCCTTGAGGTGCACCGAGTAGAGCACGTCGTCGGCCTTGGCCGTCGCGAGCGTCTCGGCGAGGAACGCGTCGAGCGCCGTCGCCGAGAGGAACGTCGCGTCGACGATCTCGCCGGGCAGCACCTTGAGTCCGTCGCGCAGCGTGGTGACGGTGCCGTCGGAGGCGACGTGCCGGATGTCGAGCACGTCGTCGCCGGGGATGACGACCGACTTCTCGTTCGAGCGGAAGTCGTCGTGCCCGAGCGTCGCGACGCGCGTCTTCGACCCCTGCGCGAACGGCTTGTTGCGGTGCGGGTGCTTGCGGGCGTAGTTCTTCACCGACAGCGGCGCGCGGCGGTCGCTGTTGCCCTCGCGGAGCACCGGGTTCACCGCGGAGCCCTTGATGCGGTCGTAGCGGGCGCGGGCGTCCTTCTGCTCCGTCGTGGTGGGCTCGTCGGGGTAGTCGGGCACGTCGAAGCCCTGCGTCTGCAGCTCGGCGATGGTGGCCTTGAGCTGCGGGATCGAGGCGGAGATGTTCGGGAGCTTGATGATGTTCGCTTCGGGCAGCGTCGCGAGACCGCCGAGCTCGGCCAGGGCGTCGCCGACCTGCTGCTCGGGGCTCAACCGCTCGGGGAACGCGGCGAGCACGCGCCCGGAGAGCGAGATGTCGCGGGTCTCGACGTCGACGTCGGCGTGCCGCGCGATCGCCTGCACGATCGGCAGGAACGATGCGGTCGCGAGCGCCGGGGCCTCGTCGGTGTGGGTGTAGATGATGGTGGAGTCAGGCACGTGTCGTCTCTCCGTCAGGCGTCGTTGTCACCCGTCGATATCCAGCGTCGGGGTCGCGAATCAGCCTAACGCAACCGCGAAAATATCTTGATGTCGAGATAGTTGCCACGGGGCGTCAACTCGTTTCCCGCAGCGCGCTCTTCCCGGCTAGCCTGTCGTCATGGCAGACCTGCGACTCGTCGAACTGTCGGCCGCCACGATCGTGGCCGTCAACACGCTGTCTCTCAAGCCCGGGCAGGAGCAGTTCCTCGCTCCGCTGAGCTACGGAATCGCCGCCACCGTGGTGAATCCGCAGACCTCGTGGCAGCGCGTTGTGCTCGACGGTGACGAAGTCGTCGGTTTCGTCAGCGCGAACTTCGACCCCGAAGCATCCGTGGAGCACTTCCGTTCCGTGCTCTGGCGGATCAACGTCGACGCCGACGACCAGGGCCGCGGCATCGGCCGTTTCGCCGTCGAGCGCCTGCTCGACGAGGCCCGCTCGCGCGGCCTCGACCACGTCGACGTGATCTACGAGTCCGGCGAAGAGGGCCCGGAGGCGTTCTTCCAGCGGGTGGGCTTCACCCCGGTCGGCGAGACCGAATACGGCGAGATCATCGCCCAAGTGCACCTCTGACCGCCCTCGACGCTTCACCATCGTCGGAGGATCGCACCTCCGTCGGAGCATTCGAGGCGCAGCATCCGACCTGGGTGCGATTCTCCGACACCGGTGTGGAGCGGATGCTGCTGGTCAGCCGGCGTCGAGCGCGTAGCGGTTGGCGACCGCGGCCACGTCGTCCACGTAGACGTCGAGGTGGTTGTAGCTGAACACCGCCGCCCGCCATCCCTCGGTGCTCGTCATCGAGCCGGAGTGGCAGAGGTAGCGCGCCGCAGCCAGCGCCGCGTCGTCGATCTGGTTCGGATCGGCCGTGCCGTCGCCGTTCGCGTCGACGCCCCAGCGCGCCCAGGTGTCGGGGATGAACTGCATCGGGCCCACGGCGCGGTCCCACACGGTATCGCCGTCCCATGCACCGCCGTCGGTGTCACGGATGGCGGCGTTGCCGTTGCCGTCGAGCTGAGGTCCGCGGATGGCCGGCGACGGGTAGCCGTCGTCGCCCAGTGCCGCTCCCCCGTGACGGCCGTGGTCGGTCTCGATCGCACCGATGCCGGCGAGGGTGTTCCACCCGATGCCGCATCCCGGCTGCTCGGCGTCGACGACGAGGTCGGCGAGGGCGTACGCCTCCAGCGCCCGCCGCGGGATGCCGATGGCGGCCGCGACGCGCGCGCTCCACGCCGCATCCACCGTGACCGCGGGCGCACTCGCCTGCGGCTGATCGGCGAACGACGTCTGGCCGCCGACCTGGCCCGACACCTCGACCGCGGGGGCCGGCGAGTCGGCGCGTGGCGCGTCGGCCCTCGTCGAGACGGCGTTCAGGTTGGCGAGCCACACCCCGGCGACGATCAAGAGCACGACTCCGGCGATCAGACCGAACCACGTGACGCTCGCACCACGCGTCGGGATCTCGTCGTTCGGTGTCACGGATGTTCTTCGCGGGTCGGGAGCGGCAGAAGGATGCTGCGCACCATAGCAGGGCGCGATGACCCGCACCCGAACGGCCGCCGCTGTCCTCTGGGCGATCGCAGCGCCCGGCACGCGCGCCACGAGTGTGCGCGCGCGACCGGACGTCAGACGAGCGACTCGCGCCAGGACGCGTGCAGCTGAGCGAACTTGCCCGTACCGGCGATGAGGGCCTCCGGGGTGTCGTCCTCGATGATGCGGCCGTACTCCATCACGAGCACCCGGTCGGCGATCGCGACCGTCGAGAGACGGTGGGCGATGATGATGGCGGTGCGGTCGGCGAGCAGGGTCTGCAGGGCGTCCTGGATGAGGCGCTCGCTCGGCATGTCGAGCGACGCCGTCGCCTCGTCGAGGATGAGCACCGCTGGATCGGCGAGGAACGCCCGCGCGAACGAGATCAGCTGACGCTGACCGGCCGACACCCGACCGCCGCGCTTGTTCACGTCGGTGTCGTACCCGTCGGGGAGAGCGCGGATGAACTCGTCCGCTCCCACCGCTCGCGCGGCCGACCGGATCTCGTCGAGCGTCGCGTCGGGCTTGCCGAGCGCGATGTTGTCGGCGACGGTGCCGCTGAACAGGTAGGCCTCCTGCGTGACCATGACGATCGCGCGACGGAGGTCCTTCGGGTGCAGCTGCCGGAGGTCGACGCCGTCGAGGGTGATCGCGCCCGACGTCGGGTCGTAGAACCGCGACACCAGCTTCGCGAGCGTCGACTTTCCGGCCCCCGTCGTTCCGACGAGGGCGATCGTCTGCCCGGCCGGAAGATCGAGCGTGAAGTCGGGGAGGATGACGCGGTCGTCGGAGTACCCGAACTCGACGCCGTCGAAGCGGATGTGTCCGCGGGCCGAGCGCAGGTCGACGGGGTCGGTGGGGTCGGGGACGGTGAGTTCCTCTTCGAGGACTCCCGACACCTTCTCCAGCGCGGCCGTCGCCGACTGGTAGGAGTTGACGAAGAACGCCACCTCGCTCAGCGGCGAGAAGAAGTTGCGCACGTACAGCACCGCGCCCAGCAGCGTTCCGACCGCGAACGTGCCGTCGACGACGCGCAGCCCACCCCACAACAGCACCAGGGCGACCGATACGGCGGCCACGGCCATGAGGCCGGGCTCCAGGATGCCGAACAGGCGGATCGAGCGCATGTTGACGTCGCGGTACTGGTCGGACAGATCGCCGAAGCCCTCGTCGTTGCGGGGCTCCTTGCGGAACGCCTTCACCGCGCGGATGCCGGTCATCGTCTCGACGAACTTGACGATCACCTGGGCGCTGATCACCCGCGACTCGCGGTACACGCCCTGCGAACGCAGGTAGAACCAGCGCATCAGGAAGTACAGCGGCACGCCCATGACCACCACGACCATGCCCGACTGCCAGTCGAGCAGCAGCAGCGCGATGAGCGTGAAGCCGCCGTACAGCACACCGGAGACGAGCTCGTTCAGGCCGCCGTCGAGCAGTTCGCGGATCGTGTCGAGGTCGCTCGTCTGCCGCGAGATGATGCGGCCGGAGGTGTACGACTCGTGGAACTCGAGACTCAGCCGCTGCGTGTGCAGGAAGATGCGCTTGCGCAGGTCGAGCATGACGGCCTGCGTCAGCCGCGCGGCGACGATCGAGTACCAGCCGATGAGGGCGGCGCCGCCGAAGCCCGCGACGAGGTACACCGAGACGACGCCGATCGTCGGCATCCAGTCGGCCTGCTCGAGGGCGGCGGGCAGGGCGTTGTCGATCCCCCACGCGATGAGCGCGGGGCCGGCGACGCGCAGGGCCGTGGAGATCACGAGCACGACGGCCGCCAGCAGCACCTGCCAGCGCACCGGGCGCACGAGCGAGCCCAGAAGCCGCAGGGAGCGGCGACGGATGCTGCGGCTCTCGGCCTTGGTGTAATCGGAGCGGTCTTCGCCGGCAGTTCCGGAGACGGTCGTGCTGCTCATCGGATCACCTCGATCTCTCGGGTGTTCGTATCGCGGACGGCCGCCTCGACCTCGAGGCTCGAGATCACGTGACGGTAGTGCTCGTTGCCGCGCAGCAACTCGGTGTGCGTGCCGATGGCGGTCACGCGGCCCCGCTCGAGCAGGGCGACGCGGTCGGCCAGCAGCACGGTCGACGGGCGGTGGGCGACCACGAGCGCCGTGGTGTCGGCGAGGACGGCACGGAGCGCTTCCTCGACCAGCGCCTCGGTGTCGACGTCGAGAGCCGACAGGGGGTCGTCGAGCACGAGGACGGCGGGCTTGGCGGCCACGGCACGAGCGAGGGCCAGGCGCTGACGCTGGCCGCCCGACAGGCTGAGCCCCTCCTCACCGATGACGGTGTCCAGTCCGTTCGGCAGCTCGTGCACGAACCCGGCCTGCGCGACGGCGAGCGCCTCGGTGATCGCCGCCTCCGCCTCCGGCGAGCCGGGTTCGAGGTCTTCCCGACCGAGCAGAACGTTCTCGCGCACGGTCGCCGAGAAGAGCGTGGCGTCTTCGAAGGCCATGCCGATGTGGCGTCGCAGGTCGCTGAGGGTGAGGTCGCGCACGTCGATGCCGTCGAGCGTCACCCGCCCTCCGGTCACGTCGTACAGGCGCGCCGGGAGGGTGGTCAGCGTCGTCTTGCCCGACCCGGTGAGCCCGACGAGCGCCATGGTCTCTCCGGGGCGGAGGGCCAGGTCGATGCCGTCGAGCAGGTCGCGCTCGCTCTCGGCAGCATCCTGATACCGGAACCGGGCGCCTTCGAACACGAGCGCTCCGCGCACCTCGTCGAGCGCGACCGGGTTCTCGGGGTCGACGATCGTGTTCTCCTCGTCGAAGACCTCGAAGATGCGGTCGGTCGCCGTGCGCGCGTCGAGGAGGAACGAGAAGAGGAAGCCGATCGACTCGGTGGGCCAGCGCAGGATCGCTGCCATCGCGAAGAACGCGAAGAGCTGCGCCACCTCGAGCTGTCCGATCGAGGTGAGCACGATGCCCGCGCCGAGGCAGAGCGCCAGCGCGATGTCGGGCAGCAGCACGAGCCAGAACATGATGAGCCCGACCGACTTCGCCTTGCGCAGCTCGGTGACGCGGAGACTCTCTGCCTGGCGGGTGAACTTGCCCAGCAGGTGCCCGCCGCGCCCGAACGCCTTGAGCACGCGGATGCCGTGGACGCTTTCCTCGACAGCGGTCGCGAGGTCGCCGGCCTGGTCCTGGCTCTGGCGGGTCAGCATGCCGTACTGCTTCTCGAAGAGGTAGCCCGCGATCCACAGCGGCGCCGAGCACACGACGTAGACGGTGCCGAGCACCCAGTGCCAGCTGAACAGCAGCACCGACCCCGCGAGGATCGTGAGCATGTTCACCACGAGCAGCACGAGGCCGAACGCGAACCAGCGCCGCACGAGGCTGATGTCCTGCATCATGCGGCTCAGCAGCTGTCCCGACTGCCAGCGATCGTGGAACGCGACCGGCAGGCGCTGCAGACGCTTGTAGAACTCGGTGCGGATCACGTACTCGACCTGGGTCGAGGGTGCCAGCACGAACCACCGGCGAGCCCACGTCATGAGGGCTTCGAGCAGACCGAGCGCGAGCACCGCGGCGGCGCCCCACGCGATGAGGCCGGGGTCGCCCGACGCGATCGGACCGCCGACGACGGCCTCGAGCACGAGGGGGATGCCGAGCGCGAGCAGGCTGGCGACGAGGGCGCTGACACCGCCGAGGATGAGGCGTCCCTTGACGGGACGCACGAACGGCAGCAGCCGCGCGAGCGATCGCGCGGTGGACAGTTCGGAGGCAGGTGTAACGGGGGTCATGATCCTCGGTGGAGCGGCGCCGTCCGGGGGGCGGCAGTATTTCAGGGGACTCACAGCCGCAACGCTCGGGCGGAAGGAGTTATGCCCGGCTCGCGGGCAGCCCTCCAGGATACAGACGTTCGCGAGGCGGCCTCAACCCTGGGCGCGCGGCGTCGTCTCGCGGTCGAGGAGGCGCCGCTTGACCTCGAGACCCCAGGCGAACCCGCCGAGCGAACCGTCGGTGCGCAGCACCCGGTGGCACGGCACGAACAGCGCGGGGGCGTTGCGGGCGCAAATGGATGCTGCGGCCCGCACCGCGCGAGGCTGTCCGAGCGCCGCGGCGAATCCGGTGTAGGTGAGCGGCTCCCCCGGGGCGATCCTGCGGAGTGCCGACCAGCCGGCGAGCTGCAGGGCGGTGCCCGTCTGCGCGACGGCGACACCGTCGATGGCGGCGACGTCGCCGTCGTAGTACGCCCGCGCGGCGTCCGCAGCATCCGTCCGCCCCTCGGTGACGGCAGACGGGCGTACAGCCGGGGCAAGGCGGCCGACGACGGTCTCGGCATCGCTCGTCCAGCCCGACGACAGTACGCGGCCGTCGGCGTCGGCGAGGATGGTGAAGGGGCCGTCGGGGGTATCGATCGTCTCGATCGTGGCGGTAGTCATGACTTCTCCTCGACAGGGGCGGGCGCGGCGCGCCAGGACTGGGTGACGGGGGCGGCGTACCAGAGGTGCGCCATCAGATAGCTGCGCCACGGTGCGGCTCGCCCGGCCCATGCGGTGAGGCCGGCGGCGTCGGCGGGGATCCCGGCGGCCGCCGCGCCCGCGCGCGCGGCGATGTCGCCCGGAAGCAGCACATCGGGGTCGCCGAGCACGCGCATGCGCACGTAGTCGGCGGTCCACGGACCGACTCCCCGCAACGCCAGCAGCCGTTCCCGCTGCTCGGCGCCGTCGTCGCCGGCGCCGAGATCGAGCGAGCCGTCGGCGAGGGCGGTGGCGGTCTCGACGATGGCGCGGATACGCGCCGCAGGACCCCGCAGCACGTCGTGGCCCCGCTCGGCGATCGCGGTCATGGTCGGGAAGAGCACCGTCGCGCCCTCGTCGCCCTCGACCCGTTCGCCGAGGGCGTCGGCGAGCCGGGTCATGGCGGTGCGGGCGGCGGCGACGCTGATCTGCTGGCCGATCATCGCGCGGACGAGCATCTCGTGCGCGTCGACGCATCCCGGCACACGCACGCCCGGGATGCGCGCAACGAGGGGCGCGAGGAGAGGATGCTGCGACAGCGCCGTGTCGACGGCGATCGGATCGGCGTCGAGGTCGAACAGGCGCCGGACGCGGGTGATGAGGGTCGCGAGGTCGGACAGCTGCGACAGACGCGCGCGCATGCGCACCCGGCCGTCGGCATCGAGCGCGACGGAGAACCACGCCGGGCCGCCGTCGAGGAGCAGCGTTCGCGCGAACGAGGTGGCCGAAGCATCCTCTACTCCCCCGATGGCGTGAGCGGCCATCCATCCGAACAGGCCGGCGGAGTCGAGAGGCCCGCGGTGCGGCAGCACGAGGTCGATCTGCCCCGGGGTGCTCTCGTGCGAACGACGGCGGGCACGCAACTGAGTGGGCGGCATGCCGAAGACCTCGCCGACGGTCTCGGTGAACTGTCGCACGCTCGAGAACCCCGCCGAGAACGCGACGTCGGCGGCGGGCAGGTCGGTGCCGACGAGCAGCATGCGCGCCGTGTGCGCCCGGTGCGCCCGGCTCAGCGCGAGCGGGCCGGCGCCGAGCTCGGCCGCGAGCAGCCGGGTCAGGTGCCGCGGGGAGTATCCGAGCCGGCGGGCGAGCCCCGGCACCCCCTCGCGGTCGACGACCCCGTCGGCGATGAGGCGCATCGCCCGAGCCGTCACGTCGCCGCGGAGATTCCACTCCGGGGAGCCGGGGGCGGCCTCCGGCAGACACCGTTTGCACGCGCGGTAGCCCGCCTCGTGCGCGGCGGCCGAGGTGGCGTAGAACGAGACGTTCTGCTCCTTCGGGGTGCGCGCCGGGCAGCTCGGCCGGCAGTAGATGCCGGTGGAGCTGACGGCGGTCACGAACTGGCCGTCGAAGCGCGTGTCGCGCGACTGGATCACGCGATACCGCTCGGAGAAGCTCATGCCCGTGGTGCTCATTCCCCCAGCCTGCCACCGCCCGCCGACACCGGCTGGCGGTTTTCGGACACGGACGTGGCGCCCGTCCGCGCTGAGAGTCCAAGACACCCGGGCGGCCTGGGCGGCGCGTCCGGGTGTCTTGGACTCTCGAGGCAGAGCGGGCCAGCGCTCCCCCTCTCCACACGACGCGCAAGCCCCGCCCACCCCTGGCTCGTGCGGCGGTAGCGTGTGGCCATGAGTGCGCGCGAATACGACGTCATCGTCATCGGAGCCGGTCCTGTCGGAGAGAACGTCGCCGACCGGGCCGTGCAGAGGGGTCTCTCGGCCGTCATCGTCGAAGCTGAGCTCGTGGGCGGTGAGTGCTCCTACTGGGCGTGCATGCCGTCGAAAGCGCTGCTGCGCAGTGGCGCGGCTCTGCGAGCGGCACAGGCCGTCGACGGCGCGAAGCAGGCCGTCACGGGCGACCTCGACGTGGCCGCCGTCCTGCGCCGACGCGATTCGATGACGCACGACTGGAACGACTCGAGCCAGGTCGAATGGCTGCAGGGCGCGGGCATCGATCTCGTCCGCGGCTACGGTGCGCTGACCGGCGAGAAGACCGTGCGCGTCACCGCCGACGACGGCACGACGACCGACCTCGTCGCCCGGCACGCGGTCGCCGTGTGCACCGGGTCCGCCGCCCTCCTCCCCGACATTCCCGGGCTCGCCGAGGTGGAGCCGTGGACCAGCCGCGAAGCCACGAGCGCCCAGAAGATTCCCGCGTCGCTCGCGATCCTCGGCGGCGGCGTTGTGGGGGCCGAGATGGCGACCGCTTACGCGAGCTTGGGGAGCGCCGTCACGCTCGTGGCGCGCTCAGGGCTGCTCGCCAACAACGAACCGTTCGCGGGAGAGCTCGTCGCCGCATCCCTCTCCGACCTCGGCGCCACGGTGAAGACGGGAGTGGACGCCGTCTCGGCTCGTCGCACCGACGCGGGCCTCGTCGCCATCGAGCTGTCGAACGGCACCACCGTCGAAGCAGAAGAAGTGCTGGTCGCGACCGGGCGCATCCCCCGCACCGGCGGACTCGGCCTCGAGACGGTCGGACTCGAGCCCGACTCCTGGCTGGACGTCGACGACACGCTGCTCGTGCGCGGGACGGATTGGCTCTACGCGGTGGGCGACGTGAACCACCGGGCGCTGCTCACCCACCAGGGCAAGTACCAGGCGCGCGCCGCCGGCGACGTCATCGCCGCCCGCGCCCAGGGCACGCCGGTCGACGACGCGCCCTGGGGCGCCCACGTCGCAACGGCCGATCACGATGCCGTGCCGCAGGTGACCTTTACCGACCCCGAGGTCGCCTCCGTCGGATTCACCGCGGCCTCCGCCGAGAAGGCGGGACGCCGCATCCGTGTTCTCGACTACGACCTGTCGTGGATCGCCGGTGCCAGCGAGCAGTCGGACTCGTACAAGGGCCAGGCCCGCGCGATCGTCGACGAAGACCGCGGCACGATCATCGGCGCGACCTTCGTGGGTCCCGACGTAGCCGAACTGGTGCATTCGGCGACGATCGCGATCGTCGGCGAGGTGCCGCTGACGCGCCTGTGGCACGCCGTGCCGTCGTACCCGACCGTCAGCGAGGTCTGGCTGCGCCTTCTCGAAACCTACGGCCGCCCGACTCCCTGAGGTAGCCCACAGACCGCGAGACTTCATCGTGGCCACGAGACTGCGAGCGTCGGCTGCAGTCTCGTGCCCCGGGTGAAGTCTCGCGGTCTTCGGCGAACCACCGGGGTCAGTGGAAGAAGTGGCGCTCGCCCGTGAAGAACATCGTCACGCCGGCGGCACGGGCCGCGTCGATGACCTCCTCGTCGCGCACCGAACCGCCCGGCTGCACGATCGCCGACACCCCCGCGTCGAGCAGCACCTGAGGGCCGTCGGCGAAGGGGAAGAAGGCATCGGATGCGGCGACCGAGCCCGCGGCGCGGTCACCGGCGCGCTCGACGGCCAGACGGCACGAGTCGACGCGGTTGACCTGACCCATCCCGATACCGACCGTCGCGGAGCCCTTGGCCAGGACGATGGCGTTGGATTTCACCGCGCGACACGACTTCCACGCGAAGATCAGGTTCTGCATCTCGGCCTCGCCGGGCTGCTCGCCCGAGACGAGCTGCCAGTCCTTCGCGACCGACTCGATGTCGTCGGGGAAGCGGTCGGCGTCCTGCAGCAGGAGTCCGCCCGAGACGAGGCGCACGTCGAGGCGCTCCTGCTCCCAGTCCGTCGGCAAGCACAGCACGCGCAGGTTCTGCTTGAGCTTGAAGACCTCGAGCGCCTCGGGCTCGAAGTCGGGCGCGATGATCACCTCGGTGAAGATGTCGCGCAGGTTCTCGGCCATCTTCAGCGTCACGGTGCGGTTCGCGGCGATGACGCCGCCGAAGGCCGACACGGGGTCGCACTCGTGGGCGCGCAGGTGGGCGCTGGCGATCTCGTCGAGCGCGTTGGGTGCGGCCACGGCGATGCCGCAGGGGTTCGCGTGCTTGATGATCGCGACGGCGGGCTTGACCATGTCGAACGCGGCGCGAAGCGCAGCATCCGCGTCGACGTAGTTGTTGTACGACATCCCCTTGCCCTGCAGCTGGCGGGCCTGGGCGATGCCGTGGCCGCCTGCGCGGGAGTAGATCGCCGCGCGCTGGTGCGAGTTCTCGCCGTAGCGGAGGGGCTCGAGACGTTCGGCCGCGATCGTCAGGTGCGCGGGCAGTTCGTCGGCCGACGAGAGCGTGTCGTCGGCGAACCACGTCGAGACCGCCGTGTCGTACGCGGCCGTGTGCGCGAAGGCGCGGGCGGCCAGTTCGCGGCGCTGGGCGAGGGTCGTGCCGCCGGCGCCGAGCGCATCGATGATCGTGGGGTACGACTCGGGCGAGACGACGATCGCGACGTTCGCGTGGTTCTTCGCCGCGGCGCGCACCATCGCGGGGCCGCCGATGTCGATCTGCTCGACGACGTCGTCGCCCTCGGCCCCCGAGGCGACCGTCTCGACGAACGGGTAGAGGTTCACCACGACGAGTTCGAACGGCGCGATGCCGAGCTCGTCGAGCTGGCGCTCATGGCTCTCCAGGCGGAGGTCGGCGAGCAGCCCGGCGTGCACGCCCGGGTGCAGGGTCTTCACTCGGCCATCGAGCGACTCGGGGAAGCCCGTGACCGCCGACACGTCGGTGACGGCATGGCCGGCCTCGCGGATCGTCGCCGCGGTCGAACCCGTCGAGACGATCTCGACGCCGGCGCCGGCGAGCGCCTCGGCGAGGCGCAGCAGATCGGTCTTGTCGCTGACCGAGACGAGTGCGCGGCGGACTGCCACGACGTCACGGTCGCGGTAGAGGGAGGGGTCGTGCCGAGGTCCGGCCATGGGGACTCCTAGGGTGTGTCGAGGGCGGATGCTTCGTCGTGCCGAGCAACGATCGGCAACGGGACGGTCGAGGAGAGGTCGAGGTCGCCGGTCGCGATGCGGCGCACCACGTCGATGAGCAGACGGCGCTCGACGGGCTTGATGCGGTCGTGGAGGCGGTGTTCGTCGTCACCGGCCCGCACGGCGACGCGCTCCTGGGCGAGGATCGGTCCGGTGTCGACGCCGCTGTCCACGACGTGCACGGTGGCCCCCGTCTCGGTGACGCCCGCGGCGAGGGCGTCGCGCACTCCGTGCGCGCCGGGGAACTCGGGCAGGTAGGCGGGGTGGGTGTTGATCAGCCGCGGCGACCACGCGTCGACGACCGCCGGCGGAAGCACGCGCATCAGTCCGCTCAACACGACGAGGTCGGGGTTCCAGACGGCGAGCTGCTCGGTGAGCTCGCTCCCCCACTCGGCGCGCGAGTCGAACTGCTCGTACGCCACGAGGAACGTGGGGATGCCGAAAGCCTCGGCGTGCGCGAATCCCTCGGCCTCGCGGTCGGCTCCGACGACGATGACCCTGGCCGGGAAATCGGCGGAAGCGGCGGCCTCGAGAAGGGCCCGGAGGTTCGATCCGGTGCCCGAGATGAGGACCGCGACGGTGAACACCCGGTCAGTCTACCGACGGGCGCCGCCGACCCTCGTCGCCGTCCGACGCGCCCCCGCGCTCGAATCCGGGGATCGGCTCGGTCGCATCCGCGTCGACCGGCACCGGGTGGGCGTGCTCGCGGTCACCGGCGGCCGTCGGCTCGCCCGGTTCGGTCGGCGGGGCCTGCCACGTGTCGCTCGTCGGGATGGGGCGTTCGGGGTGGGAGAACGGACGCTCGGCGGCCAGGAGGCGCCAGGTATCGAGACCGGGGTCGGGGGGTGCGGGACGCACGGGTGTGACGGATGCGGCGACCTCGCGGCGCTCGTCGTCGCTCGCGCGTCGCGGCAGAAGCAGAAGGATCGCCGCACCGACGAGCACCTCCACTCCGACGGTGAACGCGAGAGCACCGGCGTCGGGGCCGATCCGCGCGAGTCGCCCCGGCCCGATCGATCCCGACCCGAAGACGGCCAGGAGGGCGGCGGCGGCACCCGTCACGACCGCCACCGACACCGCGAGCACGAGGCGGAACAGCAGACCGCCGTCGTGGTCGCGCGCGGCGTCGGGCCTCGCAGCGAGGCGGGAGCGCAGCATCCACCCGGTCAGCACCCCGACCGCGACCGGGAGGAGTGCCAGGAGCAGCAGCCACGTCGTCGACGACTCGGGAACGACCCCGAGAACCGGAATGCCGGGCAGCACTCCCAGCTGCGTGCCCGCGGGGGAGACGGCGGTGCCCTCACCGAGCGCGAAGCCCGGACCCGCGACGAACGACAGCGCCCAGACGATCAGCGTCGGAAGGTAGGCGAGCTGCGCGAGGGCGAGCACGATCACGCCGGCGGCGTCGACGTGGGCGGCCTCGAACAATGCCACGATCTCGCCGCCGCGCAGCAGGACGGCGATGCCCGTGACGGTCGCGGCAACGCCGATCAGGCCCGTCACGGCGATGGCGCTGCCCCGCACGAGGAGGCCCGGCAGCGCTCCCCAGGTGCCGTGCTCGATCCGAGACCGCAGCCGCGCGATCGGTCCGTGTTCGTCGAGGCGCCACGATTCGACGACCGCGCCGAGCACGGCGGGCAGCCCGAAGACGAGAGCGGGGAAGAGCACCGCCTGCCAGAGCTCGACGGTGGCGAGGTCGTTGACCGTCGTGAGCGCGATGACGGCGGCGATGGCCGTGAAGACCACCACGCCCGTCGCCGCTCCGGTCGCGGGGGCACCGGCCTGGGCCGCGCGGCGACCGGATCGGGCGGCGAACAGCGCCGTGAAGACGGCGAGGGCGAGCGGCGCGAGCGAGAGCGTGAACGACGCCGCCGTCGGGTCGATGCCGGCGACGTTCAGATATTCGGGCGGCAGCGTGAGCTCGAGCGGCACGAGGTGCCCGAGCTGCCAGATCGCCCCGCTCGCAGGCCAGAGCGTGGCCCAGTCGGCGCCGGATCCGAAGCCGACGACCCACAACAGGGTCAGTGGTGCGAGCACGACGGCGACGCCGCCCGCTGCCGCGATGACGGCGTCGAGGGCGGCGAGGAGAACGACGAGGAGGCGATGCATGCGCGAACGACCCTACCCGCGGGTGCGGCGCGTCCCGCGACGGGACACGCGCAGGCTCAGCGGCCGCTGCGCCAGGCGCCCGACGCGGGCACCTGGCCCCCGAACAGCTGCGCAACGGTCACCAGGCTGAAGCCCCTGTCGCGCAGCCCGTCGTAGACCGCTCCGGCGGTACGGGCGGTGTTCGGCTGGATGTCGTGCTGCAGCACGATCGATCCGGGTCGGGGCTGCTCGACGGCGCGGCCGATCAACACGTCGTCGGCGATCCCCTGCCAGTCGAACGTGTCGACGTCCCAGAGGATCGCGGGAAGGCCCGCCCCCGCGACGATCCGGGACGTGTACTCGCCGTACGGCGGGCGGAACATCGTGACCCGCTCCCCCGTCTGCTTCTCGATCGCCCCCGTGGCATCGCGGATCTGCCGGAGCGCGGCGTCGAGCGGGATGTCGGGGAGGTGCGGGTGGTTCCAGGTGTGGTTCTCGGCGAGATGCCCCTCCGCCACCATCCGGCGCAGAACGTCGCCGTAGCGCGAGGACTTGTCGCCCATCGTGAAGAACGTCGCGGCCGCCCGCCGTGAGGCGAGCTCGTCGAGGATGCCGGCGGTGAAGTCGCTGGGGCCGTCATCGTACGTGAGCGCCACGCACGGGAAGAGGTCGCAATCGATCGGGGTGCTCCCGGCGGGCAGCGCGACGGGGCTGTCGAAAGCGGCGCCCGCCTGCCCGGCCGCGACGAGCGCGGCGCCCAGCGGCGTGACCAGGGTCGCGGCGGTCGCCGCAGGCACCTCGATCACGAGCGGCGAGTCGGTCGGCGGCATGTCGAGCGCCGCGAGCTCGGGCGCGGTGAAACCGGGCGCGATCGTGATGACGAGCGACCCGCCCGCGCCGGGGACGGTCGTCCCGAGGGCGGGGGCGAACTCCGCCAGGCCCGCCTCGTCGGCGGGCGCGGCCGTCGCGAGGCTGAGCGCGCCCGCCTCGCGGCGCAACAGCTCCACGATCTCGCCGTAGAGGCGAGCGGATGCGTGCAGATTCCAGAGATCCGCGGCGGAGCCGACCGCACCGGTGGCGACGTCGGCGTAGACGATGGTCGTGTCGTCCGACGCCACGCCGCCCGGGCCACCGGCGATGATCCTCACCCGTTCGCCGAGGATCGGCCCGGTCGCGGCGACGATGTCGCAGACGACGGCGACGCCCGTGCCGCCCACCGGCCCCAGGGCAGGATCGGCCAGCACCTCGGCACCGGTTCTGAGCGTTGCCCCGCGCACGCATCCGCGGTCGCCGAGTCCGGCGCCGAGGGGGAACACCTCGGGTGCATAGGTCTTGCCGATCGCCGCAGCACGGCCCAGGGCGGCGTCGCGGACCATGCCGACGATCCGGTCGTCGAACGCCCCGGAGCCGGGGAGCAACGAGAACCGGGCCTGGAGGCCGACGGTGTCGTTGCGGAGACGTTCGCCGCTGAGTGCCCCGACGCCTGCCGGGTCGACCGGCTCGGGCTGTGTCGTGATGCGGATGTCGTGCTCCTCCCAGCCGGGTGGCGTCCACTGCGGATCGCTCGCGACGGCGCAACCGCTCAGCAGGAGCGCGCTCATCGCGACGACGGCGACGAAACGGCGCCGCCTCATGATCCCACCCGCACGCTCTCGAGCAGGTCGGCGATGACCGGCCGGTAGGGGGCGAGATCTTCCCTCGATCCGGTCGCGACCATCCTCATGCTCGGTCCGGCCGCCCCTCGTCCGACCGCGAGGACGAGGGCATCGTCGGTCTGCGCGTGCGCGACATCGAGGCCGGAGGCGAGCCGCTCGACGACGGCCCCGCCTCGACCCGCCACGTCGTCGGAGGCGACCGTCGGCTGCGCAGCGTCGGCCGAGATGGTGAAGGTCACGGACAGCCCGCCATCGGGCGATCGCACGACGAGTTCGCTCTCGCTGCCCCACGCACGTTGCGACGCCCAGCCGGCGGGAACGACGACCGTCGCGCTGGTGCCCGCGTCGATGATCGTCTGCCGGTGCGCCTCGTCGGACACCTCGGTGAAGAGGTTGGGGAGAACGCGGGGTGCCAGGTACGCGCCGAGCGCCAGAGCGGCGACGACGACCAGCACGCCGGCACCGATGCCGATCGCGATCGACCGTGCGCGTCGCGCCCGCTGTGCGGTCATGCCGAGTCCCCCGATCCGCCGCCCCGACCGGTGGAGCAGGGAGATTCTAGGGTTCGCCGATGACCGATCGGCGCAGCGACGCCCGTCTGCGCGTCACCCGCGCGAGCGGGGGGTCAGTCGGCGACGGGTTCGAGAACGAACACCGCGATCCGGCGATCGGTCTTCGCCTGGTACGCGTCGTAGTCGGGCCACACCGCGGTGGCCCGCGCCCACCACCGGGTGTACTCGTCGCCCTCGGCCTCGTGCGCGAGGTAGTCGCGGGTCACGGCGCCGTCCTGAAGCTCGACGTGTGCGTTTTTGACGAGGTTCCAATACCACGCGGGAGCCTTCGGCGCGCCTCCCTGCGAGGCGACGACGGCGTAGCGACCGTCGTGCTCGACGCGCATGAGGGCGGTCTTGCGCAGCGCCCCCGACTTGGCGCCCACGGTCGTGAGCACGATGATCGGCACACCGCGCAACTCGGCGGCTTCGGCACCCCCGGTGGCTTCGAAGGTCTCGGCCTGGTTGCGGGCCCACTCGGACGTGCTGGGTAGATACTCCCCGGAAAGCGGCATGCTCCCCACCCTATGCCGCGACGACGAAGGGGCGGATGCTTCGACCACGGCGCCTGCGCGCCGGTGTCGAAGCATCCGCCCCCTCGGGTGCGTGCTTACAGTGCGGCGATGATCTCGCGCATGAGCGTCGCGGTCTCGCTGGGCGTCTTGCCGACCTTGACTCCGGCGGCCTCGAGGGCCTCCTTCTTGGCCTGCGCGGTGCCCGCCGAACCCGAGACGATGGCGCCGGCGTGGCCCATGGTCTTGCCCTCGGGTGCGGTGAAACCGGCCACGTAGCCCACGACGGGCTTGGTGACGTTGGCCTTGATGAAGTCGGCCGCGCGCTCTTCGGCGTCGCCGCCGATCTCGCCGATCATGACGATGGCCTTGGTCTCGGGGTCGGCCTCGAACGCGGCGAGCGCGTCGATGTGCGTCGTGCCGATGATCGGGTCGCCGCCGATGCCGATGGCGGTCGAGAAGCCGAGGTCGCGCAGCTCGAACATCATCTGGTAGGTCAGGGTGCCCGACTTCGAGACGAGGCCGATGGGGCCCTTACCCGTGATGTTGGCGGGGGTGATCCCGACGAGCGCCTCACCGGGCGTGATGATGCCCGGGCAGTTCGGACCGATGATGCGCGTGGTCTCGCCCTTCGACTTCGCGTAGGCCCATGCCTCGGCGCTGTCGCCCACGGGCACGCCCTCGGTGATGACGACGAGCAGCGGGATCTCGGCGTCGATGGCCTCGATCATGGCGTCCTTCGTGAACGCCGGCGGCACGAACGCGATCGACACGTCGGCGCCGGTCGCGGCGATCGCCTCGGCGACCGAGGCGAACACGGGCAGCTCGACGTCGTTGCCGTCCTTGTCCGTGTGCGCGACGACGGTGCCCGCCTTACGAGCGTTGACACCGCCCACGACCTGGGTGCCGGCCTTCAGCATGAGCGCGGTGTGCTTGGTGCCTTCGCCGCCCGTGATGCCCTGGACGATGACCTTGGAGTCCTTGTTGAGGTAGATCGACATTTCTTATGTCCTTCGAATCAGTCGCTGAGCTTGTCGAAGCGTCGGGTCAGGCGTTCGCCAGCTCGGCGGCCTTGTCGGCACCCTCGTCCATACCGGCGGCGAGGGTCACGAGCGGGTGGTTGGCGGCGGCGAGGATCGCGCGACCCTCTTCGACCTGGTTGCCGTCGAGGCGCACGACGAGCGGCTTGGAAGCGGTGTCGCCGAGGATCTCGAGTGCCTTCACGATGCCGTCGGCGACCGCGACGCACGAGGTGATGCCGCCGAAGACGTTGACGAACACGCTCTTGACCTGCTCGTCGCCGAGGATGACGTCGAGCCCGGCCGCCATGATCGTGGCCGAGGCCCCGCCGCCGATGTCGAGGAAGTTCGCGGGCTTGACGCCGCCGTGCTTCTCACCGGCGTATGCCACCACGTCGAGGGTCGACATGACCAGGCCCGCGCCGTTGCCGATGATGCCGACCTGGCCGTCGAGCTTGACGTAGTTGAGGTCGTGGGCCTTGGCCTTGGCCTCGAGCGGGTCGGCGGCGTCCTTGTCCTCGAGCTCTTCGTGCTCGGGGTGGCGGAAGCCGGCGTTCTCGTCGAGCGAGACCTTGCCGTCGAGGGCGATGACGTCGCCCTCCTCCGAGAGGATCAGCGGGTTGACCTCGACCAGCGTGGCGTCTTCGCCGGTGTAGACGGCGTAGAGCTTGACGAAGACGTCGGCGACCTTGGGAGCGAGCTCGTCGTCGAAACCGCCGGCCTTGGCGATCTCGAGCGCCTTCTCGGGGGTGATCCCCTCGATCGGGTCGACCTCGATGCGCGCGAGCGCCTCGGGCTTCTCGACGGCGAGCTGCTCGATCTCCATGCCGCCCTCGACGCTGGCGAGGCTCAGGTACGAGCGGTTCGCGCGGTCGAGCAGCACGGAGAAGTAGAACTCCTGGGCGATGCGGGCGCCTGCGGCGACCATCACGCGCTTGACGACGTGACCCTTGATGTCGAGGCCGAGGATGGCCTGGGCCGCCTCGAACGCCTCGTCGGGGGTCTTGGCGACCTTCACGCCGCCGGCCTTTCCGCGGCCGCCGGTCTTGACCTGAGCCTTGACGACGACGACGCCGCCCAGCTTCTCAGCCGCGGCTCTCACTTCTTCGGGGGTGTCGGCGATGATGCCGGCAAGCACCGGCACCTCGTACTTTTCGAACAGATCGCGTGCCTGGTACTCGTACAGATCCACGGAGAATCCTTCGCTGGACGATGGGACGGGGGAGCCGGAAACATCTTGATGTCGAGATATATCGACCAGTCCCCCACCCTACTATCCCGACCCTGGAGGCCCGAATCCGCGGCCCCGTCCGAGGCCGCGCAGGCGGCCGTCCCGGCTGCGCGAACCGTCAGGCCTGCGCCCCGTCGTCCAGGCGACGCAGGTCGGTTACCGCCGGACCCTCGATGCGGGTGCCGTCCGCAGCGAACCGCGAGGCGTGCAACGGGCAGTCCCACGTGCACTCGAGATCGTTCCAGGAGAGCACTCCGCCCAGATGGGGGCAGACGGCGTCGACGGCCCGGGTGACACCGTCGGTCGTCGAGATCCCGACGGGTCTGCCGGAGCGCTGCGCGACGATGCCGTCGCCGTCGCCCGGGCGCGGCACGGGCACGGCCGTCGACTCGGCCGCCGCCCAGCCTCGAGCGGCCTCCCGAGCGACCGACGCGTTCTCGACCGCACCCTGTGCGAGGTCGGCCGGCACCGTCAGCCGCGTGCCGATCACGGTCATCCAGCGCGGGCGATCGCGCCGCTTCTCGCCGCGGAGCTCCGACACGAGGCGCATCGCCGCCGCCGGGCCGTTCGTCAGCCCCCACTTCGCGTACCCCGTCGCGAAGCTCACCCGCCCGAGTGAGCGCGGAAGTGTGCCGACGAACGGCACGAGGTTGTGCGAGCGGTAGTCCTGCGCCGACCACCGGTGGGTCTCCTCACCGATCGGGAGGTGCTGCCGGGCCCAGGCGACGAGTTCGTCCACGAGGGTGAGCGCCGAGTCCTCGCGGCCGACGGGGTGACCCGCTCCCCCGACGATCAGCTGCGGGGCATCGACGGGTCCGTCTGCCTGGCGGACGACGCGGATCGAGCGCGAGGGATCGTCGGTGGAGAGGTACATGCCGTCGAAGGCATCCCCCTCGAGCGCGAACGAGACGCACGACGATCGCAGGCCGCTGGTCTTGGCGAAGTAGAGCCCGCGGTCCATGATCGGCGTCGCCGTCGCCAGCACCACGCGGTGCGCCGAGAGGTCCCCCGCATCCGTGTGCACCGTCGGCGTGCCGGTCACGCTCACCCGCCGCACCGGGGTGCGGGTGTGGAGGCGACCGCCCTCGGCGACGAAGGCCGCGGCGAGCGCGCGGGCGAAACGGGCCGGATCCAGCGCGAGCTGGTCGTCGAGCGCGACGGCCCGCGCGATCGGGAACGGCACCTGCGCCATCTCGTCGACGCCCACGATGCGCGTCTCGACACCGGCCTCGGTGGCGGCGGCATGCTCGTCGCCGACCGCGCGCACTCCACCGGCATCCTGCGCATAGGTATAGGCCGTGCGTCGCGTGGCCGGGACGCCGAGTTCGCGTGCGGTGTCGGCCACCCATTCCGCGCCGGTGCGATTGGCCTCGACGTAGGCGCGGACGAGTCGGGCGGGATGGTGACGCCGCAGCCCCGAGAGGGTCGTTCCCTGAAGGAGCGAGACCTTGCCGGTGTTCGAGCCCGTGGCGAGTTCGGCGACATCGCCCTTCTCGACGAGGGCGACGTCGAATCCCGACCTCACGAGCATCAGCGCGGTCGACAGTCCCGTGATCCCGGCACCCACGACGACGACCTCGTGCGCGGCGCCGGCTTCGATCGTCGTACCGGTGACGGGCTCCAGCCCGTGCTTCCACAGAGAGGTCATGCGCGTCAGTCAACGCCCGCCGGTGACCGGGCGCAGGCGGCTTGACACGACACCTCGACGCGGTCGAGGCAACCCGCCCGCATCGGGGGCTCGACCGTCTAGCGTGGTTCGCATGAGCGACGCTGCTACTTCACACCTCCCCGGCGAGGCCGTCTCGCGCTACGACCTCACCGGCCGACGCGGCACCGACTACTACGCGGTCTTCGCCGACGTGTCCGGTGCCGACCTCGACGCCTGGAAGAACGCGCAGACTCTCATCGACGAGGTCGGAACGCGGATGCAGGGCGCGTGGGATGCCGCGGAGTTCCCCATCGACCTCCTCCCCCGCATGGGCGAGCTCGGGCTGTTCGCCGACGGCATCGACGACCCCGACCTCCCCGCGTCGTCTCCCCTGGCGGCGGGACTGGTGAACATGGAGGTCTCCCGCGGCGACGGCTCGCTCGGCACCATCGTGGCCGTCCAGGGCGGACTCGCCCTGCGCACGCTCGCGCTCTACGGCTCACCCGAGCAGCGCGAGCGATGGCTGCAGCCGCTCTTCCGCGGCGACGTGCTCGGCGCGTTCGCGCTCACCGAGCCCGACCACGGGTCGGACTCGGTCTCGCTCGAGACGGTCGCGCGGCGCGACGGCGACGCGTGGGTGCTGCGCGGCGCGAAGAAGTGGATCGGCAACGGCGCCTCCGGCGGGGTCACCTTCGTGTGGGCGCGCGTCGACGACCCGGACGCCGCCGAGCACGGCTCGGTGCGGTGCTTCCTCGTCGAGCAGTCGCTCCCCGGGTACACCGGCACCGTCATCCCCGGCAAGGCGTCGCTGCGCGCGATCCACCAGGCGCACATCGCGCTCGACGATGTCCGGGTGCCGCTGAGCGCGGTGCTTCCCGGCACGAAGAGCTTCAAAGATGCGTCGACCGTGCTCTTCGCCACGCGTTCGGGCGTGGCGTGGTCGGCCCTCGGCCACGCGACCGCCTGCTACGAGGCCGCCCTGTCCTACGCGACGCAGCGCGTGCAGTTCGGCAAGCCGCTGGCGAAGTTCCAGCTCATCCAGGAGCGCCTGACGCAGATGCTCGACGACCTCACCGGCATGCAGCTGTTCTGCCGTCGGTTGGCCGACCTCGAAGCATCCGGCGGTCTTCGTCCCACACAGGCCTCGCTCGCGAAGTACCACAACACGCGCGCGGCCCGTCGGGTCGCGTCGACGGCGCGCGACCTGCTCGGCGGCAATGGCATCCTGCTCGAGAACGGCGTGATGCAGCACATGGCCGACATCGAGGCGATCCACACGTACGAAGGCACCGAGAGCGTGCAGGCGCTCCTGCTCGGCCGCGACATCACCGGCATGAGCGCGTTCGTATAACGCATCGCCGCAACCCCGGGTACGCACCGGAGCGACCGGCTACCTTCGGAGCATGAGCCTGTTCCGTCGCGCGCCCGTGCACAAGGATGCCGTCGCATCCGCCATCGAGCACACCGAAGACACCCCACCCCGCTCGTTGTGGGCCGACAGCTTCGGACGCCTCGCCCTGCGCGGCGTGCAGATCATCGTGCTCGTCATCGTCGTCGCCGGCCTCATCTGGGGCATCCAGCAGGTGACGCTCGTCGTGATCCCCCTCATCCTCGCGCTGATCTTCGCCTCGGCGTTCGGGCCGTTCACGATGTGGATGCGGCGAAAGGGCGTGCCGTCGCTGATCGCGACCCTGCTCACCCTCCTCGCCGTCGTCGCGGTCCTGACGGGGCTGGGCTGGCTGGTCGTGCGCGCCGTCGTCGACCAGTGGGACGACCTCTATTCGCAAGCGCAGGACGGCTTCTCGCAGGCGCTCGACTGGTACCACACGCTGCCCTTCGCCATCTCGCCCGAGCAGATCGACAGCGCGATGTCGGCGGTCACCGACTTCGTCACGAGCGCACAGTTCGGCACCGGGGCGCTGGCGGGCGTCAGCGCGATCGCATCGTTCGCCACCGGTTTCGTGCTGCTGATCGTGATCCTGTTCTTCTTCCTCAAGGACGGGCCCCGCATGTGGGAGTTCGTGCTGCGGCCCTTCCGCGGCACCCACTACGACCGCGCGCGACGCATCGGCGACAAGACGGTGTCGGTTCTCGGCTCGTACGTGCGGGGCACCGCCTCGGTCGCGGCCGTCGACGCCATCGGCATCTACATCGGCCTCCTCATCCTCCAGGTGCCCCTGGCGCTCCCCCTGGCCGTGCTCGTCTTCCTCCTCGCCTTCATCCCGATCGTCGGCGCGGTCTCGGCCGGCGTGCTGGCAGCGCTCGTCGCGCTGGTGGCGAACGGACCGGTCAACGCGCTCTTCGTCGTCGGGGTGGTCGTGCTCGTCAACCAGCTCGAGGGGAACTTCCTCCAGCCGGTGCTGATGGGCCGCACGATGAAGCTGCACTCGTTCGTCGTACTCGTCGTGCTCGCCGGCGGTACCGCGATCGGCGGAATCCTCGGAACCCTGCTCGCCGTGCCGCTGACCGCCGTCGCGTGGGGCATCGTGTCGGTCTGGAACGGCGAGGACGAGCCGGCCGAGTGGGCCCGGCGAAAGAAGCGTCGGTCGCCCGTGTCGCTCTCCGGCGGCGAGGGGTGAGGTCGTGCCCTACGACATCCCGGCGCCCATGCTGGCGAAGTCCGTGCCCCGGGTGCCCGAACAGGCCAAGGTCGACGGCGGTCTGAGCTACGAGCCCAAGTGGGACGGGTTCCGCGCTCTGGTGTCGTGGGACGGCACCGAGGTCGAGATCGGCAGCCGCGGCGCGAAGCCCCTCACCCGGTACTTCCCCGAGCTGGTGGAGGCGTTCACCCGCCTTCTTCCGCAGCCGTGCCTCATCGACGGCGAGATCGTCGTCGCCCGGGGCGAACCGGGAGCGCAGCGCCTCGACTGGGAGTCGCTGTCGCAGCGCATCCACCCCGCCGCCTCCCGCGTGGCGATGCTCGCCGAGGAGACGCCGGCGATGTTCATCGCGTTCGATCTGCTCGCGCGCGGCGAGCGCGACCTCCAGCCCGAGCCGTTCTCGGTGCGTCGCGCCGAACTCGTCGACCTGCTCGTGGGGCTCCCCCACCCGGTGCACGTGACGCGCACGTCGGACGACGCCGACGTCGCGCGGCGCTGGCTCGCGGAATTCGAGGGGGCGGGGCTCGACGGCGTCGTCGCGAAGCCGCTCGCCCAGCCCTACGCCCCGAACAAGCGCACCATGTTCAAGATCAAGCACGCCCGCACGGCGGACGTCGTCGCACTGGGGTACCGCATCCACAAGTCGGGTCAGGGCGTCGGTTCGCTCCTCGTCGGGCTCTACACCGCCGAGGGCACCCTCATGGGGGTGGGCGGGGTGGCCGCATGGAGCAACGAGCGACGACTCTCCCTCATCGACGAGCTCGCACCGTACGTGGAGCGCGACGACGTGGGAGACCCGATCACCGGAGAGACCGACCGCTCTCGCTTCTCGGCGTCGAAGGACGTGTCCTTCGTGCGGCTACGGCCCGAACGGGTTCTCGAAGTCCGGTACGACCAGCTCGAGGGGTACCGTTTCCGTCACACGGTGCAGTTCGAGCGGTGGCGCGACGACCGCGACGCGCGGTCGTGCACGTACGAGCAGCTCGAGACGGTCTCGGCCTACGACCTGGGCGACGTGCTCGACTGACGCGAACGCGCCGCGCCCCGGATCGTGAGGCCGACCGCGGTGATCGCGCCGCCGGCGACCAGGAGCCAGAGCAGTCCCTCGCCGCCGGTCGCGGGGAGCTGACCCGATGCGCCGTTACCCGACGCGCCATTGCCCGAGGAGCCGTTGCCCGGCGCGGCCGTGGAGCTCGACGACGGCTGCGGCCACGGTGTCGGATCGATCGTCGCCGTGGGCGACGGGGTGGGAGCGGCGGTGCGCTCGGGGATCTCGACGACGAGGGTCAGCGATTCGCCGTCGACGGATTGGGCTGATGCCACGCCCGCCGGGAGCAGCAGAGCCCCCGTGAGCACTGCCCCGGCGACGATGCCGACCGATCTGCGTCCGTTCGACGTTCGCACCCTTGTTCTCCGATTCCCGGCCGCCCTTGGCCGTTCGACGCTGTCGGCGTTTTGTCGCCTCTTTCCACAATATCGTGATCGGCCCGCGACACGCGACATCGGATCCGCGCACCCCGGTGTCGCCGGCGAGACGCTCACCCCGCGCACCCCGGTCCGTCAGTTCACATCGGGCTTGCGGGCGCGAGACGGCTGCACGCGGGGCGGTTCGCCCGGCATCTTGGGAAACTCGGGCGGGAACGGCAACTCGCCGAGTCCGGCGGACAGGTCGCGCTCCCACCACTGCAGCAGCACGTCGATCCGACCGCGCGTGTCGAGGATCCCGCGCCAGGGGTCGCCGACGTCGGCCAATCTCTGCGGCACGGTTCGTACGGTGAAGGCGCGCGGATCCACTCCGTCGAGCTCGTCCCACGTCACCGGGGTGGAGACGGTCGCCGCCGGGAGCGCGCGCGGCGAGTAGGCGCCGGCCATGGTGCGATCGCGGTTCGCCTGGTTGAAGTCGACGAAGATCCGCTCTCCGCGCTCCTCCTTCCACCAGTTGGTCGTCACGCGATCGGGCATCCGCCGTTCCAGCTCACGCGCCGCGGCGATCACCGCGTGCCGCACATCGAGGAACTCGTGGGTCGGTTCGATGGGGCAGAAGACGTGCAGCCCGCGGTTCCCGCTGGTCTTGATCCAGGGTTCGAGCCCCGCGTCGTGGAGTACCTCGCGCAGCCCGTGGGCGGCGGCGACGGCCTCGGCGAACCCGGTGCCGGGCTGGGGGTCGAGGTCGATGCGCAGCTCGACGGGTCGGTCGGTGTCGTCGGCGAGCGACGCCCACGGATGGAAGACGATGGTGTTCATCTGTGCGGCCCACACCGCCGACGCGATCTCGGTGAGGACGAGCTGCGGATGCGTGCGTCCGCTGTTGTAGGTGACGGTCACCGCTTCGACGTAGTCGGGCGCACCTTTCGGCGGGTTCTTCGAGAAGAAGCTCTCCCCCTCGATGCCGTCGGGAAACCTCTCCAACGACACAGGTCGGTCGCCGTTCGCCGCGAGGAACGGCTCCGCCACGGCGACGAAGTACTCGGCGAGCTCGCGCTTGGTGATCCCCGCATCCGGCCAGAGCACGCGATCGGGGCTCGACAGCCCCACCTCCCGATCGCCATCAGGGCCCGGGACGGTGAGGGTGATGCGCGGAGACGCCATTGTTCGACACTAGGGCGGCGCGCAGCATCCGTCACCCCTGCGGGGATCGGATGAGTCGACTACGAGGTCGCGTCGGTGAGGAGCGCGGCCAGCTCGCTGCGGGGCACGCGGATCCACGGTCCGCCCGGATCGACGAGCACCCCGGTGAGCCCCGCGTCGGCGGCGAGGGCTTTGCCGAGCTGATCGGCCGTGACCGGCAGGGCCTGGTCGCCGCGGCCGAGGCTGAGCACTTCGAGCGGGTGGGAGAACACCTCGAGGTAGCGGTCGCCGTCGGCCGTGCGCGATTCGGCGATGCCGACGGGCCCGCCCTCCTCGGTGCGCCGTACGGCGATCCACAGGGGCGCCTCAGCCAGCGCGGCGGCGACCGCAGGCGCCGTCTCGTCTGTGCGGGGGGTGGCGAGGAGTGTCTTGATGACCAACGTCGCGTGCGCCTCGTCGACGGCGCGCTGGAGGAGCGGCTTCGGCAGGACCGCCCGGGCAGGACCCGACGACGGGTCGATGACGATGCCCTCGTAGGGCCCGTCGAGCACATGGCGCAGCACCGTGAGAACCGGTTGCGCCATCGCGGAGGTGTCGGTGTCACCGTCGGCCTTCACGCTGGCCTGGAGAGCGGTGCCGGAGCTGTAGACGAGGACGTGCTGCTTCTCGCCGCGCCGGGTCACCGCGAGCGGCAGACCGCGGCCTTCCGCCAGCAGCGCCCGCGCATCGCCCTTGACCCGCAGATAGAGGTGCCCCTGCAGCAGCTGCCGCGCAACGTTCATCAGCGCGGTCGGTGTGGGCGGATCGGACAGCGCTGCCAGCGCATCGCGGAGAAGCACGTTGTCGTACACGCCCGGGAGCGACTCGTTCGGCGCGGGAGCCTCGGCGGGCACCGCGCGGGCCCGTGGTCGCGGGTCGGGGACGGGCGCGGCGGGCTGAGGCGCGCCCACGCCCTGGAACGTGGAGAGCGATATGCCGACCGATGCCGCGGGGTCACTCACCGGCGGGGCCGGCGGGGCCGGGACGTCGGCGGTGCCCGCCTCGGCCGGAGCCTCGGAGGTGGCCGGACGGTCGGAGTTCTTTCGACGCGAGAAGAGAGCCATCCGTTTCAGCCTAGCCCGAGGCCCCGTCCACGCATGCGGCGAATCACGCGGTCGCGGGGGTGGCGGCCCCTCGTCTCCACGGACTACGGCAACCGCACTAGCATGTACACATGCGCACGCGAGCCCCGGTCGGCGAGCACGCGATGTCGGAACCCCACGCTTTACTGGGCGGAGAGGTCGTGCCCACCTCACCCAGCGATGACGGACGTCGAATGGCGAGAGGGGAGCCCCGATGAGCGACGACGAGGTTCGGCGCCGACCCGAGAGCCGAGGCCCGTCCTGCCCCTTCGCCTGGTGCACGACGCGACACGGCCACACCACGCACGAGGCCGACGAAGACCACCGCAGCGGTGGGCGCTCGCTCACCCTGACATTGCGCGACGCACGCGACGGTGCCGCGATCTCGACGGCGGACGTCGAGGTAGGCCTCCTCCGCCGGCGTAGCGACTCGCGCACCTGGCTGGTGATCGAGAACGGCCGAGACATCCGAGTGCAGATCACCGCCGAGAGCGCGCACGATCTCCTGGAGGCCGTGCTGGCCGACCCCGCTGTGGCAGAAGAGCTCGGCGTTCCGACCGCCGAGGGCGATCGCTAGATCTTCGCGATCGGTGCGATCTTGATGAGGAGCTTCTTGGCACCGACCGTGTCGAACCTCACGTGGGCGACTCGTTTGGCGCCCTCCCCCGTCACGGCATCGACGCGACCCTCGCCGAAGTCGTCGTGCCGGATGCGATCACCCGATGCGAGCACGAGATCGCCGTTGTCGCGCACCTTCGCGGGGATGCGATTGGGAAACCTGTCGATCGCCGTCGACTTCGGCGCCAGGTCGTCGCCGTAGCGCTTCGTGCCCCAGCTGCCGGAATCGGAGCCACCCGACGGACGAGCGTTGAGGGCACGAGAGCGAGAGCCGCCGCGCGAGTTCACATCCCCCGGCGATTGGCGCCAGTCGATGAGCTCCGACGGCACCTCTTGCAGGAACCGGCTAGGCATGGCGACCGTGACCTCGCCGAACTGCGCGCGGGTCATCGCCAGCGAGAGGTAGAGACGCTTGCGCGCACGCGTGATGCCGACATAGAACAGGCGGCGTTCTTCGGCGGGCCCCCCGGGCTCGTTCGCCGAGATGCGGTGCGGGATGAGGTCTTCTTCCACACCGGTGAGGAAGACCGCGTCGAACTCGAGCCCCTTCGCCGTGTGGAGGGTCATCAGCGACACCGACCCCGACGCATCGTCGAGGTCGTCGGCGTCGGCGACCAGGGCCACTTCGCTGAGGAAGTCGATGATCGTGCCCTCGGGGTTGTTGCGGGCGAACTCGCGTGTCACCGCGACGAGCTCGTCGAGGTTCTCGAGGCGCGCTTCGTCTTGCGGGTCGCGGCTGCGCCGCAGCGCGTCGAAGTAGCCCGACTTGTTCAGCAGCAGGGTGAGTCCCTCGGCGACGGCCGTGGGGGGCGCGAGCTCGCCGGTGGCGGGCAGCATGATCGCGGTCGCCTCGGCGAGGATGGCGTCGAGCTGCGCGATAGCGGCCTGCAGCTTGGGCCCGACGCCCAGAGCAGAGGAATTCGCAAGAGCATCGCGGAAGGTGATCTGCTGGTCGGCCGCGTATCGGGCGATCGACGTCTCCGTCACGTCACCGATTCCGCGGCGCGGGCGATTCAGGATGCGGCGGAGCGCCATCTCGTCGGCGGGGTTCGCCACCGCGACCAAATAGGCGAGGGCGTCCTTGATCTCGGCGCGCTCGTAGAACTTGGTGCCGCCCATGATCTTGTAGGGCACCGCCGAGCGGATGAAGATCTCTTCCAGCGCGCGCGACTGAGAGTTCGTGCGGTAGAACACGGCCATCTGCGAGTAGTCGACGCCCGTCTTGTGCAGCGACTCGATCTCGTCGGCGACGAACTGGGCTTCGTCGTGCTGCGAGTACCCGGTGAATCCGATGATGGGTTCGCCGGCGCCCACGTCGGTCCAGAGGCGCTTCTCTTTGCGGTCGAAGTTGTTGCTGATGACGGCGTTCGCCGCCGACAGGATGTTCTGCGTGGAACGGTAGTTCTGCTCGAGCAGCACGACCTTCGCACCCGGGTAGTCGCGCTCGAACTCGGTGATGTTGCGGATGTCGGCGCCGCGGAACGCGTAGATCGACTGATCCGAGTCACCGACGACCGTGAGAGACGCGGCGTCTTCGCCGACGGGCTCGGGCTCGAAGATCATCATGCCGCCGCTGGAGGCGATCGGCGCGGCATCCGACCCGATCGGACGGGTCAGCTCGTGGATGAGCGCGTACTGCGCGTGGTTGGTGTCTTGGTACTCGTCGACGAGAATGTGCCGGAAGCGCCGACGGTACTGATCGGCCACGTGCGGGAAGGCGCGGAAGAGGTAGACCGTCTGCCCGATGAGATCGTCGAAGTCGAAGGCGTTGGATTTCTGCAGCTCGCGCTGGTAGGCGCCGAAGATCTCGACGAAGACCCGCTCGACGGGGTCGCTCATATTCGCCTGGCGCGCGTAGGACTCCGCGTCGGCGAGCTCGTTCTTCAGCTTCGAGATGCGACTCTGCGTGCCCGCCGGCGTCAGGCCGAACGCGTCGCCCTCGTGCTCTTTGACGAGCCGCTTGATGAGCGCACGGGAGTCGCCGGAGTCGTAGATCGTGAACGACTTCGTGAAACCGAACTGCTGGGCCTCGCGGCGGAGGATGCGCACGCACGCGGAGTGGAACGTGGAGATCCACATGCCCTCGGCGCGGTCGCCGATCAGCGAGCGCACCCGCTCGCGCATCTCGCCCGCGGCCTTGTTGGTGAACGTGATGGCGAGGATCTGGCTCGGCCACGCCTCGCGGCTGCGCAGCAGCGAGGCGATACGGCGCGTGAGCACGCTCGTCTTACCCGAACCGGCACCGGCCACGATCAGCAACGCGGGGCCGCGATATGTGACGGCCTCGAGTTGGGGCGGGTTGAGCCCGGCGAGCAGGTCGTCGTCGGAGCGCGAGGCGTGATCGGCCTTGTCGAAGCGCCCGGTGCCGCTGCCGACGATGAGGGGCGTGGATGCGTCGGTCATGTCCCGTCAAGTGTAGGCGCGGGCTCCGACACCCGCCCCGTCAGTCGAGCATCTTCGACGCGTCCCGCACCCTGCGGAGGGCTCGGTCGAGTTGGCCCCGCCGCCGCATCGCACGGGCGGTCGCCGCGGCGATCAGCCGGTCGTAGCCCTCCGTCGCCTCCCCCGCCCTCGCCGCGCGCACCCTCGAACGCTCGAGACGGGCGGCCAGCACGACCGCGTCACGGTGGTCGCCCAGCACGTCGTGCAGCCGCGAGCCGGCTTTCGCCGCGGCCGCCGCTGCGTCGGTGAGAGTGGCCGGCCCCGCCTCGCCGATCGCCTCGGCGGCGTACCGCAGGCGTCGCCCGGCCTTGCGCACGTCGTGCAGTCGCTCCATCGAGCCGTCCAGCCGCTTCGCGGCCTTCCGCACGCGTCGCGCCTCACGTCGCAGCACCGCGGTCAGCGCCCCGGTCGCATCGGCGTCGACCCCGACGAGCGGCGGATCGGCCGCGAACGCGTGCAGCTCCCGCATCCGCTCTTTCGCCCTCGGCTGCTCGCTCAGCGCCACCAGGCGGGCGTGCAGCCGGGCGTAGTCGGCCAGCGGCTCCTCGACGAGCCGACGCCTCATGGCATCGTCGTCGATGCCCGCAGCGGCCAGTGCCGAGGCGGCTTCGGCGGCCAGAACCTCGGCGTCGCGAACGGTGCCGAGCTGGCTCCCCCACTCGCGCAACGGCACACGCAGCCTCTGCGATCGACGGTCGTCGAGGTGATCGCGCAGCAGCGACAGGATGCTGCGCAGCCGCCGCACGCGCGTGCGCAGTGCGTGCAGGCCGTCGGGTTCGTCGGCGAGAGCCGCCTGCTCGGCGTCGAGGACGGCACCCGCCGCCCCGCGGACCATCGAACGGGCCACCTCGCCCAGGGACACGTGCGGTGCAACCATCCGCACACCCTAGTGCGGGGCCCGTCGAGGCCGCGGGGAACGACGCCCGTCACACTGACGACTCAGGGGGAAATCATCGGTCACAGACCTCGACCCGGGTGCGACCGGCGTTCTAACGTGGAACCGTCATCGCGGCGATCCGGGCGGTCCCGGGCATCGGTTCATACCCGACTGCGTGGCGGGTTCGACTCCCGCCGTCGCGTCCACTTCTGCAGGCGGTGCAGCATCCGTTCCCGGCGTAGGCCATGGCGCGGCCGTAGGCCACGTCGGTGCGAATCGTCCTACGCCGGCGCCATCTCCTTCGCCCGCAACCGGCGTGGGCAGTGCATCTAACGGAAGGTGAGTGCCTCGTCGCCCCACGCGGTACGAACGGGCGCATCGAGGTCGGGCACCAGGGTGTCGTGGGCGTCGATCACGAGGGTCGCCCGCACGGGATCGGCCCCCTCGACCCGATACGGCTCCCAGGCGGTCGCGCCGTCGGCGTCGGGGTTCTCACCCCGCGCGAATGCGGTCCAGCGCTGCTGCATCGCAACGGAGATGCTCTGGGCCGCGCGTCGACCTCCGAGACGGAACGTCGGATCCTTCGGGCCGCCGTCGAGGTTGCCCCACAGGTAGGGAAGCTCAGTCGCGTGCGTCGCGCCCAGACCGATGAGCCGAAGAAAGGGAGCTGCGTGATCGAAGCGGTAGAGCCACACGTCGGCGACGGCACCGTGCCCCTCGGCGATCCAGATCGTCGGCATGCGGAACCCGATGTCGCGGGCGATGCCGAGCCCGACGGCCCGGTGCCGGGCGTGCTCGTAGGCGGTGTGCACCTGATCGGCCGTCGGGGGGACGACCGACGGGTTGTCGGCGGCCATGTCGTCGAGCATCCGCGCGATCCGGTCGTCGGTGATGGGGATCAGCGGCGACTTCATGAACCGGAACAGCGACGCTTCGTCCTTGTTCGTGCCGATCAGAAGCGGCACGCGGATGCCTCGGCCCGCGCGGAGGGCCACGACCGGTGATTCCGGGATGAGGTCTCCGTCGATGACGGGGGCGAAGGCCAGCGTGCCCGGGTCGGCGTCGGGAACGGCGGCGTAGACCGCCATAGCGGCCGAGACGACCTCGGCGACGGGGGCGTCTCGCAACGCCCGCGCGGCGTCCGCCGCATCCGCGATGTCGATGCCGAGCTGTGCGACGAAGCGCTCCGCCACCGATCGGGCGCGCTCGACCCCGTAGACGCTCGACGCGGGTGATGACTGCGCGATAGCGCGCTGGAAGAGCCCCTCGGCCGACGGCGTGGCCAGGAGGGTGGTGACCAGTCCCCCACCGGCCGACTCGCCGAAGATCGTCACCCGGTCGGGGTCGCCGCCGAAGGCCGAGATGTTCTCGCGCACCCAGGCGAGGGCGAGGAGGACGTCTTTGAGCGCGAGGTTGCGATCGAATCCACCGTCGGGCACGAGCGCGGCGAGATCGAGGAACCCGAAGGCGCCGAGCCGGTAGTTGACCGTGACGACGATCACGTCGCCGCGGCGGACCAGCGATGTCGCGTCGAACAGCGGCTGGCTGGACGCACCGAACGTGTAGGCGCCGCCGTGGATCCAGACCATCACCGGCAGCAGCCCCGCGTCGTCTGCGACCGGCGCCCACACGTTCAGGGAGAGACAGTCCTCGTCCATGACCGCGTCGTCGCCCAGCGGCACCGCCGGGTTGAGCTGCTGCGGGCAGGCCGGTCCGAAGCTGCGCGCGTCGATCTCACCCTCGACGGGAGCGACGGCGACGGGGTCTCGCCAGCGCCGCCCGCCCGTCGGAGCTTCCGCGAAACGGATGCCGCGCCAGGCGCGAACCTCGTCGAGCCGGCCGCGGAATCGTCCGGCCGGCGCGGCCGCCAGGCAGGAGTTCTCGGAGCCGGCATCGGAGATCGAATCGGACATCGTGGCCTGCTTCCTTCGCATCGGGGTCAACCGATGAGCTGGTGGAGGAGGTGGGAGGCTTCGACCGCGGCGAGGATCGCGAAGAGCACCGTCATGATCGCGGCGTTGTGGGCGATCATCTCGGCCTTCAACCTCTCGAGCGAACGCACCACGGCGGGCGACCCCGTGGCGGCGAGCGCCGTGGGAACGATGAGGGCGAGTGAACCGGCCACCGCGAACCCGATGCACCAGAGCACGACCAGAATCGCCGGAAGGTGCGCCGCGCCGATCAGCGCCCCGCCCTTGAGCTCGAGCGGGATGTTCTTGGTGTTGGTGACGGCCATCAAGAGCCCGAGGCCGGCGGCGCGAGCGGGCGTGATCGTGTCGACCGCGGCGAGCCAGCTGGGCGGTTTCGCCTCTGCTCCCGGTTTCGGCCGGGACAGCCAGCTCGCCACGGCCAGCGCCGCGAAGCCGAGCGTGAGCACGGCGGTCAGCACGAGCACGACGATCTTGCCGCCGCCCGAGGCCGACGACGAGGCTCCGACGGCGGTGATCGCCCCCACGGCGACCACGATCAGAGACACGGCGGTGAAAGCCGCGGCATAGGCGGGCGCGGCGCTTCGCCCTCGCGCGGAGAGAAGGATCGCCACGGTTGCGACGATCGGTAGCGGCGAGATGAGCATCCCCACCGCCATCGGCAGCAGTTGGTGCAGCGCGTCCATGTCGACCTTCCGATCCGGGCCCGCATCCGGATCCGGGGACGACGCTACGGTTCGGCCGTGACGCCCTCGGCCGGATGTTCGGCTGACACGACAGCACGCGGTCCGGGCACGGCGAACGCGGCCTCCAGGACGACTCCACCTTCGACCGATCGCAGGCGCGCGCCGAGTTCGCGCGCACGCGAGTGGGGCCCGAGCCCGTCGAGCACCGCAGCCGCAGCTCGGGTGGTCACGCGAACGGTGAGATGTTCGCCCGCCCCGGTCATGGCGGCATCGACCGTGAGGGTCGTGCGGGCGGCTGCGGCGTGCTTCGCCGCGTTCAGCAGGCCCTCCGCGGCGACCTCGAACACCTGTGCGGCGAGGTCGGGATGGGCGTCGAGCACGTCGCTTGCGTCGCTCGTCACCGTGCTGGCGAGGTCGAGCACCCGCGACCACGTGCCGGCCAGTTCGGTGATCGACGACGCGCCCGTCGTCGATCGCGAGCCGGCGAAGACCCGCTCCACGCGATCGATGATCCCGTCGAGCTGCGTCGCGAGCGCCGCGAGCCGATCGGGTGTCGGGGCTGCGTTCTCGATCGCGAACAGCACGCACAACGCCTGGCCGTCGCGGTGCATGACGTCGGCTGCCTCGCGCAGCGCGGCGCGCGCAGCGCCTGTCGCGGCACGCGTCGCGCGCTGATCTGCCGCTACGGCACTCGCGAGACGGCTCTGCTCGGCACGGAGCCGGTGCAGCATCCCCGCGCACAGCGCGGCCCCCAGCGACGACCCGACGTACACCACGAGCGGCACCGTCGCCAACGCGACGCCGCCTCCGTCGGCCGCCGCGACGACCGACAGCACCGCTCCGACGACCGCCGAGAGCGCGACGAAGACGGCGGCCGAGCCGCCCCTGCGGCGCACCATCCGCAGACGACTGAGTCGGTCGACCGCCCACCCTCCTCCGACGGCGACGAGGAGGGCGAGAGCGATCACGCCGCCCGTGGCCGCACGAAGCGCGTAGGGCAGCATGCAGGCCACGTACAACGCCGTGACGGTTCCGGGCGACGGCGCGCGCAGAGTCAGCCTGTCGCGTCGCCGAGCGGGCATGCGCGCGACGGGCGGCCCCGCCGCGTCCGCTGCCCGCGCCCGCTCCGATACGGCGTGGCTCGCGGCACGGAACCCGTCGCCGACCCACCTCACCGAGGCGGCTGTCGCGCCGTCGCGACGGAGCGCACCGACGCGGTGGCGCAGATCGGCCACCGCGCCGTTCACGTCGGCTCGAGCCGCGGCCTCGAACGCCTCGCCCCGACGCTGCGCAGCATCCATCTCGGTCCGCACGGCCGACAGGAGCGCATTGGTCGCGCGCAGCGACCGCGAGGCGTCGACCACCACGGCGATCGCGGTCAGGGTGACGGTCCACACCACCACGTTCGTGAGGATGCGGAAGGGAAGCTGCGACGACGGCGGTGCGGGAACGCCGAACGCCGAGAGCAGGAGATCGTGGATCACGGGGCGCGCGGCCGCGTCGAGCAGCACGCCGACGGCAACCCACGTCGCGCGGGTGGTGACGCGCCGAGCGGAGCGCTCCACAGCAGCGACGGCCGACAGCCCGGCGACGAACGAGACCCAGCCGATGACCAGCGCCGTCAGCACGCCCGACGCGGTCGGATCGGGCACCGCCGGCGCCATGACCGTGAGCGACAGGACGAGGGAGGCGGCGATCGACCAGACCGAGATGAAGCGCCCACCGCCGAGCGCACCTCGCGCGCCGGTGGCCAATCGCCTCACCGCGACGGGCCGAAGACGGCCAGGTACTTCGTCGCCGCCGCCACGCGCGGGCTGACCGACGCGTCCCCGGTGACGCCGAGCCGGTCGAAGATGCGACTGATCGACCGCTCCACGGCACGCGTCGATGCGCCCGAGGCCTCGGCGATCTGGTCGTTCGACCACCCCCGCGCGATCATCGCGAGGACGTCGAGCTGGTGTCGGGTGAGCGCCGACAGCTCGTCGGTGTCGACGGCCGGTGGCACCGGTGCGGCGGGTGACGGATGCGTCGCCACAGCGGACTCGAGCCCCGCGAGGAGTTCGCCCGCCGAACCCAGATCGTGCTTCGACACGAAGACCGCCCGCTCCAGCCCCATCGCCCGGGCGCCCGCCGCGGCTCGCGGGTAGCTGCTCAGGAACACGATCCCGACGTGGGGTGCGAGGTTCGCGATCATGACAGCGAGCTCTGCGCCCGATGGCCGCGACCCGAGGTCGATGTCGGTGAGCAGCACGTCGGGGTCGAACGCCGCGAACACCGCCATCGCCTGCGCCGCGTCGGCGGCCTCGGCGGTCTCCCACCCATGGCGGGAGAGCATGTCGCAGACGAGCACGCGCAGCGCGGATTGGTCCTCGACGACGAGCACGCGCCGCACCCATTCCGTCCCCACGGCATCACGATAATGGAGCGCCGCCGCACCCATCGTCCACCCGCCCGAACCAGACCCCGCGCGCGCGTTACCTCTCCGGCTTCCCGTCGGTCGCGAACTCGCGATGGGCGGTCGCAACCGCCTCGAGGAACTCCGTGATCACCCGCTGCTGCTGCACCGTGAACGAGGCGCCGATCTCCTCGACGCGGTGCTCGAGGGGCGCCAACTCGACCGCGACGAGGTCACGGGCCTCATCCGTCGGAACCAAACGAAAACGGCGCCCGTCGGCCTCGTCGCGGCGCCGCTGGATGTGCCCCGACCGAACCAGTCGGTCGATGATCTCGGTCGCGGACGATCGGGTCACACCGAGGCGGACGCTGAGTTCGGCGGGGCCGATCGGAACGGCCGCGAGAGTGATGTGCTCGATCGCGGCGGCATCGGTGGTGGAGAGATTCATGCGGCGGGCGGTGACGAAACCCGCTTGCATCGTCGCATCGTGCAACTCCTGGAGGAGTGAAGCGAAGGCGGATCGCTGAGCGTCCGCGGAAGGCATGTAGTTAATATACAGCTTTGCTAGTAGTTAGATTTCCGAACTAGTTTTCGCTCCGGCCCATCGAGACTGTTGCCGACTGTGACGCCCGAAATCCCGGCATCGACCGGGGGCTGGCTAGCGTGACCCCCAGCACCGGGAGAGTTCCGCATCCGGACCCCCGAGACACTCACCGCAGAAGAGGCCCCCATGAAGCTTTTCCGTCCTGCGCTCGTCAGCGCGATCGCCGCCGTCGTCCTCGTCGCCACCTCGGCGTGCAGCGGCGGGTCGACCACGACCTCGGGCGATGCCGCCGACGGCGCCGAGAAGACGAGCATCAAGATCGGCTTCAACCCCGGCCCGTACCTCGACATGTTCCAGGGCGGCATCCTCCCGATCCTCGAGTCCGAGGGCTACTCGGTCGAGACCGTCGACTTCACCGACGGCATCGTCGTCAATGTGGCGGTCTCGCAGGGCGAGATCGACGCGAACATCATGCAGCATCCTGTCTACCTCGACTTCGTGAACGCTCAGGAGGGCATCACGAACGCCGCACTCGTGCAGATCCCCACGCCCCGTATGGGTCTGTTCGGCGGCAAGAAGTCGTCGCTCGACGACGTGGCCGACGGCTCGACCGTGACCGTTCCGAACTCGCCGTCGAACATGTACCGCGGTCTTCTCATCCTCCGTGACGCGGGATGGATCGACTTCGACGACGTCGACGACCCCAACACGGCCGACCTGTCGATCATCACGTCGAACCCCTACAACCTGAACATCACGCCCATCGAGAACGCGCAGCAGGTTCCGGCGCTGCAGGACGTCGATTACGCGACGATCCAGGGGAACTTCATCGTCTCGGGCGGCCTCGACTACGGCGACGCCCTCGCCGTCGAGGACCAGCCCGTGTTCTTCTCCAACGTGGTCACCGTGCGCGAAGACGACGTCGACTCGGACTGGGCTCAGGCCATCAAGGCCGCCTACGAGTCGCCCGAGTTCATCGAGTACATCGCCTCCGACCCGCGGTACGACGGCTACCAGCTGCCGGCCTGGTTCGAGTGAGTTCTCGCGACGAAGGGCGCATCGTCTTCGAGAGCGTCACGAAGACCTTCGGGCAGAAGGATGCGGCGACCGCGGCACTGCGCGACGTCTCGCTCGAGGTCTCTCCGGGATCGATCTTCGGAGTCATCGGATACAGCGGTGCCGGGAAATCGACGCTGATCCGGACGGTCAACGGTCTCGAGCAACCCACGAGCGGGCGCGTGATGGTCGAGGGAGTCGACATGGGCGCGCTGCGCGGGCGTGCCCTGCGCACCGCCCAGCGTCGCACGGGCATGATCTTCCAGCAGTTCAACCTGCTCGAGACCGTGCGCGTACGCGACAACGTGGCGCTGCCCCTTCGGCTCGACGGGGTCGCACCCGCCGCCGCCCGCGCCCGGGCGGAGGAGGTGCTGGACTTCGTCGGCCTCGGCGCGAAGGCCGACAGTTTCGCCTCGCAGCTCTCCGGCGGGCAGAAGCAGCGGGTGGGCATCGCTCGCGCGCTCGTGCGGAACCCCCGCATCCTCCTCTCCGACGAGGCGACCAGCGCGCTCGACCCGACGACCACGGTGCAGATCATCGAACTGTTGCGCAGCATCAATCGCGAGTACGGCACCACGATCCTCGTCGTCACCCATGAGATGGACGTCATCAAAGACCTCGCCGACGAGGTCGCCGTCATGGCCGACGGCGCGGTCGTCGAGCACGGTTCGGTGCTCGACGTGTTCGTTCACCCGCGCGCCTCGATCACGCGCGACTTCGTCACGACCGTCGTGCCGCAGGGACTCCCCGCTCGCGTCGTGTCCCACGTCGGCGGCGACAACCTGTGGCGCCTCCTGCTGCTCGACGAGCAGGTCGCCGAGCCGCTCGTGTCGCACATGATCACCGACCTCGGCGTGACGGTGAACATGCTCCACGCCGACATGACCGAGGTCGGCACGCACACGATCGGTCAGATGATCGTGAAGGTCGACGGCCCCGCCGATCGGGTGCGCTCGGCGCGGGCCTACCTCACGTCGCGGGTCGTCAGCCTCGAGGAGGTCGTGGCATGAACGGCGATCGCTGGACCCTCATCACCCCCGACATCTTCCTGAAGGCCATCGGCGAGACCCTGCAGATGCTGGGGTTCGCCCTCGTGTTCGGGTCGATCCTCGGAGTCGCGATCGGCACCTTCCTCGCCCTCACGCGACCCGGCGGCATCCTGCAGAACAGGCCCGCCAACATCGTGCTGGGCGTCTTCGTGAACATCGCCCGGTCGCTGCCGTTCATCGTGCTGCTCGTGGCGATCCTGCCCTTCACCCGCCTGCTCGTCGGCACGAGCATCGGAGTGTGGGCCGCCATCGTGCCGCTGACGGTCATGATCGCGCCCTACATCGGGCGCCTGGTCGAGAACTCGTTGCTGGAAGTGCCGCAGGGAGTCATCGAGGCCGCTCGCTCAATGGGCGCCTCGCCGTGGCAGATCTTCCGCCGCTTCCTCCTTCCCGAAGCGCGCAGCTCGCTGATCCTGGCGATCACGATCGCCACGGTCGGACTCATCGACGCCACCGCGATGGCGGGCACGGTCGGAGCCGGCGGCATCGGCGACCTGGCGCTGTCGTACGGCTACCAGCGCTACGACGGCTTCGCCATGGTGCTCACGTGCGTCACCCTGATCGTGCTGGTGCAGGGCATCCAGATGACGGGCTCGGCGATCGCGCGCCGGTACAGGCGGCGGTGACGGTGGCCGACTTCTCCCCCGCGCGCCGGGTGCGCGCCTTGCCCCCGAACTTCTGGGGCGCCATGGACCGTGAGATCGCGCACCTGCGCGCGGAGCCCGGGCCGCCGGTGATCGACGTGTCGAAGGGCAACCCCGACCTCCCGACGCCGGAGCACATCGTGTCAGCGATGCAGCGGGCCGTCGCCGACCCGGTGAACCACCGCTACCCGTCGTCGATCGGTCGACCGGCGGTGCGCCGGGCGATCGCGAAGCGCTACCGCGACGATCACCGCGTGGAGATCGACCCCGACGCGCAGGTCGCGATCTTCCACGGCTCGCACGAGGCCATCATGGCGTCGGTCATCGCGCTCGCCGATCCGGGCACGAACGTCGTGCTGCCCGACCCCGGGTACCCGCTGTATCTCTCCGCCGCCGACCTCGCCGAAGCATCCGTCGTCTCGCTGCCCCTCGACGCGCCGTCGTTCCAGCCGCGTTTCGAGACGCTCGAGGCCGTGAGCGATGCGAGCGTGCTCGTGCTGAATTACCCGAACAATCCGACCGGGGCCCTGGCGACGCCCCAGACGATGAAGCGGGCGCTCGCTTTCGCGCGTCGGGCGGGGGCGGCGTTCGTGCACGACTTCGCCTACTCGTCGCTCGGTTTCGACGGCCGTCGCCCGCTGTCGGCGCTGGCGTTCGATCCGGGGCTCGATGTCACCGTCGAGCTGCAGACGCTGTCGAAGACGTACAGCATGGCGGGGTGGCGGTTCGGCTTCGCGGCCGGCAACGCCTCCATCATCGACGCGATGGCGCGATACCAGGCGCACGCGTTCAGCACGATGTTCGGCGCGACGCAGGTCGCGGCCACGGCCGCCCTCGACGGCGACCAGAGCGCCGCCGCAGAACTCGTCGGCATCTACCGGCGGCGCCGCGATCTCGTCGTCGCGGGGCTCCGCGCCGCCGGGTGGGAGGTCTTCGAGCCCGAGGGCACGTTCTTCGTCTGGGTGCGGGTGCCCGGTGGGGCGGATGCTGCGGACTTCGCGCGCAGGCTCCGGGAGGAGCAGCGCGTGGCGGTCGCGCCCGGCGACGGGTTCGGCGAGCGCGGACGCGGCTTCTTCCGCGTCGGACTCGTTCACGACGACGCGACGCTGGCCGAACTGGTCGAGCGCCTCGCGGCGTTCGGCGCGGTCAGAGCTTCCGCCCGGGGTTGAGGATCCCGCTCGGATCGAACACGACTTTGACGGCACGCTGCAGCTCGCGGATGCGCGGCGGCACCTCGCCGTCCACCGCGAAGAGCTTCACCGACCCGATGCCGTGCTCGCCGGCGACCGTTCCCCCGAGTCGCTGAGCCAGCACGAGGAGTTCGCGCTCGGCTGCGCGCGCCCGCGCGGTCTCGTCGGGGTCGGTCGGATCGAACACCACCGTCGGGTGCAGGTTTCCGTCGCCCACGTGACCGGCCAGGCTGATCTCCACGCCCAGGCGCACGCGCAGGTCGACCACGGCGTCGGCCAGCACGGGCAGCCGCGACCGCGGCACCGCGAGGTCTCCGTGGGTTGCTCCACCGCGCACCGCGACGAGACCCGGACTCAGCGCACGGCGGGCAGCGAACAGCGCGTCGAGCGCCTCGGGCTCGTCGGCGCGGGTGACGGTCAGTGCGCCGTGCGCGCGGAAAGCGGCTTCGAAGCCGTCGAGGTCGGCGACGCTCCCGATCTCCTCGTCGGTGACCGCCAGGAGCCACGCCTGCGCACCGTCGGGGATGCCGAGGTCAGGACGCACGAGACGGATGCCGCGCAGCGCCACGTCGTCGAGGAACTCGAGCGTCGACGGCAGGCGCGACCCCGACGCGATGACGTTCGCCGCGGCGAAGGCCGAGGCCGCGTCGGGGAAGACCGCCGACACTCCTTTGCTCGGCCCGGGCGCGGGCAGGAGTGCCAGGGTCGCCTCGGTGATCACGCCCAGCGTGCCCTCCGATCCCACGAGAAGACTCGTGAGGTCGAGCCCTGCCACGCCTTTCACGGTCTCTGACCGTGTGCGCACCACCTCTCCGTCGGCGAGCACGACCTCGAGGCTCCGCACTGCATCGCGCGTCACCCCGTACTTCACGCAGCGCATGCCGCCCGCGTTCGTTGCGATCGTTCCGCCGATCGACGCCCACTCGGCCGAGGCGGGGTCGGGCGCGTAGAACAACCCGGCGGCGGCCACCGCGCGCTGGAGGTCGGCGACGACCACCCCCGGCTGCACCACCGCGACGCGATCGACCGGGTCGATCCGCACGATGCGGTCGAGGCGCCCGAGATCGAGGAGCACGGCGCCCTCGATCGCCGCCGCCGCCCCGACGAGGCCCGACCGCGCGCCCTGCGGCACGACGGGCACGCCCGCGTCGTTCGCGGCGCGGAGAACGGCGGAGACCTCGTCCGTCGAACGCGGCCGCACCAGCACGGCGGCAGCCGGCGGGGTCGTGCGCGAGGCGTCGGAGGCGTGCGCCGCCACGACCCGCGGATCGTCGATCACCGCCGCATCGCAGAGGAGGTCACGGAGCGTTTTCACGAAAGCGGCGGCCACCGCTCCACCGTACGGATGCACCGGGCGCGGCGGCGCGTCGCGCGTCACCGCCCGACACACACCCGCACGACGCCGCTGACCGGCGCGCGTTTCACTCGCCGCGGAAGAAGGCCACCGCGAGATCGGCGTGGTCGGCGAAGACACCGTCGGGCTCAGCATCCCTGAGCACCGCCCACTCCTCTTCGTACCGGCCGAAGGCACCGTCGTCGGCGCCGGATCGAAACTCCGGCACGAGGAAGGCGTTCTCAGGGCGGCACGTCCACGTGAAGACGCGCAGCCCCCGCTCGTGCGCATCCGCGACGATGCGGCTGGGTCCCGTCGCGCGTCCCGCTCCGTCGGGTTCCAGGATCATCCGCTTGTCGACGCTGATCCCGTCGAACCGGCCCGCGAGCGCGTCCAGCCCCGCGGGCGCCGCCGTCTGCGCGTACGTCGGCGCGGCCGCGCCCAGAGAGGCGACGAGGTCGGCCGGATGACCGTCGGCGGCGAGCAGATAGATGAACTCGGCGGCGAGACCTCGCTCGCGAAGGGCCGTCAGCACGGTCGACTCGAACGACTCGATCACGAGCGGAACGTCGCCGCCCAGGCCACGGAGTTCGTCGAACACCAGCTGGTCGAGCCGGTGCCCGAGGCGGCCGAGAGCGGTCGCGTGCTTGATCTCGACGACCAGCCCGACCGCTCTCCCCCGCGCCCACCCGGCATGACGCACGAGATCGACGAGGTCGCTCAGGCGCAGCATGGGCTCGGAGTCGTCGAAGGCCGCGCTCCCGGGGCGCAACGTCGGTAGCCGCTCCCGGCAGCGGAGGGTGGCGAGCTCGGCCCACGTGAAGTCCTCGGCGAACCAGCCGGTGAGCATCTCGCCGTCGATCTCCTTGGTCGTCCGACGCGAGGCGAACGCCGGATGCTGCGACACGTCGGTCGTGGCTCCGATCTCGCTGTCGTGCCGCACCACGAGCACACCGTCGCGAGACACGACGACGTCGGGCTCGACCGCGTTGGCCCCCATAGCGATCGCCAGCTCGTACGACGATGCGGTGTGCTCGGGACGGTAGCCCGGGGCGCCACGGTGCCCGATGACGAGGGGTGCGGTCACGTCTTCACGTTAGCGGCCGGCCCGCTCATGGTGTCCTCACAGCAGCACCCCGCGACGGCGGAGAGGGCGTCGGCTAGTGTTGATCTACAGCACGGTGCTGTAGATCAACCCCGATTTTGGAGTGTGAGAGCAGTGGCCCTCAACAACCCGGCCTTCAACAACCCGGCGTTCCAGGACCCGCGCGCCGTTCAGACCTACCCCGGTGGCTCGCAGGCTGCGCGCCTGGGCAACGGTCAGACGCAGTATGCGCCGCCCCCCGCCGCCACCAACGCCGAGCTCGAGGGCAAGTTCGCCGCCCCCTCGGCCGGCGCCCAGCAGACCGATCGCATGACGTACGAGGACACCGTCTACAAGACGATCGCCCTCTTCGCGGTCCTCCTGGTCACCGCGGCTGTCGGATGGGTCGCGACCCTCGGCGGCATCTCGGCCGCGCCCGGCACGCCCACCTCGGTGCTCCCGATGCTGGTCGGCGCCCTCGGTGGCTTCGTGCTCGCGATGGTCATCATCTTCACCTCGCGCAAGAAGGTGCGTCCCGGGCTGATCGTCGCGTACGCCGCGCTCGAGGGCCTCTTCGTCGGTGGCATCTCCGCGTTCTTCGAGGTGCAGTGGCAGGGCATCGTTCTGCAGGCCACCCTGGCCACCCTCTCGGTCGTCGGTGTGACGCTCGCCCTCTTCGCCAGTGGCAAGATCCGCGCCTCCAAGCGCGCGACCAAGATCTTCATGATCGCGATGCTCGGTTACCTGGTCTTCAGCCTGGTCAACGTCGGTCTCATGCTCTTCAACGTGCCGATCGCCGGCGGCGCTTTCGGCCTGCGCAGCATGGAGATCGCCGGTATCCCGCTCGGGCTGATCCTCGGCGTACTCGTCGTCATCATGGCCGCGTACTCGCTGGTGCTCGACTTCGACCAGATCCAGCAGGGCGTCCGCAACGGGGCTCCCCGCACGTTCGCCTGGATGGGCGCCTTCGGCATCATGGTCACGGTCGTCTGGCTCTACGTCGAGATCCTCCGCATGATCGCGATCATCCGCGGCAGCAACTAGCCACCGCTCGCACGAAGGGGTCGTCCGTTCCGGACGGCCCCTTCGTCGTTTCCGCCCGGACCCCGTTCCTCCCTCGTTGTCCGGAATGTGGCGCATTCCTGCGTATGACCGCACCGAACTGTAGGGTCACTCGACGGATGCTGTGGCAGTCGGCTCCTCGGTTCGGCGGGGAGCCTGCCGAACCGCACGGATGGGCACGGGACGCCACGACCGAGGCGACGGCACGGCAGCGCAAGGCCTGGCCGCAGCATCCTGCACCCGGCTAGCCTCGCGCCATGAGCCCGTCGAAGACACCCGCCGACACCCTCGAGATCGCCGGGCACGAGGTGCGCGTGACGAGCCCCGACCGGGTGGTGTTCCCCGGCCCCGGTCTCACGAAGCTCGACATCGTGCGCTACTACGTGGCCGTCGCCGACGGCGCTCTGCGCGGTGCGGGAGGGCGCCCGATGGTGCTCAAGCGGTTCGTGAAGGGCATCGACGAGGAGGCGTTCTTTCAGAAGCGGGTGCCCGACAAGCATCCGGACTTCATCGATACCGCGACCCTCCGCTATGCGCGCGGCACCTCCGCGGAAGAGACCGTCGTCAGGGACGCTGCCGGGCTCGCATGGGTCGCGAACCTCGGATGCCTCGACCTCAACCCGCATCCGGTCCGTGCCGAAGACCTCGACCACCCCGACGAGCTGCGGGTGGATCTCGACCCCATGCCGGGCGTCGAGTGGGCGCAGATCGTGGATGTCGCGATGATCGTCCGCGACGTGCTCGACGACCACGGTCTCGTCGGCTGGCCCAAGACGAGCGGGTCGCGGGGACTGCACATCCTCGTGCGCATCGCGCCCGAATGGGATTTCGCCGCGGTGCGGCTGGCTGCCGAGACCCTCGCTCGGGAGGTCGAGAACCGCGCGCCCGGCCTCGCGACCGCGCGGTGGTGGAAGGAGGAACGCGGTGAGAGCGTCTTCGTCGACTTCAACCAGAACGCCAAGGACCGCACGGTGGCGTCGGCGTACAGCATCCGTCCGCTCCCCGACGCGCGCGTGTCGACCCCGCTCGCCTGGGACGAAGTGCGTGCGCGCCGCCCCGAGGAATTCACCGTCGCGACCGTGCTCGAGCGCTTCGCCGACATCGGAGACCCGCACCGCGGTATCGACGAGGCGGTCGGGCGTCTCGACGGCCTGTTGCAGCTCGCCGACGAGCTGGGCCCCGCCGACAAGCCGCCGACGGCTTTCGACGGCTCGGGCCGGCGCACCTCCACGATGCCGTTGATCGAGGTGGCACGCACGAAGACGAAGCCCGAAGCCCTCGAGGCCCTCGAGACGTGGAAGACGACGCACACGCGGGCGGCGGCCGTGCTGCATCCCGCGGACGTGATGATCGACGGCATGCGCGGATCGAGTTCGCTCTGGTACCGCGTGCGCGTCAACCTGCAACACGTGCCCGAGGCGGAGCGCCCGCCGCAGGAGCCGCTGCTCGCCGACTACGACCCGTGGGCAGGGCGGGCCTAGGCGCCTTTCCTCGCCCGCCCGGGTGCGTCTGCGCTCAGCCACCCCTGCCCTCGCCGCGCCCGACCTCCCCTTCACGTTCTTGCTCACGAAGCGCTTCCCCACCCCCCCTCCCTCACGAAACGCTTCCCCATCCCCTCCTCGCTCACGAAACCCCTCTCCCCGCACGAACTCAGGATGAACGCGCCAACCCCCGCGGTCTGCAGCGGTTCCGGGCCCGTCCCCGGCCGACCATCCTGAGTACGGTCGCCGAAGCCGACGAAAGCGGGCACGAGCCCCCCACGCGCCCGCCCTTCCCCCCACCCCTTCTTCCTCACTAAGCCCCTCGCTCCGCATGAACTCAGGAAGAATCCACCGGCCCCCGCGGTCTGCACCGGTTCCGGGCCCCTCCCCGGCCAACCATCCTGAATACGGTCACCGAGGCTGCCGGAAGCGGGCACGAGCCCCACGCGCGCGGCCGACCGCACCGCGCGACAACCGCCCCCGCGCGGCCAACCGCACCGCGGGGCAGCCGCACCGCGGGGCAGCGGTCGCGGGCGGAGGGCCTCAGCGAGTGCCGGGAGAGCGCCGCGGCGTGCGATCAAGCGCCTGCCGGGCCACGGCCGCGAGGGCATCCATCGTCGGGGCGGGGGCGAATCGCGCCGCGGCGACAAGGGCCTCCGCCGACAGCCGTTCGCGCATCGCCGCATCGCCGAGCACCTCGGTCAGCGCGGCCGAGAGCGCGGCGACGTCGCCGTCGGGAACGAGCACTCCCCCGCCGTCGCGCAGCATGTCGCGCGGACCGTAGCGGATATCGAACACCACCGCGGGCGTGCCGTGCGACAGCGCCTCGGCGAGCGCGAGCCCCTGCCCCTCGAAGGCCGAGGTGGAGAGGTAGACGGATGCGGCGTCGAGCACGCCGGCGACGTCCTCGGTCGCGCCGCGCAGCACGACCGACTCGCCGACCCCGAGATCGTCGATGAGCGCCTGGAGCGCCCCGCGCTCCGCCCCGTCGCCGTAGATGTCGAGCGTCGCATCCGGCACGGCCGCGCCGACGAATCCTCGGATCGCGAGGTCTACGCGCTTCCCGGGCGCGAGCCGGCCGATGACGACGGCCCGGCTGGGCTCGCGCGCCGCGATCGGGACGACGGATGCGGGGGGCACCACGGCATTCGGGACGACCGCGTGCACGCCCGACGAGCCGAACCGCTCGACGACGTCATCGCGCTGCGATGGGGTCGGCCACAGCACGGCATCGAACCGGTCGGCGACCGAGAACCACCGCGACCACAGCGCGTTCAGGGGCGCATCGGGGGTGAACGGCGGTTCGAGGTGTGTGGTGTGCACGGTGTGCAGCAGACGCACCGCAGGTGCGTGCCACCCGCTGAGCAGCTCGCCGAGCTGGCGGGATTCGCAGATCACGACGACCGGGCGCTCGACCCGCTCGCGCAACCCCGCGACAACGTGGTCGAGCCAGGCGCGATAGAGCGACCCGAACCCGGCGATGACACCGATGCCAGACCCGTCCGCGTCGTGCACGACGATCGGTGCCGTCGTCAGGTGCCAGTCGGGGTCGCCCGTGATCACCGGCAGCGACACGATCGGGCGGCCCGCAGCATCCGTCACCTCCCGGTACGAGAGCGAGGGGTCGGCGTCGCCGGGCGCCGTGGCCTCACGCAGCCATTGCGCGCCACCGCCACGGGGGTCGGATGCTTCGTCGAACAGATTGCGCAGGCGTTCGGGGACGTCGAGCATCCCACGACGGACGAACTCCGACCGGTGTTCGACGTGGGCCTCGGGCGCGCCCGGGTCGACCGTCAGCAGCTCGGTCTCGGCACCGGCCTCTCTCATCTGCCGGATCCGGGTCAGGGTGGCCACGGTGTACCCGCCGTCGAGACCGGGGATGAGCCGGCTCGACAGCACGAGGTACCACGCGTCGGGGAATCGGGTCACGGGCGCGGTCGTCCTATCCGGAACACGGGGAAGCCCGGGGCGATCTCGGCGAGCTTCTCGTCGGGAGAACCCGCGTCCACTCCTTCGAAGAAGCGCCCGACCTCCCAGGCCCAGGCCTTCAGGTAGGCGCGGAGGATCGGGGGCTTCTCGGCGTCGGACACCTCGACGGCGGTGAAAGCTTCCACCCGGCGGCCGGCGCGGAGTTCGCCGGCACCCGAGACCCGGAGGTTGCGCACCCACTGCGCGTTGCCGCGCGGGGCCACGAGGTACCGCTCACCGCCGACCCGGAGCGGATTGACGGGCGTCGTGCGCCATTCGCCGCTCGATCGACCTCGCACGGCGAGCACTCGGCTACCGGCGAGCGGCAGCCCCACCCGGGTCAGGAGTCCGACGACCCGGTTGAACCCCCGATCGACCACGGTGGGCCGAACGAACCGCTCGCTCATCCCCTCATCCTCTTCCCTCTGCGAGAAGTGAGGCTCGTGGCAGCGCCGCCGGGCAGCAGACGGCTGGCGGCTGCAGGCGCATCGATCTCACGCTCCGGGCCGACCGAAGACGACATCACGGAGCCCGCCGTCGACCGCGCCGCAGCACGAACCCGGCGGCTCACTCCCACTCGATCGTCCCCGGCGGCTTCGACGTCACGTCGAGCACGACACGGTTGACGTCGCGGACCTCGTTGGTGATGCGGTTGCTGATCTTCGACAGCACGTCGTAGGGCAGGCGCGTCCAGTCGGCCGTCATCGCGTCTTCGCTCGACACGGGGCGCAGCACGATCGGATGCCCGTAGGTGCGGCCGTCGCCCTGCACGCCGACGGATCGTACGTCGGCGAGCAGCACGACGGGGCACTGCCAGATCTCGTTGTCGAGGCCGGCCTTGGTCAGCTCTGCTCGCGCGATGGCGTCGGCGTCACGCAGAATCTCGAGGCGGTCAGCGGTGACCTCACCGACGATCCGGATGCCGAGGCCGGGCCCCGGAAACGGCTGGCGGCCGACGATCGCCTCGGGAAGACCGAGTTCGCGCCCGATCGCCCGCACCTCGTCTTTGAAGAGGGTGCGCAGCGGCTCGACGAGTTCGAACTGGAGGTCTTCGGGAAGGCCCCCGACGTTGTGGTGGCTCTTGATGTTCGCGGTGCCCGCACCGCCACCGGATTCGACGACGTCGGGGTACAGCGTCCCCTGCACGAGGAACCGGATCGGCTCGCCGTCTGCGGCGGCCTCGGCGACGAGGTCGCGCTCGGCGGCCTCGAACGACCGGATGAACTCGCGCCCGATGATCTTGCGCTTCTGCTCGGGGTCGCTGACGCCGGCCAGCGCCTCGAGGAACTGCTCGCGCGCGTCGACGGTGATCAGGCGAACGCCGGTCGAGGCGACGTAGTCGTTCTCGACCTGTTCGCGCTCACCCTTTCGCAGCAGCCCGTGGTCGACGAAGATCGCGGTGAGCTGATCACCGACGGCCTTGTGCACCAGCGCGGTCGAGACGGCGGAGTCGACCCCGCCCGAGAGCGCGGAGATGACGCGTGCCGAGCCGATCTGCTCGCGGATGCGGTCGACCTGCTCGGCGATGACGTTGCCGCTGTTCCAGTCGGCGGGCAGGCCCGCGGCCTTGTGGAGGAAGTTCTCGATCACACGCTGACCGTGGTCGGAGTGCTTCACCTCGGGGTGCCACTGCACGCCGTACATGCGGCGGGAGTCATTCGAGAAGGCGGCGACCGGGGTCGCGGCGGTGCGAGCCAACACGTCGAACCCCTCGGGGGCGCGCGAGACCTGGTCGCCGTGACTCATCCACACGTTCTGCTCGGCGGGCTGACCGTCGAGCAGAGTGCCCTCGGTGACGATCGTGGCATCGGTCGCGCCGTACTCGCGCAGGCCGGTGTTCGCGACCTCGCCGCCGAGCGCCTTCGCCATGACCTGGAAGCCGTAGCAGATGCCGAGCGTGGGAACGTCGAGGTCGAACACCCCCGAATCGAGCGACGGAGCGCCCGGCTCGTACACCGACGACGGGCCCCCGGAGAGGATGATGCCCACCGGGCTCTTGGCGGCGATCTCGGCGGCCGTGGCCGTGTGAGGAACGATCTCGCTGTAGACACCGGCCTCGCGGACGCGACGAGCGATCAGCTGCGCGTACTGCGCGCCGAAGTCGACGACGAGGACGGGACGTTGGGAGGTCTCGGTCTGTTCGGTCAACGGGTGCCTTCCGGTGCGGAAACGGATGCTTCGGCCGCCTCGCGTTCTGCGAGGTAGGTGGTGACCTTCCGGGCCGTGATGGCCTCGAGGAAGAAGGAGAGGAACGGTACGACGCCGCCGAGGGCGAGCAGGATGAACCGCGGGAAGGGCCAGCGCATGAGGCTCCAGATGCGGAAGCACGAGAACAGGTAGACGACGTAGAACCATCCGTGAACGACGAGGATCGCGAGAGAGATGTTGACGCCGTCACCGGTGGAGACGATCTCGCACCCGTTGCCCCCCGGCAGGAAGAGCGAGAACCATTCGCAGGCCGGACCGGGGATCGCCGGGGCGAAGTACAGGAAACCGCGCGTTCCGCCGGCGAAGAGCTCGACGTGCAGCGGGGTGTACTTCAGGATCATCTCGGTCAGGAGCAGCAGGAGGCCGACGCCGGTGATGACCGAGCAGATCTGGTAGAACTTCAGGGCTCCGCGGATCGCAGGAAATGATGCGAGTTTCGGGGCTCGAGGCATGGGCTCCATTCTAGACGGCGGCGAAATCGCCGACCGCCCTCCCCCGCGCGGGGAGAGGGCGGTCGGTCGATGTCGAACGATCAGCTCTTCGGCAGCGTGACCTGGATGAGGCCGGTCGGGTACCGATCGCGCGCCGAGACGTACAGCAGGTCGCGGTCGGCATCGATCGAGACGCCGTAGACCTTGTTGCCGTACGCGTGCGCCGAGAGCCGCCGCACCACGCTCAGATCGGAGGCCGAGAACACCGTCGCCCCCGACTGCTCGAAGGTGGTGCTCTGGTTTCCGACGACCACCAGGCCGCCGTCCACCGCGATCGAGCGGTAGTCCGCGTTCGCGACGCTCTGACGCTTCTGGAGAGCCAGGTCTGCGCCGCCGTACACGCGGATGCCCTCGGTCGAGCCGCTGGCGTCGCTGTTGCTGATGTACAACAGGTCGCTCGCCGCGTCGTATGCGACACCGTGCGTGCGCCACGCGCCCCCGTCCGCGACGCCGGCGACAGTCTGCTTCAGCTCGCCCGTGTTCGCGTCGGCGACGTCGAAGCCGGTGCCGCGCGTTCCGCCGTAGACGAGGCCGCGCCCGAGATCGACGTCCATGCCGCGCACCCCTCCCGAGAACGCGAACGGACCACGGACGACCGCTCCGGTCTCGGCGTTCAGCACGACCCAATTGCTGCCGTAAGCGACGTAGAGCACCTTGTTCGCGGCGTCGTAGGCGATGTCGCGCAATCCGTCGCCCGTGAGTCCCTCGGGCACGACGATCGTTCGCTTGACCACGTCGGCCACCGGATCCACGATGTGGATCCGCGCCGGGCGCATCTCGTTCGCGACGAACAGGTCGCCCGTCGCGGGGTCGACCGTCGTGCCGACGGGGAGGATCTGCGGCTCCTCACCCTCGGTCGGGATGGCGGTGAGCCCGCGCGCGATCCACGGCTCGACCGGAACCTCGGGTTCGGGCAGTGCCGCCGGAAGCGTCACCCGCACCAGGCCCGAGGGATACCGATCGCGCGCCGAGACGTACAGCCGGTGGGTCTTCGGGTCGATCGAGACCCCGTAGACCTTGTTGCCGTATCGGTGCTCCTCGAGGCGCTCGACCAGGCCGAGTCCGTCGGCGTGATAGATCGAGACCCCCGAGTTGTCGAACGTCGTGCTCTGGTGTCCGACGACGACCGTGTCGGTCGCGGGGTCCACCGCGATCGACCGGAAGTCGGCCCCCGCGACGTCGAGCGTGTCGACCAGCGAGTAGTCGGCGCCGCTGTAGACACGGATCCCCTGGGTGGATTCGGCGGTGTCGCTGTTGCTGACGTAGATGAGGTCGTTCACCGCGTCGTACGCGACACCGTGGGTGCGCCAAGCACCGCCGTCGGCCGGCGCCTCGACGGCACGGATGAGCGCACCCGTCGCGGCATCTCGCACGTCGAATCCGCTGCCGCGGAGGCCTGCGAAGACCCGTCCGCCCGCGAAATCGACGTCCATCCCGCGGACCCCGCCCGACGAGAAGGCGAACGGTCCCGCGACCCTGGCACCGGTCTGCGCGTCCATGACCACCCAGTTGTCGCCGAAGGCGACCGTGAGATGCCCCGTGGCTGCGTCGAAGGCGATGTCGCGCAGACCGTCCTTCACCGGGTCGGTCGTCGGCGCCGACAGGGTGCGCACGATCGTGTCGGTCTTCGGATCGACGACGTGCACACGGGCGGGCCGCTGCTCGTCGGCGAGGTAGACCAGGCCGGTCGCGGGGTCGACTGCCGAGCCGACGGGGCGGATCTCGGTCGCGCCCTCAGCCGTCGCGGTCGGGATCGCGGCCAGCGCGGTCGCCGTCCACGGGTCTTCGGTGGGCACCTCGGGCTCGGTGGGTTCCTCGGGGTCCGTGGGCTCTTCGGGCTCGGTCGGCTCTCCGTCACCGGTGCGGATGCTGACGGTCACCGCCTTCGGCTCCAGCTCCTCGCCCGGAGGGTTGAGGCGGAAGTCGCGGTTGGCGACGAAGACCCGCTGGTCCTCCTCGTCCACGACGATGCCGTAGCCGTCCTTGCCGAACTCCGGACCCACCTTGTCGACCAGCGATGCACCGCTGGTGAGCGCGTGCACCGAGAAGCCGCCGCGATCGGCCGACGTGCCGGTGTACCCGACGTAGAGCAGACCGTGCTCGCTGTCGATGTCGACCTGGCGGGCTCCCGCGCGCACCTCCTTCTCCCACACGAGGGAGAAGCCGTCGTTCGCCGCGAAGGCCTGGAGGTCGGGGGTTCCCGGCACTCCCTGGAACTTCGTGGTCACGATCGTGCCCGTCTGGGGGTCGGCCGCGACGTAGTACGAGTCCTTCGTTCCGTTGATCACGCCGAGCGACTGACCGGTCGATGCCCGGAACACCTCCACGCCGCGCGCGGGCACCGCCACGTAGACGTAGTCGTTCTTCGGGTCGACATCGATCGAGCGCTGCGACTCGATGATCGGATACGGACCCCGCACGACCTGCCCGAACGTCTCATCGGCGATCGACACCACGATCCAGTTCTTGTTCTGCTGACCCACGTACAGCAGCTGCTTGTCCTCGTCGATGCCCAGATCGCGGATGTTCTCCGGCAGGGTCATCGATCGACGCACCTGGTCGGAGTCGGGGTCGATCTCGAAGATCTGGCGCGAGTTCTGGTCGCCCAGGTAGAGCACATCACGCTTCTGGTCGTACGCCACGCCCGCAGGCAGAGCGGCCTTGTGCGCCGCATCCGTCGAGCTGTTCGGCATCACCGAGTCGAGGTCCGCGAGCTTCTCGTACGCGAAGGTCTCGGCCTCGGGCTCTGCGATGCGGGTGCTCTCGGTGACCGCGAACGGCACCAGCTCCTCGCCCGGAGGGTTGAGGCGGAAGTCGCGGTTGGCGACGAAGACCCGCTGGTCCTCCTCGTCCACGACGATGCCGTAGCCGTCCTTGCCGAACTCCGGACCCACCTTGTCGACCAGCGATGCACCGCTGGTGAGCGCGTGCACCGAGAAGCCGCCGCGATCGGCCGACGTGCCGGTGTACCCGACGTAGAGCAGACCGTGCTCGCTGTCGATGTCGACCTGGCGGGCTCCCGCGCGCACCTCCTTCTCCCACACGAGGGAGAAGCCGTCGTTCGCCGCGAAGGCCTGGAGGTCGGGGGTTCCCGGCACTCCCTGGAACTTCGTGGTCACGATCGTGCCCGTCTGGGGGTCGGCCGCGACGTAGTAGGAATCCTTCGTTCCGTTGATCACGCCGAGCGACTGACCGGTCGATGCCCGGAACACCTCCACGCCGCGCGCGGGCACCGCCACGTAGACGTAGTCGTTCTTCGGGTCGACATCGATCGAGCGCTGCGACTCGATGATCGGATACGGACCCCGCACGACCTGCCCGAACGTCTCATCGGCGATCGAGACGACGACCCAGTTCTTGTTCTGCTGACCCACGTAGAGCAGCTTGTTCTCCTCGTCGATGCCCAGATCGCGGATGTTCTCGGGCAGAGTCATCTCGCGGAGCACCGCGTCGGTGTCGGGGTCGATCTCGAAGATCTTGCGCCCGTTCTGGTCGCCCAGGTAGAGCACGTCGCGCTTCTGGTCGTACGCCACGCCCGCGGGGAGGGCGGCCGTGGAGGAAGCACCCGCCGTGCCGTTCGGCATGACCGCGTCGAGTTGGGCGGTCTGCTCGTAGTCGAACTCGCCCGCGGGCACCTCGGGGTCGGTCGGATCCGTGGGGTCGGTGGGGTTGGGGTTCTCGCAGCCGAGGCACGGCGAGGGGGTACCGGGGTCGATGACCTGCGGCTCGACGCCGTCGACGACGAGCTTGGTGTCACCGCTCTTCGTGATCGTGAATCCGTCGAAGAAGGCGCCGTCGGCCGTGCGCGACTCGAAGCGCATCGTTCCGCCGCTGACGTCGATCATCTGGTACGTCTGCAGACCGGCCTCGAGACGCCGGAGGTGTCCTTCGTTCTCGTTCCAGTGACGGGGACCTGCGTTGTAGAACTTCGATCCGACGCTCGAGGTGACGTACACGGGGCCGGTCGAGCTCAGCTCGGGGTCCGCGCCCGCGGGCAGGTTCTTCTCGTTCGCGAGCAGATTGCCCCGACCGTACGCGTGGTCATGACCGTTGAGCACGAGGTCGACGTTGTTGCGCTCGAGGATCGGTCCCCACTGCTGGCGGATACCGAGGTTGTTGCGCCCCTCGTCGAGCGAGTACACGGGGTGGTGGAAGTACACGACGGTCCACTGCTGCGTGCTCTCATCGAGCACCTTCTGCAGCCAGTCGCCCTGCACCTTCAGCCCCTCGGTCGAGGAGACGTTGCTGTTGAGGGAGATGAAGCGCACGCCCTCGTGGTCGGTGTAGTAGACCGTGCCGTCGAGCTCGTCGTAGATCGACCCCTCGCCCTGCGGACCGTTGTCGGGGTAGGTGTACATGCTGTCCCACTGCGGTGACAGGCGCCCCTCGTACTCGTGGTTGCCCGGTGTCGTGAGCAACTCCTGCGTGCCGAGACCGTACGAGAACGCCTCGTACAGCTCGCCCCACTGATCGTCGGCCTCCGCGTCGTTCACGAGGTCGCCGATCTGGAGCACGAGGTCGGCATTGGGCCGGTCGCGGAAGGCGTTGCGGACGACGCGGGAGGCGTCGCTGAGGATGCCGTTCTGCACGTCCCCGAAGTAGAGGAACGAGAACGTGTCGGCGTCGTCGGCGGCGGAGGTGTCGAAGTCCTGCCACTCGCTGAAGTTCGTGCCGTCGCCGACGCGGTACATGTAGGTGACACCCGGGCGCAGGCCGGAAAGGGTGGCCGTATGCACGACGTTCGTGTAGCCGAACTTCGTCACCTGCTCGACCCGCTGCTGCGCGTCGAGCGACACGATCCCGCCCGGGTAGGGCTCGGCGGTCATCGTGCGGTACTCGATGACGCCCTGGCGCACCCCGGTCGACGATCGCCACGACACGACCTGTTGCGTCGTGGGGTCGGCCCCGGGGAGCAGGGTGATGCGGTCGGGCACGATGTGCGGCGCGTAGCGCTCCGCCGCGGGGACGGATGCTGCGGATGCGGGCGCCGTGGCGACGAGCACGCCGCTCGCAGCGATGACGCCGAAGGCGACGCCGGCGGCCAGGACGCGGCCGGCTGTGCGGAAGCGAGCCATGATCAGGAGGCCTTTCGGTTGCGGAGGACGGAGCGGCTGACGATGACCCCGCCGCCGATGGCGAGTGCGCCACCGAGGACCATGAGGCTGACGGGCAGCGCGGCGCCGGTGGCGGGGAGGGTTGCGGCAGCGCCGGTCGACGCCTGCGTGACGGTGATCGCCGCGCTGGCGGTGCGGCCGGAGTCGAGACCGGTCAACACGATCGTGTGCTCGCCGGGCTCGGTGCCCGCCGGGATGGTCACCTCTGCGGCGATCGCGCCGCTCGCGTCGGCGGTGCTCAGCGCGAGCGTGACCGGCGCCGAGTGAAGCTCGATGGCGACGCGCTCACCCGGCGTGAAGCCGGTGCCCGACACGGAGAGCGAACCGCCCGGCGCCACCACGCTGTCGCCGATCATCATCGCCGTCGCGGTGCCACCGCTGCCCGGGGTGGGTGCGGGGGTCGGCGTGGTGGTGGGCTGACCGGTCGGCGTCGGAACCGTGGTCGGCTCCGGCGTGGAGGTCGGCTCCGGCGTCGAGGTCGGCTCCGGCGTGGAAGTCGGCTCCGGCGTCGAGGTCGGCTCCGGCGTGGAAGTCGGCTCCGGCGTCGAGGTCGGCTCCGGCGTAGAAGTCGGCTCCGGCGTAGAAGTCGGCTCCGGCGTAGAAGTCGGCTCCGGCGTCGCAGTCGGCTCCGGCGTGCTCGTCGGCGTCGGGGTGGGCTCGGGCGTCGGTTCCGGGTCAGGGGTGCCGGGGGCAGCGACGCCGTCGCGGGTCGACCCGGGCCCGCCCGTCCAGGCGGTGTCGTCGGTGGTCACGAGCTTGGCGCCCGCAGCATCCTTCTTGATCGTGAAGGCATCGAACAGTGCGCCGTCGACCGTGCGCGCCTCGACGTGCATGCGCCCGTCCGAGGTCACGTCGACCGTCTGGAACAGCTGCACATCGCGGCCGACCACACGCAGGTTCGCACCGTTCGCGGTCCAGTTGTTCGCGCCCGCCGGGTCGGGGATGTACATCTTCGGCCCCGCCACGCTCACGAGGTAGACCGGACCCGTGTGGCTCGTGGCGGGATCAGCACCCCCGGGCAGGTTCTGCTCGTTCGCGACGAGGTTGCCTCGACCGTAGGCGTGGTCGTGACCCTGCACGACCAGGTCGACGTCGTACTTCTCGAAGAGCGGCTGCCAGGCGTTGCGGAGCACCGCGTTGTCACGGCCGCTGGTGACCGAGTACATCGGGTGGTGGAACGTCACGACCGTCCACTGGTTCGGGTTGTCGGCGAGCACGCCGTCGAGCCACGCGGTCTGCGCGTCGCGCGCGGCGGCGACACCCGCCTGGGTCGAGTCGAGGGTGATGAACCGCACGCCCTGGTAGTCGACGTAGTAGACGGTCTCGCTCAGGGTCGGCTGCGACGCGGGCCCGTTCAACGGGTACTCGAACTGCGCGCGCCAGTTGCGCGAGAGCACGGCGGACGGCCAGTACTCGTGGTTGCCCGTCGCGGCCAGCACGTTGAGGTACTGGTTCGAGAACGCCGCAGCCTCGTGCCACTCACCCCACTCGGCGTCGCTGTTGTCGGTGTCGATGAGGTCGCCGGCGTGGACCACCGCCCGCGCGTAAGGCCGGGCCTCGAAGGCGGCCCGGAAGGTGCGCGACGTGTAGGCCTTGTTGTCGTTCTGCGCGTCGCCCTGCACGAGGAAGCTGAAGTTGCCGGGGGTGTCGCTCGCGGTGGTGAACTCCAGCCACTCCCCCCACGTCTCGCCGTCGCCCACCCGGTAGATGTAGGTCGTATCCGCCGTCAGTCCCGCGATCGTGGCGGTGTGGTGCGCGACCTGGTAACCGAGGTCGGCGTCGTACCGGACGGTCGAGGCCGCATCGACGGACTGCGCACCGCTCGGCGTGCTGGGCCCGCTCAGAGCCCATTCGACGCGAGGCGTGGTGACCGCGTCGGAGGTGCGCCAGGTCACCGACTGGCTCGTCGTCGGGGTCGCCGTCGGGGTCAGGATCACCCGGTCGGGCACCGCGGTGGGCGCGTGGACGGTCTTGGGGTCGACGGCCGGCGGGGCGAGCCCTCCCCCGGCGGCGACGGCGACGCCGCCTCCGAAACTGGTCAGTCCGATCACGACGGCCAGGCAGCCGGCCGTGATCATTGCGGGACGCGCGAATCGAGGCACGCGGAACACCTCTCAAGTGGGCCGGATCGACACCGGCAGAAAAGCGCACGGGGGCGCCGGCCCGCTCGGGTAGCGGGTTCACCCCGATTGTGGCGGGGCGCGGGGGCCCGCCCGAGGCGGATCGGTGAGATCAAGCGCCCGTTCCGAGAACATTCATCTGCATCGAAGATTGTTGTTCTCGGGGCAGTCTCACCGCCCCGTGTGGAGCCCTCGTCGTTCGCTGGTGCGACACCCGCCGTTCACCCATGACTGAGCCCACGACGCATCCACTGGGACTCTTCTATGGATCACGGCGATCACGTGCGGAGGGGGCGGGAGGCGAGTAGCCTCGCCGCAAGCCCCAGCCCCCGGCTGAACCCCGCAGACTGCTCGCCGCGAGCTCCACGCTCGGCACGACGTGGGATTCTCGCTGCAGCCTTCCTCTGGGAGAGACCGTGACCGACAACCTGCATCTCGCCGAGCAGAACTCGGCGCTCATCGCCATCGCCCTGGACGGGGAGTCCGTGGCGATGCCCGTCGTGGGCCATGTCGAGGACGACGAGAATCCCGTTCGGATGCTCGCGGTCGCCCTCCACCACGCTCAGACCGCCATCAGCGCCCTCACCGAAGAGGTCCGCGGCCTCCGCGACGAGGTCGACCGCCTCGGCGCGGATGGTTCGCGGATCACGACGGCCGATCTGCACCGACTGGGACTCGACCTGCCCTGAACCGGAGCGCCACCGCCCGACCGGGCGGCGCGCCCCTCACGCCGCGGCGTCTCCGGCAGCATCCTCGAGGTCTTCGATCTCCTTCTCCCAGGCGTCGCGGGCCAGGCGGTACCAGAGGTAGAAGGCGAATCCCGCGAAGACGGCCCACTCCGCCGCATAGAAGATGTTGAGCCAGTTGACGTTCGAACCCTCGGCGGGCGCGGGCGACGAGATGGCCTCGAGTCCGCCCAGCGGCTCGGCCGCCGTCAGGTAGGGGCGGTAGACCTCGAGACCGGCCGTGTCGTGCCACCGCGAGAGCAGAGCGGCGGGCGACATCCTCGGGATCTCCTGCGGGTCGGTCTTGGCGGGGACGGCGGCCCCCTCGTCCGAGATGATGCGCCCCGTCAGATCCGCGAGCGCCGGGGACGCGGCGGCCTGGGCAGAGAGGGCGGATGCGGCGGACTCCGCCTGCGCCTTGTCGCTCGTCCATCCCACCGCGACGGCCAGCGAGACCGGCGACGGTGAATCGGTGACGCGGAGCTGACCGGTGACCCAGTAGCCCGCGACGCCGTCGTTGAAGCGGGAGGAGACGACGATGAAGTCGTCGGGCACCCAGGTGCCCGACACGTCGACCCGCTGCCCCACGAGGGGCTCCTCGAGGTACTCTCCCGGCGCGACGACATCGGCGATCGGACGCACGACCTCGGTCGACCCCGGCGGGGGCGGCGAGGTGTCGATCGCCCGACTGAGCTGCCACTGACCGAGCCACGCGAAGACACCGGCCACGACGAGGCAGACGGCGAGCACGCCGATCCACCGGGGCCGCAGCATCACCTCGCGCAACGTGGGGGCGTAGGCCTTGACGGGGTCGATCATCGACGCGGTCACGGCTGCATCGTCACGGGGTGCGCTCGGGGCCGGGTCGGTCATCAGTGGCCGTAGGGCGCGACGACGACCTCCACGCGCTGGAATTCCTTGAGGTCGGAGTACCCCGTGGTCGCCATGGATTTGCGAAGCGCTCCGATGAGATTCGCGGTGCCGTCGGCCACGGGCGCCGGCCCGTAGAGCACTTCCTCGAGAGGGCCGACCTGCGAGACCCGCACACGACGTCCCCGCGGGAGCTGCGGGTGGTGCGCCTCAGGGCCCCAGTGGTAGCCGTGCCCGGGCGCATCGGTCGCACGGGCGAGCGCGACGCCGAGCATGACGGCGTCGGCGCCCATCGCGAGCGCCTTGACGATATCGCCCGAGGTGCCGACTCCCCCGTCGGCGATGACGTGCACGTAGCGTCCGCCCGATTCGTCGAGGTAGTCGCGACGAGCACCCGCGACATCGGCGACGGCGGTCGCCATCGGCGCGTGCAGCCCCAGAGTGGCGCGCGTCGTCGACGCCGCCCCACCGCCGAAGCCCACCAGCACGCCCGCGGCGCCCGTACGCATGAGGTGCAGGGCGGCCGTGTACGTCGCCGCACCGCCGACGATGACGGGCACGTCGAGGTCGTAGATGAACTTCTTGAGGTTCAGCGGCTGGTCGACCGACGACACGTGCTCGGCCGACACCGTGGTGCCGCGGATGACGAACAGGTCGACCCCCGCGGCCACGACGGTCTCGTAGAGGTCCTGGGTTCGCTGCGGGGTGAGCGAGCCCGCGACGGTGACGCCCGCGGCGCGGATCTCGGCGAGGCGGTCGCGCACGAGCTCGGGCTTGATGGGTTCGGCGTAGAGCTCCTGCATGCGGCGGGTGGCCTCGCCGTCGCCGAGCGAGGCGATCTCGGCCAGGAGCGGCTCGGGGTCGTCGTACCGCGTCCACAGCCCTTCGAGGTCGAGCACGCCGAGACCGCCGAGCTGACCCAGCATGATCGCGGTGCGCGGGCTGACGACGGAGTCCATCGGTGCGCCGAGCACGGGGATCGAGAACTGGAACGCATCGATCGTCCACGCCGTCGAGACGTCTTCGGGGTTGCGCGTGCGCCGTGACGGCACGACCGCGATGTCGTCGAACGTGTAGGCGCGGCGAGCGCGCTTGGCGCGGCCGAGATCGATCTCCATACTCACCCCCTCAGCCTACCCGCGCGGCCTGACATCCCCCCGGGCCCCGCCGAAACACTGTTGCCGGGCGAGACGCATCGCCAGGCCGCGCGTCTTGGCCGATTCGCCTGTCTCGAGCAGAAGTCAGGATGCGGCGGAGTCGCGCGGAAGACCGCGTTGCAGCATTCGGGTGACGACCGGATCGAGGAGGAAGAGCGCGAAAGCGATCGATCCCGCGTAGGTCGACAGCGCGATGACGGCGACCGAGATGAGCACGGCGCTCAGCCCCGCCCGACCGATCGCGGTGGCCTGGACGTCGGTGAGGTCCGGCAGCATCCGTTCCCTGTGGCGACAGGCCCACATCCACTGCAGCCAGCTGATCACGACGGCGAAGAAGAACGTCACGGGCATCGCGACCCGGCCGATGAGGAACGCCGAGTACTCCGTGGTGAGCCCCGTCACGAACGGGATGAGCACGATGAACAGCAGCCGGGCGTTGTTGAGCCAGACGATCACGCCGTCGACGCGGGCGACGTTCTCGAACTGCTGCGTGTGTGTCATCCACAGCAGGCACAGCAGCACGAAGCTCAGCACGAAGTTGAGGAACAACCCGCTCATGTCGCGCAGGCCGGCGAGCAGGTCGCCGTCCGACGCCACCGTCCCGATCGAGTGCGACGTCAGATCGAGCACGAGCAGGGTCGCCGCGATGGCGAACACCCCGTCGGTGAAAGCCTCGAGCCGACCCGTCGACTGGGTGGCATCCGAATGCGTACGCCGCGCGAACATCCGCACAGCGTAGCGCCGCTACTTCTTGTAGTTGGGCGCCTCGACGACGATCTGCACGTCGTGCGGGTGCGACTCCTTCAGACCCGCCGCGGTGATGCGCACGAACTTGCCCTTGGCCTTCAGCTCGTCGATCGTGCGGGCGCCGACATAGAACATCGACTGCCGCAGACCACCGACGAGCTGATAAGCAACAGCGGCGACGGGGCCGCGGTACGCGACCTGCCCCTCGATGCCTTCGGCGATGAGCTTGTCGTCGCTGGGCACGTCGGCCTGGAAGTAGCGGTCCTTGGAGTAGGACGTCTTCTTACCGCGCGTCTGCATGGCTCCGAGCGAACCCATGCCGCGGTACTGCTTGAACTGCTTGCCGCCCTGGAAGACGATCTCGCCGGGCGACTCGTCGGTTCCGGCGAGGAGCGATCCGAGCATGACGGTGTCGGCCCCGGCGACGAGGGCCTTGGCGATGTCGCCCGAGTACTGCAGACCACCGTCGGCGATCACCGGCACGCCCGCCTCACGGGCAGCGAGGGATGCTTCGTAGACGGCGGTGACCTGCGGAACGCCGACACCGGCGACGACGCGGGTGGTGCAGATGGAGCCCGGTCCGACGCCCACCTTCACCGCGTCCACGCCCGCGTCGACGAGTGCCTGCGCACCCTCCCGGGTGGCGACGTTGCCGCCGATGACGTCGATGTGGTCGAACGTCGGGTCGGCTTTGAGCCGGCGGACCAGATCGATCACACCCGCCGACTGGCCGTTGGCGGTGTCGACGACCAGCGCGTCGACGCCCGCGTCGCGGAGGGCCTCGGCGCGCTCCCACGCGTCGCCGAAGAAGCCGATCGCCGCACCGACGCGGAGGCGGCCGTGCTCGTCCTTGGTGGCGAGGGGGTACTTCTCGCTCTTGTCGAAGTCTTTGATCGTGATGAGTCCGGCGAGCTTCCCGTCGTCGTCGACGAGCGGGAGCTTCTCGACACGGTGCTTCGCGAACGTCGCGATGACCTCGTTCGCGCTGATGCCGACGGGGCCGGTGATGAGGCCCTCGGTCGTCATGACGTCCTTCACGAGCGTCGTCTGGCGCTCGAAGCCCGAGACGAAGCGCATGTCGCGGTTGGTGACGATGCCGACGAGCCGGCCGTCGTCGTCGACGACGGGCAGACCCGAGATGCGGTACTTCGCGCAGAGATCGTTGACCTCTTCGATCGTCGCGTCGGCGGTGGTCGTGATCGGGTCGGAGATCATCCCCGACTCGCTGCGCTTGACGCGGTCGACGTGCGCTGCCTGGTCTTCGATCGACAGGTTGCGGTGGATGATGCCCAGCCCGCCCTCGCGCGCGATCGCGATCGCGAGACGCGCCTCGGTGACGGTGTCCATCGCGCTCGAGAGCAGCGGTGTCGCGACGGTGATGCGCCGTGACACACGAGAGGAGGTGTCGGCCTCACTCGGGATCACATCCGTGTGCCCCGGAAGGAGGAGGACGTCGTCGTAGGTGAGGCCTACGAAGCCGAAGGGATCGTTGTGCTCCATGGTTCTCGTTCTCCTGCGCGCGCGGCGCGTTGCTCGAAAGGACGACGACGGCCGGTGCGCTGCTCGCGCGCCGACACCGATTCTAATCGCGCGGAACCCTAGTTCATTCCCGGAAATACCCCGACACGGCCGTGACCGACCTAGTATTCCCCTCAGCGTTCCTGCGATCTTCGGGTTTCGCTGTGAAACACCGACGACACATTACGCTCGTAACGTCTTCATCATCGCCGATGCGACTCGATGTCGGCGCCCCCGACTGGAGGATCCGTGAGACCCACCACCACCGCGCCACCACGAGTTCGCGCGGGAGTCATCCCAGCGGTCATCGCACTCATGCTGACGCTGCTCGGGCTTTTCGCCGGCGTGACGCCGGCGCACGCGGCCGAAGACGACCCTTACCGCATCAGCGGCAACGTCCAACTCGACGGCGAACCCTTGGAGGGCGTCGTCCTCGTCGTGACCGGTCCTGGCGGTGAGCAGAAAGTCGAGACCGACGCCGAGGGCCAGTGGCGTGTCGGTGTTCCCGAGCGCGGCGAGGAATACGTCGTCACGCTCGACGAGACCACCCTGCCCGACGGCATCGCGGTCGTCGACCCGGAAGACGACACCCCGAACGCCAAGGAAGTGGAGGTGGGAGCCGGCGGTCGCGTCAGCGTCAACTTCTTCATCGGCGAGGGAGAACGCAGCGTCACCGGTTTCGCCGACCAGCTCGTCCAGCGCGTCGTTCAGGGTCTCAGCTTCGGCCTCATGCTCGCCCTGGCCGCGGTCGGACTGTCCCTGGTCTTCGGTACGACCGGCATCTCGAACTTCGCCCACGGCGAGATGGTCACCTTCGGTGCGGTCATCGCCCTGTTCCTCGTGGGACCGGCGACGCTCGCGCTCCCCGTGTGGCTGGGCTTCCCCCTCGCCGTCATCCTCGGCGGCGGGTTGGGGCTCATCCTCGACATGATCCTCTGGCGGCCTCTTCGGCGAAAGCGGGTGGGAGCCGTGCAGCTGATGATCGTCAGCATCGGTCTCTCGCTCGCGATGCGCTACATCTTCCAGTACTTCATCGGCGGCGGCACGAGCCAGCTGCCGTACGCCTCCGAGCCGAAGATCCCGCTGTTCGGCGTCGTGCAGCTGAGCGTCATCGACATGGTCTCCATCGCCATCTCGATCGTCGTGATCGTCGCGTTCGCCCTCTGGCTCACGTTCTCGCGACTCGGCAAGGCCACTCGAGCCATCTCCGACAACCCCTCGCTCGCCTCGGCGTCGGGCATCGACGTGGACTACGTCGTCCGAGTCGTGTGGGTGGTGGCGGGAGGCCTTGCGGCCCTCGCCGGCGTGCTCTACGCCTACTACCGCCCGGGCATCAAGTGGGACATGGGTGCGCAGGTGCTGCTGCTCATGTTCGCCGCCGTCACGCTCGGCGGGCTCGGCACCGCACTCGGCGCGCTCGTCGGTTCGATCATCGTCGGCCTCCTCGTCGAGGTCTCGACCCTGTTCGGCGTCCCCTCGGATCTAAAGTACGCCACAGCGCTGGTCGTCCTCATCGTGATCCTGCTGTTCCGCCCGCAAGGCATCCTCGGCCGCCGCGAAAGAATAGGTTAGGCGCGAATCATGGACTGGCTCCAGATCCTCTCGAACACCGCATCCTCGATCCTCAGCCCCGCAACCCTCGGCTACGCGCTGGCGGCACTCGGCCTGGCCGTGCACTTCGGCTACGGCGGACTCATCAACATGGGCATCGCCGGCTTCATGGCGATCGGCGCCTACGGGTACGCCATCTCGGTACTGAGCTTCGGACTCCCCTGGTGGCTCGCGGCCCTCATCGGGCTCGTCGCCTCCGCCGTTTTCGCCCTCATCCTCGGCATACCCACGCTGCGACTGCGCGGTGACTATCTCGCGATCGTCACCATCGCCGCCGCGGAGGTCGTTCGTCTGCTGTTCCTGACGACGGCGTTCGAAGACGTCACCGGGTCGGCGGACGGCCTGAGCGGCTACCACGAGAGCTTCCGGTCGTCGAACCCGATCCCGGCCGGCACGTACGGTTTCGGTCCGTTCACCTACAACGAGACCGACTGGTGGGTACGCATCACGGGTCTGGTCACCCTCGCGATCGCCGCACTCGTCGTGTGGATGGTCACCCGCAGCCCCTGGGGCCGCGTGTTGAAGGGAATCCGCGAGGACGAGGACGCCGTACGTTCGCTCGGAAAGAACGTCTTCTCCTACAAGCTGCAGGCACTCGTTCTCGGTGGCGTCCTCGCGGCGGCCGGCGGCATCGTCTACGCGCTGCCCTCGGCGGTCAGCCCCGGCGTCTACGTCACGTCGCTGACCTTCTTCGTCTGGACGGCGCTCCTCCTCGGTGGAGCGGCGACGGTCTTCGGGCCCCTCCTGGGATCGCTGATCTTCTGGGTGCTGCAGACCTTCCTCTCCAACGTCCTCCCCGCTCTCGTGAGCGCGGGCGTCCTCCCGTTCATGTCGGAGATCCAGGCGGGAACGGTGCGCTTCATCCTCGTGGGTGTGGCACTCATGCTGCTCGTGATCTTCATGCCGCAGGGAATCCTCGGCAACAAGAAGGAGCTGACCTTTGTCAAGTAGCGCCTCCCCCAGCGACGCTCCACTCGAGCCCGCCCCGCTGACGTCCCCCACCCCGCGCGCGAAGGCCACCGGCCTGCACATCGGGGAGGCGGTCCCCGGCGTCAAGAAGGTCGACCCGATCATCGTCGCCGACGGCATCACTCGATCGTTCGGAGGTGTGACAGCGGTCGACGTCGAGCACCTCGAAATCCCCCGCGGCGCGATCACCGCCCTGATCGGCCCGAACGGAGCGGGGAAGACCACCCTCTTCAACCTCCTGACCGGCTTCGACAAGCCCAACAGCGGGTCGTGGACGTTCGAGGGCAGGTCGCTCTCGGGCATCCCCGCTTACCGGGTGTCGCGGATGGGCCTCGTGCGCACCTTCCAGCTCACGAAGGCACTCGGGCTGCTCACCGTGATCGACAACATGAAGCTCGGCGCACGCAAGCAGCGCGGCGAGAACTTCTGGCAGGGGCTCATCCCCGCGATCTGGCGCAAGCAGGACGAAGAGATCGAAGCGCGGGCCATGAAGCTCCTCGCAAAGTTCAAGCTCGACGCGAAGGCCGACGACTTCGCCGCGTCCCTGTCGGGTGGTCAGCGCAAGCTCCTCGAGATGGCCCGGTCGCTCATGACCGATCCGACCCTGGTGATGCTCGATGAGCCGATGGCCGGTGTGAACCCCGCACTGACGCAGTCGCTCCTCGACCACATCCTCGACCTGAAGGATCTCGGCATGACCGTGCTCTTCGTCGAGCACGATATGCACATGGTGCGCCACATCGCCGACTGGGTCGTCGTGATGGCGGAGGGTCGCATCGTCGCGGAGGGAGATCCGCTCTCGGTGATGAAGAATCCCGCCGTGATCGATGCCTACCTCGGCGCTCACCAGGACCTCGACCTGGGGGTCGTCACAGGCCGCGTCGCCGTCGTCGACGTCGACCCGACCACCGATGCCGAAGCATCCGTCGACGCCGATGCGACGGTCCTCGTCGAAGACGGCGTAGCCGAAGACGAAGGGAACCGCGCATGAGCGCCACCGCCACCGCCACGCCCGTCGTGGTCGTCGACAACGTCCACGCCGGATATCTGCCGGGCGTGAACATCCTCAACGGCTGCTCGCTGGTCGCCGAGCAGGGCGAGCTCATCGGCATCATCGGCCCGAACGGCGCCGGCAAGTCGACGCTGCTGAAGGCCATCTTCGGGCAGGTGAACGTCCGCGGCGGCACCATCTCGCTGGAGGGCGACGAGATCACGGGGCTCAAGGCCGACAAGCTGGTGCGTCGCGGCGTGGGGTTCATCCCCCAGACGAACAACGTCTTCCCCAGTCTCACGATCGAAGAGAACCTGCAGATGGGGCTGTATCAGAACCCCAAGATCTACAAGGAACGACTCGAGTTCGTCACCGGCATCTTCGCCGAGCTCGGCAAGCGGCTGAAGCAGCGCGCCGGCTCTCTCTCGGGCGGCGAGCGGCAGATGGTCGCGATGAGCCGCGCCCTGATGATGGACCCGAAGGTGCTGCTCCTCGACGAGCCGTCGGCGGGCCTCTCCCCCGTGCGGCAGGACGAAGCGTTCATCCGCGTCTCCGAGATCAACAAAGCCGGGGTGACGTGCATCATGGTCGAGCAGAACGCGCGCCGCTGCCTGCAGATCTGCGACCGCGGCTACGTTCTCGACCAGGGACGCGACGCCTACACCGGCACGGGCCGCGAGCTGCTGAACGACCCCAAGGTCACCGAGCTCTACCTCGGCACGCTGGGCGTCTAGACCTTCGCACCTGCCATCCGGCCCTACGGGGTGCGGATGGCAGGTGCGTGTGCGCGCTCCCCGTCCGCCGCGTCACCTCCGAGCACGTACTCAGGATGAACCTGGGGGCCAGCCCCACCACGGCGGCGTGTCGCATCCGTCGCGACGACTCAGCCTGAGTTGTGGCAGAGAGCGCCCCGGTCTTCGATGCGTGCGAGACGAGTGCCGCCGAGCTCCGAGCCGGGCGGGGGCCAACCGGCCCGCGCGAATTGCGCGGACGGAGAGCTGCCGGTCTGCAGCAAGTAATCAGGCTGAGCGCGACCCGCGGCCCGGGGAGGGGCGTTTCGCACGTCCGCTGCCCGCTCAGCCTGAGTTCGTGCGAATGGAGGCGGGGCGCCTGAGTTCGTGCGAATGGAGGCGGGGCGCCAGAGTTCGTGCGAATGGAGGCGGGGCGCTGAGTTCGTGCGAATGGAGGCGGGGCGGTCTGGGCAGAGCGCGGCGTACTCGCCGGGGTAGAGCCGAACCCACGGGGAAGGGCCCCGGTCCGAAGACCGGGGCCCTTCCTGTCGAGCGGATGCTGAGGATCAGCCCTCGTACGCGACGTAGTTGTTGTCTTCGCCGAACTCGTAGATGCCGATCGACGCCTCGGTCGGGTCGCCGACCTCGTCGAACGTGATCGGACCCGAGATGCCGTCGTAGTCGGCCGTGCCGCCGTCGAGGATGATCGCGGCGCAGTCGGCGTACGACTCGCACTTCGTGCCGTCGCCCGAACCACCGGAGACCTCCTGCAGCTTCGCTGCAATGGCCTCGGAGTCGGTCGAACCGGCGGCGAGGGATGCGAGAGCGAGCAGCACGGTGGCGTCGAACGACTCCGCCGCGTAGCTGTAGTCCTCGAGCGCGGGGCGCCCCTCGGCCGACTGGAACTCGTCGAGAGACGCCGTGAACTCGCCGATCGAGTCGATCGACAGACCGGGCAGCGTTCCCTTCGCGCCGGTGAGCGATCCCGCGGGGAACGCGTCGGCGAAGTTCTTCAGGTTGCCGTCGACGAAGTAGAGCTTGTCGGACGGGAACTGACCGAACAGGCTCGGCAGGATCGTCGAGACCTCGTCGAACGTGATCAGAGCGATCGCGTCGGGCGCGGCCGCGAGGACCTCGCTGATCTGCGAGTCGAACGTGGTGTCACCGGTGTTGTAGGTCGACTCTGCGACGACCTCGCCACCGGCGGCCTCGAAGGCCTCCGAGACGTACTTGGCGAGACCGGTGCCGTACGAGTCGTTCAGAACCACGAGGCCGAGCGTCTGCGCGCCGCCCTCCGCGATGAGGTTACCCAGCACCTCACCCTGCAGGACGTCCGACGGGGCCGTGCGGAAGTACAGGTCGTTGTCGTCGTAGGTGGTGAACGCGTCCGACGTGTTGGCCGGGGAGAACTGGATGACGCCCGCACCGACGACCTGGTCGATGAACTGGAGCGACGTTCCCGAGGACGCCGCACCGATGATCGCCGAGACATCCTCGCCCAGGAGGCGGGGGATGGTGGTCTCGTAGGCCTTGTTGTCGGTGTCACCGGAGTCGCCGTAGACGGTCTCCAGCGTGAGACCGGTCGTTTCGGTCTCGGCGTTGATGAGGGACTCCGCGTAGGCGACGCCGGCCTCTTCGGGCGGGCCGAGGAAGGCCAGGTTGCCGGTCTGCGGAAGCGCGGTGCCGATCTTCAGCGTCAGGTCTCCACCGACCTCCGCGTTGGGCGACGAGGACTCCGCGGTTCCGCCGCCACCGGCACAGCCGGCCAGGACGAGCGCACTGACACCGACCAGGGCGATGCCGCCCAGGACCTTGCCGGCACGCGAACGTGAAATGACGCTCATGTTGCTCCTTGCTGTGAATGATTGCGGGCGCGATTCGGGGACCGGCCCAGTGCCCTAAACCTATGTGTCTGTTCGTCTCGGCGGTGTTGCCGTTCGTTAACGATGTGTAACGCGACCTAATCGTTATGCGGAGACCCTCGCCAAACGTCGATAGTGCCCGTTTCCGCCGATCGAGTCCCCGATTTCGGGCACTTCTGGCAAGATCGGGCACTTTCGATGGATGCTGCGCCCCGAGCCGCGGCGGAGTCAGGTCAGCTCGGCGACATCCGAGACAGAGGGCCTGCCGCGCCGGGCGGCGAGGAGCGAGTCCACCGTCAGGACGGCGAGCGCCACCCATACCAGCGCGAACCCGACCCAGCGCTCGAACGGCATGGGTTCGCCGAGGAGCCATGCCCCGGTGACGAACTGCAGCACGGGCGCGACGAACTGCAGGAGCCCGACCAGGGTGAGGGGCGCGCGCCGGGTGCCCGCCGCGAAGAAGAGCAGCGGCGTGGCCGTGAACACGCCCGCCATGAGCAGGAGCGCCGCGTGGCCGGCGCCGGCGGTGAAGAGCGTCAGCCCGCTCGTGGCCGCGACGATGCAGAGCTGGACGATGGCGATCGGGAACAGCCAGAAGGATTCGAGCGTCAGGCCGCTGACGGCATCGACGGCCGGCCCGATCTTCTTCTTCACGAGGCCGTACAGCCCGAAGGAGCAGGCCAGCGACAGCGCGATCCAGGGGAACGTGCCATAGCCCACCACGATAACGAGCACGGCCACCACGGCGATGCCGATCGCGATCCACTGTGTGATCCGCAGCTTCTCTCGCAGAACGAGAACCCCGAGCAGCACCGTGACGATGGGGTTGATGAAGTAGCCGAGGCTCGTCTCGATGACGTGACCGCTCAGCGTGCCGAGGAGGAAGACCTGCCAGTTGACGTAGATCAGGGCGCCGGCGAGCGCCGTGAGACCGAGAAGACGGGGTTGCCGAACAATCCGCCAGAGCGCCGACCACCCGCGGACGACGAAGAGCAGGATCGCGCAGAACACCAGCGAGAGCACGATCCGCCAGGCGACGACCTCCCACGCGCCCGTGGGTGCGAGGGTCAGGAAGTACAGGGGAAGGAATCCCCAGAGGAGATAGGCGACGAAGGCGTAGACGCCACCGATCGCGATTTCACGGGAGGGGGTCCGCGCCGCGGGCGTGGAAGCACCGGCACGGTCGTTCACGCTGCCAGCCTAGGCCCGTCATGGGGTCAATCCGATCGGCCGTCCGCGTCGAAGCACTCACGACGGCTTCTTCGTACGCGCCCCTTGCAACGCGGGAGCCGCCCCACACGGCACACGTGCACCTCCGGTACACGCAGAAAGGCCCGGATGCCGAAGCATCCGGGCCTTTCCCGACTCGCGAGGAGGCGATCAGCGAACGACGACCGCCAGGACGTCGCGCGCCGAGAGCACGAGGTAGTCGTCGGCGCCGAACTTCACTTCGGTGCCGCCGTACTTGCTGTAGATGACGCGGTCGCCGACGGCGACGTCGATCGGAACACGGTTGCCGTTGTCGTCGATGCGGCCGGGGCCGACAGCCACGACCTCGCCCTCCTGGGGCTTCTCCTTGGCAGTGTCGGGGATGACGAGACCACTGGCCGTGGTCTGCTCTGCCTCGACCTGCTGGATGACGATGCGGTCTTCGAGCGGCTTGATGGAAACCGACACGGTCTACCTCTTCTTTCTTGACGCTTCGGTACGGAAGACTCATTAGCACCCACGCGGGGAGAGTGCTAAACCCGAGTCTAGAGAAGTGCTGGCACTCTCGCAACGCGAGTGCCAGCGAACGTTCCTCGTGTGACCGCGCGTTGCATACCCCGCACCCCGAGCGCTACCCCCCTTTTTTCGTGCGTGGGCGTGTGTCATCATTTCCCCACGACGTCGGAGTCGTAAGGGGCACGATCCGGCACTGGAAGAGAACCTGAAGCTAAGGCGCTTCGGTTTCTTGGCGAGGCGTTAACGCGCTCGCCGAGGGGGATTCGGTACATGCGTGCTCCATATTTTCTTGCGATCGATGTTGGGATGACGCGGACGGCTGCTGCCGTCTCGCAGCGTTCGGGGGGTGTGACGACAGTCACCTCGGTGCCGCTGGGGCGGCACTCCGATCACGCGTCGACGGCGGTGTTCGTCGGCGAGAGCGGACTGCTCTTCGGCGATGCCGCGGAGCGCCGCGGGCTGACTCAGCCCGACCGGCTCATCCGCGAGTTCAAGAGGCGCGTCGGCGACGACGTTCCCGTCGTCGCCGGCGACCAGAGCTTCACCGCCGAACAGCTCTTCGCGCACGTCGTGACCTGGGTCACCGAGACGGTGAGCGAGCGCGAAGGACGCTCGCCGTCGGCGATCAGCGTGACCGTGCCCGCTGCCTGGGGCGAATACCGCTCCGAGCGCGTCGGCGCAGCCATCGCCCACGAGGGCTGGCGAGACGTGAACCTCATTCCCGAGCCGGAGGCGGCGGCGCGTCACTACGACCACGTCAACCCGCTCGAGACCGGTCGAGCACTCGCCGTCTACGACCTCGGCGGCGGCACGTTCGACGCCGTCGTCGTGCGTAAAGACAAGAAGGGCGCGCTGCGTATCGTGTCGCCCGCGTCGGGACTGTCCGACGTCGGCGGCGCCGACTTCGACGACCTGCTCCTTCGCCACGTGATGACGGCCGCGGGTATCTCGGCGGACGTCCTGGCCACCGACCCCGGCGCGCGCGTCGCACTCGCCGCTCTGCGTCGGGAGTGCGTGGATGCGAAGGAGTCGCTGTCGTTCGACTCGGAGACCGTCATCCCCGTACTGCTCGGTGGGCGGTCGACCTCGGTGCGCGTGACCCGTGCCGAGTTCGAGGCCATGATCGAGGCGCAGATCGAGCGCACCACCGACGCTCTCGAGCAGTCGATCGAGTCGGCGTCCCTGCGTGCCGATCGCCTGGATGCGATCCTCCTCGTCGGCGGATCGTCGCGGATCCCCCGCGTCGCCCAACTGCTCTCCGAGCGCGTCGACGTCGCGATCGCCGTCGACGCCGACCCGAAGGCCGTCGTCGCGTTCGGGGCCGCGCGCGCCGCCGCCGCCGAGTTCGAGGGCGAGGAGGCTCCGCCGGCGCTCGCCCGCGCACAGGCCGACCCCGCCGAGGAACTGTCGACGCTGCTCGACGAGGCCCGCCACGTTCCCGCACCCCGCCCTCAGCAGAAGTCTCGCGTCCGGTGGTTCGGGCGCGGTCCTGCCGCCGCGGCTGTCACGGTGGGCGTCGTCGTCCTCGCGGCGGGCGTGACGCTGTCGGGCGTCGCCGCCCTGGCCGGCAACGCCGAGCAGCCGGTGCAGGCCTCAGGGCAGGGCGCGGCGTTTTTCAACGACGCCCTGGCCGCGGGCAGCCTGTCAGCGATGGATTCCGACGATGAGGTCGTCGAGACGCCCTTCGGCGTCAATGCGCCGATCAGCGACGTTCCCGTGCTCGAGATCGCCGCCCCGTCGACCCCGAACAACTCGACGCAGAAGCCCAAGTCGAACACCTCGAAGTCGAACACCTCGAAGACACCGACGCGCGCCTCAGGCAAGCCGAACACGTCGACGAACCCCTCGACCTCGAACCAGGCGGGTTCGAACTCGAACCCCTCGTCGGGCTCGGGTGGCAGCCCGTCGACCGCACAGCCGAGCACGCCCAGCGGCTCGACCGGTGGCGGATCGACCCCCGCGACGACACCGCCGACGACACCGTCCACGCCGACCACGACGCCGACCCAGGAGCCGAGCGCACCGCCGGCCACGACGCCCCCGGCCGACCCGGCTCCTGAGCCGTCGACCCCGCCCGTCACCCCCGATCCCGAGCCCCCGGTCGAAACGCCACCGGCCACCGAGGCTCCGGCTCCGGCTCCCGCGCCGGAAAGCACCCCCACCGAGACCGCCTCGGCCGTCTGACGCGAATGACTGGGGGAAACGTCATGACACAGTCACGCCCTTTCGACCTCGCAACGCTCGGATCCGCAGACCCCGTGTGGGGCCGTGCGGCGCGCCAGCAGCTCGATGCGCTGATCGATTCCGGCGACGAACCGCGCCGGGCGATCATCACCGGTCCGGCCGGCTCGGGCAAGACGCTGCTGCTCCGCCACGCCCGACGGCGGTTGACCGACCGCGGGGTGACATCGACCCTTCTGCGCACGAACTCCGATACCGCCGACCTCGACGGCACCGATGTGGTCTTCCTCGATGACGCCCACCGGCTCGACGAGCGCCGGCTCACCTCGCTGATCGACTGGCTGGCCGACCCGTCGGCGCAGATCATCGTCGCCTCGCGACCCTGGCCGCGCACCGCCGCGATGCGACAGCTCGCCGACACGATCGAGCGCGCGCATCCCGCTGTCGTCCTCAGGCACCTGAGTCACCACGACCTGGCAGACCTGCCGGATCTCGGCGACGTCTGCGTCGCGGCGATTCTCGCGCTCACGGCCGGTACGCCGTGGCTCGTCGCCGAGGCGATCCGCGTGCATGACACGTCCTGCGGCGGCGCGGGCGACCACGGACACATCACCGGCGATCTGCAGGACGTCATCGCCCACCGACTCGCGGGCATCGACGAAGCGGTCGCCGAGGCCGTCGTCGCCGTCAGCCTGTCGCCGTCCTCAGCGGCGACGGCGTCGGAGGATCTCCTCTTCGCGGGATACAGCGAAGGGATGCTGCAGCGCAACGGCAGGCCCGTCCCTCTGGTGACCGATGCGGTGCGCGCGACGCTGCCCATCGCTCGCATCGTCGACCTGTACGTGACATCGACTCCCACCGCATCGGATCTCGAAGACGGGATCGTCGACGGGATCAGCGACGACCGGATCGCCGCGATGCTGCTGCGAGAGGGCGACGCCAGTCTCTCGCGCGATCCCGCCGCCGCGGCCGAGCTCTTCCGCCGGGCCGGCAGTGCCGGCGCCGATCCCCTGTCCGTTCGCATCCGCGAGGCATCGGCCGCGTGGGTCGCCGGCGACATCGACACGGCGGCGGCGCTGTTGGAGGGAATCGACCTCGACACCGCCCACCCCGATCGCGATCGCGCCATCGATCTGTCGGCGTCGATCTGGGCCGCTCGCGGAGACGTCGAATCGGCGGCCGCCGTCTACCGCGCCTCGGGCCGCCTCGGAAGCGACTCGGCGGCCCGGGCCGCGACCGTCGCTCTGGCCGCGGGCGACCCGGTCGCGCTCGACGACGCGAAGAAGGTGCACGATGGAGCGCCGACGATGCCGTCCACGCTCTCCGTCTCTCTCGACCTGATGGCACGCGGAGTCCAGGAGAGCACCACCGCATCGGCGCAGTACGCACTCGTCGACCTCGTACGCGCCGCGGAGGTGTACTCCGCATCCGGAACGGCGGCGCCGATCGGGGAGCTCCCCGCCGTCATCGCGACGCTGATGGCGCTGAATATCGGCGAGCTCGATGTCGCGCACTCCGTCATCGCCGACGCGGTCGCTCGCGGCCACGGCGGACCGTGGGCGCGTCCGCGTCTGCTCCTGTGGAGCTCGTGGGTGTCGCTGCAGTGCGAACACCGCGTCGACGCCGAGGCCGCGCTGGCGCAGGCCTTGGCGGCCCCTCGCCCGCTCTCACCGCGCGACGCGACGCTCGCGAGCGCACTGTCGGTGGCCATCGCCCGTCGCTACGGAGACCTGGGGGAGCTGACCGCGCAGTGGCGACGCGCGCGCTCGAACGTGATGCGGTCGCAGTTCGACGTCTTCAGCATCCTGCCCCTGGGCGAGTTCGTGCTGGCGGCGGTACGCGTCGGCGACGAGGCGCGCATGGATCCCCACTTCCAGCGAGCGCTCGAGAGCGTCGCCCGGCTGAGCAAGGGCAGCGTCTGGGGCGTGCCACTGCACTGGACCGGCATCCAGCGCGGCATCCTCCGTGGCCAGCCCGACGACCTACGTCCTCACGCTCGCGCACTCGTCGAAGCGGCGGGGACCAACGCGCTCGCCGCGCAGATGGCGCAGGCCGGAAGGGTGTGGACGGCTGTCCTCGCCGGCAAGGTCGACCCCGACGTGGTCGAGGCTGCCGCTCTCGGGCTCGCATCGGTCGGACTCGCGTGGGACGGAGCACGGCTCGCCGGACACGCGGCAGGCCGTACCGACGACAAACGGGCGATCTCGCGTCTCCTGGCGTGTGCGCGGCAGTTGCACCCCCGCGAGGAGTCGCGCCCCGCTGCCGCACCCGCCGAGTCGACGGATCAGCCTTCCTCCACTCCCCCCGCAGCGCACGGCGCATCGCTGAGCCCGCGGGAGCGCGAGGTCGCCGAGCTCGTGCTGCAGGGCAAGACGTATGTGGAGATCGGCGAATCGATCTTCATCTCGCCTCGAACGGCTGAGCACCACATCGCCCGCATCCGCCGGCGGCTGGGGGCGACGACCCGTTCCGACCTGATCGCGAAGCTGCGTGCGGCTCTCACCGCGGAGGATTCCTCCGCGCGCGAACGAGTCTCCGCGTGAACCGCGTCGCTGCGAAGCGGGCTCGTCATGTCGTTCCCCTAGCTTCCCCCCGGAACCCCTACTGGGGTTCTCACCACTTCGGGGGTAACCCCGACGCGCGAATCGCGCGCCGGTCGTACTGTTCGAATACAAAGATCTTCATAAGGAGCCGAGCATGAGCGTAACCCTGGCCAGTGTCGCCGACGCGCTGATCGAATTCATCCTGAGCCTTCTGCGCGACCCTGAGGCCGCCGCAGAGTTCGAGGAGGATCCCGATGGGATGCTGGCCTCGCGTGGGCTCAGTTCCGTCAGCCACGCAGATGTGTGCTCGGTCGCCCCCGTGCTGGTGGAGCGTCACGACGTCATCCCCTCGCCGAAGCCGACTCCCGCGCCGACCCCCGAGCACCACACGCCGGACAACCCCGTGGTGCGCGAGATCAAGAACATCACCAACCAGTTCACGTCGATCGACGACCGCGACACGATCATCGACCAGTCGGTCAACCAGAACATCTGGGCCGAGGGCGATGTGAACCAGCTCTTCGACAACGAGGCCAACGTCGCTTCGGGCGACGGCTCGATGGCAGCGGGCGATGACATCGCCATCGACAAGACGCAGGACAACTCGACCACCATCAACGCCGGCGGCGACGCGAACGTCGGCAACGACACCGACGTCACCGACATCGATGACTCGTACAACGAAGCCACGGATGCGTCGACGACGACGGACACCTCCACCGACGTCGCCCTCGACGGTTCGGCGAACGACAGCTCGACCAACGTCGACGTCGACAACTCGCTGAACGACACGAGCACCGAGACGACCGACGTCGACACGACCGTCAACAGCGACGCCGTTTTCGACTCGACCGACACGGTCATCGTGGACGACTCGTCGGCAGACGACACCTTCTAGTCGATGACACCGTCCGACGGCCTGGCCCGCAGATCCGATGATTCTGCGGGCCGGGCCCTCGCGCGTTCGCGGGCATACACTCCGGCGAGCCGCGGGAACGATCCCGACGACGATGACGACTTCGAGGAGCGCAAGCCGCCCGCGCGACCGTCTGTCGCCGACAAGCCCGGTGCGCCCGTCATCGTGAAGCTCCCTCTCCCCTTCACCGTCGGTCTGAGTCAGGTCGCCTGGATCTTGAGCATGGCGGTGGGCGCCGTGGTCGTCGTCTACATGTTCATCATCCGCGAGGCGCAGCTGCCCGCGATCATCGACATCGTGAAGGCCGTCGATGCGACGCGAGCCGACGAGACCTACACCGCCGCGGCCGACATCATCTTCTGGGTGCTCTTCGGCATGCAGGTGCTGCTGCTGTTCATCCAGATCATGCTGCAGGTGTCGTTCTCCAACCGCCGCCCGAACGTGCGGTGGTGGCAGTTCGGTGTCCTGCTGACGCAGGCGGGAGTCGTGCTCATCGCGCGCGAACTGCTCGCCGTCGGCGATCGGGGCATTCCGCTGGAGCGCATCATGCTCATCCAGCTCGGATTGGCCCTCCTGGGCCTGCTGATCGGGCTGTTCCCGCCGGCCCTACGCTGGACTGCCCGCGGCCACGACATCCGCCGGGGACCGATCGGCTCCGGGAGCAGCTCCGACCTGTGAGGCGATCCCCTCGAGGCTGCGGATCACCACCCGGCAGATCTCGATCGTGGCGCGATCACTCAGCGGCGATTCGCTGAGGGTCCGCCACTTCGCCAGCGACGAGGCGAGCGTCTCGCGCACCTCGTCGGTACGCGCCGAGTCGGTGAGCCCGAGGCGCGCGGCGACCGCCGTGCCGGAGCCGCCGATGATGCGCTCGGCCTCGACGGCATCTGCGGGCTCCAGCCGCGGGATCGTCGTTCGGAATTCCGACAGCAGCACCAGTTCGCGCAGCTCGTGGTTCGTCGCTACCAGGCGCTCGAGGCCCGCACGCACGTCTTCGGAGCCGTCTCGGGGCTTCTCGCGCAGCAGGTCTTCCAGACCCGCCAGCACGGCCCGCGTCTTCAGCACGGATGCCCGCGCGCGGAACTGCTCGACGATGAACTGCTGCACCTCGAGCAAACCGCTCTGCTGCACGAGGCGCTGGGCGAGGTCGGTCGAACTGGATGCTCCCGCGCGCACCAGCGCGGAACCGAGGCGGACGCCGAAGATGCCGAAGCGGGCGAGCAGGCGCTTGCGCTCCTCGACCGACAGGGTTGTCGCGGTGGAGGGTCGGGTGAATCGATCGACCGACACCAGCATCCGGTCTCGCGTGGCCCTGTCGAGGCTCGCGAGTTCACGGAACGCGGCGAACTCGCTCTCTCGGAGCGCTCGCGCGCCCTCGGCGAGCAGACCCGCCACGGGGATGCAGCCGAGCGCGAGGGCCCGCAGCTCGCCGTCGCGTCGATACCTGTCGGCCACGCGAGCGGCCGACAGCAGCGAGTCGATGCGACCGGAGCCGATCTCGTCGGCCCGCGACAGCAGGGCGACGGCGTTCACCGTCTGCGACGAACCGGCCGCGTTATCGCGGAAGGCCTCGAGGAATCCGATGTCGGATGCGTGGATGTGCCGCAGCAGGTAGAGGATGGCGTCGGCGTCGGACGGCGCATCGTCGGGAGCGAGGAACGCGTGCGAGCGAGCGGAGACGTCCTGCGACAGCGAGGCGATGCCGGGGGTGTCGATGATCACGAGGGAGCGGAGGCTCTCGGAGGGCCACGCGACGTCGATCCACTCGACCTGGTCGGCCGTCAACGCGCCCAGTTCGATCACCAGGGCACCGTCGGCGCGCTTGACGGGCAAGCGCGTCTCCCCTCCGCCCTTCAGGTGGGCGGTGATGCGCGCCGAGACCGAGTAGCGGTACCAGGTGACGATCTTGGTGCACTCACCGGCGTCGGTGGGCGCGATCTGCTCGCCGATGAGGGCGTTCAACACGGTCGACTTGCCCGCCTTGACCATGCCCGCCACGGCCAGCCGCAGCGGCTCACGGAGTCGGCGCGCGTGCCGCTCGAGCGACGCGACCGCGACGCGGTCATCGGCGTAGAGCTCGAGAGCCTCCTCTACGAGGGTCGCCGCGTCGGCGAGTCCCGCCCGGCTCATCGGATGGACTTCTTCGCGGTGCTCTCGCCGGAGACCAGGGCCGGGATCTCCTTGCGGAGGGCCTCGATGCGGTTGAGATGCATCTCCAGCTGCTTCACCCGTGAGTCGCGGTCGCTCTGATAGGTCACCGCCGCCTGCTTGGCGACGAGCACGGAATCGGAGAGCGAGCGGTGCAGCTCGTCGGCGATACCGCCGAAGTGATCGCGGGCGGCGCGCTGCACCGACCTCAGGCGGTCTCTGAGCTGCTTGCCCACCTGGAACACGACGTCTTCGATGTGACGGCGCACGAGGTTCTTCGCCTCGGCCTGCCGGCGGTTGAGGCGGTTCGACATGTCCTCTTTATATGCGCGGCGTCCGACCACGACACCGACCAGCAACGAGATCGGGTTGAGCAGCGACAGTCCGACGAGGCTGGTCGCGAGACCCGCCATCAGCACGCCGCCGTAGGAACCGCGGACGCCGATGTAGATCTTCTCAGCAGCGCCGAGGCGACCCTCCTGGATGCCCTGCATGTCTTCGACGGGATCGAGCAGACCGTCGGTGTCGCCGACGCGGATGAGGGGGATGCCCGCCTCCTCGGTGATGAACTCCTCGGCGACCCGCTCCGCGAGCCACTGGGAGCGCTCGTTCGTCCAGACGAACGTCTCCGACACGGCGGCGGAGACCCGCTGGTCGAGCCACTCGGTGATTTGGTCCCAGATCGGACCGGGGTCGCCCTCATCGATCGACGCCTCGGCCTCGCGCTGGACTTTGCGGAGTCGGTCGCGGAGGTCGTGCTCGGTGTCGGAGATGAGATCGGCGATACCGTCGCCGAGTGCGACCTGCCACCGGGAGGAACGCCCGCGGAACTCGTCGGCCCGCGCCTTGGCCTCGTCGAGACGGGCGATCATCTGCGGGGTGTCTTCGGGGTGCAGCAGCGCGTTCAGCTCCGTCTTGACGCTGAGCGAGAGCTGGTCGGTGACCGACATGAGGTCGTGCATCGCCGCGCGCTGGTGCAGCGCCTCGGCCTTGCCGAGCACGTCGCGACGAAGATGTGTCACGAGAGCCGGGAACCCCGACTCCTCATTGAGCTCCCGGTCCTGCTCGTCGGCCGCGGTCAGGCGCAGATCGCTCGAGACGGCGAAGATCGGGATCTTGCCGACAGCACCGAGGTGCGATCGGTCGATGCGCTCGATCTGGCGCCACTCGGGGTACACGTCGGTCTTGGAGAGCACGGCGGCCACGTTCGGGGACACCCGCAGAGCGTGCTTGAGGAACTGCACCTCGGGCTCGGTGTACTCCTGCGATGCGTCGGAGACCAGCAGCACGGCGTGCGCGGTCGACAGGGCGGCCAGAGTGCTCACCGAACGGGTCGACTCGATCCCTCCGACGCCGGGCGAGTCGATGAGCTTGAGCCCGCCGCGGAGGATCTCGCGCGGGAGCATGACCTCGGCGGCGAGGATGTCGCGGGCGTTGTTCGGGTTGCCGCGCTCCGAGACGTACTCGGCGAGATCGGTGAGCGGGATGGTCGTGCGTTCCACGCGGGGCTCGACCCCGCTGTCGTCGCGGGTGAGGACGACGGCCGAAGCCTCGTCTGCGTAGGAGACGTACGTCGGAACGCTGGTGGCGACGTCGTCGTCGACGGGACAGGCCGGCGCGTTCACGAGCGCGTTGACGAGCTTGCTCTTGCCCTGCTTGAACTGGCCCACGATGACGACCCGCACCTGGGGGTCGAGAAGGCGGGCGCGGGTCTGGTCGAGGCGTTCGGCCAGGTCCTCCCGCCCCGCGACGGATGTGAAGCCCTTCGTGCGCTCGACGAGGACCACGAGATCCTTGTTCGCCAGCTCGACCGCGGTAGGAGAGGTGTCGTCTCCGGCGGTGGTGCTCTGATCGGTGGTCGCAGGAACGGTCTGGCTCATCCGAGATCTCCTTCGTCGCATCACACCGGGGTGATGCCATTGTCGCCTGTTTTCGCCTACGCAGGGCCGTGAACGGAGCGATGACCCCGGTGGCAGGGGCAGCCACCGGGGTCATCGGTTCGATCAGGTCGCGAAGACCCTCACGGGAGTGCTCACAGAGCGTCGAAGTCGACGTCCACGCTCACGTCGTCGGCGATGACGGAGTCGTCACTGCCCCAGATCACGTCGGCGTCGATGTCCCACGCGCTGGTGTTCGTCTCGGTCAGCTCGTCGTTGAACGAGTTGTCGACGGCCACGTTGGTCGAGTCGTCGTTGAACGAGTCGGTGACGTCCCAGTCCTGCGAAGCATCCGTGTACTCGGACGAGTCGGTGTACGAGTTGTTCGAGAACAGCTCGTTCGAGATCGTCGTCGTGTTGCCGATGTTCACGTCGCCGCCGGCGTCGATGTTGGTCGAGTCGTCGCGCGTCTGGGTGACGGAGATGTCGCCGCCCGCAGCCCACGAACCCTCGCCCGACGCGACGACCGCTTCGCTGGCACCGCCGAATGCGACGTCACCCTCGGCCGCGATGTTGCCGTTGACCGACTGGTCGACGATCGTCGCCGAGTTGTTGATCCACAGGTCGCCGCCGCCGCCGGCGCCCCCACCGAGGTGCAGGTCGCCGAAGCCGGTGTTGTAGTCGCGGTTGCCGGCGTTGATCGAGTGGTCGTCGGTGATGTCGAAGCTGTACGAGTTGCCCGAGTTGTTCATCGAGCTGTCGTTGCCCGAGTCGTTGATCGAGTTGTCGGAGAGGTCGTTGCCCGAGTTGTTGATCGAGTTGTCGGTCTCTTCGAAGAACTCGTTGAACGAGTCGGTGACACCGATGGTGGTGTTGGTCTCGGTGGTGGTCTCGTCGACGTTGCCGACGTTGTCGAGTCCGATGGCGGTGTTGCCGCTGTCGTTGACCGAGTCGTCGGTGTTTCCGACGTCGGTGACGTCGAAGCCGACCGTGGCGCTGTTCGTGGTCGAGCTGGTGTTGTTCGAGTTCGACTCGACCGTGTTGAACGAGTCGGCGATGTCTTCGGCGAAGAAGTCAGGCATGTCCGTGTCTTTCTAGGAGTGTTCCGAAGCGGAAGTGGAGGGGGCGGATGACCCGGCCGCCGCGCGAACGCGGCGGCCGGGTCGATCGATCAGAAGGTGAAGTCGGATCCGTCGATGATCGCGGAGCCGTCGCTGTCGGCGACGAGGTCGACATCGGCGTTGACCGTGAGGTCGCTGTCGATGTCGGTGAAGTCGTTGAACGAGTCCGACAGGTCGTAGTTGTCGGAGTAGTCGTTGAACGAGTCGTCCACGTCGATGACGACCGACTCGTCGGTGGTGACCGACTCGTCGAGGTAGGAGTTGTGCGAGCCGACTACGTTGCTGATCGTCGTCTCGTTGCCGATGTTGACGTCACCCTCGGCGTCGATGTTGGTCGAGGTGTCGAGCGACGTGGTGACGGTGATGTCGCCGCCGGCGGCCATCGCGTCCTCACCGGACGCGACCACGGCCGAGTTGCCCGAGAAACCGAGGACGTCGCCGCCCGAGACGATGTTGCTGTTGACCGACTGGTCGACGATCGTGCTCTGGCTCCAGATGTGGGTCTCGCCGCCACCGGCCGCGGCAGCGCCCGCTGCGCCGCCGAAGTGCAGGTCGCCGAAGCCCGTGTTGTACTCACGGTTGCCGGCGTTGATGGAGTGGTCGTCCCACGAGGTGTAGGTGAGGGTGTTGTGCGAGTCGTTGACCGACTCGTCGTTGAACGAGTCGTTGACCGAGTTGTCGGACTCGTCGTTGAACGAGTCGTTGACCGAGTTGTCCTCTTCGACGGTCTCGGTGTTGCCCGAGTTGTCGATGTCCCAGTCTTCGTTGGTGACCTCGGTGTCGGTGGTCTCGTTGAACGAGTCGTTCACGTCGACGCCCAGGTTGCCGGAGTCGTTGACCGAGTTGTCCTCGTTGAACGCGTTGTCGACGACGACACCGACGTTCAGCTCGTTGTTCTCCTCGGTGGTGTTGCCGGAGTCGATGACTGCGGAGTTGCCCGAGTCGAAGATGTCGCCGACGTTGATCTCATCTGGCATTTCTATTCCCTTTGCTCAGGGCCGGAGCCCGACAGTGGTCTGTGTCATCTCAAAGTAGGAGCACCCCCGCGTAGGCACATCGGGGATGCCTCCGGGATCTCCCGGGGGCCCCGAGGGGGTTTCGGGCTCCGGGGGATCCCCGGGTAGGGGGTTTGCGGATGCGCGCCACGGCGCCGACCTAGGGTGGATCCGATGGACATCGCCGAACTGACCGCCCTGTTGACCCCCGACGGCCTCCGCCTTCTCGACGAGACGGCGGCCCATTCGGGCGACGTGGCGCAGACGGTGTCGCGGCTTCGAGCAGCGGGTCACTCCCCCGAACTCGTCTCGGCGGTCGTCGGGCAGTCCCGGTTGCGCACCCGGGCGACGGCGAAGTTCGGAGAGTTCGCCGAGCGGATGCTGTTCACCAAGGCGGGCCTCGAACAGGCCACCCGCCTGTCGATCGCCGGGAGGCACGCGGCGCGTTTTCGCGACGCGGGCGTCTCGCGCGTGGCCGACCTGGGCTGCGGTATCGGCGGCGACGCGATGGGGTTCGCCGCGCTCGGACTGCGGGTTCGGGCGGTGGACGCCGACGAGGTGACCTCTGCGATCGCCGCGTACAACCTGGCGCCCTTCGGCGATGCCGTCGAGGTGCGGCACGCGACGGCCGAGACCGCGGACCTGGCGGGCGTCGACGCCGTGTGGCTCGACCCCGCTCGGCGCACGGCCGGACACACCGAGACGAGTCGCGTGTCGGTCGCCGACTACTCCCCGCCGCTGGACTGGGCCTTCGCGCAGCTGCGGCGTCTTCCCGGCGGGATGAAGCTCGGTCCCGCCTTCGACCGCGACACGATCCCCGACGACCTCGAAGCACAGTGGGTCAGCGCCGACGGCTCCACCGTCGAGCTCGTGCTGTGGTCGGGAACGCTGGCCCGGGAGGGCGCGCGGCGAGCCGCACTCGTGACACGGGGCGAGCAGTCGTGGGAGATTACGAGCCCCGCCGACGCCGAAGACGTCGATGTTCGCGAACTCGGCGCGTTCGTGCACGAGCCCGACGGAGCCGTGATCCGCGCGCGCCTGATCGGCGATGTCGCACGCGCACTCGAGGCCGGCATGCTCTCGCCCGGCATGGCATACCTCACCTCGGATGCGGCGCTGACGAGCCCGTTCGTCTCGTCGTTCCGCGTGCGAGAAGAGGTGCCGTCCGACACCCGTGCGCTGGCCAAGGTGCTGCGCGCGCGAGGCATCGGCACCCTCGAGATCAAGAAGCGGGGGGTCGACGTCGATCCCGCGACGCTCCGCGGCAAGCTCCGACTACACGGCGACGACTCCGCGACGCTCCTGCTCACGCGGATCGGCTCGCGCCGTCTCGCACTCCTCGCCGACCGGGTGTCCTGACGCCCGTTCCCCCGCCGCATCCGCTCCCCTGCATCCGCTCCCCTGCGTCCGCTCCCCTGTCGCGATTGGCCCTTCACACACGCCGTTCGCGACAGGGGAGCTTCTTCTTTTTCGCTCTCCTGTCGCAGACGGCGGGTGCGATCCGCGATACGTGACAGGGGAACGCGGGGCGCGGCGGGGCGGGGACGCGGGGCGGCGACGCGGGGTGGTCAGCCGATGAGGCCGGCGCGCGAGGCTGCCCACAGCAGCCAGCCGGCGCTGTAGAGCACCGAGAGCGCGCCGAGCACGATCGCCCAGACGACGATGCCCCGACGCTCGACCGGTCGGCGCGAGGCGACGATCGCCGTCACGATCGCGACGAGCCCGAGCGGCAGCATCCATCCCCCGACGAACGAAGCAGCGAGCGACACGATCGCGAGCCCGAGCGCCCACGGCCCTACGACGGGGCGCGGCGAGCGTTGCGGCGCCTCGTGGGCGGTCGCGACGGCCACGTCGTCGACGGCCACATCATCGACGGCGAGCACAGCGGTGGCACCGTCGGTCTCGACGGGGCGTTCGAGCTCTTCGGGCACAGGGACCGTCGCGCGTCGACGCCGTTCGACCGACGCCGACACCGCGTCGAGGTCGGGCACGGGGGGCGGCGGTCCGGGCAGCACGGGGGCGCCGTCGTCGAGACGCTCGTGGTCGCTCATACCTGGATCTCCGTCACGGGGAGCGTCGAATCGGCGCCGAACGCCAGGGTGGAGGGTTCGCGGCCGGCGGTGATGAGCTCGGCCGCGAGCGCGGCGATCATGGCGCCGTTGTCGGTGCACAGGCTCAGCGGCGGGATGCGGACGGTGACGCCCGCCGCCTCGGCACGCTCCAGTGCGACGTCGCGCAGGCGCCGGTTGGCGATGACGCCGCCCCCGAGCAGCAGGCGGGGCACGCCGTGACGGGCGCACGCGTCGAGCGCCTTGGTCACCAGCACGTCGACCACGGCCTCTCGGAAAGACGCCGCGACGTCGGCCACCGGCACGGGCTCGCCCGCGTCCTCCCGCTGCTCCACCCAGCGCGCGACGGCGGTCTTGAGCCCGGAGAACGAGAAGTCGTAGCGGTGCTCGGCTATGTCGGATGCCCGCGAGAGGCCGCGGGGGAATCGGATCGCGAGCGGGTCGCCCTCGGCCGCGGCACGGTCGATCTCGGGCCCCCCGGGATAGGGCAGCCCCAGCACGCGCGCGACCTTGTCGAACGCCTCGCCCGCGGCATCGTCGACGGTCTCACCGAGCAGTTCGACGTCGCTCGTGAGGTCTCGCACGAGCAGCAGCGACGTGTGACCGCCGCTGACGAGGAGGGCGACCGTGGGGTATTCGAGACGGTCGGCGTCTTCGGTGAGGATGTCGGCGGCGATGTGCCCGACGAGGTGATTGACGGCGTAGAGCGGCTTTCCGAGCGACACGGCGAGCGCCTTCGCCGCGCCCACTCCCACCATGAGGGCGCCGGCGAGACCCGGCCCGCTCGTCACCGCGATCGCGTCGAGGTCGTCGAGCGTCACGGATGCTTCGGCGAGGGCCGCCTCGATCGACGGCTGCAGCGCTTCGAGGTGCGCGCGGGCAGCGACCTCGGGCACGACGCCGCCGTACCGGGCCTGCTCGTCCATGCTGGACGCGATGGTGTTCGACAGCAGCTCGCGGCCCCGCACGATGCCGATGCCCGTCTCGTCGCAGCTGGTCTCGATACCCAGCACCAGCGGCCCGCTCACGTGCACGCTCCCGCGTCGGTGGCAGACGGGTTCGTCGCGGCACGCCACGCTGCGACATCGAGCCGCATGACCACGGCGTCGACGTTGCCGTCGGGGTAATAGTTGGGGCGTCGGCCGATCTCCACGAATCCCTCCGAGCGGTAGAGGTTCTGGGCCGTGGCGTTGTCGTCGCGGACGTCGAGGAACACCTCGCGGATGCGGCGACGCTCGGCCTCTCCCAACAGCTCGCGCAGGAGCGCCCTTCCCTGCCCCCGCCCGCGGGCGGATGCGGCGAGCGCGATGGTCTGGATGTCGGCGTCGGTGCTCCCCCTGGGAGCGCGCAGGCCGGCATAGCCGTCGAGACGCCCGGGTGCCTCGGCGACCACGTACCAGTTGTGCACCGAGGCGAGCTCCGCGCGCATGACGGCCGGCGACCAGGCATCGCCCTGGAACGACGCGCGTTCGAGCACCATGATCGCGTCGAGATCGTCGACGGTGGCAGGACGCAGATTCACGAGCCCACCCGCTTGCGCGCGCCGCCCACGGTGACATCGGGGGCGCGGAGGTAGAGGGGTTCGGAGGCGGCGACCTCTCGGCCGGCGGCGACGGAGCGCGCACCCATCAGCGCGACCATGGCCGCCGGGACGGATGCGGCGTCCAGCCGCGTGACGTCGAGGTCTGTGAGCACGCGATCGAGGTCGTCGCGCGGGACGAGCGTCGGGCCGACCTCCCGCACCGGGAGGCCGTCGTCATCGAGCCCGTCGTAGACCGAGTAGGCGAATTCGCGTCGGCGCGCGTCGGTGACGACGGCGAAGCGGGCGGAGTCGGCGTCGAGACCGTCGACGAGCGCGCGGCGCAGGAGGACGCCGAGGGCGACGGCGTCGTGACTGGCGACGGGGACGACCGGCAGCCCCCGCCCGAGGGCGAAGGCGCGGGCGGCCGCGATGCCGACGCGGAGCCCCGTGAAGGGGCCGGGACCCATGCCCGCCGCGACATGCGTCAGCGGCGCGGACGACTCCCCCACGACCCGCGCGAGCAGGTCGCCGATGACCTCGGCGTGCCCGAGCGGGTTCTCGCTCGACGCTTCGGCGACGATGACCCCGTCGTCCTCGACGACGGCGACGGACGTGCCGAGGGAGGTATCGATGCCGAGGAACACTCGTCCAGGATAATCGCCTCGGCCCACGCCATCCGAAGCAGCCGCCGCCACGAATACACCACGTGACCACGCCGACCGCCCTCGAAGTGAACGCGACCCCTCTGGGGCTGAGCCGGGTCGTCGTGCCGACGGCCGTCGGGGCGATCACGTCTTACGCGGGACGCCGCACCGGCGGTGCGGCCGTGGTGATGCTTCACGGTGCCGCAGCCCGGTGGACGACCTGGACGCCGCTGCTGGCGGCATCCGACCGCTCCGCGCACCCGCTGACCGACGTGGTGCTCATCGATCTCCCCGGCTGGGGCGACAGCGGCGTACGCGCACCCTCGCTCGAGCATCTCTCCGCCGCGGTCGTCGATGTCATCCGGGCGTGCGGATACGACCGGTGGCGCATCGTCGGGCATTCCCTCGGCGGTTTCGTCGCCCTCGACATCGCGGCCAGGCACCCGGAGGAGACGCTCGCCGTCGGTCTCGTCTCCGCGACCGGCGGCGGGGTGCTCGACGTGCTTCGCCGCCCCCTCCGCGGCGGGCTCCGGCTTCCCGGGTTCGCGGGCATGCTGCTCGCCATGCACGTGCTGCACTCGCTCGGCCGGGCCGCGGCTCCCCTGCTTCTCTTCCTGAGGAACGTCGGGCTTCTCCGCGCCTTCGCCGCCCCGCTGTTCCGCCACCCGAACGAGGTCGATCGTTCCGTGTCCGATGCCCTCGCCGGAGAGATCCGGCCGGTCGCGTTCTTGCGCGCGGCCCGGGCGGCGCGCACCTACGACGACCGCCGCTGGCGACGCATCCGGTGCGTCGTGCGAGCCGTCGCCGGCGAGCGCGATGTGTTCTCCGCTCCGTCCGACGACGCGTGGTTCGCCCGGCGGATCCGAGACTTCTCCGCGGAGCGTCTGCGCGACGCCGGTCACTACGCGGCCGTCGAACGCCCCGACGAGGTGCTGCGCTCGCTCACCGAGGTGCTCGCGCCCGGTGTGGAGGCGCCCGCCCTCAGGGCCGCCGTGAGATCGTGACCGTACGCGGGGCGTCGGCGTCGAGGTCGGCGCTCGCGCGGGAGAGGTCACCACAGGCCGTATCGATGCCGCGTCCGCCGGTCTGCCGGACCAGATCGATCTCCCACCACGCGTCGGCGAGGTGCTCGGCCATGCCGCCGCCCCACTCGACGACGACGACGGAACGGTCGACATCGATGTCGAGGTCGTCGAGTTCCACCGCCGACCCGAGCCGATAGGCGTCGACGTGCACGAGCGGCGGACCGTCGACCAGCGACGGGTGCGTCCGCGCGAGAACGAAGGTGGGGCTCTGCACCGGACCGCGGATCCCGAGTCCGGCACCGATCCCGCGGGTCAGCGTGGTCTTGCCCGCCCCCAGCGGGCCGTTCAGCACGACGACGTCGCCCGGCTCGAGGGCGGCACCGATCGCGCGACCGAGCAGCTCCATGTCGGCCGCGGTCGTGACCTCGCGCGTGCCGAGCAACTCGGCGGGAACCGTCACGACGACACCTGCACGCGAGGCACGCGCGGTCCGATGCGGGTCACGATCTCGTAGTCGATCGTCCCCGCAGCATCCGCCCAGTCCGAGGCGGCGGGGTGACCGAGGGTCGGGTCGCCGAACAGCACGACCTCGTCGCCGACCGCGACCGGAGCGTCGCCGACGTCGACGACGAACTGGTCCATCGCGATGCGGCCGGCGACGCGGTACTCGTTGCCGCCGATGCGGACGGGCCCCGATCCGGAGGCCTGGCGCGGAACACCGTCGGCGTACCCCAGCGGCACGAGGGCCAGGGTGGTGTCGGTCTGCGTGCGGTAGTCGTACCCGTACGACACGCCCGTACCCGCCGGCACCCGGCGCACCGCGGCGACCACCGATCGCAGCGTCATCGCCGGACGAAGACCGAGATCGGCCGACGAGCGGTCGTCGAACGGCGAGAGTCCGTAGATGCCGATGCCGATGCGGACGCACCCCATCCGCGACTCCGGGAGGGCGATGGCGGCGTGGGTCGCGGCGATGTGGCGCAGCGGCGGGTGCAGTCCCGCCGCCGCCGCGAGCACGACGCCCTCCTGGAACGCGGCGAGCGCGGCCCGATCGTCTTCGGGAGACGTGTTCGACAGGTGCGAGAAGAGGCCGACGACCGTCAGCTTGCCGATGCGCTCGAGGCGCGCGGCCTCGGCGAAGACGACGCGGTAGTCGGCGGGGGCGATCCCGTTGCGCGACAGGCCGGTCTCGATCTTGAGGTGCACCGAGACGGGGCGCGACGTGGATGCGGCGGCCGCGACCTGCAGCAGCTGATCGAGCCCGGAGATGCCGAGCTCGATGTCGGCGGCGATCGCGTCGTCGAAGGTCTCGCCGGGCGCGTGCAGCCAGGCGAGGATGGGTGCGCGGATCCCCGCGCGGCGCAGGGCCAGCGCCTCCGTGACATCGGCGACACCGATGCGGGTGGCCCCGCCCTGGAGGGCGGCGACCGCAGAGCGGAACGCGCCGTGCCCGTACCCGTCGGCCTTGACGACGGCGATGACCTCGGAATCGGTCAGCCGACGGAGGTGTCGCACGTTGTCGGCGATCGCCTCGACGTCGATGCGCGCCTCGTGCAGGCGCCCGGTGGGGAGTCGGTTCATGCCGCACCCTTCTCTGCTTCGGCCACCACGTAGGCCGTCGCGATTCCCGCGTCGTGGCTCATCGACAGGTGCACGGCGGTGATGCCGCGCTCCGTGAGGACGGCCGCCGTCGACCCTGAGAGACGAAAGAGAGGCCTCCCGGATGCTTCGGAAGCGATCTCGATCTCACTCCAGTGCACGCCGTCGGAGCCGCCCAGAGCCTTGATCAGGGCCTCCTTCGCAGCATAGCGAGCGGCGAGCGACCGGGGCTTCAGCATCCGCTCGTCCGGAGAGAACAACCGCGTGAGCAGCCGAGGGGTGCGCGCGATCGACCTCTCGAACCGCGCGATGTCGACCAGGTCGACGCCGATGCCGACGATCACCGAGTGCTCCTTCTGCGCCCCGCGGGCGGTGCCTATTCGACCGTGACGGACTTCGCGAGGTTGCGCGGCTGGTCGACGTCGAGACCCTTCGCCGTCGCCAGACCCATCGCGAAGATGTGCAGCGGCACGACGGCGAGCAGCGGCTCGAACAGGGGACCTGCGAGCGGGATGCGCAGAACCTCGTCGGCCTGCGGGAGCACCGCAGCGTCGCCCTCCTCGGCGATCGCGATGACCCGGGCGCCGCGGGCGCTGATCTCCTCGATGCTCGAGATCACCTTGCGGTGCAGCTCGCCCGAGCCGCGCGGCGACGGGACGATCACGAACACGGGCTGCCCGGCTTCGATGAGCGCGATCGGGCCGTGCTTCAGCTCACCGGCAGCGAACCCCTCCGCGTGGATGTAGGCGAGCTCCTTCAGCTTGAGCGCGCCCTCCATCGCGATGGGGAACCCGACGTGACGACCGAGGAAGAGCACCGAGCGCGTGTCGGCCATCCAGTGCGCGAACTGCTCGATGCGGGGCTGCTCGCGCTCGAGGATCTGCGCGATCTTGCCAGGCACCGACTCGAGCTCGACCACGTGGTCGGCGATCTCGGCGGCCGAGAGCGACCCGCGCAGTCGCGCGACGTGCAGGCCGAAGAGGTAGAGCGCGGTGATCTGCGCGACGAAGGCCTTGGTCGAGGCCACGGCGACCTCGGGACCGGCGTGGGTGTAGACGACCGCGTCGGACTCGCGCGGGATGGTGGCGCCCTGCGTGTTGCAGATCGACAGGGTCTTCGCGCCGCGCTCGCGGGCGTACTTGACCGCCATGAGGGTGTCCATGGTCTCGCCCGACTGGCTGATCGAGACGACGAGGGTGTCGGGTCCGAGCACCGGGTCGCGGTAGCGGAACTCGTGGGCGAGCTCGACGTCGACCGGCACGCGGGTCCACTGCTCGAGCGCGTACTTGCCGACCTGGCCGGCATACGCCGCCGTGCCGCAGGCGATGACGATGACGCGGGAGACGTCGCGGAACAGGTCGTCGAGTCCCTCGAGTTCGGGGATGACCACCGCACCGTCGTGGAGGCGACCGCGCAGCGTGTTGGAGACGGCGTCGGGCTCTTCCGACACCTCCTTGGCCATGAACGACGACCATCCACCCTTTTCGGCCGCCGAGGCGTCCCAGGTCACCTCGAACGGCTCGACCTCGACGGGGGCGCCGTCGAAGTCGGTGACCTCGACGCCCGACGGGGTGATCGCGACGATCTCGTCCTGACCGATGGCCAGGGCGTGGCGGGTGTGCTCGACGAAGGCGGCGACGTCGGAGCCGAGGAAGTTCTCGCCGTCGCCCAGACCGATCACCAGCGGCGAGTTGCGGCGCGCGCCGACGACGAGTCCCGGGTGGTCCTGGTGCATCGCGAGGAGCGTGTACGCGCCCTCCAGTCGGGAGACGACGGCACGGAAGGCGGCGACGAGGTCGCCCGTCTTGCGGTACTCGCGACCGATGAGCACGGCTGCGACCTCGGTGTCGGTCTGGCTGAGGAAGGTGTAGCCGTCGCTGACCAGCTCGGCCTTCAGCTCGGAGAAGTTCTCGATGATGCCGTTGTGGATGACGGCGAGCTTGTCGTCGTCGGCCAGGTGCGGGTGCGCGTTGGAGTCGGTCGGTCCACCGTGGGTCGCCCATCGGGTGTGCCCGATACCGGTGGTGCCGTCGCTCAGGGGGTGCTCGACGAGATCGTCGCGGAGCACGGCGAGCTTGCCCGCGCGCTTGCGCATGCCGAGGCCGCCGTCGGCGTCGATCACGGCGACACCCGCCGAGTCGTATCCGCGGTATTCCAGTCGGGCGAGGCCCGCGAGAAGGATGCTCTGACTCTGCCGGGGGCCGACGTATCCGATGATTCCGCACATAGGGATTCATCCTAGGCGCGGCGACCTGTCCGTCGGCTTCGAACGCGCGCCCGCGCGGCGAGCGCGGTGCGGGATCGGGGCGCGTTCTTCCGGTTGGGGCGCGGAATTCCTCGCCCCGAGGCGAGGAATGCGCCCCGAACCGGCCCGCGACAGGTCAGAGGGCGCGACCGTCGGGTATCGGCTGGGGCTCGTGCGTGGGACGCCGTGGCCCTCGAGCCACGCGGGTGCGCCCCCGCGCGGAGCGCCCGCTCCCCCGCCCGGATCCCCCGTCGTCCGCCCGGGCGTCGTCGACCACGCGCCTCATGGCTCGACCGACTCGCCGCGCCCCACCCCACGCGCGCGTCCACGAACGATCGCGCACGAGCAGGAGATCCAGCGCGATCATCGTCAGAGAGAAGGGCCAGAGGCCCAAGAGGACGGCGATGCCGAGGTGCATGCCGGTGATGAGCACGAGGGCGACGTAGCGCGTCGGGCGCCAGAGAATCAACACGGGGAAGAGGAGCTGCACCCACAGCGCCGTCCAGGTGGCCAGCATCACGCCGGGGGTGAACTGCCACGCCAGGTCGCTGAGCCCCGGCAGCACACGGAACTGGTCGATGCTGAGCGCGTAGTAGATCGCCGTCCCCTGCAGCCACTCCTCACCGGCCAGTTTCAGCACGGACGAGACGAGATACACCAGAAGGATCTGGTAAACGCAGAGGATCAGCACGGTGTTGTGCGCCCAGTTCGACGCCCACACCGGCACGGGTCGGAGCCACCGCGGGCGGGGCGCCGCCGCACCTCCTCGACGACGCCGCAGCCACGCGTCCACCGAGAAGTGCGAGCTGAGGTCGGCGAAGACCGCGAACAGCAGCACGATCCGCATGAGCGTGTCGCCGCCGTTCGTGAGCAGCGTGCTGTTCGTGGACAACCCGACCCAGAGCAGGAGCAGCACCGGGGTGACCCAGCGCGTCTTCCAGCCGACGAGGAACACCAGCACCAGCACCAGCAGCGCCCCGTAGACGATGTCGAACAGAAGGATGCTGTCCTTGGAGAAGAGCAGACGCAGCGGCTCCCACCACCCGCGGCGACTCGCCTCGGGCTCGACCCACCACGACCCCGGGCCCCACAGGTAGTGTCGGTCGGGGATGCTGGGCACGAGCACCGCCAGCATGGCCGCCGAGAGCAGAATCCGCATGAGCGAGAAGCTGATCGTGGAGTGCTTGCGTTCGGTGAGCCATCGCGAGAGACCGGTCCACAGCCGCGCTGGACTCGCGATGCGACTCAGACGTGTCGGAGGAGACTGTTGCGGCGTGCGTGTGACGGTCATCGTCCGGTGTACCTCTCCACGACGTCGTCGAAGATGGCGAGAACCTCGGGGTCGACGTCACGCCCGGGCTGACGCCATCCGAAGGTGACGACCGAGGCCTCCGACTGCGGTTCGTCGTCGAACCGGTGCAGGAAGTCGTTGGTGCGCTGTGTCTCGACCCTCCAACGGACGCGTTCCACGTCCTGGTCGAAGTACGCGGAGCCGAACGCGGACGCGAAGCGCACCAGCATGTAGTCGTAACGGAGAAACCGCACCACGGCCGAACGGTTTCCGCTCGCCTCGGCCGCGGCGCTCTCGTCGACGACGTCGGCATCGGTGACCGGCTCGAACTCCTCGTCGCCGCCGGCGGATCCGGCTGCGTCGATCTCGTCGAGCAGCCGGGAGTCCTGGATCGGTGCGAACTCTCCGCCCCCGACCGCTTCGATGAAGGTATCGCGCACCCTCGTCTTCTGCGGGCTCGACAGTGCGTTGTAGCGCGACATGTAGGCCTGCGCCGCGTTGAACGAGCTCTTCGAGATACGAGAAGGAAGAGGGATGCCGCGGGCCGCCGCGAATTCGGTCTCGGTCACGTCGATCCACTCGCTGTGAACGAGCTCCCCATCCTCCCGCCACTGCACCTGCACCTGGAGCTCGCGATTCGACCGCATGATGTTCGGGGCGAACACGTTCCATTGCTGCGAGAAGTACGGCGCGAAGGTCTGGCGCACGGCAGCCTGGGCCGCTGTCGGCGGCAGGGTGAACGAGGCGCTGACGAACACGTATCCGGCGACGATCGCCAGCGTCAGTGCCGTCGCGACCGCCACGACCGGCCCTCCGCGGGGAGGGGCCGCCGCCGGCGACGGAGTGGTTCCGTCGCCGGCGGCGTTGGTTGCGACGGTGGGCAAGCCCGCCCGAGGCCTACCCACCCCCCTACCTCTCTTCAGCGGTGTTCCGTCGGCGGAGCGTCAGTGCCGCAGCACCGGCGATCAGCATCGCCATTCCGAGACCTCCCAGCGCGAGACCGTTCATCTCTCCACCCGTCGCCGGGAGCGACCCGGGAACGGCCGGGGCCGCCACCACCGTGAACGCGGTGCGCTCACGATCGGTGGGCAGCTCTCCCGATACCGAGCCCCGCACCTCGACGCGGTGTGCACCGAGTTCGAAGGTGGACCCGACCGGGAAGGTGAACCGCACGTTGCCGGCGGCGTCGGCGACCACGGGGGTCAACTCGAACGGTGTCGAGAGGACGGTGGCCGAAACGGTCTCGCCGGGCTGGAACCCGGTTCCGATGACCACCTGAGTGACCCCGGTACCGCGCACGATCCGCGTCTGCGTCACGGCCGCTTCAGGAACCGTGGTCTGGCCACCGTCCGTCGCGTCCGCGTCGGTACCGTCGGCGTCGGCGTCGGCGTCGGGGTCTGCACCGTCGGCATCGGTATCCGCGTCTGCGTCAGCGCCATCCGCATCTGCGTCTGCGTCTGCGTCCATGCCGTCAGCATCCGCATCCGCGTCCGCATCTGCGTCCATGCCGTCAGCATCCGCATCCGCGTCCGCATCTGCGTCGACGCCATCCGCATCCGCATCTGCATCTGCATCTGCGTCCACGCCATCAGCATCCGCATCCGCGTCGGCGTCCGCGTCCGCGTCCACGCCATCAGCATCCGCGTCCGCATCCGCATCTGCATCCATGCCGTCAGCATCCGCATCCGCGTCAGCGTCCGCGTCAGCATCCACGCCGTCAGCGTCCATGCCGTCAGCATCCATGCCGTCAGCGTCCACACCGTCGGCATCCATGCCATCGGCATCCGCATCAGCATCCACGCCGTCAGCGTCCATGCCGTCAGCATCCGCGTCAGCATCCGCGTCAGCATCCGCGTCAGCATCCACGCCGTCAGCGTCCATGCCGTCAGCATCCATGCCGTCAG
>NZ_JBEUWT010000001.1:947331-989232 GCF_045517775.1 Microbacterium deferens
CCATGCCATCGGCATCCGCATCAGCATCCACGCCGTCAGCGTCCATGCCGTCAGCGTCCATGCCGTCAGCATCCGCGTCAGCATCCACGCCGTCAGCGTCCATACCGTCAGCGTCCATGCCGTCAGCATCCATGCCATCGGCGTCCATGCCGTCAGCATCCACACCGTCGGCATCCATGCCATCGGCGTCCACACCGTCGGCATCCATACCGTCAGCGTCGGCGTCGATCGCGTCGACCGCTCCCTCGGCGGCCACCGAGAAGTCGACCTCGGCCTCCGAGTCGTCCACGTCCTGCGTGGCAACGACGGTGTAGTCACCGACCTCGACATCTTCGAACGTGACGGTCCAGGTGCCGTTCTCGAGCACGACCGCGACCTCTTCGAGATCGGTGCCCTCGAGCGCGACGGTGACCGTCGCTCCCGGCTGCCCGGTTCCGGTGACCACGACGTCCGTCGTGTCGTCGACACCGTCGACGGTGAACTCCTCACCGGGGTCGGGCGACGTGATGGTGACGTCGTCCGCGGCCTCGACCGAGACGGTCACCGTCGTCGACGACCCATCGTCCTGGGTCGCGGTGATGACCTGCTCGCCCTCGGGGACGTTCGGCACATCGACCGTCCACGTGCCGTCTTCTCCCACCTCGGTGTCCACCGGGTCGAGACCCGGGATCGTCACGGTGACGGTGGAGCCGGGGTTGCCCGTTCCTGTCACGGTGATGGTGGTGGTATCGCCCGCGTCCGGCACCAGGATCACGTCGCCGTCATCCGGATCGATGATCGTCACGTCGGCGCGGTCGTCGATCTCGAAGGTCACCGTGTCGGTCGACCCGTCGATGTCCTGTGTCGCGGTGACCGTGTATTCGCCGAGCCCGAGAGCCGGCAGTGTCGCCGTCCATACCCCTTGCTCGTTCACGGTCGCGGTCTGCGTCGGGATGTCGCCGGTGAGGGTGATGACCGCACCCGGCTGCCCGATGCCCGAGACCTCGACGACCGCCATGTCGGCCGGTCCGTCGACGAGGATCGTCTCGCCGTCCGCCGGCTCCTCGATCACCACGTCGTCGGCCTCCTCGATCGAGAAGTCCACGCTGTCGGTCGATCCATCGACGTCCTGGGTCGCGACCGCGGTGTGTCCGCCCTCGCCCACGTCGTCGAAGAGGACACTCCAGTTGCCGTCGCCATCGACCTCGTCGGTGAGAGACTCGCCACCGTCGAGGACGACGGTGATGGTCGCCCCCGGCTGTCCGGTTCCCGAGACGAGCACGTCGGTGGTGTCACCCGCGTCGGGCACCACGATCACCTGGCCGGGGGTCGGCGTGGCGATGGCCACGTCGTCTTCGGGCGCGATCGCGAACGAGGTCGTGTCGGTCGATCCGTCGCTCTGGGTCGCCGTGGCGGTGTAGTCGCCCACGGGGAGATTCGGGAAGGTCACCGACCACGTTCCGTCTGCCAGCACGGTCACCGCTGCGGGCGTCGCCTGATCGGGGATGGTCACGGTGACCGTCTCGCCGGGCTGGCCCGTACCCGAGACCGTCACGTCGATGGTGTCGCCGTCGTCGTCCACGAAGATGCTCGTGCCGTCGACCGGAGCGAGGATCGTCACGTCGATGGCCGCGATGACCTCGAACGTCACCGAATCGGTCGAGTCGTCGACATCCTGCACGGCGGTCGCGGTGTACTCGGCGACAGGAAGGTCTTCGAAGACCACTTCCCACTCGCCGTCCTGGTCGACCTCGGCCGTCTCCGTTCCGATACCGGGGATCGTCACCTCGATCGACGCTCCCGGGGCACCGATGCCCGACACGGTCACGTCGGTCACGTCACCGGGGCCGTCGACGACGAACTCCGCGCCGTCGACCGGCTGCTGGATCTGCACGTCGGCCGCTTCGACGACGGAGAAGTCGACCGTGTCGGTCGAGCCGTCGATCTCTTGGGTGGCGGTGGCGGTGTAAGCCCCGACCGGGAGGCCTTCGAAGGTCACCGTCCAGGTGCCCTCCGGACCCACGGTGACGGGCTCGCTGTCGCCGTTGCTGAGCTCGACCTCGACGATGGAGTCGACCGCGCCGGTGCCCGAGACGACCACGTCGGTCGTGTCGAGGGGGCCGGCGACGGAAAACTGGTCTCCGTCGACCGGAGCGGTGATGACGACGTCGGGAGCCGCAGCCACCGAGAAGGAGACGGATGCGACGGAACCGTCGACGTCCTGCGTCGCCGTAGCGGTGTAGGTGCCGACCGGCAGGTCGGGGAAGGTCGCCGTCCAGACGCCGTCGACGACGTCGGCGGGCTGCGTCGTCTGGCCGGGGATCGCGACGCTGATGGTCGCGCCGTCCGCTCCCGTACCCGTGACGGTCACGTCCGCCGTGTCGTCCGCGTCGGGAACCGTGAAGACCTGACCGGGGGTGGGCGCGGTGATCGTGACGTCGGGGTTGGCGTCGATCGCGTTCGGGCCGACCGTTGCATTCGCGAGGTCGATCGTGAGCACGCCGCCGCCGACCGCCGGCAGCACCGTCAGGATCAGCGCGGTGATGGAGTACTCGCCCGCCGCCTCCGACTGGTTGTTCGCCGTCAGGCTGATGACTCCGGGGAGGACGAGATCGATCACCTCGAGCAGCACGTCGTTGACGGGTTGGAGCGCTGCGGTGGCCACTCCTGCGACGGAGTCGATGACGGCGTCCAGTGGCGCGGTGAGAACGCCGACCACAGCCCCGATCAGCCCCGGGGCGGGTACGGGGAGACCGAGCAGGGTGATGCCGGCCGTGCTGCCGTCGGCGAGGGCGCCGACCGTCGTGTTCACGGCGAGCGCGTCCAGCGTGCCGAGGAAGCCGAGATCGATGTCGACGCCGCCGGTGACGGTCAAACCGCGGATCGCCTCCACGAGGGTCTGGGTGACGTCGGCGAGCGTGCCGTCGATCGCATCCAAGACCGCTTCCTCGATGTACTGGACGGTTGCGCCGCTGAGGATCTCCTGCCCGACACCCAGGTTGTTGAGATCGACGATCTGCTCGAGATCGATCGAGATGACCCCGGTCGAGAGGTTGACGACCACCCCGGGGTAGTCGGGGCTCGTGATCGGGCCGGTCAACAGGCTCGAGACGGCGCCGGTGAGGCTCGCGGTATCGACCGTGAGGTCCGAAGAGAGAGCGAACCCGGCAACCCCGTTCACGAGATCGTTGATCGTGGCCTGCAGCCCGTCGACGGTCGTCTGCACCGGCGTGATGGCCGAGTTGACGGTGCCCGCGAGGCCGGAGACGGTGTTGCTCTGGAGCGTGAGCGTCGTGTCGGCGATCGTGTAGTCGCGGGTGACGCCCGTGGCGCCGACGAGCTCGGCCTGGGCCGACACGACGCCGACGGACAGGTCGACGTCGGCGACATCGTTGACGAGCGCGGGCGGCAGCCCCAGCGCACCGGCCGCTGCGGTCAGGTCGAGCGTCAGGGGCCCGGGAGGCGAGCCGGGCACCGGGCCGGCGCCGACGACACCGTCGGAGCCGACGGCGCCGGACGAACCGTATGACGAACCGTCCGAGTCGGCGCTGGCGTACTGCCCGAGAACACCCGCGTCGGCGAAGCTGATCGGGATCTGGATCCCGCCCTCCGCCGTCACGTTCACCACGCCCAGGGCACCGAGATCGAGCGTGTTGACGTCGACCACCTCGGGAGGCGTGCCGTCGTTGCTCGCCTGCGCGCCTTCGAGGTTGACCAGAGCGTCGAGATCGATCAGGTCGAGGATCGAGCCGCCGAGGAAGGTGCCGCTGGCGTTCGACGAATCGCCCGGCGCGGCCTGCGCCGCGGTGGCTCCACCGAACACGGCCAGCGCGCTGACGCCGACCATCGCGGTCGCCCGCAGAGCGAGGCTCCGAGTGCGGGCGCGGACTTTCTGCCTGATTTTGGGGACGCGTGTGCGATCGAGACTCATGTGTGCTGCTCCCGGCTCCGGTCGTCATCGACGGTCTCCGCGCATCTGTGTGGGCGAGCGCGCGGCGTTAGCCCCGAACGTAGGTGAAGCTGTGAGCGACCTGAACAGCAGCCGGGGCAGGCCCGTAGGTAATCCCGAGTCCCGGTACTACTGAGGCGCGCCGCATCCGTCATCCCCGTAGTGACTACTGGGTCGCGGCGAAATCCCGCGGGCGCGCGGGCCCTCGACGGGCGTCGCAGCCTCGCGCGCGCCGCTGTCTGTCGAGCGGATGCTGCGCCGTCAGACCTTGCGCAGAAGCACGCGCTCGACCGAGTGGTCGGCGGATTTCTGCAGCACCAGGGTCGCCCGATGACGAGTCGGCAGAACGTTCTCCTCCAGGTTGGGGAGGTTGATCTCGTTCCAGTACTTCAGGGCCGTCTGCACGGCCTCGTCGTCGCTGAGTTCGGCGAAGACACGGAAATAGGACGTGGGATCGGCGAAAGCTCCCTGACGCAGTGCGAGGAACCGGCTGACGTACCAGGCTTCGATGTCGGCCGCCTGCGCGTCGACGTAGATGGAGAAGTCGAACAGGTCGCTCACGGCCACCTCGTTCGGGGAGGGCGGCGGCTGCAGCACGTTCAGCCCCTCCACGATGACCACGTCGGGTCGGTTCACCGTCACGTGCGCGTCGGGCATGATGTCGTACCGCATGTGCGAGTAGAACGGCGCCTGCACCACGGGATCGCCGCTCTTGACGCGACGGACGAAGTCGACGAGGGAGCGGCGGTCGTACGACTCGGGGAACCCCTTACGGTGCATGATGCCGCGGCGCTCGAGCTCGTCGTTGGAGTAGAGGAAGCCATCGGTGGTGACGAGCTCCACCCGGGGCGTGTCCGACCATCGGCTCATGAGCTCTCGCAGGAGGCGCGCGATCGTGGACTTGCCGACGGCGACCGAGCCGGCGACGCCGATGACGAACGGAGTGGTGGCATCGGGCTCGCCGAGGAAGTCGCTCGTCGCCGCGCCGAGCCGTCGGGTGGCGGTGGCGTAGAGGCTGAGCAGTCGGCTGAGGGGCAGGTACACCTCGCGCACCTCGCGCAGGTCGAGCCGGTCTCCGATTCCGCGCAGCTGCACGACCTCGGTCTCGGTGAGCGGCTGCGGCATGCCGGCGGCCATCCGTGCCCACTCGGCGCGGGCGATGTCGCGATACGGGCTCAGCGACGGCGCGGGTGCAGCGGTCTCGGCGGCGGACACCCTCCGACCCTACCCCCGGCCGGCCGACGCGCTGCGCGGCGAGCCGACGCGGCGCCGGTAAGGTCGGAGGGTGCGTCTCGGGGTTCTCGACATCGGTTCGAACACCGTCCATCTGCTCGTCGCGACGGCCCGGGCCGGAGGGCGCCCGACCGCTCGGACGAGCGACCGCACGGTCCTGCGCCTGATGCGGTACCTCACTCCCGACGGCGCGATCTCCGAAGAGGGCGTGAGCGCCCTCGTCGAAGCCGTGACCCGGGCACGTCTTCGCGCCGAGACCGAGGGCGTCGACGAGCTGCTGGCCACGGCGACCTCCGCCGTCCGCGACGCCGTCAACGGCGCCGAGGTGATCGCGCGCATCGAGGCCGCGCTGGGACAGCCTCTGCAGGTGCTCGGCGGCGAGACCGAGGCGCGCTTCACCTTCCTCGCCGTGCGTCGGTGGTTCGGGTGGTCGGCCGGTCAGATCCTGCTCTTCGACATCGGCGGAGGCTCGCTCGAGATCGCCGGCGGCGCCGACGAGCTGCCCGACCTCGCGGAGTCCGTCGCCCTGGGCGCCGGGCGGATGACGGTGCAGTTCCTCCCCGACGACCCGCCTCGCGACGGCGAGATCGAGGCGCTGCGCAACCACGCCGCATCCGTCCTGGCCCCCGTCGCCGAGAGGTTCGCCGCACTCCCCCGCCCCGACCATGTCGTCGGCTCGTCGAAGGCCATCCGTTCGCTCGCGAAGCTCGCCGGATTCCCCGTGCCGGGCTGGTCGGGCATCGAACGCATGGTGCTGCCGCGCACGGCGCTGAAGGACTGGATCCCCCGTCTCGCGCGCATCCCCGCCGAGGCGCGCCAAGAGCTTCCCGGGATCACCCCCGACCGCACGTTCCAGATCGTCGCCGGCGCGGTCGTGCTGCACCAGGCGATGAAGGCCATGGACGTCGACGAGCTCGAGGTGTCGCCCTGGGCGCTTCGAGAGGGAGTGCTGCTGCGCTACATCGAATCGCTCGCCCAGGGCTGAGCGAAACCGGTCTCAGCTGGCGAGGCCGCGCAGATGCCGGTACGCGCCCTTGAAGTACAGCAGGGGCTCGTGCCGATGCCATTCGGCGGGGCTCGTCTCGACCACCCGGCCGATCACGATGAGGTGATCGCCGGCCTCGTGCTCGGCCCAGATCTCGCAGTCCAGCCACATCGACGAGTCGTCGATGACCGGGTTGCCCGCGGCGGTCGGACGCCACGAGACCCCGGCCCACTTGTCAGTCCCCTTGCGCGCGAACTGCGACGAGATCCCGTGCTGGTGGTCGGAGAGCACGTTGACGGCGAAGGCGCCCGTCTCGCGGATGCGCGGGTAGGTGGTGGACGTCTTCATGACGCTGAAGGACACCAGAGGCGGGTCCATCGAGACGCTGTAGAACGACTGGCAGGTGAAGCCGATGGGTCCGGCGTCGTCGATCCCGCTGATGATCGTGACGCCCGACGCGAAGTGCCCGAGCGTGTCGCGGAGAGTCCGCTGATCGATGGCGGCGGACGGATGCGGCGAAATCGTCATCGTGCCACCTCCTCCTTCCGAGATGCCGACGTCGCGAGAGCGGCGACGCGGCCGAAATTGGATCGGTACTCCTCGGCGGCGGCCTCCACCAGCTCGTCGAGCCGGTCCATCTGGCTCGAGACGAAGTAGAAGCCCCGGCCGGGAACGACGGCTCCGAGCTCGGCGAGGAGCGGAGCGAACGTGTACGTCGGCCCCATCGAGTGGGTCTGGTCGGCCCCCGTCAGGACGGGAATCGCCACGACGCCGCGAAGGCCGTTGGCCGGGTAGCGGTCGAGGAACGACTTCAACAGGCCCGTGAAGGTGGCTTTGTAGGTGGGAGACGCGAACACGACGAGGTCGCTCTCGGCGACCAGGGTGTTCAGCCGCGCGAGCTCGTCGCTCGGCCACGCGAAGATCTCGGCCTGGTGATCGACGAGGTCGATCACCGTCAGGTCGAACGACCCGGGCTCGAGCAGGCGGTCCACCAGGGTGGTCGCCACTTTCAGTGTTCTGGACTGCGGCTTCGGGTTGCCCACGACCACCGCTACTTTTACCGTCATTCGAAATCTCGCACTTCCGCCGGAGGAACAGGAAAGGAGACGACGAGAAGATCGAAGCCGAGGACCATGCGGACTCGACGACGTCGACGTCTCTCACATTCCACCGAGATCTTTTGGCCCGGTGGCCCACAACGGCTTACGTTGCCCCTCCACTATAAGCACGTCGGGGCGACGACGGGCCAGACGCGAAACACGACGTCATCCTCGGGTCTCTCGGGCGCACCCGCACGTGCCCGGGAGTCGCGTCTTCCGCGAGCTTCCCGGGCACGCGGTGCGAACACCGACGACCCCCCGGTGCGATGCGATTTCGTGTGCGGAGCACGGTGCGCATCCCGTCGGTAGTCTCGACGATATGGGAGAGAGCGCGACAAGACAAGACTCAGGACTCACAGTCCAGAACTCGCGCTCCCGACGTCTCCCCCGGGCCGAGCTCCGGTCGCGCGTGCTTCGCGCGGGGAGCGCGATGCTGTCGGAGGGCGGCGTCACGGTGAGCCTCCATCACCTCAACATGGAGGAACTCATCCGGCAGGTCGGGGTGCCTCGCAGCTCTGCTTTCGCCGCGTTCGGCGGCAAAGAAGAGTTGCTCACGAGTCTGATGGTGCAGCTGCTGAGCGAGAGCGACGGATCGGAGGGGATCTTCGAAGCCACGCTCGATGTCGTCGAGCGCACCATCGCCGAGCACGGGCATCGGATGCTGCGCCCCGACGGGTCGCGTGACCGCGACGGATCGTATGCGGTGCTCCGTGAGACGGTCCGGCTGACACTGCGTCAGAACGTCGAGGACACCGCGGGTTCTGCCCGCTGGCAGACCTGCCAGGCCCTGGCCGCGACGCTTCCGAGCCTCCCCCCGGGGCGTAGAGAGCGCGTCGCGGAGGCCCTGCGCGAGTCGGACCGCGCCTTCCGCGAGACGATGACCGAGTTCTACGCCGACGCGTGCGAGCGCCTCGGTCGCCAGACGCGACCCGGGGTGCACTGGCAGCACCTCGCCACGGCGGGAGGTGCGATCGTCGAGGGTATCGTCACGCACCGCCGGATGGGCGCTCCGTCGGCGTCGGAGGTCCTCATCGCGCCGGGTATGGATGGCGAGCCCGTCGAGTGGACGCTGGCCGCTCTCGCCTACTTGGCCATGATCGAGGGGCTCACCGAGCCGGTCGACTAGCGACAGGCGCCGAAACGCGCAGAACCGCCGGAGCCCGACGGTCGTCGGGTGCCGGCGGATCTGGCGCGGGACTCAGAGAGCCAGTCGGTCGCTGACGACGGCCGCGAGACGGTCGGCGTACTCGCGAGCGGACTTCTCGTCGGCGGCCTCGACCATCACGCGCACGAGCGGTTCGGTGCCCGAGGCGCGCAGCAGCACGCGCCCGGTGTCGCCGAGTTCGGCGCGCACCTCTTCGACCGAGCGTTGCAGCTCCTCATCCGTAGCCACGCGGGTGCGATCGACACCGCGGACATTCACGAGCACCTGCGGATACACCGTCATGATCGACGCGAGCTCCGCCATCGTCTTGTTCTGACGCGCCATCTCGGCCACGATGTGCAGGCCGGTCAGCAGACCGTCACCGGTCGTCGCGTGCTCGCTCATGATGACGTGTCCCGACTGCTCGCCTCCGAGCGAGTACGACCCCTCGGTCATCGCCTCGAGGACGTAGCGGTCGCCCACCGCGGTCTGCAAGACGCGGATGCCGTGATCCTCCATCGCGCGGTGGAGGCCGAGGTTGCTCATGACCGTCGCGACGAGCGTGTCGGATGCGAGGACGCCGCGTTCTTTCATCGAGACCGCGAGGATCGCCATGAGTTGATCGCCGTCGATGTGCTTGCCCTGCGCGTCGACGGCGAGGCAGCGGTCGGCGTCGCCGTCGTGCGCGATGCCGACGTCGGCGCCGAGGCGCACGACGGTCTCAGCGAGGTGGTCGAGGTAGGTCGAGCCGACGCCGTCGTTGATGTTCAAGCCGTCGGGGTCGGCACCGATCACTGTCACCGTCGCGCCCGCATCCTTGAACGTCTCGGGCGAGACCCCCGAGGCCGCTCCGTGCGCACAGTCGAGCACGACGTGGATGCCGTCGAGCCTGTGCGGAAGCGAACCGAGCAGGTGCACGACGTAGCGGTCTTCCGCGTCGGCGAAGACACGGATACGGCCCACACCCGCACCGGTGGGCTGCAGCTTCTCGGCGTCGAGCGCGGCCTCGATGCGCTGCTCGACGAGGTCGGGGAGCTTCACTCCCCCGCGCGCGAAGATCTTGATGCCGTTGTCGGGCGCAGGGTTGTGCGACGCCGAGACCATGACGCCGAAGTCGGCATCGATGTCGGCGATGAGGTAGGCGGCAGCCGGTGTCGGAAGCACACCGGCGTCGAGGACGTCGACACCCGACGATGCGAGGCCGGCCGCCACGGCGGCGGAGAGGAACTCCCCCGAGACCCGCGGATCGCGTGCGACCACGGCGGTGAGCCGGCGGCCTTCGGCGCGGCGCGCCTCGGCAGAACGGCCCTGGCCCAGGACGACGGCAGTCGCCTGGGCCAGGTGAAGTGCGAGATCGGCGGTGAGGGGGCCGTTGGCCAGCCCCCGCACCCCGTCCGTGCCGAACAGCGGCATACGGGCAGCCGGACTCAGCGCTTCGAGTACTGAGGCGCCTTACGGGCCTTCTTGAGACCAGCCTTCTTGCGCTCCTTGACGCGAGCGTCGCGCGACAGGAAGCCGGCCTTCTTCAGAGCCGGGCGGTTGTTCTCGAGGTCGATCTCGTTCAGCGAGCGAGCGATACCCAGACGCACGGCACCGGCCTGGCCCGAGGGGCCACCGCCGGAGACGCGCACGATGACGTCGTAGGCGTCGGTGAGGTTCAGCACCGTGAACGGGTCGTTGATCAGCTGCTGGTGGAGCTTGTTCGGGAAGTAGTCCTCGAACGAGCGGCCGTTGACCGTGATCGTTCCCGATCCGGGCACGATGCGCACGCGGGCGATGGCCTGCTTGCGGCGACCGACGGCCGCGCCGGGGACGGAGAGCACGGGGCGCGGGGCCTCGGCTGCCGCCTGGTCGAGCGGCGTCTCGGTGGAGTAGTTGGTGGGGTCGATGTCCGACACGATAGTTATCCTCTAAGTCTCTCGCGCCTACTGGGCGACCTGGTCGAAGGTGTAGGTCTTGGGCTGCTGTGCACCGTGGGGGTGCTCGGCGCCGCGGTAGACCTTGAGCTTGCGGAGCTGCTGCGCACCCAGGCTGTTCTTGGGGAGCATGCCGCGGATGGCCTTCTCGACCGCGCGCTCGGGGTTCTTCTCGATCAGCTCGCCGTAGGTGACGGACTTGAGGCCGCCCGGGTAGCCGGAGTGGCGGTACGCCTTCTTCTTCTCGAGCTTCTGGCCGGTCAGGGCGACCTTCTCGGCGTTGATGACGATGACGAAGTCACCGGCGTCCATGTGGTTGGCGAAGGTGGCCTTGTGCTTGCCGCGGAGGAGGACCGCCGCGTGCGAGGCGAGACGACCGAGCACGACGTCGGTCGCGTCGATGACAAGCCACTCGCGCTGGATTTCGCCAGCCTTGGGGGTAAATGTGCGCGTCACAGTGATACTGCTTTCTGGATCGAACGGAGGAGTTCGTGAATCCCGCTCCGGTGGTCGTTGCCTCGCGCGAAAACGCGGGGAACAGGCCGGTGGAGGGCTCACGTTCGCAGTGACCTCCGACAGGCGGAGGCACCAAAGGGACAGACTACGGCATTCGTCCGCAGCATCCAAACCTCATCGGCACACGCGACGTCACCGCGGTCCGTCTCGGAGCGTGCCGCGTTCCTCACCCTCCGTCGCGGGCTCTGCTCCCCCGCCCTCCGCGCCCGCGTCCGGCTGGCGCGGCGCAAGGGGCGGCAGGTGCGCGATCTCGATGGGCCGCGTCGAGCTGCTGCGCGCCCACCGCCCGCTCAGGGCTTCACCACCACCTTGATGCATCCGTCCTCCTTCTTCTGGAAGACCTCGTACATGTGGGGCGCGTCGTCGAGCCCCACCGTGTGCGTCACGAGATCGGCCGTACCGAGCGGGTCGGCCGGGTCTTCGACGAGCGGGAGCAGGGTATCGACCCACCGCTTGACGTTGCACTGACCCATCTTGAGGGTGAGCTGCTTGTCGAACATCGTCTTCATCGGCATGACGTCGGCATCACCGGCGTACACCCCGCTGATCGAGACCGTTCCGCCGCGTCGAGCGAGATCGATCGCCGAGTGCAGCGCGGCGAGCCGGTCGAGACCGGCGTTGTCCATGAGCGGCTGCGCGATGGCGTCGGGAAGCAGCGCCGTCGCCTTCTGGAACGCCGAGACCATCGCATTGCCGTGCGCTTCCATTCCGACGGCATCCACGACGCCATCGGCGCCACGGCCCTCGGTGGCCTCGCTCACCAAGGCCGCGATGTCGTCGGGCTCGGCGACCTGCGCGCCGTACTTCTCGGCCAGCGCGCGGCGCTCGGCGACGGGGTCGGACGCGATGACGCGATAACCGAGGTGCGCGCCGATGCGCGCGACGAACTGGCCGACCGGGCCGAGGCCGACGACCGCGAGCGTTCCTCCGTCGGGTACCTGGGCGTACTGCACGCCCTGCCAGGCCGTCGGCAGGATGTCGCTCAAGAACAGGTATCGCTCGTCGGGGAGGTCGCCGCCGACGACGACCGAGTTGTAGTCGGCGAGAGGAACGCGCAACAGCTCCGCCTGCCCGCCGGGCACCTGGCCGTACAGCTTGGTGAACCCGAAGAGCGAGGCCCCGCTGCCGTACTCGGTGACCTGCGTCGTCTCGCACTGCGACTGCAGACCGTGGCGGCACATGAAGCACTCGCCGCACGAGATGTTGAACGGCACGACGACGCGGTCACCGACCTTGAGCTTCGTCACGGCGGTCCCGACCTCGACGACGACGCCCATCGGCTCATGACCGAGGATGTCGCCCTTGTCGAGGAACGGACCGAACAGCTCGTAGAGGTGCAGATCCGATCCGCAGATGGCCGATGAGGTGATCTTCACGATCGCATCGGTGGGGTGTTCGATCCGAGGATCCGGAACGTCGACGACGGCGAGGTCGCGACGCCCCTGCCACGTGAGAGCCTTCATGTCAGGGCACATCCATTCGTTGGGGGGTGTGTCTTCACCCTCTGCCGGGGCACACGAAGCCCCCAGGGGGTTGACAGCCCGCGCCGTGTCGGAAACACCCGGCCGCTCACGCGGCTGTTGTGCACGACCCGAGAGAAGGAAGCACGATGACCGAGAGCACCTCGCCCGCCGGCGACGACGAGCGCCTCCCTGGGCCCGACGTCGAGCCGCCGGAAGCGCCCGCGACCTCGCCCATCCCCCTGGACGAGGACGAGATCCGCGAGCGCGCCGATCAGACCGACGACGACGCCACCGACAGCCTCATCTGACGGCAGACGCCGCGGTCAGGCGTCGATACCCACCGAGAACGAGCAGCGCGCGATCTCTTCGTCGCTCAGCACGAGGTCGGCCGCCGCGGCCGAGTCGACGATCGACGCGGCGCGGCGCGCACCGGGGATCGGGATGACCGTCTCGCCGAGAGAGAGCTCCCAGGCGAGCACCACCCGCTGCGGGCTGACATCGTGGGCACGAGCGACCTCGGCGAAGGCGGAGAACCGGTCGCCGACGCGGCGTGCGCCGCCGCCCGTTCCGCCCAGCGGGCTCCACGGCAGGAAGGCGATGCCGTTATCGGAGCAGTGGCGCAGCTCGTCGATGCTCCCGGGATGCCGCGGCGAGAACTCGTTCTGCACGCTCGCGAGCCCTCCCTCCCCGAGCACGTCCTGTGCGATCTCGATCTCCTCGACGCTGGCGTTCGAGATGCCGATCGCCCCGATGAGTCCTTCGTCGCGCAGCGTCGCGAGGTTCTCGATGATGCGGGCGTAGACGAGCGACCGGTCGGGCCGGTGGTACTGGTACAACTCGATCGTGTCGACGCCGAGGTTCTGCAGCGACGCCTCGACGGCGGAGCGCAAGTAGTCGAGGGAACCGTTGCGCCCCCACCGCTCGCCGTCCGAGCGGGTGATCCCGCCCTTCGTGGTGAGGAAGACTCCGGATGCGTCGCCCGCCCACGTGCGGACGGCCTCGGCGACGACGCGCTCGTTGTGCCCCATCTCGTTCCAGGCCGGCGCGTAGATGTCTGCGGTGTCGATCAGCGTGACGCCGGCGTCGAGAGCGGCATGCACGGTGGCCACGGCCTCATCGGGGGTGGGGTACACGTCGTCGTTGTTCATCGAGAGCGGCATCGCGCCCAGACCGATGGCCGAGACCTCGCGTCGCGCCAGCATCCGTGTCTTCATCGCACTCTCCTTCATCGCCCGATCGGCCCGTTGACAGTAGTCGACCACAGGGGGGCTCGGCTAGGCGGCTGAACGATCCGGGAAAGAAGCGGATCGTTGGCTTCCTCCCCCTGCGAAAGGAAACATCGTGTACTTCCACCTCCAGCGCCTGATCAATCCCATCGAGCAGGATGAGCCCGACCCCGCCGCAGCGAACGCGCTGCAGGAGGGCCTGGGCGGTCAGTTCGGCGAGATGCGCACCATGATGCAGTACCTCTTCCAGAGCATCAACTTCCGCGGACCGTCGGGGAAGCCCTACAAGGACCTCATCCAGGGCATCGGCACAGAGGAGATCTCGCACGTCGAGCTCATCGGCACCACGATCTCCCGGCTGCTCGAAGGCTCACCGCAGTACAACGGTAAGAAGTCCGACCCGGTGGACAAGCCCGGGGCTGCCGGGGCGACGCCGTTGAACATCGCACTCGACCACGGCAACATCCATCACTACCTCGTGGGGGCGCAGGGTGCCCTCCCCGTCGACTCCGCCGGGAACCCCTGGAGCGGAAGCTACGTCTACAACTCCGGCAACCTCGTGCTCGACCTGCTCTACAACCTCATGCTGGAGTCGACCGGGCGTCTGCAGAAGTGCCGGATGTACGAGATGACCGACAACAAGACCGCCCGCTCGACGATCTCGTATCTGATCGTGCGAGACCAGGCTCACGAGAACGCCTACGCGAAGGCCCTCGAGACGCTGGGGGTCAACTGGCGCACATCGCTGCCGATCCCGAAGACGAACGCCGAGCAGTTCCCCGAGGTCAAACGCCTCGTCGACCTCGGGTTGCAGAGCAAGCAGTTCTCGTTCGATCTGGGCGATCAGTCCGAGGCCGGCAAGATCTTCCAAGGCATGTCGCCGTCGAATGACGGCACCGACCTGGATGCGTCGCAGCAGGCTCCCGAGGGAGCCCCTCTGGAGATCGCCCCGGAGCGCCCGGAGGAGTTCTCTCCCGGCGCCGACAAGGAACTGCGCGACCTCATCGAGGCGACCGCCGCGATGGAGATGGCCGACATCGACATGACGTTCGGGGCGATGAAGAGCTGACCCCGACGACACGAGACCCGGTCGCCCTGGTGAGGGAGACCGGGTCTCGTGTCGCGTGACCTGAGGGGGATCAGAGGATAGGTGCGAGAACTCCTGCGGTGAGCGCGAGGCCGGCGGCGATCGATCCGGCGCCTGTGGCGACGCCCAGCATGACGTGGCGCGCGAGTCTGTCTCGACGCACATTGGCGGGGTGGTCGGTCGTCAGCAGCGAGGCCTTCGCGTCGGCGAGCGTTCGAAACCGGCCCACAGCCGTGGAGTGGCCGTCGAAGGCCACGAAGGTGCCGTCGGCGTTCGTGTCGACGTACCCGACGAACTCACCGTCCCGCGCGCCGACGTGGAAGTCGGGCTCCACCTCCGACCACCGCAGGGCGGCGAAGCTGCGCAGGGAAGGAGCGACGGTGGTCATCAGGCCGCCCGCACGACGGCGCGAGGCCGGTCGGGGGCGATCTGAGCGGCCGGCACCTCGATGCTCGTGTCGATCGTCAGACCACCCGAGGAGTTGGCGGCAGTCGCGAGCTCTGTGAGGAAGGAGGGATCCAGTGCCTCGGGCTCGGCGGAGGAGAAGACGAAACGCAGGGGGATGGAGGGCTGGATCCAGACGGTGGACCGTGCGCCGACGGAGTCGTCGGGGTGCTGCCACGACAGGGTGAAGCTCTCGCTGCGACGCAGCTTCGTCGCCAGGACGACCTTCACGTGCGCCAGGAGTCTGTCCGGCATCTCGATCGGATCGGCGCTGTTGCCGTAATAAAGCTTCGCCATGACTGACCCTTCTCCCTGCTATCTCGCCCTGCTTGTTGCTCGCTGATTACGTTACTAGTTAGGCTAGCAATTAGGCAAAGCCGATTTCGAGGATGGTTCCATGACGCTGAACGACACGGGCGCCTTCTGGTACTCGAGTGAGGAGCAGGTCGCGCGTGGTCGCCGCCTGCTTCACGCGCTTCGGCTCTATCAGGCGGCCGAAGTAGCGATGCGACGGCGTACGCGCGCGGCGATGTCGATGGGCGAGAACGAACTCGCGGCCCTGCGGTTCATCATCAGACGCCACACGCAGGGGCGCGCGGCGACCCCGACCGACGTAGCGAAGTACTTAGGCGTATCCACGGCGTCTACGACAGCTCTTCTCGACAGGCTGGAGTCGTCGGGCTACATCACCCGCCGTCCGCACCCGACCGACCGCCGCAGTGTGACGATCGCGGCGACGGAAAGCGCCGACGACGCGGTGCGGGCGACGCTGGGCGACATGCACGAGCGGATGATGCGCGCAACCCGCGAGGTCGGTGAACCCGAGGCCGAGGCGATCGTCGCCTTCCTGGAGCGGATGACCGACGCCGTCGATCAGGTCTCGGCCGAGCCCCACTGACCCGAGCAGCCCGCACTCGCCCTCGGCGATGATCCGCGCCTCCCCCTCGCCGCCGACGTGGTGCATGATCGAAGCAGCGTGACGGACGGGGGCCCGCAATGACCACGCCGCCAGACGGACTGGTCGGACTCGACGAGCTGTGGAACCGTGATCCCGCCGCCTCCGAGCACGACATCGACCCGCAGCGCAGACGCAGGCGCCGACGGTGGGGCCTGGTCGCCGCGCTCACCGTTCTCGTGATCGTGATCGGCACGCCGACGGCGTACGTCGGCTGGGCGCTGAACGCTCCGGTGGCGTCGCCGACGGTGACCTCGCAGACGCCGACCGCCTCCGCCGGGTCGGCCGCCGCGATCCAGCTCTTTCGCGACGGCGCGGCAGCCATCAGCGTCTCAGGGGCCGAGGAGTACCTCGGTCCTGACACCGGCGGCGTGTGGTTGACCAGCGGCATGGACGACGTTCGACCGATGGCGAGCATCAGCAAGCTCGTCACCGCGCTCGTCGTGCTCGACGCGTGGCCCCTCGACGGCGCCGACGACGTCGGGCCGACCCTCACCTTCGACGAGGCCGACAACGACCTCTACGACGAGTACTACGTTCGCGGTGCGACGATCGCGGCGATGCCGACCGGCAGCGAGATGTCGTTGCGCGACGCCCTCGCGACGATGCTGATCCCCTCGGCGAGCAACTACGCCGAGGTCGTGTCGACGTGGGCGTTCGGATCGCAGGGCGCGTTCGTCGGCGCCGCACGACGATGGCTCGCCGCGAACGGCCTCGACCGCACGACCCTCGTCGAACCCACCGGCCTCGACCGCCGCAACACGAGCACGCCGACCGACCTGCTCGCTCTCGGCAAGATCGCGGCGGCGAACCCCGTCATCGCCCGGATCGCGGCGACCCCGTCGATGACTCTGGGCGGAGCGGGCACCGTCCACAACACGAACGGGCTGCTCGGAACCGCCGGGATCACCGGTCTCAAGACAGGCAACCTCGGCGAGGGCACCTACAACCTCCTGTACACGGCGAGCCTCGACGTCGGGGCCGCTGCGCCGCTCAGCGTCACGGGCGTCGCCCTCGGCGGCTACTCCAGCGCGGCGATCAACGAGAGCGTGGTCGCGACGCTCGAGAGCCTTCGCAAGGGGTTCCACACCGTGCCGGTCGCCACGGCCGGCGAGCAGGTCGGCTCGCTCACCACGGCGTGGGGATCGTCGGCGCGGATGGTCATCGCCGAGGACGCCGCGATCTTCACGTGGTCGGACACACCGATCACCGTGACGATGGACACCACGGCGCCCGTCACCTACGAGGACGGCGAGGTCGTCGGCACCGTCACGTGGACCGCCGGGCCGCAGACCGCCACCGCACCCGTGACGATCCAGGGCGAGATCGACCCCCCGAGCGAGTGGTGGCGTCTGACGCACCCCGACCAGCTCGGCTGAGCGCAGCGAGCGGGGTCCCACACCGTCGCGCGGGGTGGACTGGTATCATCCTCCGACCCGTACGCCACCGCCCTCGTGGGCGACAGCCTGACCGCGCGATCACCGACGACCGTGGACCCCGACCGGCTCTCGCAGATCGATGATGAGACGAGCACGACGATGACGTTAGAGCGCACCCCCGGACCGCGCCATCCCGTCGGCGCCGTCGATCACGCCCTGCAGCTGCTCCTTCTTCTGCGCGACTCCCCCGACCTGCGCGTCACCGAAGCCGCTCGCCGGCTCGGGGTGGCAGCGTCGACAGCGCACCGCATTCTGAGCACCCTCGAGCACCGTGGATTCGTGACGCAGGACCGCATCACGCGCGCCTATCGCGTCGGACCGGAGCTGATCGAACTGGGCTTCTCGAGCACCCGGGCCATCGACCTTCGAGAAGTGAGCGAACCGCACCTCGCCCGTCTCACCGCGCAGCTCGGCGAGACCGTCAATCTGCTGGTGCTGCAGGGCGCGTCGGTGAGGTTCGTGGCGGGATTCGAAGCCGACCAGCGGGTGCGCACGCACGTGCTCACGGGGACGCTCCTCCCCGCCTACGCGACGTCGGGCGGGAAGCTGCTGCTCGCGGAGCTTCCGAAGGAGACCCTGCGAGAGCTGTACCCGCGGGGCCTGCGGCGATTCACCCCGCGCACCCGCACCTTCACGCAGTTGCTGGACGAACTGGCCGTGATCCTGATGCGCGGATACGCGGTGAACCAAGAAGAGAGCGTGTCAGGGCTCAGCGCCGTCGCCGTTCCGCTGCGCGATCGCGGGGGCGCCACGATCGCCGCAGTGGCGATGTCGGCGCCGAGCCCGCGTCTGCCTGCCCGCCGCGTCCGCGAGATGGTCATCGCGCTCCGCGGGTGCGCCGCCGGCATCCGGTCCGACCTCACCCGGTGATGCCGCGTGCCCGGTGATTCCGCATCACGGAATCCGCGGGCCTTCTGCCTTTACCAGCCCCGGCGAGGTTGCTTAGCTCGCTGACTATCCCGGTGCACCGACGCACGGGGAAGAAAAGGACCGATTCGATGAAGATCGATGCCTTCTGCCACGTGCTGCCGGCCGCCTACGCCGAGCGGTTGTTCGCGATCTCCGACAGCGCGGTGGCTCGGAACATCCAGAAACGGGTCAGCGGAGTCCCCGCACTCTTCGACATGGACGAGCGCTTCCGCGTCATGGACATGTTCGGCAGCGACTACCGACAGATCATCAACACCGCCGCGCCGCCGCTCGATGATCTCGGCCCGCGAGTGCGGACGGCGGAGCTGGCCCGGATCGCCAATGACGGGATGGCCGAGCTGGTCGCCGACAACCCCGATCGTTTCGAGGGGTTCTGCGCGGCGGTCGCGCTCGACGACGTCGACAACGCCATCGCCGAGGCCGAGCGCGCCTTCGACGAACTCGGGGCCGTCGGCGTGCAGATCTACACGCACGTGCACGGCGGTCCGATGGACCAGGAACGCTTCTTCCCGTTCTACGAGGCGATCGCCCGACGCGGCGACAAGATGATCCAGGTGCACCCCTGCCGCGACGCGAGCTGGTCGGACTACAAGACCGAGGAGCGCTCGAAGTTCGAGATCTGGTGGACGCTCGGCTGGGAGTACGACCTGTCCGCCTTCATGTCGCGATTGGTCTTCTCCGGGGTCTTCGACCGGCTGCCCGACATCAAGATCCTCATCCACCACGGCGGAGCGATGATCCCCCACTTCGCCGGACGGGTCGGGCCGGGATGGGACCAGCTCGGGGCCCGTACGCCCGCCGACCAGGCGGCCGACATCGAGGGCTACCCCCTGACGCTTCGGCCCATCGAGTACTTCAAGAAGTTCTACGTCGACACCGCCTACTTCGGCGCCGGCGACTCGATGCGCACGGCGATCAAGTTCTTCGGGGTCGATCACACGCTCTTCGGTTCCGACACCCCGTTCGACCCGGAGAAGGGCCCCGGGTACATCCGCGACACCATCGCGAACCTCCAGGACATGGACATCCTCGACGACGCGGATCGCGAACGGATCTATCACGGCAACGTCACCGCCCTTCTCCGACTGGGCGACGCTTCTCACCCCCGCACCTACGGATCGAAGGTTTCCTCATGAGCAGACCCACCGCACGAAAGTTCGCCGCCGCCGCCATCGGGCTCATCGCCGCCGCATCCCTCGTCGCCTGCTCCGCAGGGGCGCAGCCGGGATCCGGCGAGGAGTCGGGTGCCCCGGAGAAAGCGACGCTCACCGTCGCGATCAACCCGTCGACGCAGTTCGCGCCGCTGTACTACGGCATCCAGGAGGGCATCTTCGCCGAGCACGGGCTCGAACTGGAGATCACACCCCAGACCGACATCGCCGCGATCGTCTCGGGCCTCGCGAGCGGTACGTACGACGTCGGCTTCGCCACGGTCGTGCACGTGGTGACGGCCAACGCGAACGGCATCCCCATCCGGGCGATCACCTCCATCGAGGGCCAGATCCAGCCCGACGACGACGGCACGCTGACGATCGCGGCGCCGGGTTCCGGGATCACCGACTTCGCCGACCTCGAGGGGAAGCGGGTCGCCACCATCGGACTCTCCTCGCACAACACGCTGACCATGTGGGAGCTCGCCGACCGCGCGGGCGCCGACACGTCGAGCATCGAGCTCGTGCAGCTGCCGTTCGGGCAGATGGCGGCGGCGCTCGAGAACGGAGACGTCGACGCGGCCATCATGCAGTGGCCCTTCGCCGCCGAGGCCCTCGCGGCCGGCGGCGTCGAGCTCGGGTACAACAACCGCGAGCTCTTCGTCGATACGGCCACGACGTTGTTCAACACGTCGCAGGGTTTCATCGACCAGAACCCGCGCACTGTCCGCGCCTTCGCCGATGCGATGACCGAGTCCATGCTCGGCGCGACGGAAGATCCGGATGCGGCGAAAGCCGCTCTCGTCGACGGCCTCGGTATCACGGCCGAGCAGGCCGAAGGTGCCCGCTGGAACGTCGGCGGCGACCCGGCGCTGAACCTGACCGCGTTCGAGACCGCACGCGACCTCCTGGTGAAGTTCAGCACCGACCAGTCGGCGCAGGCGGCGCTGGAGGCCCTGGACGTCAGCACGGTGGTCTGGCCCGGCGCTGTCGAGTGATCCGCGATTCCTGCAGGCGATCACGCACCGAGGAGAGGAGAGGCAGATGCGCAAGAACCCGCATGCATGGCTGAACTGGGCACTGCCCGTCGTCACCGTCGGCATCGTGCTGCTGTTCTGGCAGGCCGTCACCGTTGGGGGCGTGGTCAGTCCCGCGCAGTTCCCGACGATGTCGAGCACGATGGCGGCTCTCGGGTCGGAGCTCGCGTCGGGGCGGGTGTGGCCCGCGATCGGCGCGACGCTCATCGGCTGGGTGATCGGCATGCTGATCACGATCGGTCTCGGGCTGATCATCGGCACGGCGCTCGCCTTCAACGGGTTCGCGCAGCGCAGCGCGGCGCCCGTGATCGAGATCTTCAAGGCGATCCCCGCCATCGCGATCCTGCCGCTGGTGATCCTGGTGGCGGGGTCGACCCTTCCGATGAAGGTGTTCCTCGTGTGCTTCGCGGCGTTCTGGCCCTTCCTCATCCAGGTCATCTACGGGGTGCGGTCGATGGATCCGATCGTGCTCGACACCGCGAAGGCGCTCGGGATCCGCGGACCCCGACGGTTCCTCGCCATCAGCATCCCCAGTGCCGCCCCGTACCTCGTGACCGGTATGCGCATCGCGTCGGCGCAGGCGCTCATCCTCTGCATCGTGGCGGAGATCGTCGGCGGGGCGGCGGGGATCGGCAGGAACATCCTGCTCGCCCAGAACTCGGGCGTGGTCGCCTACCCCACCATGTACGCGTACATCATCGTGGCCGGGGTGCTGGGCATCGCTCTGACGGGCGCGTTCTTCCTCCTCGAGAAACGCGTCATGCATTGGCACGAGTCCCAGCGGAACATCCGCGCGTCGAACAAGGTGGGTGCGGCATGACCAGGATGACGACGAGCGTCGTACCGACGGTGCGCCCGCGGCGCACGAACAACGGATGGCGACGGGTGGGCCAGGCGCTGACCCCCGTGTGGCTCCCCCTGCTGCTGATCGCCGCGTGGTGGATCGCGACGGCGAACTCCACATCGCCGTTCTTCCCCCCGCTCAGCGCCATCCTCGCCGACACGTGGAACCAGTGGGTGGTCTTCGGCGCGTGGACGAACGCGGTCGTGAGCCTGCGGAACCTCCTGATCGGCTACCTGTTCGGCACCCTGCTGGGCATCATCGGCGGGTCTCTGATGTGGCGCCTGAAGTACCTCCGGGTGGCGGCGAACCCGCTGATCTACTTCCTCTACGTGCTGCCGGCGCCGGCGCTGCTGCCCGCCATGATCGCCATCTTCGGCATCGGTGACGCCCGGCAGGTCGCCCTCATCGCGCTGGGTTCGATCTGGCCCACCCTGCTGAACACCCTCGACGGCATGCGCGGGGTCGACACCGTCAAGCTCGACACGGCGAAGGCGCTTCGCCTCGGCGGCTGGCGCACGTACTTCCGGCTCGTCCTCCCGGGCGCGGGACCGCAGATCGCCGCGGGGCTCCGTGCCAGCCTGACGGTGGGCATCGTGCTGATGGTCGTCAGCGAGATGGTCGCCGCCAACTCCGGCATCGGCTTCTTCATCCTGCAGGCTCAGGCCGAGTTCGCCATCAAGAAGATGTGGACCGGCATCCTCGTGCTCGCGTTGATCGGAACGAGCCTCAACTTCCTGTTCGTCTTCATCGAGAGGCGTGCGCTGCGCTGGTACTACCGGTCGCGCGCGCTCGGTTCTTCCTAAGGAGCACCATGACCATCGCACCAGCGCTTCCCACGGCCACCGAGACGGTGCTCGCCGTCGACAACCTCCGCAAGATCTACGACGAGGGCACCGATCACGCCAACATGGCGATCGACTCGGTGTCGTTCGAGGTCGACAAGGGCGAGTTCGTCTGCATCGTCGGCCCCAGCGGTGCCGGCAAGACCACGCTCCTGCGCTGCATCTCCGGCCTCGCCTCCCCGAGTTCGGGTGCCGTGAGCTTCGAGGGGCGCACCCTGACCGAGGTGCCCGAGCAGCTCGGTCTGGTCTTCCAGGACTACAGCAGGTCGCTCTACCCCTGGTTCACCAACGGGGAGAACATCGCGTTGCCGCTCGCCGCCCGCGGTGTCGCGCGCTCCGAGCGCGCGGCGCGTGTGACCGCGACGCTCGAGAGCGTCGGACTCGGCCATGTCGAGAAGAAGTACCCGTGGGAGCTCTCCGGCGGCATGCAGCAGCGCGTCGCCATCGCGCGGGCACTGTCGTACCGCCCCGAGCTGCTGCTGATGGACGAGCCCTTCGCCTCCGTCGACGCGCAGACGAGGTTCGACCTGGAAGACCTCATCCTCAAGGTGCGCCGCGAGCTCGGCATCACCGTCGTGCTCGTGACCCACGACATCGACGAGGCGATCTACCTCAGCGATCGCATCGTCGTGCTCTCGAAGAACCCGAGCGTGGTGCGGGAGGTCGTCGACGTCAAGCTGGGGGCGGAGCGCTCCCAGGTCGACACGCGAGCGAGCCGCCCGTTCCTCGATCTGCGCAGCCATCTGCTGTCGCTCGTCATGCCGGCGAGCTCCTGATGCGGGGTCACACGAAGAGCGAGGAAGAGACGACCATGATCCACACGACGACCCAGGATGCTGTGCAGGGCCACCTGATCGGCGGCATCGCGACGTACGGGGCGGCGACCTTCGAGGTGCGCAACCCGGGGCGCGCGTCGGACCTGGTGGGGGTCGTCGCAGACGGAACGGCGGAGGATGCCGCGCGGGCGGTCGACGCCGCAGCCGCGGCCGCGCCCGGATGGGCGGCGACGACGGTCGCGGATCGCGTCGAGCGGCTCCGCCGCATCGCCGACGCCGTGGACGCCCACGCCGACCGGCTCATCGATCTCGCCACGCGCGAGAACGGCAGCATCGTCTCGACCATCCGGCGCGAGGTCGCCGCATCCGCCGGCTCCTTCCGCGACGTGGCCGACTACCTCGAAGACGCCGTGGCGTCGAAGACGATCGGCGATCCGCGCACCGACGAGTTCGTGCGCGTCGAACGCCGCCCCTACGGGGTCGTGGCGTGCGTCGTGCCGTGGAACGCGCCCGTGCTGCTCACGGCCAACAAACTCGCCCCGGCGATCGCGGCGGGAAACGCCGTCGTGCTCAAGCCGTCACCGTTCGCTCCGCTGGCCGTCTCGCTTCTCGCGACCCTGGCCGCGGCAGAGCTCCCCGAGGGCGTCATCGCCATCGTCAACGGCGACGCCCCGGTGGTGCGGGCCCTCGTCGACGACCGACGCGTACGCAAGATCTCGTTCACCGGCGGCGGGGCCACCGCGAGACACATCATGCGCCAGGCGGCGGACTCGCTGCTTCCCGTGCATTTCGAACTGGGCGGCAACGACCCGGCGATCGTGCTCGCCGACGCCGATCTGCCCCTCGCCGCGGAACGCATCGCGCAGTCCGCCTACCGGCGGGCCGGGCAGGTGTGCTTCGCCACCAAGCGCGTGTACGTGCAGCGCGAGGTCGCCGAGGAGTTCGAACGGCTGCTCGTCGCTCGGGTGTCGGCCATGACCGTCGGCGACGCCCAGGACGAGCGCTCCGACATGGGGCCGGTGAACAACCCGGGGCAGTTCGCGCGGGTGAGCGAGCTGCTGGAGCGCACGCGTGCGGCGGGGCGCGACGTGCGCGTGCTCGGCTCGCCGCTGGACCCCTCCACCTGGGATGAGGGGAACTTCCTCCTGCCCGCGCTCGTGCTGGACGCCCAGCAGGGCGACGAGATCGTGCGCGAGGAGCAGTTCGGACCGATCCTCCCGGTGGTCGTCTGCGATACCGAGGAGCAGGCCATCGACTTCGCGAACGACACGGAGTACGGCTTGTGCTCATCGGTCTGGTCGACGTCGCGCGAGCACGCTCTCGCCGTCGCCGCCCGGATCGAGGCGGGGGTGACGTTCGTCAACAGTGCGATGTTCTCACACACCGGGACGCGAGAGATCCCGATGGGCGGATGGAAGCAGAGCGGCATCGGGTGGGAGGGATCCCCTCACGGAATCGACGAGTACCTGCAGTTCCACAGCGTCGATGTGCAGCCGATCCCCGTCGCGGCCGCCTCATGACGCCGCAGACGAGCACGGCCGGCGCGCTCATCGTCGATGCGCTGCGCGCCGCGGGTGTGACGCACCTGTTCGCGAACTTCGGCAGCGACCACCCCGCGATCATCGAGGCGTTGGCGCAGGACCGGGAGAACGGGATCGACACGCCCGTCGTCATCCTGTGTCCTCACGAGTACAGCGCACTGAGCGCGGCGCACGGGTACGCGCTCGTCACCGGTGAGCCGCAGGCCGTCTTCGTGCACACCGACGTCGGCACGGCGAACCTGGGTGGCGCCGTGCACAACGCCGCGAGGTCGCGAGTGCCGGTGTTCGTGTTCGCCGGGTTGACCCCCTACACCCTCGAAGGGGAGCTCCCCGGCAGCCGGAACTCCTTCGTCAACCACCTGCAGGACGTGGCCGATCAGCACGGGATCGTCCGGCCCTACGTCAAGTGGAGCTACGACATCCGCACCGCGGCGAACACCGGCCAGATCGTGCACCGCGCGCTGCAGATCGCCCGGAGCGCCCCCGCCGGCCCGGTGTATGTGACCGCCGCTCGCGAGGCGCTGGCCGACCGCGCCCTCCCGGCGCCCATCGATGCCGCGAAGTGGGCACCCGTCGCCCCGAACCCCGCATCCGAGGATGCGGCGGACGAGATCTTCGCGGCGCTGGCCGCGGCGACCGCACCGGTGATCATCACGACCTACCTCGGTCGCGATCGAGGGTCCGTCGCCGCGCTCGTCGACCTGGCCGAGAGGCTCGGCATCGTCGTCGTCGAACACAACGCGGAGGTGCTCAGCTTCCCCCGGCAGCATCCGCTCCACGGCGGCGACGACCCCCACCGGCTCCTGGGCGAGGCCGACGTGATCCTCGCGATCGACACCGACGTGCCCTGGGTCGACGCGATCGGTCGCCCGCGCCCGGACGCCCGGGTGTTCGTGGTCAACGAAGACCCGCTGCAGGAGTCACTGCCCCTCTGGTACGTGCCCGCCGAGCGGTTCGTCGGGGCCGACAGCGGGCTGGTTCTACGACAGCTGCTCGATCGCTGTCCGCCGTCACCCGACGAAGCCGCAGAGCTCCGCGCCGCCCGCGGCGCCGATGCCGGCCGAGGCATACGCCAGGCATGGGACGACGAGGCCGACGCCGACCGGGACGCCCGGAGGCTGACCGCCGCAACCGTCGCCCGCGCACTCCACGACCTGCTCGACGACGAGGCGATCGTCGTCAACGAAGCCATCTCCGCGGCACCCGCCGTGTGGAAGCACCTGCCCCGCGAGCTGCCCGGAACGCTGTACGGCAACCGCGGTACGTCGCTCGGCTGGTCGGGGGGCGGGGCGCTCGGGGTGAAGCTCGCCGCGCCCGATCGCACGGTGGTGAGCATCGTCGGAGACGGCACCTTCTTCTTCAGCGCGCCGTCATCGACCTACTGGATCGCCCGTCACTACGGTCTGCCGGTACTCACCGTCGTGCTCGACAACGGCGGGTGGAACGCGACGAAACGCAATCTGGAGCGCCTGCACCCGGACGGAGTGGCCGCCCGGACGGACCGGCTGTGGGTGAACCTGCAGCAGAGCGCCGACTTCGGCGGTGTCGCCGCGGCGGCAGGCGATGCCTGGAGCGGGCTCGTCACCGACATCTTGGAACTCGACGTGGTGCTCCGCACGGGCCTTGCGAAGACCGCCGAGGGCATCTCGGCGGTCGTGACGGTGCGCATGCACGCGATCTCCGACCAAGCATCCGAGCCGACGACGACTCACGAGAACACGACACCGGGCGCCGACACCTCGCCGCTCGGGGAAGGGCACACGACGTGACCGACGACAACCGCCGAACCCACCTGCGCATCGCGACCGAGGAGGCCTGGGCACCCCCCGAGCTCATCTCCCTCTACCGCCGGCATCTGTCGGAGCGGACGATCGACGACATCGGATTCTCGAGCCTGATGGGGTATTTCCTCGGGTCGACGCATCAGCAGCCGCAGGCGGTCGTGGCGCGGCTGCAGAGCGCGGCCGAAGAACGGATCGCCGACATGGACGCTACGGGAATCGACCACCAGGTGCTCGCCCTCACCGCACCAGGCACCCAGGTGCTCGATGCGCGGGAAGGCATCGACATCGCCCGTCTCAGCAACGACCGCCTGTCGACACTGAGCCGAGAGCACCCCACCCGGTTCTCCGCGCTCGCGGCGGTCTCGTTCGAAGACGTGGATGCGGCGGTGATCGAGCTGAGGCGCGCGGTGACCGAGCTGGGCCTGAAAGGGCTGATCCTCAACGACCACATCCGCGGCTCGTACATCGACCATCCCCGCTTCGCTCCGCTGCTCTCCGAGCTGGAGTCACTGGACGTGCCGCTGTACCTGCACCCGAACACGCCGCCCGACAGCATGATCGCGCCCTATCGAGAGGCGGGGCTGGACGGCGCCGTCCACGGATTCGGTGCGAGCGCGGGTCTGCACCTGCTGCGCATCATCACCTCGGGCGTGCTCGACCGCCACCCCGGTCTCCGCGTGGTCGTCGGGCACCTCGGCGAGGGACTCCCGTTCTGGCTGCACCGGATCGACCACATGCACGCCAAGCAGGTCGCCTCGGGGAGGTACGAGAGCATCAAACCGCTCCGCCAGGCGCCGTCGGCGTACTTCTCGAACCAGATCTGGCTGACCACGTCGGGAATGCCCTGGGCGCCGGCGATCATGTTCACGCGCGACGTCATCGGCGCCGACCGCGTGATGTACGCGATGGACTACCCCTACCAGTACGACGCCGCAGAGGTGGACGCGCAGGAAGCCCTGCCGATCAGCGACGACGAGAAGGCGGACTTCTTCGAACGGACCGCGCGAAAGGTGTTCTCGCTCGACTTCTGACGCCGCCGCTCTAGGTGCTGGTCGCGCGACGTGCGGGGGGTTCTCGTCGCCATGTCGACGGACTGTGACCGAACTGTCGGCGGAAGGCCCGGGCGAAGGTCGCCGCGTCACCGAACCCCGATCGGATGGCGATATCGACGAGGGTCGAGCGCGGGTGGTCGTGAAGGAGCTGGGCCGCGTGCTGAAGCCGCCGGGAGCGGATAGCGGCCGCGGGCGTCTCTCTCCTCCTCGCGAACACGTTGTAGACATTCCGGACCGAGACGTGGTGAGCATCGGCGAGCGCGGCCACGTCGAGGTCGTGGCGCTCGAAGTGCGCATCGATATACCGGATCATGCGCTCGTACTCCGACGCTCGGGGTGCCTCCATGTGGGAGGACAGGAGTGAGCTCAGGAGCGAACCGATCAGTTCGATCGCAAGGTCCCCGCTCGCACTCGCCACATCGCGTGACGCGGCGGCGCCTCGTTTCCACAGCGCACGCATGTACGCCTGGACGAGCACGGATTGCGGGTGGTCCCCCGGTATGGGGGTTGCCGACAGTCGCGCGATCGTCCGATCGTCGACGCCCAGACGGCGTCGGCTCATGCGCAGTGTGAGCTGACGCTGGTTGCCCGCCGAGTGATCGAACGAGTAGGCGCACGAGGGATCGAACAACGCCAGCGATCCGGGCGTCAGGTGAACGTCGCGGCCGTTCTGCGCGAGCACACCCGACGACCTGCGCTGCAGGACGAACAACACGTCCTCGTGCGGATCCGCCGCCGCGGACTTCTCGGAGCGATCCACGATCAGTCCGGTCGTCGACAGGTCGTGCATGGACACGTCCTCGCTCAGAACGGTCTGCGCGAACGTCGCGCGGAAGCGCTCTTCGGTAGGGGTGAACGACAGCGCGACGATGCGCTCGCTGGCGATCTGGTGCCAGGCGTCGACGGTCTGGACTCGGATCTGGCGCACGCTGAGAGTTTCGCCCATGGCTGTTTCGCCGTGATGTCGCGGATGTCCCGGGCGTGTATCCGGACGGCAGCCGGCGAGAACCGCAGCATCCGATTCATGCAGACAGCGTCATATGGGCTGCAGGAATCGTCATCCGCCGCCGCACCGTCGCTCCCTAACGTGGTCCGCACGCCGCTCGTCGGCGAGCAGGGTCCACCGGACGCCAGACCTCGGACGAGCGAAAGAGGGAGCGGAGAAGAATGAACAAGACGAAGTCTCAGCAGAGACGCTTGCGGATCGTGCTGTGTGCGCTGGGATGCGGGAGCATGGCGGTTCTCGCCGGCTGCACCGCGGCACAGACGACCGACCCGGCGATGTCGACGGAGGAGGTCGCGGCGTACATCACGACCGAGCCCACGATCGTCGAGATCCAGGCAGCGCTCGAGAAGGGTGAGGTGACGAGCGAGCAGCTCGTCGGCGCCTATCTCGATCGGATCGACGCGTACGACGACGAAGGCCCTGCGCTCAACGCCATGGTGTACGTGAACTCGGATGCCGTCGACACGGCGGCGTCTCTGGACGAGGAACGTCGTGAGTCCGGTTCACGAGGACCGCTGTTCGGCATCCCGGTCATCCTCAAGGACAACATCGACACGGCCGACATGCCCACGAGCGTCGGGTCGGTAGCGCTGGGCGGGTCGACGCCGGATGAGGACGCCTTCATCGTCACGCAGCTCCGGGATGCCGGGGCGATCATTCTCGGCAAGGCGAACCTCCAGGAGTTCGCGTACGGGTTCGCCACCACGAGCTCCTTCGGCGGTCAGACATTGAACCCGTACGACCTGTCCAAGAACCCGTCCGGTTCCAGTGGCGGAAGCGCGGTGGCCGTTGCGGCCAACTTCGCACCACTGGCGTTCGGTACGGATACCGGCGGCTCCATTCGAGTGCCGGCGTCGGCGACATCGAGCGTCGGCATCCGTCCGACCAAGGGCTTGATCGGTCGGTCGGGGATCGCGCCGGTCTCGACGAGCCTCGACACCGTCGGCCCGATGGCGACCTCGGTGAGCGACATCGCCAGCGCGCTCGATCTCATCGCCGGTGTCGACGACCCGGATGACCCGGTCGCCCTCGGCTCCGACGCGACGCGCCCGGATTCCTATCTCGACGCACTCGACCCCGACGCTCTCGACGGCGCTCGCATCGTCGTCCTGGACGACGCGTTCGGCGAATCGCCGGAAGCGGAGGAGGTCAACGAGGTCATGGCGCGGATGGAGGCCGACCTCGTCGCGGCGGGAGCCGTTGTGTCGCACATCTCCGAGCTCGGCTTCACATCGGAGTCCGCCATGCAGAACGACTGGGAGATGGAAGCGGCATTCGACGCGTATCTGCAGGACTACGGGCCTGACCAGGAGGGCGTCACGTTCGCGGAGATGACCCGCAACGGCGGCATCGTCACCGACGTGAGCGCCTCTCTCCAGGCGCTCGTGGGCGGGCCCGACACGACCGACCCCTCGTACGAGCGTGAGGTCGTTCAGCCGACGACGGCGTTCATCGACGCGTTCTCCGCCTTCATGGAGGACAACGACATCGACGCGCTCCTCTACCCGAGCGCCAAGGAGGCGCCCTCGGCCCTCGGCGTCTCGAACTGGGGCGCCGTCAATGCCTTCCTCGCCTCATCCGCGGGGGCACCGGCGATCAGCTTCCCGGCGGGCTTCACGAGCGAGGGCCTCCCCGTCGGTGCGGAGTTGGTCGGCAAGCAGTTCGATGAGGCGACCATCATCGGCCTCGCGTACGCCTACGAGGCCGCACACCCCCAGAGGGTGCGCCCCAGCACGACACCGTAGTGCCCGACAGGGTTCCCGGCGATTCGCGAACGAACGAGTCGCCGGGAACCCGACCACCTCGAACGCTCCGCCTGACGTGCTCGTCTGAACGGGCGGGCGGCACCGGCCGCCCTCCCGTTCAGACGCGCGTGGCCACTGCCGCCGAGAACGCGTGAGATCCCGACTCGAGGTGCCGGATGACGTCGCCTTCGAGATCGAGCACCGCGGTGGCCCCCGTGGGAACGGTGACGTTCACGCTGATCGTCGCGTCTTGCACCACCCACTCGATCGACGCGCGGCCGTAGGGCGTCTCGTGCTCCGCCTTCGCGGACGTCAGACCACCACCGGGACGCGGACGGAACAGGATCGAGCGATACGCCGGCTCGAGCGGACCGATCCCCGCCACGGTGCGGTGCAGCCAGTCGGCGACGGCGCCGAGCGCGTAGTGGTTGAACGACGTCATACCGCCCGGGTTGACCCTGCCGTTCGGCATGAGGCTGTCCCACCGCTCCCAGATCGTCGTCCCCCCGCTGAGCACGGTGTAGAGCCACGACGGGCATTCGCGCTCGAGGAGCAGGTCGTACGCGACATCGGTGTGGCCCGAGCGGGTAAGCGCGTCCGTGACGACCGGCGTTCCGGCGAAGCCCGTGGAGACCCGGTTGCCGCTCTTGCGCACGAGGTGCGCGAGCCGCGCGCCCCACCGGTCGCGCTCGGCGTCGTCGGCGTAGAGGTGGAACTCGATCGCCAACGCGTACGCGGTTTGCGCGTCGCTCGTGAGCATTCCCTCGGCGTTCACGTATTCCGCGCGGAAGGCCGCCTTCACCTGCGCGGACAGGTCGGCGTACCGGGCCGCTTCGTCGTCCTTGCCGAGCACGCCCGCTGTCTTCGCGAGATGCTCGGACGACCACGCGAAGTAGGCGGTAGCCACCAGGTAGCGGTCCGTCTTGGCGTCGGCGGGGTCGTTCGGCGGAGCGTCCGGGTCGAGCCAGTCACCGAGTTGGAAGCCGGTGTTCCACAGACGAGAGGGACCGGCGAGCTTCTCGACGAGGTCGATCCACGCCGAGCCGCTGGCATATTGATCGGCGAGCACCTTCGCGTCGCCGAACCGCTGGTAGAGGGTCCACGGGGTGAGAACGGCCGCGTCGCCCCACACGGCGCCGGGGCGGATCGGCGTCCACTCGGGACCACCGGGGATCACCGGGACGTACCATGGCACGGTGCCGTCGGGGAGCTGTTCCGCTTCGACGTCGCGAAGCCAGGAGCTGAGCATGCCGGAGCAGTCGTAGAGGAACGAGGCGGCGGGGGCGAAGACCTGCAGGTCGCCCGTCCAGCCGAGGCGCTCGTCGCGCTGCGGGCAGTCGGTGGGGATGTCGACGAAGTTGCCCCGCATCGACCAGACGATGTTCTCGTGCAGGCGGTTCACGAGGGGGTCGGATGATTCGAACCATCCTGTTCGCTCCATGTCGGTGTGGTAGGCCCGCGCGACGACATCGCCGGGGGCGATCTCACCCTCCCAGCCGCTGACCTCGGCGTAGCGGAAACCGTGGATGGTGAACTTCGGTTCCCACGTCGCCTCGCCGCCGCCGTGCGTGTAGACGTCGGTGGAGGTGGCGCGACGAAGGGGCCGGGTGTAGAGCTCGCCGTCCTGGAGTACTTCGGCGTGGCGCAGGGTGATGCGGCGCCCCGGGTCGCCTGCGACGCGGATCTGCAGTCGTCCGGCGATGTTCTGTCCGAAGTCCAACAGCAGCGCGCCGCTCGCGGTCGGCGTGACGCTGAGGGGGAGGAACTCCTCCGTGCAGCGCACGGGCGGGCCCTCGGGCGCGACGAGCAGCGTCGCGTCATGCGTGGCGACGCGGACCGCGACCGCATCGTCGGAGCGGAAACCTGCCCGCGCCCAGTCGGCGTGATCCGCTCGCGCGTCGTATTCCTCGCCCTCGTACAGCCCGGAAGTGAGGATCGGGCTGCGCTGAGCGGTCCACTCGCCATCGGACGTCACGATCTGACGTGTGCCGTCGGCAAGGGTGATCTCGAGCTGCGCGATGAGCCCGATCTCCGACCCGTACCAGTTCGGATAGCCGCTGTGGAATCCGATCCGTCCGCGGAACCATCCGTCCGCCAGCCACGCGCCGATCGCGTTGTCTCCGGCGTGAAGCAAGTGGGTCACGTCATAGGTGTAGTACCGGAGGCGGGAGCCGTACACCGTCCACCCGGGGGCGAGAGCGTCGTTTCCGACCCGTTCGCCGTTGATCGCCGCTTCGTAGAGGCCGTGGGCGGTCGCGTACAGCCGCGCCGAGACGACGTCGTCGGCGATGTGGAAGTCGCGCCGCATCCGTGGCGGTCGCCGGAGGGCTTCCGGGTCGTCCGACCACGGCGCTTCGATGAGCGCGGCTTCCCAATCCGAGCTGTGCAGGAGCCCCGCTTCGACAGCGGCCGACTCGGACCACGGCGACGCGACTCCGTCGGCACCGGTGACACGGATGCGGACCTCGACACGCTCGCGTGACCGCAGCGGAGCCCCCGGCCACTCCACCAGCACCGAGTCAGGGTTCGAGACGCGGGTCACGGTGATGTCCTCGTCGGAACGCCGCGTTTCGATCTCGTACCCGGCCTGCCGCCACCCTGCCGGCGCGGACGTCTTCCATGAGATGCGGGGCCGCGGGTTGCCGATGCCCAAGGCACCGGGCAGATGGTCGAAGGTCGGGGCGGTGACGAGAACGGTCATGCTGAAGGACTCTCCTGAGCCTGGGGTCGAACAATGGATTTGAGCGCGAGCGGATCTCGGGAGGAGGCCATCAGCGCGTCATCGACGTGGTCGAGGTCGTGCACGCTGGTGACGAGTCGTGTCAGCTGCACACGACCGCTCGCGGCCAGATGGATGGCGGCCGGATAGACGTTGGCGTACCGGAACGTGCCCGTGATCTGGAGCTCGCGCGACTGGATGACGTCGAGAGGCACCGCGACCGACGCACTCGCGGCCATGCCCACCAGAACGGCACGCCCCGCCGGTGCGAGGGCACGGATCCCGGAATCGATGGCGGATGCCGCCCCCGAGCACTCGATGAGCACGTCGTAACGGTTCGCGTCCGACGGCGTCGACGCGTTCACCGTTCGATCCGCACCCAGCTCGGATGCGAGAGCGAGCCGATCATCCGAGATGTCGGTGACGGTGACCACGGCCCCCGCGCTGCGAGCCACCTGGAGCACCAGAAGGCCGATCGGCCCCGCGCCGGTCACCAGTACCCGGTCGCCGAGTGAGACGCGGCCGGCTCGGTTCGCCCACACCGCGACGGAGAGCGGTTCTATGAGTGCCGCCTCGTCGTCGGTGAGGGAATCGGGCACGGCGTGCGCGAACGCGTCTTGCGTGATCACGTGGGTCGCGAATACGCCGTCGACGGGTGGCGTCGCGAAGAACCGCACGAAAGGGCAGAGGTTGTACCGACCGGCCGAGCACTGGTCGCACTCCCGGCACGGGATGCCCGGTTCGATGGCGACGCGGGTTCCGACCCGCGAGGGATCGACTCCGGCTCCTACCTCGGTGATGGTGCCGGATGCTTCGTGCCCGAGAACGAGCGGGTCGGTCACCACGGTGTCTCCGATGCGACCGTCCCGGTACCAGTGCACGTCGGATCCGCAGACGCCGACGGACGCGACGCGGACGAGCACCTCTCCGCGATCGAGGGGCCGAAGCATCCGGTCCTCGATCGAGGTCGTCTCGACCCCCGTCATGATCGCGACGCGGGTGGCCCGGGTCATCCCTTCACCGCGCCGCTGGCCAGTCCCGCCATGATGCGCTGGTTCAGGACGAGGTAGATCGCGAGGATGCCGAACACGTTGATGCAGATCGCGGCGAAGAGCGGTCCGTACTGTGTCGCGCCGAACTGTCCGGTGAAGTTGAGCAATCCGACCTGCACGGTGCGCAGGCTGCTCGAGTTCGTGAAGGTCAGGGCGATCAGCAGGTCGTTCCAGATGAAGAAGAACTGCACGAGCGCGACGGTGAAGATGGCGTTGCGTGCCATCGGGAGCGCAATCGAGAAGAACGCGCGGATGACCGATGCGCCATCGAGGGTCGCCGCTTCGAAGACTTCGCGCGGGATGGCTCGGAAGTAGGTGGCCATCATGAACACCGTCAGCGGCAGCCCCGTCGCGGTGTAGGTGATGATCAGCGGCCACAGGGTGCCGGTCAGGCCGGCCTGGAAGTAGACGGAGAACAGCGGCAGCAGAATCATCTGGCCCGGCACCATGATTCCGGCCAGGAAGATCAGGAGGATGGCCCCTCGTCCGCGGAACACCATCACCTCGAGCACGAATCCGGCCGCGATTCCCAGCAGGAGCATGAGGAAGAGCGAGGGGAAGACGGCAATGACGCTGTTCAGCAGGTATTGCCCGAGGTTGCCGGTGGTCCAGGCCTCGACGTAGTTGTCGAAATTGAGCGAGGACGGGAGCGACAGAGTCGGTGCGTTGAGGAACTCGTCCTGGGTCTTGAACGAGTTCACGAGCAGCCACAGCAGGGGCAGCACCATGATCGCCACGAGGACGACGATGACGATGTTGCCGGGGAGCCGGCGGAGGAAGCGTCGCGAGCGGGACCCTCCGCGGATGGCCCGGTCACGGGGCGGGCGGCTGTTCGGAGTGGTTGTAACAGTGATCGTCGCCATGGTCCTAGCCCTTCGTCAGGTCGCGACGCGAGGAGCGGAAGATGAACACGGTGACCAGAAGGCACAGGATCGTGAGGACGAGCGCGATCGACGCGCCGTACCCGTACTCGCCGTAGCTGAACGAGGTGGAGTACATGTACAGCGTGAGCGGCGTCGTCGCCGTGCCCGGACCGCCGTTGGTCAGTGCGACGATCGAGTCGAAGACCTTCAAGGTGCCGTTGATGGAGAAGATCAGCGAGGAGAGCAGCACCGGGAGGGAAAGCGGCAGCACGATGGAGCGGATGACCCGCCAGGTGCTGGCGCCGTCGATGCGTGCCGACTCGAGGATGTCATCGGGGATGTCGAGAAGCCCGGTGTAGAGCAGAACGGCGTAGAAGCCCATCGACCTCCACAGGTCCATGATGACGAGGACGGCGAATGCCGAGCCGGCACTTCCGAACCAGTCGACGGATTCGACTCCGAAGACGTTGAGGAGGAGGTTGACCGGACCCGTCTGAGGAGCGACCTCGAACATCTTCTGGAACAGCAGCGCGACGGCCACCGTCGGCACGACCACCGGGAAGAAGACGAGGGTGCGAACGACCGACCCCCGGTTCTTCAGGATGAAGACGTAGAAGAGGGAGAGAAGGTAGCCGAGGGCGACCTGGCCGACGGTGATGACCAGTGCGTACTGGATGGTGAAGCGCAGCGCGTCGGCCACCCGCGGGTCGGTGAACAATCGGGCGAGGTTGTCGAAGCCGACGAAGGTGAACCCAGAGATGGCGTTGCCATCGAAGAGGGTGTAGCCGAGCGACCAGAACACCGGGACCAGCATGACCAGGGTGTAGACCAACAGGGCCGGGCCGAGCAGCGTCACGATGGCGCGCCGGTCGCCGAGGATGTTTTGCATTGCGGGAGTTCTTTCTGCTCGCGGTGCGGGATGCGGGGTGGGGCGCGGCGAACCGCCGCCCCACCCCGCCGCGTGTCAGCTGCCGAGGTCCGCCTGAACGAGGTTCATGAAGTCTTCGGCCGAGATGGCACCGGTCACCAGCTGCGCCGCATTCTTCTGGCTGGTCTCGGTCGCCTTGGAGTTGAACAGCGCCTCGAACCACAGCACCGACTGGTCGGTGTCGGCGATCTGGTCCTGCACGACCTGCGTGAGCTCGTCGACCTCGACGTCACCGTTGACCTTGAACCCCGAGATGGTGCTCGCTTCGCTGAGCGAGGCGGCTCCGTAGTTGTTCGCGATGCACGTGAGCCAGTCACCGACCTGGTCGTTGTAGGCCTTCGCACTGAACGTCATCGGGAGCCCGACGTTCGCGGGGGTCTGGCTCGCGTCTCCCGCGCCGCCATCGACGGCGGGGAAGGGCATGAAGCCGATGTTCTCGGAGCCGATCTGGTTGCGCTCCTCGTTGGCGAAGTCGCCCAGCGCCCAGCTGCCCATGTAGAACATCGCGGCGTTGCCGGTGAGGAACGTGTTGAAGGCCGTGTCGTAGTCGATGGATCCGACGCCCTGGCCGAAGTATCCGTCCGCGCCCAGGTCGGCGACCGCCTGCGCCGCGGCGACGTACTCCGGGTCGGTCAGCTGAGCGTCGCCGTCTGCCACCTTCTGCAGCGCGTCCGGTCCGAGGTCACGGAAGATGTAGCCGCTGATGAGGCGGGTGATGGGCCACCCCTGCTCACCGGAGGCGGAGAAGGGCTGCACACCGGCACCGTTGAGCTCCGCGGCGGCAGCGGTGAGTTCGTCCCACGTCGCGGGGACGTCGATACCGTTGTCGGCCAAGATCTGCTTGTTGTACCAGATCCCCTCGATGTTGTACTGGTAAGGGAGCACGTTGAACCCGCCGTACAGCGCCTCGATCGTCGAGACCGCCGCCGGCTCCACCTGGTCGATGACGCCCAGGTCGGTCAGCGTCTTTTCGAAGTCGAGCACCTGTCCGCCGGCGGCGAGTTCCTTCGTGAGCGCGGGCGCGTTGCCGGCTGCGTACTGCGCGGGGAGGGCGTTCTGGCCGGCCAGGAGCTGCAGTCGCTGGTCGAGCTGCGTCTGCGGGACGGTCTCCACCGTGAGCGGGAGGGCCTCGTTCTCTGCCGAGCAGGCGTTCTCGCTCAGGTTCGTCAGCAGATCCGGGATGGTGGTGTTCTCGGTGTTGACGAGGAAGCCGAACTGGGTGGCGTCCGCTCCCCCGGTGCCGCCGCCGCCGGCGCAGGCGGTGAGCGCGAGAGCGGTCACGGCTCCCGTTGCGATGAAGGCCACCCGTCGGGTCGAGCGGCGTGCGAATGCTGTGGTCACAGTTCCTCCTTGAAAGGGCCACGCTCCGAACATTGAAGCGTTTCAATTGGAGAGTATGGATGCCGCGACCCTGCCCTGTCAAGACAGAATTGAAGCGCTTCAGTTTAGCGTTGCACCACGGCGCTGCGACCGACCGTGCTCTCCCGCGCGACGATGGCCGGCTCCAGCATCACGGTCTGGTGGACATGCTCGTCGCGGGACGTCGAGATCTCGTCGATGAGGAGACGCAAGCCTTCGCGCCCCATCTCGAGTCCACGCATCTGCACCGAGGTGAGGGAGATCGTGCCACCCCAGGCCGCCGAGTTGTGGTCGCATCCCATCACGGCGATGTCGGAGGGAACCGCGACGCCGGCCCCGTTGAAGACCTGGATGATCGCCATCCCGAGCAGATCGGTGACGGCGATGACGCCGTCCGGTCGATCCGCCGGGGGGCGCCCGATGATGGCCCGACCCACCTCGGCGCCACTGGGCGGGTCGAGGGTCTCGGTGGGGATCTCCTCGAGCGTCACACGACCGCCCGCCTCCTCGACGGCGCGTCGCGCGCCCGCGCGCCTCAGGTGCACGGGCTGGAGATTGTCCCGCCCGCCGATGAAGGCCAACCTGGTACGTCCGAGGCTGATGAGATGCTGCGCGGCGAGGTAGCCGACGAGCTCGTTGTCGACGAGGACCCGGCACGTGTCGTCGTCGCCGTCGTCGTAGTTCAACACCACGACGGGCCGGCCGTGCCGCCGAACGCGGTCGATCGATGCCCGCGAATCCTGCATCGGCGCGAGAAGTATGCCGGCGACGCGCGACCCGTCGAAGAAGCTGAGGCTTGCGTCCTGCGACTCGAGTTTGTTGTCGCTGTTCGCGATCATCACGTTCAGGCCGGTCTCCTCAGCGAAGTTCTGCGCGCCGCGAGCGATGTCGACGAAGAGCGAGTTGCTGATGTCGATGACGGAGAGCCCGATCGTTCGAGATCGGCCGCCCGCGAGGTCGCGGGCGTTGGTGTTGCGCACGAAGCCGAGTTCGTCGATGACGTCCCGTACGCGCTGAACCGTTTCGGGGCTGACCTTCTCGGGATAGTTGAGGACGTTGGAGACGGTGCCGAGTGCGACGCCGGCGCGGCGCGCGACGTCGGTCATACTCGGCGGTCGAAGCCGTGGCATCGTCATGAGCCGAATGTACCCTCCGCGTTGGCGTGGCCGGGGTGACGCCGGAGCCACGCGGCACGGTCGTCGACACCCTCTCGAACCCGAGAATACCGTTCGCAACGCTCGAGACTGAAGCGCTTCAACGCACGCGACTCTCGGATGGCGGCGAGGAATGTGCGAGAAGGCGAGAAAATCACACGGCACCGGATGAATATCCGATGCCGGTGAGGCTGAACGCTCCCGACCCGCTGGGAACGAGCGACGACCGACCACGAGAGAGGAAGTCATCATGCGTGCAGATGAGCAAGGAGCAGATTCGCGATTCGACGGGGCATCCGACAGCGATGCATCGCCGTTGCTGCTCGACTTCCGCTGGACGCTGTCGAATCGATGCTCCCGGGACGACGCTTCGCAGAAGTCATCTAGACGAGGACACGACGCACCGAGCGCAAGCCACGGGCCGCGGCCCCGGCAGGAGACGAAACAAAAACGGCACCGGATCGATCTCCAGTGCCGTTGAGACGGGACGCTCCGACCTTCATCTTCAGGTCGTTCGTTCGAGTAAAACCAACTTGGTAGCGGGAGCGGGGCTTGAACCCGCGACCTCACGATTATGAGTCGTGCGCTCTCACCAACTGAGCTACCCCGCCGCACAGCATCCGGTGGAGTGACATGGATGCTTCGAGCCCCGAGACAGGTTTGAACTGTCGACCCCTTCCTTACCATGGAAGTGCTCTACCACTGAGCTATCGGGGCGTACCCAGCGATGCTGGGCAACTAGAAGAGAATACCAGAGCCGCGGCATCCTCAAGAAATCGAGTCAGCCTCCGGCGTGCTCCCGGAGCCACGGGATCGGGTCGATGGCGGTCGTGCCGCCCGCGAGGATCTCGAAGTGCGTGTGCGCGCCGAACGAACGGCCCGTGTTGCCGGTGTTGCCGACGACGGTTCCGACGGTGACCTTCTCGCCCGCCGAGACCTTCAGCGACCCGTACTGCATGTGGGCGTAGCGGCTCGAGACGAGTTCGCCGTCGATGATGTGATCGATGACGACCGTGACGCCGTACGCGCCGCCCGACTCGGTCGCGATCCGCACCGTGCCGTCGGCGATCGCCTGCACCGGTGAGCCGGCGCCCGGCACGAAGTCGGCACCCTCGTGCATCTTGCCCGAGCGCATGCCGAAGCCGTAGGTGATCGGCACGCCCACCGAGAACGGCCACTGGATGGCCGCCGTCGGGTCATTGACGAAGAAGTCGGAGAAGTTCGTGATGCCCGAGTCGGCGGCGATCTTCGCCATCGACGCGGCCTCGTAGCCGTCGGTGCGCTCCAGCGAACCGGCCTGCACGTCGGCGGGGGCGACATAGGCCTGGATCTCGCCCGGCTCGCGCGCGAGGTCCGAGGCGACGAGGAGGTTCGCGCTGGTGAACGACGAGCCTTGGGCCGCGGCGACCGCCCCGACCGGGGTCGTCATGCCGACGGCCATGAGCCCGACGACGCCGAAGACGCCGATGGAGAAAGAGGCGGTCGCGACGCGCTTGAATGACAGGAGCCCCTGGCGACGTGCGGGCACGCGCGGGGCCTCGACGGGAACGTCATCGGCGAGAGCCTCGGCGGCGACCTGCACGGGAGTCTCGCCGGTGAAGGCGAACAGACGGGCAGCGGCCTCGAACTCGTCGAGCGCCTCCTGCGCCTGGGCCTCGGCGGCGGCCTCTGCCGAGGCGATGTCGGCGGCGAGGGCTTCATCGGCGGCGAGCGCTTCATCGGCTGCGGCGGCGGCGAAGGCGATGGGGCCGTTCGACGCGTCGCCCGGCGTCAGCAGCTCGAAGACCGCGGGGGTCTCACGAGGGGGCCGCACGCGTGAGCGACGCGATGCGGCGGGCAAGACGATCGGTGACGTCGGCAGCAGCGTGGGCGTCGGCGCGACCGTGACGGCGACGACGGCCTCCGAGGCGGAAACGGGTGTGGCCGGAGCCTCGGCGGCGCGGGCCACACGACGGCGCGCGGGGGCGAGAGGGGCGGATGCGGCGGGTCGGGGCTCGATCGCGGTCTCAGCCGCGGGCGAACCCTGGGCGAGGCGACGCAGCTCGGCTCGCGTCAACTGCCGCGGCTCGGCGGCCGCGGGCGCCGCGGAGGGGCGAGTCGACCGTCGCGTGCGAGCGGGCTCGACTTCGGGGGTTTCGGACAACGCGCAGAGTGCTCTCGGGTCGTGTCGCAGGCGCGACGGAATCGGGCTTTTCGGGGCGTCTCCGCCGTTCGGGCGACGAAGATAACGATCGGGTAAACACTACATCGGACGCCCTGGGAATGCCATGTGGGCGACCCCGGCCGACGGGCTCAGTAGTCGATCAGGGCGTCGAGCCGCGGGAAAAGCCCTGGTCCGGCGACGATCGTCATTTCTCGCCCCGGAACACCGCCCGGACTCCCCGCCACCACGGCGCCGGCCTCGGTGGCGAGCAGCGCGGCCGCAGCGTGGTCCCAGGGCTGGAGTCCGCGCTCGTAATAGCCGTCCAGACGCCCCGCGGCGACGTAGGCGATGTCGAGCGAGGCGGCACCGATGCGGCGGATGTCGCGCGCGATCGGCATGATGCGCGCCTGCTGCTCGAGCGCCGCTGCGTGGGTGGCGGGGTCGTAGCCGAAACCGGTCGCCAGCAGCGCCCCGGCCGGGCCGACCTCGTCGTTGACGTGGAGTCGGCGCTCTCCCAGCCAGGCGCCGCCCCCGCGGGAGGCGCGGAAGAGTTCTCCGACGACCGGGTTGTAGACGACGCCGGCAAGGGCGGTCCAGGTCGCCGTGTCGGGCTCGCCGTCGCCGTCCGCCACCTCGACGGCGGCGATGCTGACGGCCCAGGCCGGGATGCCGTAGGCGTAGTTCACGGTGCCGTCGATCGGATCGACGACCCAGGTGATCCCCGTGCTGCCCCGCCCCGCGCCGCCTTCCTCGCCGAAGAAGCCGTCATCCGGGCGCGCGGCGGCGATCCGGTCGCGCACGAGCGTCTCAACCTCCCGGTCGGCCTCGGTGACGATGTCGGCGAGCGCCGACTTAGTCGCCGCGATCGTGACGCCCTCGGTGCGGCGCCGGTGCGCCAGCTCCCCCGCTTCGAGGGCGATGTCGACGGCCAGGCTCAGCAGCTCGCTCGGAGAGGTCATGCCTCCACGCTAGTGCGGCGCGCAGCATCCGTCCTCGTTCATCCCTCCCCGCGACCCGCCCGGTCCCCTCCTACCCTCGGCCGCTCCCCCGGACCCTGCCGCCCCAGCCCCCGCCCCACCCCCGGCCGGTTCACTCCTCCCGGGCCTCCGGACCCCCGGGCCTCCGGACCCCCCGGGCCCTGCCGCCCTAGCCCTCGCCCCGGCCCCCGGCCCCCGGCCCGAACTCAGGATGAGCAGACGGGCCGCCGGGTCACACCCCCGAGATTCCGCGGGCTCTTCGCCGCGCCGCGCGATCCATCCTGAGTTGGAGCAGCACGACCCGGCGGTACCGCCGGAACCGAAATAGCAACACCCCCGGACCGCGTCCCCCTACCCCGGGCCCTGCCGCCCCAGCCCCCGCCCCGCCCGGTTCACTCCCCCCGGGGCCCTGCCGCCCTAGCCCGCGCCCCGGCCCCCGGCCCGAACTCAGGATGAGCAGACCCGCCGCGGAGTCACACCCCCGAGATTCCGCGGGCCCTTCGCCGAGCCGCGCGATCCATCCTGAGTTGGAGCAGCACGACCCGGCGGTACCGCCGGAACC